>NZ_MRCP01000016.1:0-144547 GCF_002303975.1 Pseudomonas sp. ACN5 | reverse complement strand
CCCCCCCCCCCCCGGAGAACCTTTACACCAGATCCTGTTTTTTCTCTCGAAATGGACTGCGTTCGACTCGAAATTAATTGTCCCTTCCAAGCTCCCCAATGCGATTTGCCGTTGGGAGGTGGCAGGGAGTGGGCGCGGCACGCATCAGCAAGCCACGAATTGGCAGGTCCATGACTTCCACCGTTCAAATTTCGAGACCCTAAATGTGGCTGCTCTCGACATTAGGTTTTTCGGAAGCTAATCGAGCACCTCCTCAATAAGTAGTGGACTAATTTTTATAGTTGTAATTCTCAACAGAGAATCACATGCTGTATAAAGAATACCTAAAGCGAATCGGCTGCTAAGTCGCGCCCTATAAATACAACAAAATCGGTAACCGCCATGTCATTCCTGAAAGGCTTCTCAATCGGAGCCAAGCTCCTCGTGCTGCCTGCTTTATTTGTGCTTTCTCTGCTCGTGGTCTCGGGCCTGGCCTATCAGGGGCTGGCCAAGCAGCAAGCGGTGATCGAAGAGATTGACCAGCTGCGGTTCCAGCAGTATCGCCAGGTACTCGAAACCTCAGCGGCCTCGCAGGCCGCAATGGTCGGTGCCTATGCCATCGGCTCGCGCATTCTCGAATCTAATGGGCAGGCGACCGCTGAGGAGCTGGAATCCTATCTGGAGGATATGCAAGCCAGTGTCGATGACATGAGGGCCGGGTTGGATAAAGTGGCCCGCGAGACGCGCTTGGGGGAGGAGGAGAAGGAGCTTTACCGTGCCGTGCAAGACCAGGCCGTAGTGGTCGGTGAGGGGCTGGCCGAGTTCAAGCGCACAGCCTTGAGCGACCAGATCCAGGCTGCTTCGTTGCTTGGGCGAGTGCGTGCCGATAACAATGGTTTGCAAGGTCAATTCAATCGACTGCTGGGGCTTCAGGCAGAGCTTACCTCCGGCGCCTTTGCAGAAGCCGGCGCAACACAACGACAGGTGTCAAAGATGCTGGTCGTGGTGCTGCTGACCGCAACGGTACTGGCGGTGTTGGTCAGCCTGCTGTTGCGCGCACAGATCATCCGACCGATCCGGGAAATCGAGCAGGCGTCTATCGAGTTGCGCGACGGTGACCTGACCCGGCGCGTACGGGTGATGGGGCGAGATGAAGTTGCCCGCACCGCTCAAGCGTTCAACGAACTGATTGATAGCTTCCAACAGGCAATGCGCCAAGTGGCCGGCGTTGCGGCCTCGGTCGGTGTCTCGGCCGAAGAACTGGTGGCGACCTCGGCACGTGTTGCCGAGAGTTCCACCGCACAATCCGGCGCGGTGGGCGCTGTTTCAATGACCATCGAGCAGATGAGCAACGGGATGACCGCGATTTCCAACCATGCGCAAACCCTTCGCAGTTGTGCCGAAGCCAGTTTGCGCGGTACGGAGGACGGACATTTGGCGCTGTCTCGACTGCTCGAGAAAATCAAAAGCGTGCGCCATGCCTTTACTGCTATTCGCGGTTCGGTGGGCGACTTCGTCGAAAGCACGACCGCCATCACGGCCAGTATCGGTCAGGTCAAGGACCTTTCCGCGCAGACCAGTATGCTGGCGCTCAATGCCGCGATTGAGGCGGCGCGTGCCGGGGAGAGCGGGCGCGGTTTCAGCGTGGTGGCTGACGAGGTGCGTAATTTGGCGCAACGCTCAGCGACGGCAGCCAATTCGATCAACCAATTGACCTTGAAACTGGAGAGCCAGTCCGAAACTGTCGATGACGCGTTGAACGCAGGTACAGTGGCACTGGACGACAGTGGCCGGCTGTTGAGCGAGTTGGAAAACACTTTGCAACAGGCGAGCGAACTGGTGGGTGACTCAACGCGCGGGGTGGATCGGATTGCCGATGCCGTGAGTGTGCAGAGCGAAGGCGGGCGGGGCATCGTCGCCAATGTCGAGCGCATCGCGCGCATGGCCGGGGAAGGCGATGCGATTACCCATCAGGTGTCCGGAGCCGTGGTGTCTTTGCGCGAGCTGTCCCACGAACTCAATCTGGCGGTGGGACGTTTCCGCTTCGAGGTTTGACCTGATCGTCGGTGATCAGGTCGTTGTGCCCGTCTGTTTTTTCGCTGTCTTGAAGATCAGCAGCAACGGCACGACGCCAATGGATAACCACATCAACAGCTTGAAGTCATTCAAATAGGCCACCCAACTGGCTTGCACGGTGATCATGCCGTCCAGCGCTGCACGCCCGGCGGCGGTGAGTGGATTGAGCTGGTGGCTGACAGGCCAGGCATCGAACAGGCGGTTGAACGGCGTCACGTAGGCGCCGATTTCGGCATGATTGATCTGAGTGTTTTGCGCCAACAGCACGGTCACGATCGAAATGCCGACACTGGAGCCGACGTTACGCGACAGGTTGTACAGGCCAGTCGCATCGCCACGCAGATGTGGAGGCAGCGTGGTGAAGGCTATGGTGGTCAACGGCACGAACAGCAAGCCCAGGCTGGCGCCCTGGACGAAGCCGACGTAGACAATCGTGTCGATGGAAACTGCCGGCGTCCAGCCCGTCATCATGTACATCGACCAGGCCGACAGCATCAAGCCGCAGAACAGTATCCAGCGGATATCGACTTTGCCGATGATCTTCCCGGCAACGAACATGCTGAGCATCGTACCCAGGCCACGCGGCCCCATGACCATGCCGGCGGTGAGCACCGGATAGCCCATGAGGGTTTGCAGGTAGGGGGTCATCAGCGCCAGCGAGGCCAGGTACGTGATACCGATGATGAAGATAAACACGACGGCTACCGAGTAGTTGCGGTCCTTGAACAGCTTCAGGCTGATAAAGGGTTTGTCGTGGGTGAAGGTGTGCACAAGGAAAATGTAGGTGGCCACGGTCGCGACCAGCGCTTCAAGGATGATTTCCCCGGAGTCGAACCAGCCCAGTTGTTCGCCGCGGTCGAGAAACAGTTGAATTGCCATGATCGCCACGCTGAGCGAGCCAAACCCCAGCCAGTCCAGGCGTGCCGTTCTGTCGGCCGGTGTTTCCCGAACGAAGCGCGTCAT
Source organism: Pseudomonas sp. ACN5 (assembly GCF_002303975.1). NCBI lineage: Bacteria > Pseudomonadati > Pseudomonadota > Gammaproteobacteria > Pseudomonadales > Pseudomonadaceae > Pseudomonas > Pseudomonas sp. ACN5. The sequence goes on along the minus strand of NZ_MRCP01000016.1, from coordinate 141,529 downwards.
GCCGATAAAGGCCAGCAGGCCGATGGGCAAATTGATAAAGAATACCCAGCGCCAGCTGAGGTGTTCCGTCAGCCAGCCGCCGAGCATCGGCCCCAGCACAGGGCCGACCATGACCGAAACCCCAAACAGCGCCACGGCCGAGCCCCTGTCTTTCAGCGGGTAGATATCCAGCAAGATGCCTTGCGACAACGGCACCAATGCCGCCCCAGCCAGCCCCTGCAGCAGGCGGAACAGGATGATTTCTTCCAGGGAGCGAGCGATGCCGCAGAGCACGGATGCCAGCACAAAACCGAAGATCGACCACAGCAAGACACGCTTGCGACCGAAGCGTCGGGCAAGGAATGCCGAAGGCGGCGTCATTATGGCTGTTGCCACGATGTAGGACGTCAGGACCCAGTTGATCTGGTCGGCACTGGCCGACACGCTGCCTTGCATGTAGGGCAGGGCGACGTTGGCAATGGTGGTGTCCAGCGCTTGCATGACCACGGCCAGCACCACGCAGAACGTAATCAATACCCGCAGTGGCGAAGGCGGCAGTGGTCCGGTCACTTCATTCATGATGGAGGGCGAACAGGGCGGCCAGCGGTTTCGGCAGGCCACGGGCTTTGCCGGTATCGATGTCGACCACGGCGCTCATGCCATGGCGCAATGCTGGTTTGCCGGCGGTGTCGTCGATCCGGATGTGTACAGGAATGCGCTGCACGACCTTCACCCAATTGCCCGTCGTGTTCTGCGCCGGCAGCAACGAGAAACTGGCGCTGGAAGCCGGGCTGATACTGTCGACGGTGCCATGCCAGGTCACACCGGGGTAAGTGTCCACCTCGATGGTGACCCCTTGGCCGACCCGGGCGTTGGTCAGTTCTGTCTCTTTTGGCGAGGCGGCCACCCACAAGTGTTCGCTGGAGATCAGGCTGAAAGCTGATTGAGGTGGTTGCAGGAAGGCGCCCACTTGCAATGCGTCAACGTTGGTCACGATGCCGTCGAAGGGCGCAGTCACTACTGAGTTGCGCAGATTGCGCTTGGCCTCATTCAGCGCCGCCAGCGCTTGCAGGTACGACGGGTGTTGTTCGAGAGGGCGGTCCAGCCGGCCGCCCAATTGGGCCAACGCTGCGGCGGCCTGGGCTTTGGCGACGGCAATCTGCTGGCGGATATTGTCGAGGTCACGATGAGCGTCGTCGTAGAGGGTCTTTGACACCGCGGCAACGCTGACCAGTTTTTCCAGCCGTTGGAAATTAGTCTGGAAGTACGGTAGCCGGGCTTCCGCCTGGGTGATCTCGGCCAACGATTGGTTGTAGCTGGCCTTGAGATAAAGGATCTGGTTGCGCGCGTTTTCCAGTTGCGCCTGGGCGCTGGCCACGGCGATTTCAAAGGGTTCGGGCTTCAGGCGGAATAAAACCTGGCCCTTGCTCACGGTTTGGTTATCAGTCACTTCAATCGCCGCGATGATCCCGGACACATCGGTGGAAACCCCCACCCGGTCAGCCTGGATATAAGCATTGTCTGTGCTCACCGTCTGACCGCCAAACACATACCAGGCGGCACACGCCACAACGGCAATCGGGCCCAACGCAAACAGGCCGATACGCCAGCGTTGCCGTGTCGGCTCGATTGGTTCTTGTGCATGTCCATCAGGAGCTGGGGATTCGGGTGTCTGCGGCGGCTTTTCCAAGGGGGCGAGCGGGCGGGCCTCGGCGTGAACGGTTGGGAGCTGGAGTGTGGGCTCAGCCATGTTTCACCTCGCCTGCACAACGTGGAGTTTCGTCCACCGGCTGGCCACAGGCCATCAGCAGGTGTTCACGCATGCGTTCGAGGTAGTGCAGCAATTGGTCGTGCTCCTGAGGGGAGAAATCCGCCATGGTTTCCCGTCGGGTCTGCTCGCCGATGATGCGCATGAATTGCAACAGCGGATGCGCCGCGGGGGTGAGAAACAACAGGGAACAACGACGATCGGTGGGGTGGTTGCGGCGCTCGACCAGGCCGCGCTCTTGCATTTTGTCCAGCAAGCGCACCAAGGTGACCGACTCGATTTCCAGCAGGTCGGCCAGGCCTTTCTGATGAATGCCTTCATGGATGGAAAGCTTCGCCAGGACTTGCCATTGCGAACGCGTGAGGTCGGCTGCGCGTGCCCATTGTTCAAAGCGTTTGCGCATCAAGCGGGCGACGTCATGGAGGACAAAGCCAAGGGTGGATTGGGACATTGTTCAGCGCACCTTGAAGTCAATGAGCAAGCTCATGGTAATCAGGCTTATGGATTGTCCGCTAGCGGTTTTTCATAAAAATATGATCAGTAATAAAAAAACAGTTCATATAAATCCTATTAAATGGTCTTTTTTTCCAATATTTAGGGCTTTTACTTCGGGTTTATGAGTTGGTGCATGCTTTTTATTGGGCTGAATACAAGTGAACAAAAAGTAGATAAATGTCTATTTTTGTTTGATCTATCACCCTCGGGGCGCTACCGTTAGCGCTGACTGCGTTCAACGCATTTGCCCAAAAACACAACAACAACAATGAGGCAGTTCGATGATGACTCCAGGCTGGTGGGCCATGGCGCTTTCCGAAGCTGTGAACGATCAAGCGCCCCTGGCCGTGGCCTTCGCTGGCGAAGAACTGGTCCTGTTCCGGAATGCCGCGGGCCAGGCCTTTGCTTTGGAAGACCGTTGCCCGCACAGGCGCGTACCGCTGGCCCTGGGGCGGGTGGTGGCGTCCGGCTTGCAATGCGGCTACCACGGCTGGACCTTCGACGGCGCCACGGGCAGCTGTACGCAGATTCCTAACCTGCACGCCGGTGAGCGCGTCCCGGCTCGTTATGGGGCGCGAGCCTTTGCAGTCAGCGAGGCGAATGGTTTTGTCCATGTGTGGTTGGGCGAGGGCACGCCGCACGGTGAATTGCCCAGCAGCGACTACAAGCCAAGCGGGCGCGAATTCACTGGCGCCACGATCGTCAACATGAACCATGACCAATACCTGGCGGCGATGCTCGACGGTCCGCAGTGCTTGCTGGGTTTTTCCCATGTGCGCATGACTGACTTCTTCCTTGGCGATCTGCGCAGTGAGCAGGGGCGCATGGTGTTGGAGCGAGGCGCGGTATGGAGCACGCAATTTCTGCCGTCGCAATTTGTGGTGGATTACCCCTTGATTGTGCGCACTGGTGTGGCATTGCAGGGCGGCATGATTCGGGTGGATCTGCTCAGTGAAGATGAGTTGCCACTGATTACGTTGATGATCTCGACGGGCGCCAATCGGCGCGGCACCACCAGCCTGTGTTGGCGTGGGTACATGCATCAACAGGTACCGGCCAAAGCACCCTTGCGCTGGCGGCTGGCACGCCTGCGCAAAAAGCCACCGTTGAGCCTCAACAGCCTGATTGACGGTGCGGCCATCGCAGCCTTGCTTGAAGCGCCGTCCCGCGAACTACGCACCCTGCGCCAGCCGCGCCTAATTCCCGTCAGCGCTGTCGTCTGAGTCCAGGAGAACCGACCATGCATGCCGTGCCTTCTTCCAATGACACCCAGCCAGCCAAAGTGCGGGGCGACTGGACGCCGATCAACTACGACCTGCGTGACACCTGGTTCCCGGTGGCCCATAGCCGTGACCTGAGCGCGCGGCCGATCCGGCGGATTATCCACGCACAGCCCTACTACCTGTGGCGGGACAACGGGCAGCCGGTGGCGGCTGAATTCCACCCCCATCGGCCTGAGAAGGCGCCGCAATTGACGGCGTTTACCGGAGGGCGGGGGTTTTACCCATTGGTCGAGCGTTATGGCTACATCTGGGTCTGGTACGGCAACCCGGACGCGGCCGATGTGTTGTTGCTGCCGCACATTCCGTTTCTGCCGCTCGATGGCAGTCTTCCCGGCTATACGCAGCGTACCGTGCGCTTTGACGCGACGTCGGCGCTGTCCGTGGAAAACCTGATTGACCTGACCCATGCCGATTTCCTGCACGCCAATACCATTGGCGACGGCATCAGTGAGTCGGATGTGGTGGAGGTGCAATGGACCTCCGAAACGGTGACCCGTACGCGTATCGTCGCGCAAAAATCAGTCGCGCCGATCATGCGCTGGGTGGGCGGTGTGCGCGCCAAATACCAGGACTTTCGCGCCGTGCTGCACATTCATTTGCGCAGCAACGTGTGCATCTCCTATCCGCGCTTTCGACCTGGCTATGACGTGCCCAACTTGCAACCATTCCTGCCGGTGGGCAAGCATCGTTCGCGCTGTGACGTCACCTTCAATACCACCGCTGCACCCGCACCGTTCCGCTATGTGATGCCACGCATCAACTACATCATCCAGCCCCAGGACAACTCGGTGGTGCGTCCGCAGAACCAGCGTTACTTCGAGGCCGGCGAGCGTCGTGACCTGCATTCGCGTTTCGATACGCCAGGTACGCGTTATCGCTTCCAGATGGAGCAACTGGCCGAGCGCCAACGCGCGGGTCAGTTCGCCTACGGCAGCGATGCCGAACCGGGTCGCAATATCAGTGCCTTGCTGGGCATGGATGACTGACGCACAAACACGAGGAATAACGAATGGATCTGGGTATAACCGGGCGCACGGCAGTGGTGTGTGCATCTTCCCGAGGGCTGGGCAAAGCGTGTGCGCTGGCCTTGGCGCAGGAGGGTTGTGACGTGCTGATCAATGGTCGCGATGCAGCGACCCTGGCGCAAGCCGCCCAGGACATCCTGCGCAGCACCGGTCGCCTGCCGCGCACGGTGGTGGCCGATCTGTCGACGGCTGAGGGGCGGGCGGCGCTGCTGGCTGCGTGCCCGCAAGTCGATATTCTGGTGACCAACAACGGCGGGCCCGAGCCTGGGCGTTTTGAAGACTGGGATCATGCAGCCTGGCAGGCCGCCATCGAGGCCAACATGCTCTCGGGCATTTTGCTGATCCAGGCGGTGGTGGGCGGTATGCGTGCGCGAGGTTTTGGCCGCATCGTCAACATCACCTCGGCCATGGTCAAGTCGCCACGTTTGCCCTTGGGGTTGTCCACTGCAGCGCGAGCCGGGTTGACGGCCTTTAGCAAAGCCCTGTCGGTGGAGGTGGTGCGCGACAACGTGACCCTCAACAACCTGCTACCCGAGCGCATCGAAACCGACCGCCTGCGCTACATGACCGAGCAGGTGGCCAAGCACCGCCAACTCAGCATGGAGCAGGCGAAGGCAGAAATGTTGAGGCCTATAGCGGCCCGACGATTCGGGCAACCGAGCGAGTTGGCCGCCGCTTGCGCTTTTCTCTGTTCGGCGCAGGCCGGCTATATCACCGGGCAAAATTTGCAGGTCGACGGCGGCAGTTACGCCGGTTTGATGTAACCGCCTGCACGGGCCTTCCAATCGGCGGGCGGCACTTCGCTGGCGTCGAAATCCAGCTCGACTTCAACCCCGTTGGGGTCCTGCATGAACAACTGCCAAGTGCGCTGGTCGCCGGGTGCCCGAATCACCTTGAAGTGCACGCCATGTTGTTCGAGGTGTTCCCACATCGTCAGCAAGCCTTCTGTATGGAACGCCATGTGGTCGAGCACACCCCGTCGCGGCTCTGGCATCTGTGTGACGCCCACCACGTGCAGTACAGGTTGATTGCCCGCGTATAGCCAGAAACCGGGGACAGGAAACGGCGGCCGTGGCCCCTCGACCAAGCCCAGCATGTGAACATAGAAATCACGTGTGGCGTCCAGTCGGTCGGTGACGATGGTGAAGTGGTCCATGCGCAGGATCATCTCGAGGTCCTCGGTGGGTGGTGATGCGCATATATGAACATATTATTAGTAAGTGTTTAATTTAACTTATGGTTCTATATTCGGAATACTAATCTAACTATGGAATTTATCCGTCATGGCTTAGGGTGAACCCATGGATGCGTTCTGCAGCTCTGCTGCAGAACGCGATGGGCAGAACAGACACTCGAAGGTGCTGCATGAGCCAGGCAATCCTTGAAGGTATCCGCGTCATCAGCCTGTGTTCCGGCATTGCCGGTTCTGCTGCCGGGCTACAGCTGAGTGAAGCTGGCGCTGAAGTGGTGATGGTCGAGCCACTGAACAACCCTGCCAGGGATCACCAGGCATTGTTTGCGGTGCTCAACCGCGGCAAGCGCAGCGTTACGCTCAATCTGGAAAACGTTGCTGACCGCCAACGGTTGCAGAATCTGCTGGCCAGCGCCGATGTGCTGCTGCACGACTTCACGCCTGCGCAGGCGCAAGTCCATGGATTGGCGGACGAGCAGCTCGCGGCGGACTTTCCTCGCCTGGTCATTTCCGCCATCGGTGGCTGGCCGCAACGTCATGCGCTGGCCAATTCGATTCCCCACGAGACATTGATCCTGGCGCGCCTGGGTCTGCTGGACGAGCAACCGGCGCATCGTTCCGGTCCGGCCTTCGTACGCATGCCGTTTGCCAATTGGCTGGCCTGCTGGCTGTGTGTGATCGGGGTGATGGCGCGATTGCTGGCGCGTCAGCGTGATGGCCGGGGTGGCATTGCCCATACGAGCCTGGCCCAGGCCGCTCTGGTGCCCATGACCATGCATTGGAACCGCGCCCAAACGCCGACACCAGCCTTCGCCAAGGGCCTGGATAAACACATTCCGATTCCGTTGCACCAATGCGCCGATGGGCGCTGGTTGCATGTGCACTACTCGCCGGACAAATCACCCTGGATGGCCGCAGCGCTGAGTGAACTCGGAGAAACCGAAGTCGCCCGCCTGAACGCGTTATGGCCCCCCAGCCATGTGGCGCCCAACTTCGGCGCCAATAAGGCAATCATTGCCACTCGGCCTGCGCAGGAGTGGGTCGAGCATTTCTGGCAGCACGATGTTGCCGCACAGATAGCGGCGCCGTTTGGCGAGATCTACTTTGACGAACAAGCCCGCGTGAATAGCTATGTGGTCGAAGTCGACGACGTGCAGATGGGCAAGACCCTTCAGCCAGGGGCGGCCTGGAAGGTCCAGCCACCTGCGCGAACCGGCGCCAGTGCGCCGCTGATGGGAGAAGGGAACGCCGAACTGTTCGATGCAGTTGTTGAGCATCAGGCGCCGCAGTCGGGGGCGAGTCCCGCCCCCTTGCCACCCTTGCATGGCCTCAAGGTGCTGGACCTCGGCGCGTACCTGGCCGGCCCGTTTGCTTGCATGTTGCTGGCAGACCTGGGGGCTGAAGTGATCAAGGTCGAGGCGCCCAAAGGTGATGCGATGCGACGCCTGGAACGGATTTTCAGCGGCACCCAGCGCGGCAAGCTGGGCGTGGCGTTGCAGTTGGGTGATCGGCAAACCGAGCCCGCTGTGGAAGCGTTGGTGCGTTGGGCCGATGTAGTGCACCACAACATGCGTCTGCCGGCTGCGCGAAAACTCAAGGTCGATTACGACAGCCTCAAAGCGCTTAACCCGCAACTGCTTTATTGCCATGTCAGTGCTTATGGGCCGACCGGCCCGCGTGCCGATTGGCCCGGCTTTGACCAACTGATGCAAGCCGCCTGCGGGTGGGAAGTGGAGCAGGGTGGTGAGGGCCAGGCGCCGATGTGGCTGCGCTTTGGTGTGGGTGATTTTTTTGCCGGCCTATCCTCGCTCTATGCCTTGCTGCTGGGCTTGTACGAGCGCAACCACAGTGGCGTCGGGCAAATGGTCAGCTCGTCATTATTGGGCGCCACGCTGCTGTCGATGAGCGAGGCCGTGGTGCTGGAGGACGGCAGCCTCACGCCGGTCGCCCACATGGATGCCCGTCAGACCGGGTTGAGTGACACCCACCGCCTGTACCGATGCAGCGATGCCTGGCTGGTGGTGGTCGCGCTGCAACTGGACGAAGTGCAGCGTTTCCGGGCGCTGACGAGTGGCCAGCCTCAAGCCTACTTTGCAGGCCTCACCCGGGAGGCGGCGCTCGCAGCGTTAGCCACCGAGAGGGTCCTGGCGCAGCCGGTGCTTGAAGCGCAAATGGATGCCTTTCTCGACAGCCCGGAAAATGCCGCCGCCGGCCTGCATGCCCATTACAACCACGCCGTCTACGGCGACTTGCAGCAGATCGGCGTGTTCTGGGATTTCGGCAATTTGCCGTTGTCGCTGCGTCGTCCACCGCCCGCCCTCGGCCAACATACAAGGCAAGTGTTGGAAAGCCTCGGCTTTGCCGGCAGCGAGCTTGAGCGCCTGGCCGCGGCAGGATTGGTGGCGCTGTAGCCGCCGATTTTTTTGATGGGCAGCCTTCATTGATACGCACAAGGAACACCTATGAACGAGTTGGATTTCAGCGGCAAGACCGTACTGGTCATCGGCGGTTCCAGCGGTATCGGCAACGGCATCGCACAGAGCTTCCGCCAACGCGGCGCCGAGGTTTACGTGTGGGGCACGCGTGCCACTGCAGCGGCGTACGAGGACTCGGCCGACTCTGACCTTGAGGGGTTACATTACGCTCAGGTCGATGTCGCAGACGCGGCGCAGATCGAGGCTGTCAGCGTGCCTTTCACGCGACTGGATGTGTTGGTGCAGGCGCAGGGCACGGTGCTCTACGACCGGCAGGAATTTCTCACCGAAGGCTTCAAGCGCGTGCTCGACGTTAACCTCACCAGCCTGATGGTGTGTGCGCAGAAGTTTCATCCGCTGCTGATGCAGGCGAAGGGTTCGATGATCACGGTCAGCTCGGCAGCCGCGTTCCACTCGACGCGTGGCAACCCCGCCTATAACGCTTCAAAAACCGGTGCGTTCGGGCTGACTCGCACCCTGGCCGAAGCCTGGGCCCGGGACGGTATCCGGGTGAACGGCATTGCCCCGGGACTGGTGGAAACCAAGCTCACACGGGTGACCACCAGCAACCCCAAGCGCCTGGAGGGGGCGCTGCGCGCCATCCCGCAAGGGCGTCTGGGAACGCCCCGGGACATGGCAAACGTTGCCTTGTTTCTCGCCTCGCCGCTGGCCAGCTATGTGCTCGGCCAAACCCTGTTGGTCGACGGCGGCATGCTGCTGGCCTGATCGCTATTTGTTAGGAGTACCACCATGGCCTGGGACTTTCAGACCGACCCTGAATTTCAAGTGGAGCTGGACTGGATCGATCGGTTCGTCCGCACCGAAGTCGAACCCCTCGATCATGTGCTGGGCAGCCCGTGGAACATCCATGATCCGCTGTTCAAGCAGTTGGTCAAACCGCTGCAGGCGCAGGTCAAGGCGCGCAAATTGTGGGCGTGTCATTTGGGGCCGGAACTTGGGGGCGCCGGTTATGGCCAGGTGCGCCTGGCCTTGATCAATGAGATTCTCGGGCGCTCGCTGTTCGGTCCGATTGTATTTGGCTGCCAGGCGCCGGACTCGGGTAACGGCGAAATCCTTGCGCACTACGGCACCCCGGCGCAGAAGCAGCGTTACCTGCAACCCTTGCTCGACGGTGACATCGTGTCCTGCTTCGCCATGACCGAACCCCAGGGAGGTGCGGACCCGGCCGTTTTTACCACTCAAGCGGTGCGCGATGGGGATGACTGGGTGCTCAGCGGCGAAAAATGGTTTGCCTCCAATGCCCGCTATGCCGCGTTTTTCATCGTGATGGCGGTCACGGATAAGTCGGTCTCGGTCTACGAAGGCATGTCGATGTTTATCGTTCCCGCCGACGCCCCCGGGGTTCACATTATCCGCAACGTGGGTATCGCCGATGATCCGGCGGCAACCCACGCCTACCTGTCATTCGATAACGTGCGAGTACCTGCAACCGACATGCTCGGTGCGCCGGGACAGGCGTTTGTTGTGGCCCAGGTACGTCTGGGCGGCGGTCGCGTGCACCATGCCATGCGGGTGATCGGGCAGGCACAGAAAGCCCTGGATGCGCTGTGCGAGCGGTCCCTGTCGCGCAGTACCCAGGGCAGCCGCTTGGCGGACAAGCAAATGGTCCAGGAAAAAATTGCCGACTCATGGATCGAGCTGGAGCAGTTTCGCTTGTTGGTGATGCGTACAGCCTGGCGTATCGACCACTATCAGGATTACAAGCGGGTGCGCAAAGACATCGCTGCGGTGAAGTCCATCATGCCCAAGGTGCTGCATGACATCGCCGCCCGCGCCCTGCACGTGCACGGCTCGTTGGGGGTCAGTGAAGAAATGCCGTTTACCGGGTACATCGTCCGCTCCTTCCAGATGGGCCTGGCCGACGGACCGACCGAGGTGCACAAAGTCACGGTGGCGAAGCAGCTGCTTCGCGACTATCTGCCCTGCGACGAACTCTTCCCCGATTATCACCGACCCACTGCTGCGGCCCGTGCCCGGGAAAAGTACGCCGAGGTGTTGGCCAGCCTGAGTGATCTGGAGCCATGAGCGACTGGCAGCCACTGGTAGACCTTGAGCGTCTGGCGCAGTGGATGGACACGATGGGCCTGGAAAGCGGACCCATCGAGGCGCCCCGGCGCTTGACAGGAGGCACGCAAAATTTGCTGCTGCGCTTTCGCCGGGGGGAGCGTGACTTTGTGCTGCGTCGGCCTTCTGCGGAACTGCGCGAAGTCGGCAGCAAAACCATTGCCCGCGAAGCACGTTTGCTCAAGGCGTTGGCCGGTTCCCGAGTGCCCCATGCCGGACTGATTGGCGATTGTTCCGACCAGAGCGTTTTGGGGGCAAGTTTCTACCTGATGGAGCCGGTGCAGGGCTTCAATCCCAATGATGCCGCTGGTTTGCCAGCGCCCCATGCCGAACAACCCGCACTGCGCCGGCGTATGGGCCTGGCCATGGTGGATGCGCTGTTACGACTGGGTGAGATTGATTACGAGGCGGTGGGGCTGGCGGACTTCGGGCGACCGGAGGGTTTTCATCAGCGCCAGGTTTCACGTTGGCTGGCTCAGCTGGACAGCGTCAAAGACTACCCGGGTTGGCCTGGTGCGGGTGGTCTGCCGGGCCTCGAACGCTTGGCCAACTGGTTGAACGAGCATTGCCCGCAACAGTTTCAGGCCGGCATCCAGCACGGTGACTTTCACCTCTCGAACGTGATGTTCCAATCCGGCAGTGGGGAGCTGGCGGCAATCGTCGATTGGGAACTGGCGACCATCGGCGACCCTTTGCTCGACCTGGCCTGGCTGGTGGTCACCTGGCCCGGTGCCGATGGTCGAGGCGCCGGCACAATCGAAGTGCACCCGTGGGACGGCTTTTGCAGCAGCGAAGAACTGATCGCCCACTATCGCGCCGGTAGTTCGCGTTCGTTGGCTGACTTCAACTGGTACCTGGTATTGGCCGGCTTCAAGCTCGGCATCTTCCTTGAAGTCAGCTATGCCCGTGCCTGTGCGGGCAAAGCCCCGAAGATCACCGGTGAAAAGCATCATGCCTCGGCGCTACTCCTTTTCGAGGCAGCGTTGCAGCGCATTGATCAAACAGCCTGACAAAACCCAAACAAAAGGAACAGCACATGCAACTGACCGGTAAGCGGATCATCGTCACGGGGGGCGCCCGCGGTATTGGCGCGGCAGTGGTCAAGGCCTTTGTGGAGGAGGGTGCCTATGTTGTCAGTCTCGACTTGGGCGAGACAGCCTCGATAACGGGTGACGGTGGTGGCTGGGCGCACACGCGAGTCTGCGACATCGCTGACAGCCAATCGGTGGACGCTGCCTTTGCCTGGGCCAACGAACAGCTCAACGGACTGGATGTGCTGGTGCATGCCGCGGGCATCGCACCCAATGCCAGCGCCGACAGCATCACGCTGGACGAGTGGGAAAAGGTCTTTGCGGTCAATACCCGTGGCACCTTCCTGACCAACCGAGCGGCCTATGAACTGCTCAAGGGCAGCGGCGGACGGATCATCAATTTCGCCTCTGCCGCAGGCGTACTTGGACAGCCGGGCAAAGCCCATTACGCCGCCAGCAAGGGCGCGGTGCTGGCCTGGACGCGTACGGTGGCGCGGGAATGGGGCCCATTGGGCATTACCGTCAACGCGATCGCTCCGGCGATGTGGACGCCAATGTACGACGCCACCCGCGCGAGTATGAGCGCCGAGCAATTGCAGCAACACGATGCGTACATGGCCGGCCAAGTGCCAATCGGCGGAAAGCTGGGTGAACCGGCCCGGGACCTGGCGCCCGTGCTGGTGTTTCTTGCCGGCGATGGTTCGCGGTTTGTCACCGGTCAGACGTTGGTGATTGACGGCGGGATGATGATGCTCAGTTGAATGACAAGCGGTGTGCCTGGGTGAACCCGGCACACTTGCCTAGCGACCGCGGATCAGCTGCAAAAACTCCTGGCGGGTGTTGTACGATTCGCGGAACGCCCCGAGCATCACCGAGGTGCTCATCACCGAATTCTGCTTTTCCACACCGCGCATCATCATGCACATGTGTTTTGCCTCGATCACCACCGCCACCCCGGCGGCATCGGTCACCTGGGCAATGGCGTCGGCAATCTGGCGTGTCAGGTTTTCCTGAATCTGCAAACGGCGGGCGAACATATCGACAATCCGCGCGATTTTCGATAGCCCCAGGACTTTGCCCGTCGGTATATAGGCGACATGGGCCTTGCCAATAAACGGCAGCAAATGGTGTTCGCACAGGGAGTAAAGTTCGATGTCCCGGACGATGACCATCTCATCGTTGTCCGATTCAAACAGTGCGCCATTGACGATCTGTTCGAGGCTTTGCTGGTAGCCATGACACAGGTACTGCATGGCTTTTGCCGCACGCTTTGGTGTGTCCAGCAAACCTTCACGTTCTGGATTTTCACCTACGCCGTGGAGAATCTCACGGTAATTTCTGGCCAGTTCTTCGTTCATGGTTTGACCTTGTTGAATTAACCAACATCCCGGGCTGCACAATGTGCAGCCCGGGCAAGGCTTACAGTTGAGTGACGGCGATTTTGCTGTTGCTCTGGCTGGCATCATGGAACTGAGCGGTGTTGCCATTACGCCACTGCACCAGCAACTGCGCCTGACGCTGTTGCGCGTGGTCGAGGAACCGCTCTTTCACCGGACCATACCCGCGAACGCTTTCAGGCAGCTCTACCAATTCTTGAGCCAGGGCCTGCTTTTCGACACTCAAACCCGTCAGCACTAAGTCGAGGATGCATTCGTAGTTCGCCAACCAGTTGCGTTCCACCTTGCGCTCATGGGTATGGCCGAACGGATCGAGCCAGGTGTTGCGCAGGAACTTGAGCTTGGCCAGCAGCTTGAAGCCTTGCAGCATCCACGGACCGAAACTGCGTTTTTTCGGTTCGCGGCCGGAGCCGTTATCGTTCAGCAGCGGTGGCGCCAGATGGAAGCGCAGGCGGTAATCGCCCTCGAAGCTGGCCTGGATTTTTTCCAGAAACTGTCCGTCGGTAAACAGACGGGCTACTTCATATTCATCCTTGATGGCCAGCACTTTGAAGTAGTAACGGGCAACACTCGCCGACAGCTTGCCGGGTTGTCCGAACAGTGCGGTTTCCGCCTTGATGAATTGCTCGACACGATACCGGTAGCGTTGGGCATAGGCGTAGTTCTGGTACGCAGTGAGAAACTCCATGCGCCGTTCCAGCGTTTCTTCCAGGCTTTGTGACAGTAAGCGGTCCGGGCTTTGCACCTTGCCGGCTTCCAGATTGCGTAATACCCGCGGCAGGTCATGGGCGCTGCACCGGCCCCAGTCAAAGGCAGAGAGGTTGAAGGGCACTGCCGTGCCGTTCAGTTCTATGGCCTGTAGCAGCGCTGCTTTACCCACCGGTAACCAACCTTTCTGGTAGGCATAGCCAAGCATGAAGGTGTTGGTGGCAATCGAGTCGCCCATCAACGCAGTGGCAATTTTGCTTGCGTCGATAAAGTTCGCCTGGTCCGAGCCCACCGCTTCGGCAATTTGTGCCGACATGCTTTGGGTCTGGAATTTCGGATCTGGGTGCTTCAGCAAATCACCGCTTTCCGCTTGCTGAGCGAAGGTGCGCACAAAGGCGCTGGTGATGCTTTCCTCGCTGTTGATCAATGCATGGGTAACACCGTGACGCAGCTTGGACAGGGTTTCGGTGTTGGCGCTGACCACCAGGTCGCAGCCCAGTAGCAAGGCCGCTTCACCTTCGGCAATCCGGGGTGCAAACAACTGTTCCTGGTGCGCGGCAATGCGAATGTGCGACCACACCGCACCGCCTTTTTGTGCCATGCCGGCCATGTCCAGATTGAGCGTGCCTTTGCCTTCGATGAACGCCGCCATCCCCAGCAGTGCGCCGATGGTCACCACGCCCGTACCACCCACGCCAGTGACCAAGATGCTGTAAGGCTCATCCAGCGCTACGGTCGCGGGCGTCGGCAAATCCCACGCGTCATCCTTCGCGGCCGCCAGGGCTTTGGGTTTGCGCAAGGAGCCACCTTCGACCGTGACAAAACTCGGGCAAAAACCGTTGAGGCAGGTGAAGTCTTTGTTGCAAGAGGACTGGTCAATTTCACGCTTGCGGCCGTACTCGGTTTCCACCGCCACGACCGACATGCAGTTGGACTTGCTGCTGCAATCGCCACAGCCTTCACACACTGCCTCGTTGATCACCACCCGGCGTGCCGGGTCCGGGAATTTGCCGCGTTTACGACGCCGACGTTTTTCCGCAGCACAGGTCTGGTCATAGATGATTGCCGACACGCCCTTGAACTGGCGCAACTGTTCCTGCACTTCGTCCATCTTGTCGCGACGCAGCACCGGCACGCCGTCTGCCAGATCACGGATGTGCTGGTATTTCTCGACATCGTCACTGACCACCACCAGACGCTGCACGCCTTCGGCCGCAAGCTGTCGACTGATTTGCGCCACGCTGAGGCTGCCGTCCACCGGTTGTCCACCGGTCATGGCCACGGCATCGTTGTAGAGAATCTTGTAGGTGATTTGCACCTTGGCCGCGATGGCGGCCCGGATCGCGAGAATGCCGGAATGGAAATAGGTGCCATCGCCGAGGTTGGCAAAAACATGCTCGGTCTTGGTAAACGGCGCCTGTCCGATCCACGCCACGCCTTCGCCGCCCATTTGGCTGAACGTCTGGGTCTCTGGATAGATCCATGCCGCCATGTAGTGGCAGCCAATACCGGCCAACGCACGGCTGCCCGCCGGGACTTTGGTCGAGGTGTTGTGTGGGCAACCGGAGCAGTAGTGGGGCACGCGCTCCATCAGGTTACTGAACTGGCCTTTACTGGCCAGTTGTGCGTCCAGCACCGCCAGGCTCACTTGCAGCGGACCGTTCTGATGCAGGCGCAAAATACGCTTGGCCAAAGCACGGGCGATCATTGCCGGCGTCAGGTCGTTTACCGCTGGCAGCAGCCAACCGGTGTGCGGCAGGCTCCACTCGCCCTTGTCGTCAAACTTGCCGACGATGCGCGGACGCACGTCTTCACGCCAGTTGTAGAGTTCTTCCTTCAGCTGGTACTCGATCATGTGGCGTTTTTCTTCCACCACCACAATCTCTTCCAGGCCTTCGGCGAACTGCCGAACGCCTTCAGCCTCCAGCGGCCAGACCATACCGACCTTGTACACGCGCAGGCCGATTTGCTGTGCCAGGGCTTCGTCGATGCCCAAGATTTTCAGCGCCTGACACACGTCGAGGTAGGATTTTCCGGATGTGATAATGCCGATTCGCGCTTTCGGTGAATCCATCACGATGCGGTCGATGCGGTTGGCTCGGGCGTAGGCGAGGGCGGCGTACAGCTTGTGCTCCAGCAGCCTCTGTTCCTGCGCGAGGGGCGGATCCGGCCAACGAATATTCAGGCCGCCTTCCGGCAATGGGATGTCCGGGATAATGGGCTGAACGCGATGGATGTCGATATCGACAACGGCCGCGCTTTCCACAGTATCCGCCACGGCCTTGAGTGCGACCCAGCAGCCTGAGTAACGCGACATGGCCCAGCCGTGCATGCCGTAGTCGAGGTATTCCTGAACGCCGGACGGTGCCAGTACCGGCATCATCACCGCTTTGAAAATATGCTCGGTCTGGTGCGGCAGCGAGGAGGAACGAGCGCCGTGGTCATCACCGGCAATCGCCAATACACCGCCGAATTGCGACGTACCGGCAGCGTTGGCGTGACGGAACACATCGCCGCAACGGTCGACGCCAGGACCTTTGCCGTACCACATGCCGAACACGCCGTCATAGGTGGCGCCTTCAAAGATGTTGACCTGCTGTGTGCCCCAGATCGACGTGGCGGCAAGGTCTTCGTTCATGCCTGGATGGAACACCGTGTGGTGCTCCTTGAGATAGTCCCGGGCCTTCCACAATGCCTGGTCGAAACCACCCAACGGCGAGCCGCGGTAGCCGGAAATGAACCCGGCGGTGTTCAAGCCATTGGCCAAATCGCGTTGGCGCTGCATCAGGGGCAGACGCACCAGCGCCTGAATCCCGGTGAGTAAAACTTTTCCGCTGTGCTGGATGTATTTGTCATCCAGGGACGGGGACGCACTCATGCTCATCCTCCAGGCTTTATTGTCGTGGCGGCGCCGGGAGAGTGGCGTTGCCTAGTTATTGAGCCGAGTCTAGGGAGCGGTTTTGTCATCGTAAAATCACAAAAACTGCGTTTCGGTATTGGTTATTCAAATAGCGTTTCAATCGCCGATCAGCCCCTGATGGTGCCCCGTTTTTTTGCTTAGCATTTTCTGTTCCTCACGGCTTCCGAGCATTTCGCCAATAGCGAAATGCATTTCAGCAATGTTCTCAGGCGTTGTGTCCAAACCACCCCGTCCCGTCTACTTCAGTCCATACCGAAAGCCCTCCAGCCAGTGCTCATAGACGCAGTTAACACGGCCCGGCGCTTCGGCAGCCAATAACAACAAGAAAGGAATGGGAGTGTTGATGATCGACGCAAAACTAAAGCCGTTAAGCCTGGCTGTCTGGCTCAGCGTGACTGGATGTGCTTTGTCTGTTGGCAACAGTCAGGCTGCCGAGTTTGATACTGGCAATCCGGACC
The DNA here is from genome assembly GCF_002303975.1 of Pseudomonas sp. ACN5. Taxonomy (NCBI): domain Bacteria; kingdom Pseudomonadati; phylum Pseudomonadota; class Gammaproteobacteria; order Pseudomonadales; family Pseudomonadaceae; genus Pseudomonas; species Pseudomonas sp. ACN5. The sequence goes on along the minus strand of NZ_MRCP01000016.1, from coordinate 124,714 downwards.
TGACCGCGCGCTGGGACAACACCGTTCGCTACAACCTCGGCGTGCGAGCTGAGGGGCGTGACAATGCCTTGGCCAACAACGCCACCTACGACGAATCTGATTCCAAGTTTGATAAAGGCGATGTGGTGACCAATCGCGTCGACCTGATGAGCGAAATGGAGGTGGCCTATAAGAAGTACAACGGCTTTCGCATCAGTGGCGCTGCCTGGTACGACCAGGCGTACGAAGACACCGATGTCGAAACCAGCGATGGCAATGTCTTCTACCCCGGCGCATTTCCGGGTAAGAGTACGCCGAGCTATACCAACGGCCATTACTCCAACTTTACCAAGCGCTACCACCGCGGACCCAGCGGCGAGTTGCTGGACGCCTTTGCGTTTACCCGCTTTGATCTCGGGGAAATCCCGGTTAGCGTGCGTGCCGGTCGGCATACGGTGTATTGGGGCAATGGCCTGTTGATTGCCGGGCATGCCATTTCCTACTCACAAGCGCCGCTGGACGGGCGTAAGGCCGTGAGTAACCCCGGCACCGAGACGCGCGAAATCTTCCTGCCGTTGACGCAGATTTCCACCCAGGCGCAAGTCACCGACAAGTTGTCGCTGGCGGCGCAATATTTCTTCGAATGGGACACCACTCGCGCGCCTGAAGGCGGCACGTATCTGGCCTCCGCCGACATTGCCCTGCAAGGGCCGGACCGCTTGCCGTTGTTCAGCGGTGTCACACGGCCATTGATCGATCCGCTCAAGCCCAAGGACGAGGGCAACTGGGGCGTGATGGGTACCTACAGCTTCGACTATCTGCACTCGGAAGTCAGCCTGTACTACCGCGAGTTCGATGACTACAACCCGTGGGGCCTGCAAGTGGCGCCGACTTTCGCCCGCTACGTTTACGCCAACAACGTCAAGCTTTATGGCCTGGGTTACTCCGCAGGACCGGTACTGGGTGGCGGCTCCGTGGGGGTAGACCTGTCGTATCGCCAAAACACTTCCCTGATCTCCAGCAACATCAGCACCCTCGACAACGAGGGCGCCCGAGGTGATACCTGGCACCTAGTGGTCAACAGCCTTTGGTTGCTGCCGCGTACCAATTACTTCGACACCGGCAGCCTGATCACCGAAATGGCTTTCAGTCATGTGGAGCGGGTGACCAAACATGAAGAGCTGTTCAAGGGCGAAGGCTACGGTGGCTGCCCGACGGGGCAGGACAAGCACTTCGGCTGTGCCACCGACAATTATGTCGGCCTTGCCGTCAGCTTTGCGCCGCAGTGGCTAGGGGTGTTCCCCGGCTGGAACATTTCCACCCCCATGAGCGTGGATTACGGCGTCAGCGGCAATGCCGCCACAGGAGGAGGCAACGAAGGCAAATACACCTGGAAGGCCGGTGTGAAGGGCACCTACGACGAGCGCATGGACGTGACTCTGTCTTATATCGGCTACGGCAGCGAACGCCATTACGCAGATGTCAACGGCGTCGGCAAAACCGTCGTCGGCGGTTCCGGTGACGTGGGCCTGACCGATCGTAACTGGGTCTCCCTGACCGTCAGCACAGCGTTCTAAACCGCCCCTGAAATGCAATGCAGTGATCACCGGGCTCGGTGATCACCCATCTGAATGGAGAAGGTCATGAAGATTAATTCTTATGCGATAGGCCTGGTGGCCATCGCTTTGGCGGGGTCGGCGGTGGCCGATGAGAGCTTTACCGCAGCGGACCTGGGCAGCAAGCTCACGGAGTTTGGTTCGATTGTCGCCGGCAACGCGGCAGGCACTATTCCGGCGTACGACGGTGGTCTGAAAGTCCCTGCCGGTATGGTGCCTGGCGACGGGATATGGCCGAACCCGTTTGCCAATGAAAAACCACGCTTGCGCATTACTGCAAGCAATGCAGATCAGTACGCTGACCAGATGACGGCAGGGCAGTTGAAGCTGCTCAAAAAATATCCCGACACTTATTACCTTGAGGTGTACCCCACCCACCGGACAGCTGCCTTTCCAGCAAATTTCCTGGCAGCCACCCAACGCAACGCCACCCGTAAAGACTGCAAAACCGAGAATGATGGTCTGTCGATCAGCGAAGCGTGCCGTGGCGGTCTGCCGTTCCCGCTGCCGCGCGATGGCCGCGAGGTGATGTGGAACTACATCCTCAATTACCAAGGCGTGAATGGCTGGGACTGGAACCACAGTGCCTATGTGGTCAATGAGGGTCATGTGACGTTGACCAACACAAACCGTTCCACCGGCGAAAAACCTTTCTATCAACTGGATGTACCGGGGCGCGATCCGAAAATTGCGCAGCGTATCTGGTCGCACGTTGTCGCACCGGCCCGAACCGCCGGGCAGGCATCCGGGTATTGGGATTACCTCGACCCGGTCACCGACTCCCGCTACGCCTGGAGCTACAGCACCGGCCAGCGGCGTGTGCGCAAGGCTCCGGAGTTCAACTACGACACCCCTAACTCGGCGTTCGGCGGGGTAGCGTTCTACGACGAAATCTTCCTGTTCTCCGGGAAGATGGACCGCTTTGACTGGAAGTTGGTGGGTAAGAAAGAAATGCTGATTCCCTACAGCAACTACACGCTGAAATGGGGTTGCGACATGGAGAAAAAACTCATGCCCAACCACATCAACCCCGCCTGTGAGCGCTGGGAGCTGCACCGTGTTTGGGTAGTGGAAGCGACCCGCAAGGACGGCGTGCGCCATGCGCAGAAAAAGCGTCGCTACTACATCGACGAAGACACCTTTGGTGCTGCTGTCTACGACGCCTGGGACGACAGCGGTGCGCTGTTCCGTACCGGCTCGCAGTACAACATCGAGGCTTACGGTATTCCAAACAATCCGCAACAGGATTCCTACTCGTTGTACGACTTCACCCGTGATCAGTACGGCATGTTCGGCAACGGCCCTACACGCTACCGCCAGGAGCCGGTCGCTGAGCGTGAAGCCAACCCACAGACCATCGCTGGTGGTCAAACCCGCTGACATCGTGCGCCCTTTTCGGCGTTCGCCTCGAACGCCGATTTTTTTCTTCGTTCCCGAGACATCTTTATGAGCGAGATTCTGAAACGCCTGGACGGCAAAGTCTGCGTGATCACTGGCGCGGGCAGCGGCATTGGTCGCGCTTCGGCACTGCGCTTTGGTATGGAAGGCGCCACCGTGGTGGTCACCGATCTTTTCGCCGAATCGGCGCAGGCCGTGGCGGCTGAGATCGGCGTCAATGCCCTGGCATTGCAAGTGGATGTCGGCCAGGAAGACGCCCTGCGGGAGATGGTTGAACAGACCGTCCAGACCTTCGGCCGTATCGACGTGCTGTTCAATAATGCGGTGTACCGAAACCCGGCCACCACCCGCGATATCGACTTCATCAACTTCAACACCGAACTGTTCCACAACTGCATGCGTGTCAACGTGCTGGGCGGTGTCTTGGCCTGCAAATACGCCTTGCCGCACATGCTCGCTCAAGGCAACGGTTCGATTCTGTTCACGTCGTCCACTAGCTCGATTGCCGGGGAAATCTCCCAGTTCAGCTACGGCGCCTCCAAGGCTGCGCTCAATTGGTACGTGCAAACCATTGCCGCCACCTTTGGTAAACGCGGCATTCGTTGCAACGGCATTTTGCCGGGGGTCATTCGAACACCGGCCATGGAAAGCTGGGCCAACGAGGCCATGAAGGCCGCTTTTCTCGACCTGCAAAACGTACCGCAACTGGGCGAGCCAGAAGACATCGCCGCCATGGCCGCATTCCTCGCCAGCGACGATGCCGCCTACGTGAACGGTACGCTGATGCGCGTCGATGGCGGCATGAGTTGCGGCACGCCGATGGTGCCGGTGGTGCGTAACTTCCTGCTACCCCAGGCCTCGGCCTGATTCCGCCCCTTTCACTGCTGTGGAGCCCTTTTTATGGCACTCGAACAGGAACGTTTCATTCTTGACATGCTAGCTGCCTGGGGCGATGGCAGCGACGGCAGCCGCCCGGATATCGAACGCATCATGGCCACGTTCGCCGATGACGCCGTCTGGCAACTGTGGGTGCCCGGAGGACCGCTGATCCGCGGGCGCGAGGCGTTGCGCAAAGAGATAGAACGGCAGATGAGTTATGTCACCCATAACCGATGCACCACGCGGCACATCGTCTCTTCGGAGCGGGTGGTGATGACTGAGCGCGACGATTATTGCGTAAACAACGGTGTTCCCATGCCGCACTCGATGGTGGCGGTGTATGAGCTGGACGAGCACGGGCTTATCTGTGCCTGGCGCGAGTACCTGGACACTGCCGACCTGGCGAAGAAAAAGGGCGTGTCGCTAGAACATGTGGGCGGGCCGAACGCTGGTGTTATCAGTAGCCATTGATAGCGGCGCTGGACAGCAGCGCCTGGAGGAGAGACCTATGCCAACTACAAATACGACCTGTGATCCGGTAGAAGAAAAATTGCGTACCTTCGTCGAAGGGCTGTTGGGCGGGAAGGTCATGGCCATGCATCGCCTGCTGCGCTGGCGTCCTGCCTGGAACCTTGAGCTGCAACGCGATGGCGAAACCCTTCAGTTGCATATTCGTGGCGAGCGCGGTGGGGATGTCAGCCCATTCCCGGATTTGCGCCGGGAGGCGGATATTCTCTCTTTGCTCGGTCAGCAAGGCGTGCCCGTACCGCATATCTACGGCTTTTGCGAAGACCCGCAAGCGATCTTGATGCAGTTGGTGCCGGGTAGCCGTGACGTCCGCACAGCGAAGAATGATGTTGAACGTCATGGGGTTGCACGCCAGTGGGTCGACGCCATGGCGCGAATGCACCAACTGCCATTGCAACCCTTTATTGATCAGGGTATTAGCCTGCCGAAAAGTGCCGAGGACATCACTTTGGCTGGGCTGGAAGCCTATTACCCGCTGTATGCGCGCAATAAAACTAGGCCTCAGCCTCTGGCCGAATTCGCTCTCGGTTGGCTACGGCGCAATGTGCCACAACACCGTACCCGACCTTCTTTCGTTCAGTACGATTCGGGGCAGTTTCTGTTCGAGAACGGCCAGGTGCATGGCCTCTACGATTTTGAGTTCGCCATGATCGGCGATCCTCTGGCCGACCTGGCTTCGGCGCGCATGCGCGACAATTACGAACCGCTCGGGGACAGTTTTGCGGCCCTGTATAGCTACTATCAGCAAGTGACTGGCGAACCGGCGGAGCCTGATGTGGTGCGTTACCACACCGCGCTCTTCGCCACGGTCAGCACTATGCAGTTCTCGGCATCGGTGGCGACGCCACAGCCGGGTGACCCCCATGACACCTACACCGAATTTGATATCGCGCTGCGCCGGGTGGTGGTGCATGCGCTGGCCGAAGCCATGGGTATTGCCCTGGAAGTGCCGACGCTGGACATCGTCACCAACGGCCCGAATGCACAGCTGTTGACCATGCTGAGCGACGCCCTGGCGCAGGTGGAGGTCGGCAACGAATTTCAGCAAACCAAACTGCGTGCAGTGAGCAAACTGGTGGAATACCTGGGGCGCGGCGATGCCATGGAGTTGCACCTGCGCGCGCTGGAGCAACAAGAGGCGCAAGCCCTGCTGGATCGCACGTTCAGTGACTACGACGAGATCGAAGCGGCACTGGAAGCCTTTGTCAAAAGTGCCGGGCCGGAATACGACGAGCCTTTGCTGCGCCTGTTCATGGTGCAAATCGAGCGGCGCGTCCTGGTCTATGGCAGCACCGCCATTGGCGCCTCTGCCAGCCACATCGACCTGCCACCGGTCGATTGACGCGGTGCCATTTTCGCCCGGTGGCTGGCTACCGGGCCTTTGTATCCGGAGTGTTTATGTCAGTTCCTGATAGTGCCTTCCAGCATCGATATGGCCCGTGGGCAGTGATTGCCGGTGCCTCCCATGGCGTCGGTGCGGCCTTTGCCCACGCACTGGCCGAACGTGGCCTCAACTGCGTGCTGGTGGCACGCCGTGGCGACGTCCTGATGCGATTGAAAAGTGAGTTGGAGCAACGCTACGCCGTTGAAGTGCAGGTGGTGATCCAGGACCTGTCCCATCCCGATGCCTGCGAGCAATTGCTGGCGGCGGTCGGTGAGCGGCAAGTCGGCCTGTTTATCTACAACGCCGGTGGCGACCCTTTCATCACACGCTTTCTGGATACCTCGGCCGAGGGCTGGGGCGCCTTGTTGCGACTCAATAGCTTGACCGTCATGCAGTGCAGCCACGCGTTTGGTGCGGCCATGCTGGAGCGCGGTCGGGGTGGCTTGCTGTTGGTGGGTTCCCAGGCCGCCCTGGGCGGAATTCGCAAACTGGCGATGTACACCGCCACCAAGGGGTTCGCGCTCAACCTGGGTGAGTCGCTGTGGGCGGAATGGAAGGACCGGGGCGTGGATGTGCTCAATTTGCTCATCGGCACCGTCGATACACCGACCATGCGCGATGCCATGGTCAAGCTGAACATCCCCGATGCCTTGACCATGACCTTGCCCAAGGCTGATGACCTGGCACTGCTGGCGCTGTCGCAATTGGCCAACGGTCCGACGCTGATCCACCCGGAAGACACGCTCGTCCAGGACGCGATTGCACCGGGCGCGGCACGTCGCGTCCATGTGCTGAGCAAAAGTGCGGAAGCGGCTGTGTTTATCGGCAACGACTGAGGGCACCCACCATGAAAGGCTTTGACAACACAGAGTTTAAACGCGGCTGGCGGGTGCTGATCCTGGCGCTGGTCGGCGTTGCAACCAGTTCCAGTTCGTTGCTGCTGTACAGCTTCAGCTCCATGGTCATTCCCCTGGAACATGCCATGGGCTGGGGCAGGGCGGAGCTGCAAGCGGCGATCACCGCGCTGTCGTTGGGCACCATTGTCGCCTCGCAGTTGGCGGGCTGGCTCAACTTGCGGTATGGCTTGCGCCGGGTCACGTTGCTGTCTTTGTTGGCGTTGTCCCTGAGCGTCTTCACCCTGAGCTGCATCAGCGGCTCGATCTGGACCCTCTACCTGGGCTTTTTCCTGGTGCCACTGGCCGGATTGGGTACATTGCAGGTGACTTGGTCGCACCTGATCAACCTGTGGTTCGAGGAAAACCGCGGCCTCGCATTGGCGATCATTCTCAGCGGCTCCGGGCTGGCGGCGATTATCCTGCCGCTGATCACCGCTTGGGCGATCGGACGCTGGCAGTGGCAGGCGGGTTTTATGGCATTGGCCGTATTGCCGGTCCTGTTGGCATTGCCCTTGGCCTTACGCTGGTTAATGCCGAGCGCCGGGTTCAGCCAGCACACGGCACAACAGCCGGCCGCCAGCGAAGACACCGGTGGGTTGATGCTGCGGGACGCGCTACGGTCGTGGCGGTTCTGGGTGTGCAACCTGTCGATGACCTTGGTGGTGTCTTGCGTGGTCGGCATGGTCACCAACATTGTTCCGTTATTGCAGGACCGGGGTCTGAGCGCCTTGCAGGCCAGCCAGATTTTCAGCAGCTTCGGCGTGTCGCTGATTCTCGGTCGATTGCTGGTGGGCTACCTGATCGACCGGTTATGGGCCCCGGGTGTCGCCTCGCTGGCGCTGCTGATGCCGGCATTCGCCTGCGGCATTTTTGCCTACGGCGAATCCAGCATCACCCTGTACACCCTCGCCACGTTGTTGGTGGGGGTTGGTGCGGGGGCTGAGTTCGACATCGCAGCCTTCCTGATCGCTCGCTACTTCGGCATGCGTGACTACGGTCGCTTGTTTGGCGCACATCTGGGCTTGATAACCGCTGGCGCCGCGATCTCGCCGTTGCTGTTTGCGGGGTTGTTCAAACTCACCGGTGGCTACTCGGCCATGCTGCTGTTCAGCTTCATCTGCTTTGTCGTCGGTCCCCTGCTGCTCCTGACATTGGGTGGGTATCCGCGTTATCAGGCGCACTCTCTGGCGACGCGCTAGGCGCCTGCACTTGTAAATATATGGACAAATAATCAAAATATGTTCAACTAACACTCAAAGTGCAGCCTTAAAATAAAACAGACAAGGAGAATGCCATGCGTGCCGCAATCATTTCCGAGCGCAATGCGCCGCCGGTAGTTGGCGAGTTTCGTGAGCCGCAGCCGCAAGACGGCGCGGTACTGATCGATGTTGATACCGCTGGCCTGGGGGGATGGGATGTCCTTGGCGCCTACCGTCTCGGTGTTGAATACCCCTGTGTCATTCGCGGCGAAGGCGTGGGCCGTGCGCCGGATGGTCGACGGGTGTATTTCGGTGAACGCTCTGTCTTGCCGTTTGGTGCCTTCGCAGAACGAACCCTGGTGCCGCAAGCTGAAGTCTGGAATGTACCGGACGACGTAGACGATAAAACCGCAATCAGCATGGGCATCGCCGCGACCGGCGCCATCGTTCCCTTGGAAAAAGCAGCGATTCAGAAGGGTGAAAAGGTCCTGATTCTGGGCGCCACCGGCACGCTCGGCCAGATCGCCCTGCAACTGGCCCGCGGCATGGGGGCGGGCAAGGTGGTGGGTGCGGCGCGGTCGGCTGACGCGCTCGGGCGACTGAAGTCACGGGGCCTGGCCGACGCTGTAGTGACGCTGGGCGGCAGCGATGATGTCGCCGCGCTCAAGGACGCCGCCGATGGTGGATTTGATGTGGTGCTGGACCTGGTGTGCGGTCAGCCCATGTTGACTTCCCTGAAGGCAACCAACTGGGGCGCGCGCATCATGACCATTGGCACCGGGGCCGGTCGCCAGCTCAACTTGGACATTGCCGATCTTCTGTTTCGCAACTTGTCGTGCATCGGAACAGGCCAGCGTCCGCCTGCCGATCGTGAGCAGATCTGGCTGCGTTTGCTGAAGATAGCCAAGGAGCAGCAGATCCAGGTGGATTACCTCGATTTCACCCTCGACCAGGCGGCTGAAGCCTGGGCCGCTCAGGTCAATGGGCCCCACGCAAAAATTACCGCCACGATTCGTCGTTAAGGACTGAAACGCTGAAAGTTCCCTCGTCGGGGCGCTTTCAGCGCTGGCGCTGGTGACGAAACTCCTCCGGGGTAATGCCCATTTCCTTGCGGAATGCAGCACTGAAAGCGGCGGCATTGGTGAAGCCGGCCTCATAGGCAACCTGTTTGATCATCAACCGAGGGTCGGCCAGCAGGGCCATGGCTTTTTGCAGGCGATGTTGCGCTGCGTACTGGCGCAGGGTCATGCCCGTAGTGTTTTTGCAGCGGCTGGACAATGTCCGCAACGGCAAATCGCAGGCCAGTGCCAGGTCACGCAGTGAGCGGCCTTCGTCGCTCGTGGTATCGAGCAGCTCACGCAGAATGTTGAATTGCCGTGGGCTGAGTTTTTCAGCGTTGATCGGGGGACTGACGGACGTTTCGGGCGCGTCGATAAATTCGCGGCGCAGGTCCAGGGCAATGCTGGTGAGCAGGCATTCAGTCTGCAGTTCGCTGGCGAAGCCGGGGTTGGTCACCTCTTCGGCCAGGCGTTGCAAGTAAGTCTGCAGGTAGCCGCTTTGCAGGTTGAGCATGGCTTCGCTGACATTGTCCTGCCAGTTCCAGCGATAACTGCCTAGGACACCGAGCGAATTGGGATCGAACAAGCACACCAGTGCCTTTTGATCGCAAGCATCGTGACGCAGGTGAAAGGCGGTGCCATGGGGGATGAACAGCAACTTGCCCAAGGGCTGGAAGTGACGGGTGTCGTGGCTGGAAAAGCTGCCGCAATTGGGTTTGCTCTGAACCCCGGCTGGAAGCATCAGCCGCAGCAGGCAACTGTTGCCGGTTTCAATCAAGGCCGTGCCGGAGCCGGACCATTGCGCCTTTTCCACACGGATCTCGAACCCTTGCCTGGCCAGTGAAGCTTCAGTCAGGAAATTGCCTGACGCTTCACAGTCGTACTCGCTGTAGTGGATTGCGCTCATTTTTCAACCTTCAGCCATTTTTATTGTTGGTGCTGAAATTCGAAGGGTAACGATAGGTAGAACAGCTCCCTGGTCTTGAGTGTACCCAGCACGCGGACTGAGCTGTTTCATATATTCAGACGCCAGGTATCAGAAAATCAGATGACAAAAGGCAAAGATATTTCAATGCGCCAGCTGCGTTATTTTGTGGCCGCCGCCGATGCCGGGCAGTTTTCCCAGGCGGCATTGAAGGCGCATGTATCGCAGTCGGCAATCACCGCGGCGGTGCTGCATCTGGAACACTCCATGGGTGTCAGCCTGTTCGATCGCCTGCCCCACGGCGTGACCCTGACCGCTGAAGGCAACAAGTTTTCCCAGCATGCGCGGCACATCCTCGACACCCTGCAGGACGCGCTCAGCGAGCCGCTGTTTCTTGGCCATGCCATGCAGGGAACCGTGCGCGTGGGTGCCTCCTACACCGTACTCGGTTATTTTCTGCCGGCACTGCTGGCCCGTTTCAAACGCAGTTACCCGCAGGTCGAGATCGACCTCGTCGACATGGACCGCCAGAGCATTGAAGAAGCCTTGGGCAATGGCGACCTTGACCTGGGCCTGACGATTGTCTCCAACACACCGAACCTGGAGGGGCTGGCCCATCAGGTCCTGATTCGCTCCCGCCGCCAGCTCTGGCTGGCCAGTCAGCACCCGCTGATGTCGGCGCCTTCGATCAATCTCGAAGACGTCGCCGAGCATGCCTATATCCTCGCCACGGTAGATGAGGGGGAAATTTCAACGTCGCGCTATTGGGAGTCCCGTGGCCTGGCACCCAAAGTGGCCTTTCGCACCTCTTCCATGGAGGCATTGCGCGGCCTGGTGGGCCATGGTTTTGGGGTGACCATTCTCTCGGACATGCTTTACCGGGCCTGGTCCCTGGAAGGCAAGAAAATTGAAATCCGCCCGCTGGTAGACGTGATCCCGCCCATGGAACTCGGACTGATCTGGTTGCCCGATACCCGCTTGTCAGCACCGGCCCAGGCATTTCGGCAGTTCATGATCATGGCTTGCGCTTCGTAGTCTTGACCGTCGGCCAGGCGCACGGCGTTGCCTGGTTATTGACCGGAATCGAGGGAGGAGGGGATCGTTAAATCAAGCGAACTTCACGGTGGTATTGGATATTCAGATACTGGAAGACATGTTGGTTTTTGCGACTTTGCAGAGGGGCTGTTTACGCGTGGTAGATCAATTTCAATTCGCCGCTTGCTTGATATCTCCGCAGAAAATATCGACGTTGCCATCGGCCGGCGTAGTGGTGACGACCACCGAGTACCCAGCGGAAAACAGCTCTGACAAAGCCACAGGCGCACTTCGCGAATAGGTCCATCCACGAGTATCGGAAATGCGGCTGGTATTGATCCGTTCATTCATCGTGTAGGCCACGGGTCCGGACTGTTTGCAGCTGCCTTTATGGATCGACGTGTAGAGATTCAAGGGACTGAGGGTGCCGCTTGGAACCCCACTGATGATGAAGGTAAAGGCGGTCTCATGGCCTTGGCTGGCCAACGTCACATTGGCAATCTCGCCAGTGTTGCGTGGCGTAGCAAGCAGAGGAATGGTCACTGTCTGGCTTGATGAATGTGTACAGCCAAACATCATCACAGTGACCATCAGCGCCGCCGACCGGTTTCTCATGTTCATGATCAACCTCCTGCTCAATAAATGTAGTACGGGGGGATTTTGGTATAGCGCATCGAGCGCTATTGGGGGGGAGATGCTGACGGGAGGGTGATGCCGTTTTTGCGGTTGTTGCTTGAACTGCCGGATCACCGTTCGAGCGTTCCGGCCGTTCCGATCATGGCTCGCGACCCTTTCCAGGGCCAGGCGATACATGTGGTCCAACAGAAGTTCATGCGTGCGCTGGGGGGGAGTAGGGCACGGCGTTGACTGGATCATTTGAAATCGTGGATTCGCTCCTTAAATAACTGAACAGTAATTAAAAATATGTTTATATTTGCACTGAGGCATTCCTACCTCAATTCAAGCCAATCACCCGCCAATCGGTGATTCGGCGCGCTGGCTAATGACAATAAGGAGAACGCCATGCTGATTGATGTCCACGCTCATTTGCTGACCGAAGGCATGCTGAACCGTCACGAGTTCTGGGGACCTTTCATGAAGGTGCAGGGGCTGACCGTGGGGCACTTTTCCCTCGGCACCAAGCAACCGGCCAAGGCCGCGACAGATGCCGAAGCGCAGGCCAACATCCTGGCGCGCATGAGCCACGCCAGCCGTCGCAAGCTGATGGCCGAACGGGGCGTCGATAAATTGGTGATGTCCACACCATCCCACTGCTTTATGTATTGGGCGGGCGATTTCGCCAATGAATATGCACGCATCTGCAACGACGAGTTGTCGGCATTCTGCCGGGCCGATCCCGACCACTTCGACTTCTGGTGCCACGCCAACCTGGCGGATCCGCTGAACGCCGCCAAGGAAATCGAACGTGCCGTGACCCAACTGGGCGCCAAGGGTGTGTGCGTGGGTGGGGCCAATTTTAATGGTCTGGAAGCGCATGATGAGCGTTTGTTCCCCGTCTGGGAAAAGCTCACTCAACTCGACGTACCGATCATGGTGCACGGCTTCAACCAGTCGATTTACTGGGGTGAAAAACACACCGACGACAAGTTCGAAACCACCTCGATCGTGGGGGATTGCGTCGATGAAACGTTGTTCTTCTGGTACCTGATCTGCGGCGGTGCGCTGGATGTTTTCCCGACCCTGAAAACCTACATCACCCATGCCGGCGGCATGGCGGTGTTCCAGTTGGGACGCTTGAGCGAACTCAACCGAGCCATGGCACCGGACTCGCGTAACAAACGGCCACTGATGGAATACATGCAGAACTTCTACTTCGACCTCGACGTGCATGCGCCTGGCTTGCGTCGTGGCGTGGCGGAGGTGGTGGGGGCAGATCGCTTGTTGTACGGCACCAACTTCGGTGGTGCCTATGACCATGGCGATCTGACAGAAGGATTGGGCCTATCCACCCATGACCGCGAGCGGATTCGCAGCGGTAACGCCATCGAACTACTCAAATTGAAAGTGCCGGCCAACGCCAATGCGGTGTTGACGCCGTGACGGGCAGCCTGCTGACTGTGCCCACCGGGCGGCCCTATCCGCAGCGTGACGGCCGCCTGCCGCGGCACCTCAGCGAGGTCACCGCGTCGTGGCTAACGCAGCTATTGCAGCCACGCTACCCCGGCATCGAAGTGCTGGCGTTGACAGCGGTGGAGGTGCGAAACGGGCACACCACCAAGTATCGCGTCAGACTGGAACTGAACGAGATCGGAAAGCGCACGGGTATACCCGCGCATGTTTGCCTGAAGTCGAACTGGTCCGAGGGCTTCGAAAGTGGCGATATCTGTGAGCTCGAATCACGCTTCTATCATTTGGCGAACGGCTGGTCCGGCGCGCCATTGCCAAACACCTGGTTCACTGACTGGGATGCCGATGGCGGTGGCCGGGGTGTGGTGATGATGGAAGACCTGGGGCTTGCCGCCGGGCAGTTCGGCCATAGCACCGATCACATCGGTGTGGACGGGGTGGCCCGGGGGCTGGAGTCATTGGCCCTGCTGCATGCGGCGACCTGGGGCCTGCGTGGTTTGCAGGCTCAGGGCTGGTTGCCGGTGTCGATGGCCAACCCGGTGGACAGCGACGGCCTGCTGCGCATGTACAACTACATCAAGGTCAATCTGCGCAAACCGGATTACCAGCGACTTCTGCCGAAATGGATGTACGAGACGCCGGAATTGTTCAGTCATGCCTTCGATGAACTGGCAGCCTTCGAACGGGAACAGATGTCGCCCGGTTGTGTGATTCATGGCGACTCGCATCAGGGCAACAGCTTCCTGCGCAGCGATGGCCAGCGTATCTGGCTGGACTGGCAACTGGCCCGGCGCGGCCGGCCATGGCGTGATGTCGCGTATTTCATGATCGGCGCACTGACCGTTGCGCAGCGCCAGGCCGACGCCCAGCACCTGCTTCGGGTGTACCGGGAGAAGTTGATCAGCCTGGGTGCCGAAGGCGTACTCGATCAAGACGCTGCGTGGGCGCAACTGCGCCGTTGGCCGGTGTGGGGCATGCAGACGTGGATGTCGAACATGGATGACTGGGGGCAAGCAGGGTTGCCGATGGTGGAGCGTTTTTTTGCCGCCGCCGAAGATTTTGATACGGTGCGTTTGCTCACTCACGGTCGCAAGCCGCGTCGAACGCCGATACTGGGGCAGGGGGCACGGCCGTTGACGCAAGCCTATCAACATCTATTGGAGGATTGAGCGTGGTCCATCAGCAAACATTGCGGCTGCAGGGTGCCGACAACTTTCGCAGCCTCAAAGGCACGGTTGCCCGCTGTGGCCGTCGAATTGGCGGCGACGCGCTATTACGGGCAGACCAGTTGCACAGTTTGACGGCTGAAGACTGGCAGGCGCTGCAACGTCTGGGGTTGCGCACGGTCTGCGATTTGCGCAGCGTCGGCGAGCGCGACCGGTATCCAAATCTCGTGCCCGACCCTACCATCGAGCAACTTCACCTTGAGGTGCTTGGCGATGTGCGCGCCGACCCGCGTGTCGCGGCCATGCTGGCAGACGATCCGCAGGCGGAGGACGCACAGGGCATGATGCTGGAGGTCTACCGACAGTTGCCGGGCTTGCTGGCGCCGCTGTTGCCGACGTTGTTCACACTGTTCACCCAAGGCAACGGCTCGGTGCTGATTCACTGCACGGCCGGCAAGGACCGCACGGGTGTGGCGGTCATGCTGCTGTTGCAGGCCCTGGGTGTCTCTGCTGAACACATCATGGATGACTATTTGCGTTCGGCCCGACGTTTCAGTGAGCTGAACGCCGGGCGCCAGGAAGCGATCAGTCACGCGGTGAGCCGGATGGCTGGCCGCTCGGTCAGCGAAGCCGCATTGGACGCGGTATTGGATGCCCGACCTGAGTATCTGAATGCCGCCTATGCGGTCATCGAGTCCGAGTACGGCGGGCTGGATCGATATCTGCAACGCTTCAGCGGTTTGAATACAGCGGGCCTTCAAACGTTGCGCGATACCTTGCTGGTGGCCTGAGTCACTGCGCGGGCCTTGGCCCGCGTGGGTTTCCACTGCGCCAAGGCAATCCCCAGCAAAATCAACCCGCCACCCACCGCGTGATACAGGTGCAGTGTTTCCCCCAGCAGGCCGATGGCCAGGATGGCGGTAAACAGTGGCACCAGGTTCATCAACACCGCGGTTTTTTCTGCTCCGAGGTTTTGCAGGCCGCGCATCCACAGGCCAGGTGCCAGTGCCGAAGCGAACAGGCCGGCGAACAGGACCAGCGGGATGTTCCTGGTCGTCAGGGCAATCGATGGCGCCAGCAGGAAGGGCGGAACCAGCAACAGCGTGCCGCAGAGAATCTGCACATACAGGCTTTCCCAGGTCGGCAGGGGAATCTGCCAGCGTTTCACCAGCACGCAGTACAGCGCATACGACAGCGACGCCAGCAACATCATCAGCTCACCTTGGCCCACGCCCTGCTGCCAGAGCGACGGCAGGTCGCCGGCTGCCAGTAACCAGGCCAGCCCGGCAAACGAGATCAGGGCGCCGATCAGCAACATCGGCGTCGGGCGCGCGTTGAGGACCGGAAAGGCCAACAGCACGGTGAGCAGCGGCATGGTTGCCAGAATCAAGCCCATGGAGGTGGCGGTGACGGTGTGCGCGGCAAAATACGCCAGTGACTGGTACAGCGACATGCCAAGCAGACCCAGCAGTAACAGCTTGGGCAGATGAGGACGAATCTGGCGCCGTAAACGCCAAACCTTGGGTAATAACACCGGTGACAGGACCAGCAGGGCGGTCAGCCAGCGGTAGAAGGAAATCGCCGCGGGGTCGATAACTCCCACCGACAAGCGATTGACCACCGTGCTGGCGGCCCAGATCAGTGTGGCAAGAATAGGTAGCAGCAGGTTCATCGCAAGGCGCCGACGTGAAGGGTGCGCCGGGCGCACCGGGACCGGCAGCCGCTCACGCGGCCGTCGGGTGAATACCGCGAAGGGTGCGCAGGTTATTTGTCAGCCGCGTTGCGCGCCGCTATGGCTGCCGCAAAGTCACGCTTGAGCGTTGGGAAATAAGCAATCTGCCCGCCCATGCCACCGGCGATGTCGATCGAGGCGGCGCTGATGAAACTGGCGTATTCGCTGGCGAGGAACAGCGCCATGCCGGCGACGTCTTCCGGTTTGCCGTAACGCCCCAAAGGCACGACTTTCATCACCATTGCGTCAAATTCTTCTCGACTGACACCCGGTCCCATTTCCTTGTAGTGACGGTCCCACTGACCCGTATCGATCCAGCCCATATTCAGGCTGTTGACCAGGATATTGTCCTTGGGCAATGACATGCCCAACGAGCGGGAGAGGGCGATACACGAGGCGCGGTTGATCACCGAGGGGATGCCGTCAGGCGTCGGAATCGCCCCGGCCAGCGCGTTGATTTCGATGATTCGCCCCCAGCGTTGTTCACGCATGTGCGGCACCACGGCCTGGACGAAGCGGAAATGCCCCATCTGCAGAATGTTGGCATGTTCGAGAATCGCTTCCGGGGTCAGGGTATCGATGTTACCGCTGCGGCCCTGGCCTGCGTTGTTCACCAGAACATCAACGCCACCCCAAGTGGCCGCCACTTCCGCCACGAACGCCTTGACGCCTTCGCTGTCGGTCACGTCCACAGCCCGGGCAATGACTGCCTGGGCGTGTTCGGCAAGCAGTTCACCCGCTTCGCGGACGGCTGTCTCGCTGCGGGCGCAGATCGCGACCCGTGCCCCTTCAGCGGCGAATGCCCGAGCAATGGCCAGGCCGATGCCCCGCGAAGCGCCCGTGACGATGATGCGTTTGGCGCTCAAATCAATGTTCATGGTGGCTCCTCTTGTTTTTTTTCTAAGGATTTTTAGCGCGTTTTTCCTGCTGAACACCGCGTATTGCGTGGGTGTATGAGGGGCATTGAAAGCCTAAAGGTGAAAATCGTCAAAGTTTATTTGAACAATTATGAGTTATGTGTGCAGTATTAGGCCTGCCGTAACCCCTGATAGGACCTGAAGGGTACAGTTTTAAGGTTTTAATTCTGAATAGAGAATGAAAATCTTTATGTGGAATTTTGATCGATGATCCGCTAGGGTAGCTTTCAGCTGAAGAGGAAGGGGGTCCTGAGAGGGTGTCAGTCCTCGTGAGCGGAGTGTTTGGGCGGGTTTGCAACGATCCTGTGGGATTTCGCAGATCGCTGGAATGGATGTTTGTGTGCACTTAGCGACTGAAAATAAAAATAAAAGGGTAGTGTGTATGAAAAAGAAGACCAAACAGGGCCAGCGGGTACTGACTCAAGGTGCGCTCACACTGTTGATGGTTGGCAGTGCGCAAGGCTTGATGGCAGCCTCGTTCGACATGTCAAACCCAGACTACCGCGTGCGTTGGGACAATACGGTCCGTTACAACCTGGGTATGCGGACCGACAAGCAAGACAACAACATCATGAGAACGACGAACTTCGACGAGTCCGACGGGAAGTTCAACAGAAACGATATTGTGACAAATCGACTCGATGTGTTGAGTGAGTTCGATTTTTCTTACCTGAACGACTGGGGTGCACGCCTCAGTGCTGCTGGCTGGTTTGACCAGGCTTATGCTGACGACGACGTCCGCAGTAATGTCCCAGGCTTCGCGACCAGCTACCACAACAACAAGTACAGCGATGAAGTGGATCGCTACATGCACGGCCCATCGGGTGAAATCCTCGATGCGTTTCTCTGGCGCAACTTCAATATCGGTGACATACCGGTCAACGTGAAGGCCGGCCGACACACCAACTATTGGGGCGAGAGCTTGCTCTTTGGTGCGCATGCCGTGTCTTACTCCCAGGCTCCCAGTGATGGCGTAAAGGCCTCCACCAGCCCGGGTATCGAAACCAAGGAAGTGTTCCTGCCGGTCGGACAAATTTCGGCCAAGGCGCAGGTCACCGATAGCCTTTCGCTTGCTGCTCAATACTTCTATGAATGGGAGCCCACTCGAATTCCTTACGGGGGCACCTATTTCGGTGCGGCGGATCCGTTGTTCGAAGGCCCGGATCAATTGCCACTGGCCGCCAACGGGGCAACTTTGCAGCGTCAGGACTCCAAATTCGGCCGTGATGGCAAGAACTGGGGGGTAATGGGCAAGCTCAACGTCGAGGCAATCGAATCGACTTTCGGTGTTTACTACCGTCAGTTCGACGACTACCAGCCCTGGTTGGCTCCGGAGGTCAAAGCGGCGCTGGGCTCTTATCGGGTCGTCTACCCACGTGGTGTGAAGCTGGCGGGCCTGAGCTTTGCCCGGGTATTCAATACCGTGGCAGTCGGTTCCGAGTTGTCCTATCGCATGAACGGCGCGTTGAACGCCACTGGTGTCAGTGCTCTGGATGATGAAGGTCCTCGTGGCGACACGATCCACTTTATCGCCAACGCTGTGTACGGTGTGCCGCGTAACTTCATTTCGAACAACGCCACACTGGTTGGTGAATTCGCGTATAGCCATCTGGACCGAGTAACCGAGCACGAAGAGTTGTACAAAGGCGTGGGCGAGGCCGGTTGCGTCAATGGCAACACACCACGCATCGCCGGTTCCGGCAATGAGTCCGACGGTTGCTCGACGAGAAATTACTCCGCTGTCGCTGTCAACTACACCCCGCAGTACATTTCAATCTTCCCATCCTGGGATATGGACGTTCCCCTGACAGTTAACTACGGTCTGGACGGTAATGCGGCGACGGCCGGTGGCGGCAGCGAGGGCGCATTGTCGTACTCTGTCGGCGTCAAACTCACCTACGCCCAGCTGTATGAGTTCGGCCTGCGTTATGCCGATACCGATGCGCAAACCAAAACCCTGAATAATGGCACCGTTTCCGGCAACGGCAACGTCGGTGGCACTGACCGTGGCTGGCTGACATTTACCTTCAAGACCTCCTTCTGACAAATCCAATAAGAATCGGAGAACGTGTTCATGAAACGACAACTTGCCTTATCCATTGCCCTGATGAGCATGGCGACCTACACCCTGGCGGCAGGCGGTGATGTCTCTGACCTTGGTAAAACCCTCACCCCGTTCGGGGCAACCAAGGCGGGTAACGCCGACGGCAGCATTCCTGCCTATGAAGGTGGTCTGACCAAGGCGCCGGCCGGCTTCGTACCCGATAGCGGATTTTGGGTCGACCCGTTCAAGGAAGAAAAACCGCTGTTTCGTATCGATGCCAAGAACGTTGATCAATACGCGGACAAGCTCAGTGAAGGGCAGAAAACCCTGATCAAGAAATACCCGACCTATTACATTGACATTTACCCAAGCCACCGTACGGCCGCGTACCCACAGGCCGTACTCGACGCCACCGTGCGCAATGCCAGCAGTTGCCAGATTCAGAAGGACGGCCTGGCGGTCGATCCATCCTGCCGTGGCGGCTTGCCGTTCCCGATTCCAAAGACCGGCAACGAAGTCATGTGGAACCAGCAGGTGCGCTACAAGATCGGCACCGGCTACTCGACCACCTCGTCTTCCAACAGCTGGGTGGTCGATGCCAACGGCTCGATCACCAAGACTGCAGAGCAGGCGACGTTCGAAGAGACGCCGTACTACCAGGTGACCCAGCCGGATCGTGATTCGCTGATGTACGCCCGGGTGTTTTCGCGCAACGACTACCCGGCGCGTCGCTCCGGCGAGGTGGTGGTGCTGACCGACTTCCTCGACCCACTGGCCAAGGCGCGTCGCTCCTTCAGCTACTCCCCGGGTCAGCGTCGGGTCAAGTTAGCGCCGGAATTCGCCTTCGATACCCCGGTGGCCAGCCAGGGTGGCGTCACCCTGTTCGACGAACTGCAAATGTTCTCCGGCAGCCAGGACCGCTTCGACTACAAGCTGGTCGGCAAAAAAGAGATGTACATCCCGTACAACGCCTACAAGTTCTACTTCGGGACCAAGCAAGAAGACCAGTTCATGCCGCACCACGCCAACCCGGCGAACGAGCGTTGGGAACTGCACCGCGTGTGGGTCGTGGAAGCAACGTTGAAGCCGGGCATGCGCCACGTCTACAGCAAGCGCACCTACTACCTGGATGAGGACACCTTCGGCGTTGGCCTGTATGACGCCTGGGACAAGAGCGGCGCCCTGTACCGCTCGATCTTCCTCAGTGGTGTGCAGCTCTACGACAAGAACATTCCCTACAACGTGAAGAACGTCGTCTACGACTTCAACAAGGGCATGTATGCGTTGCTCAACGATGCGCTCAAGGGTGGTTACAAGTTCAACGACAAGCCGCTCAGCGAGCGCGATATGAACCCCGAAGCCATCGTAGCCCGGGTCACCCAGCGCTGACGTTTGCCGCCTGTCCTGCCCGCCGGTTTGCGCATCAAGCCAGGCGGGCCGGGCAGGGCGGTTTTATGCCGCGGGACGGATAAGGAATAAAAAAAATGACTAGCCCTTGCCCTGATTCTGTTTTTTTCTCTGCTTCGCGTCTGATGCTGGCGATCGCCTTGAGCGTTGGTGTGAGTGCATTGGTCACCACGACACCAGCCTTGAGTGCAATCAGCACGCCTGCTGATTCACTGGACGTGGCGGCACCACGGGTTGACGAGCACTTGCCCGCGCCCTTGTTGTCGGTCGCCAGGGCCGGTGAGGCACTGGTCAGTGTCGGGTTGCACGGCTTGATCCAGCGCTCCACCGATGCGGGTAAAACCTGGCAACAGGTCAACAGCCCGGTCTCCAGTGATCTGGTTCAGGTGCGTTTTCGCGATGAGCGCAATGGCTGGATCGTCGGTCACGACGCGATGATTCTGCACACCACCGACGGTGGTCTGAGCTGGCAAGTGCAACTCGATGGGCGCCGTCTGTTGACACTGCTCAACGCCTACTACGGAGCACACGCTGAAAAAGGCGATGAGTCTGCGGTAGCGTTACTCAAGGAAGTCGCCACGGCCGTCAGCACCTCGGCGACCCCTGGCGTGATGGCAGCCCCCTTTCTCGATGTGATGTTCGATGCCCAAGGCAACGGCTATGCCGTGGGTGCCTTTGGCTTGCTGATGCACAGCACCGACGACGGCCAGCACTGGGAACCGTGGATCGAGCGCAGTGACAACGATCGGCGCATGCACCTGTACGGTCTGGCCGAGCGCGCGGGCACTTTTTATATCAGCGGTGAACAGGGCCTATTGCTGCGCCTCGATGCCCAGCAGCAACGCTTCGTGAAAATCGACACGCCCTATACCGGCACCTACTTCGGTGTTCGAGCCTTCGATCACCTGCTGCTGGCCTACGGGCTGCGCGGCAACCTGTTTGCCAGCCGTGATGACGGTCAGCAATGGCAACCGGTGGAAACCCACCTCAATAGCAGCCTGGTCAGCATTGTCGAGCTGGGCAAGGCGTTGGTCATCGTGAGCCAGGGAGGGCAGTTGGCCAGTTTGGATCGACAGGGTTTACAGGTCACCCCGCTGGCCGATGCGCGAGTGGGTGAGATCTACGCGGCCAGTGCCACCGAACAGGCTGGGAGCCTGGTTGTCACGCGCTTTACCGGCGCCAAGGTCATCGATATTGCCCTGGCCAAATAACGCCGTCGGTACGACTCCTCTACGAGAAAGAAAAAATGGTCGAGCAAAAATTCAACAGCGGGATGCCAGTGATTGCCAACCTTGAGGACTTCGACAAGAACTCCGGGGGCTGGTTTGAACGGGTGATTTTCCGGCATCGCATGTTGGTCGTCATTGCCTGCCTGCTCGCGACCGTGGTGTTGGGCTGTTTTGCGACAAGGCTGCAGGTCAACGCCAGTTTCGAAAAAATGATCCCCAGCTCCAGCCCTTACATCAAGAACTACCTGGCCTACAAAGACCAGCTACCGGGCCTGGGCAACAGCATTCGCGTTGTGGTGGAAAACAAGACCGGCGATATCTACGACGCCGACTACCTGCTGGCGTTGCAGAAGGTCAATGACACGCTGTACCTGATTCCGGGTGTCGACCGTTCCTGGATGAAGTCGCTGTGGATGCCCATCGTCCGCTGGAAAGAGGTGACGGAGGAGGGCATTGATGGCGGTGCGGTGATGCCTTCGGATTACGACGGCAGCGAGAAGTCGATCTCGGCCCTGCGTCGCAATATTATGCGCGCTGGCATTGTCGGCAACCTGGTGGCCAACGACAACAAGTCGAGCATGATTGTCGCGCCACTGCTCGATACCAATCCGCAAACCGGCAAGCCGCTGGACTACGGTGATTTCTCCCGGCAGCTGGAGAACCAGATCCGTTCGCTGGAAAGCGACAAGGTCGGCATTCATATCGTCGGCTTCAGCAAGCTGGTCGGTGACCTGATCGACGGCCTGTATTCGGTGATGCTGTTCTTCGGCGCCTCGGTGGTGATTGCCGGTCTGTTTGTCTACTTCTATACCCGATGCCTGCGCAGCACATTGCTGCTGGTGAGTGTGGCGGTGGCCGGGGTGGTGTGGCTGCTGGGCTTGATGCAAATTCTGGGCTACGACCTAGACCCTTACTCGATCCTCGTGCCGTTCCTGATTTTCGCCATCGGTATTTCCCATGGCACCCAGAAGATGAACGGCATCCTGCAGGACATCGGCCGCGGCACCCACAAGTACGTGGCGGCGCGCTACACCTTCCGCCGCTTGTTCCTCACCGGGCTGACCGCGCTGCTGACCAACATCGTGGGCTTTGCGGTATTGGTGATCATTGATATCCCTGTGATCCGCGACCTGGCCCTGACCACCAGCATCGGCGTGGCCGTGCTGATTTTCACCAAGCTCCTGCTGATTCCCGTCTCGCTGTCGTACCTGGGCGTCAGTAAAAAAGCCGCGCGAATTGCCATTGCCAAGGATCAGGCCGGTGAAGCCAACCGCGGTGTGCTCGGGCGTATCTGGCACAGCCTCGACCGTTTCACCGAGCGTCCAATGGCCACGGCGGTGATTGGTTTGTCGCTGTTGGTTACGCTGGCGGGCAGCGTGGTGATGATGCACCTCAAGGTGGGCGACCTCGACCCCGGTGCCCCTGAGTTGCGCGCAGACTCACGCTACAACCGTGACAACGCCTATATCACCGCCAACTATGGGCTCTCCAGCGACCAGTTCGTGGTCATCATGAAGACCAACGAAGACAGCTGCCGCCTGTACCAGTCCCTGCAAAGCATGGACAAACTGGCCTGGCGTCTGCGTCAGACTCCAGGTGTTCAAACGACCCAGTCGTTGGCCGAAACCGTGCGCATGATCAGCTCCGGCATGGCCGAAGGCAGCCCGAAATGGTTGAGCATCAGCCGTGACCAGGCCATCACCAACTCGGCGGTGGACGCGGCGATGATCTCCGCTCCGGGGATCACCAACCAGCAATGCTCGGTGACGCCGATCATTGCCTACCTGGCAGACCACAAGGCCGATACGTTGAGCCGGGTGCTGAAAGTCTCCGAAGACTTTGCCAAAGACAACAGCACGGCCGCGAATGCCGAGCAGCCGATGGAGTTCCTGCTGGCAGCGGGCAACGCCGGCATCGAGGCGGCGACCAACATCGAAGTAGAGAAGGGCATCATCACCATGTACCTGGCGGTGTATGGCGCTACGGCGTTGCTCTGCCTCCTGACCTTCCGCAGCTGGCGCGCGACCCTGGTGGCACTGATTCCGCTGTTGATGACCACCATTATCTGCAAGGCGCTGATGGTCTGGCTGGGGATCGGCCTGAAAGTGGCCACTTTGCCGGTGATCGCTGTCGGCGTCGGCGTCGGCGTGGACTACGCGTTGTACCTGCTCAGTGTGCAACTGGCGGTGCAGGAACGCGGTGGCAGCCTGGCCGTTGCGTATCGCCGCTCGCTGGACTTCACCGGTCGCGTCGTCGCGCTGGTCGGCCTGACCATGGCCGCGGGTGTGATTACCTGGGCCTGGTCGCCGATCAAGTTCCAGGCCGACATGGGCATCCTGCTGACCTTCATGTTCCTCTGGAACATGCTCGGCGCGCTCGTACTGATCCCGGCGTTGTCGCATTACCTGCTCAATCCAAAGGGCAACTCCAAGGAAGGGCTGACCCTCGATCTGGAAGACGCCCGCGCGCAGCAAGAGTCGCGCAAGCCGGCCGCCGACACCCCCCATCACGCATTGACTGAGTTTGCCTTACCCCGGCGCGCTCGCTGACTAACGCATAGCCGGGCACAGACCCGGGCTGACAACTGCAAGGAGAGGACGATGTTCGAGTTATTGATGAGTGCCGACATGATGGTTCCGGACCCGGACGGCATGACGGAAATGTTGGTCGACAAGCTCGGGATCTACAAACACGAACGCTGGCGCCAGGCGTTCGACAATCACCCATATATCGCGCACTTTCTGCGCGTACACAAATCCCTCGCGGTGTCGCCAACGCGCATCGAGCCGCAGTGGCACCTGGATCGTCCCAACCCTGGCGACCCGCTGTTCCATGACTTTCTGGAAAGCCTGAAAACCTTCCAGGGTCACCATCGGCCGATGATTACCCATTCCATCGTCCTGGCGCTGCACGGCGACAAGTTCAACGCGCTGGTAGACAAACTGATGCGTCGGCGCTTGCCGTTCCGCATGGCGCAACGCACGCCGGAGATGCCGTTCGACCGCCTGTGGCTGGGCGCGACTCCGGAGAAACCGTACTACCAACCTGACGTGGATGGCGGCCTGTGCATTGAAATCATGCCGACCGAGCCGCTGCAAATGCCGCCGGAAACCTACCAGTTGCCACCGATGCAACCGCGCGATCTCAAACCGGGCGACATGGTCCGCGTGACGGCACGTGGCTTTCTGGTTCGCAACCTCGACGAAACCCTGCGCAAAGTGTCGACCAACCTGGACTGGGAGCCGAGCGGTCCGGTCGAGCACATCCGCAGCGAAGGTTACCGTCGTGCGCGGATGGGTTTCACCGTGCCCAACAGCGCTACCCTGGATGTCATCGAGGCCACTTACTGGAATACCGACGCCGGCCATTACGTCAATAACTGGGGCCCGGGTCCGTACTACATCCGTATCGGCGTCAACGACCTGGCGGCCAAGGCAGAAGACTTGCGTGCCCGCGGTACCCGCTTCCAGTGGATCGAGTCCTCGGAGGCGGTGGGCGGTCGCGCATTGATCAAGATCGACCCGCAGGAACTCAATGGCCAGGTCTTCGAGTTCGAGGAGTGCCCTGCATGAGCACAGCGCAAAACCCGCAACTCCCTGTGGTGATCAACGAGGCCGTGCGCCTGGAGCGCGATGCCAAGGTGGGCTGGGTGGTTCTGACCCGACCCGGGCAGATCAACGCCATCAACGATGATATTCGCCAGGGCGTTCCGCAGGCCCTGGCCCTCTTGCAGAAAGACCCCGAGATTCGCGTAATCGTGATTCGCGGGGAGGGCGAGCGAGGCTTTTGCGCGGGTGCCGATATCAAGGAACGCCGTGGCCCGGAGTCCAGCTTGCAAGTGCGCCAGCGCATGGAAAACGTGCGCTGGATCGAATCGCTGGACCGCATCAGCAAACCGGTGATCGCCGCCATCCACGGCTATTGCATGGGCGGTGGGCTGGAACTGGTACTGGCGTGTGACATTCGTTTCGCCGCCCCTGACGCCGTGTTTGCCTTGCCGGAAACCGGTCTGGGGCTGATCCCCGGGGGGGGCGGTACGCAGCGTCTATCCCGAGTGGTGGCGCCGGGTCAGGCATTGGACATGTTGCTCACCGGTGACCGCATGGGCGCGGAACAAGCGCAACGCATCGGTCTGGTCAGCCGACTGGCCAGTGACAGCGCCAAGTTGCTGGAAGAAGTGCGGGCCTTTGCCCAACGCATCGCCAGCAAACCACCGACCGCATCGGCGTATGTCAAACAGGCGGCTCGCGCGGCACTGGAAATGGACCTGAAAAGAGGCCTGGACCTGGAGCTGGATCTGTTCGCCTTGCTGGCTCCGACCAAGGACGCCCGCGAAGCGGCGCAGGCCTTCAGCGAGCGGCGCGAACCACGTTTTACCGGCGAGTAACACGTCCCCCAAAAAACAATAAGGAACGGACATGAGTACAGGAAAACTGGCAGGACGGGTGGCCATTATTACCGGCTCCGGCGGCGGTCTGGGTGCCGAGTGCGCCCGGGTGTTGGCGTCCCATGGCGCGAGCATTGCGGTGGTCGACATCAATTTCGAGGGCGCCACAGCTGTTGCTCAAGCGCTGATTGCCGAGGGCCATCAGGCCTTGGCGATTGCCACGGACGTGTCTTCGGAAGACGCAGTGCGGGCGATGGTTGCGCAAGTGAAGGAGCGCTTCGGTCGTATCGACATCCTGCACAACAACGCGGCGATCCTGAATGCCGAGCAACGTCAGCTCGATCGTGATTTCGTCAACCTCGACATGCAGGCCTGGGACCGCGCCATCGCCGTCAACCTGCGTGGCGCCGTGCTGTGCACCAAGCATGTCATTCCGGTCATGCTGGAGCACGGCAAGGGCTCGATCATTTACGCCACCTCGGGCCTGGGGATGCAGGGCGATATGTCGCTGACCGGCTACGCCACGTCGAAAGCGGGCCTGATGATGTTGCCGCGCATGGTGGCCTCGCAATACGGCAAGCAAGGTATTCGGGGCAACGCGGTGCAAATCGGTCTGGCGCCTTCAGAGCATGCCATGCCCGAACCTTTGCTCGACATCCTGCGCGATAACCACTGTACCGCCGAGCTCGGTACGCCTCGGCAGATTGCCGATGTGGTGGCGTTCTTGGCGTGCGATGAATCCTCCTTTGTCACCGGCACCACGTTGGTGGCCGACGGTGGTTTCAGCAGCCACACCCCCTCCCTGGTCGCGATGCGCGCGTTGTTCGCGCAGATGGGCCGCACCGGCATGTAACGCTTGCCCCGGTTCGCCGGGGCGTATCTTCGCCACCACAGCCGCTGCGTGCCGCCGTGGTTGAATGACGTCATGGAAGCAAGTGATGAATCAGAACCAAACAGCGGGAAACACTGATTTCGATGTGATCGTGGTCGGTGGTGGCACCAATGGTTTGTCGGCGGCCTGCTACCTGGGCATGGAAGGCAAGAAAGTGTTGGTCGTGGAGGCGCTGGATAAAGTCGGCGGCATGGCGTCATCGGGGTATCTGATACCCGAAGCACCGCAGCATCTGGTTCATCCCTGTGCACTGGACATGATGTCGATGCGTGTCCATTCCCATGTGCCAGCAGAACTGGGGCTGGAGCGTCACGGCTTCAAGTCGGTAGAGCTGGCACCTGGCTACGTGTACCTGCACCCGGACGGTCAGTCGCTGGTGTTCTGGCGTGATCGCGAGAAGACAGCCGCCGAGATCCGCCGCTTCAGCAGCAAGGACGCCGAGGCGTTTCTGGCGTTCATGAAAGTCATCGACATGTTCCTCGACATCGCGTTGCCGATGATGCGCGTTGACCCGGCCAAGACAAACCTGGGCGTCAAGCTGAAAATGCTCGGGACCGCGATCAAGCACAAAGCCTTGAAACCTGAGTTGATGGCGCTGATGACCGGTTCCGCATTGCAGGCGGCGCGTGAGCGCTTCGAGCATCCGGTGACCATTTCCGCGATGTGCGCGCTGACCGGTCTGGCCGGCGACATCAGCGCCGACGGCGGTGGCATCTATTACGCTTTGTTGGGGTTCCTCCACCGTTTTGGCGTGGGCCGTGTAATCGGTGGCATGCAGCAATTGAGCAATGCCATGCAGGCGCGTCTGGAGGAACTCGGCGGCAAGGTGCTGGTGTCCGCCAGCGTCGGTGAAATCGTCGCCAAAGGCGGCCAGATTAAAGGCGTCAAGTTGACTGACGGCCGTGAATTTACCGCCCGGGCCGTGATCGCCGGGTGCCATCCAAAACCTGCGCTGGACATGGTGACTCGCGGCGAGATTCCCCAGCATTTGCTGACGCGCATCGCCATGGCACCGGCCAATGGCAGGGGCTCGGGCCCGCTCAAGATAGATGTTGCCTTGCGCGGGCAGATTTCCCTGCCACGTTTCGCCGCCGCACGGGGCGACGGTGTGGACCTGCGTAAAACCGTGGTGTTGATCGGCACCGAAGAAGCCGTACTGGAAAACTTCGCCGCCTGCGCCCGTGGCGAAGTACCGAAGCTGCCCTACATTACCGTGGCCGCACCGAGCGCCGCCGACCCCTCACAAGCACCGGCCGGCCAGGACGTGTTGTACATCTATCCGCCGGTGATGCCGGTAAACCCCAATGAGGGCTGGGATGCACTGCGCGAGCAGGTGGCTGATCAGGTGCAGGCGCAGTTGTACGACTATATCGACGGGATCGAAGGGCAAGTGATTGGGCGCCGTATCGAGGCTGCTCCGGACTTTACTGCGCGTTTGAACACCGTCAATGGCTGCGTAGTGCACATCGACACCACCTCGATGCGCTCCAGCACCATGCGCCCTGCGTATGGTTTGGGTGGTGATACCTTGCCGGTGGCGGGGTTGTACCTGGGCAGCGCCGGCATTCATCCGGGTGGAGGGGTCAACGGCATGGCCGGTCGTTTGGCGGCCAAGCGTGTGAGCAAATACTTGGGTAAAAAGGGTAACTGAGCGGTTCTGTAGGAGCTGGCTTGCCAGAGATGGCGGTAGATCGCTCAACATCGATGTCGTCGATCTGATTGCTATCGCCAGCAAGCCGGCTCCTACAGGTCTGTGGACCGAACCGAAGGAAAACGCCGGCAGCCGTCAAAGGCTGTCGGCGTTTTTTTCTGCACCCAGTGAAATGCTAGCCAAAACAAAATCCGCCGAATACTGGCGCCAGGTGGCCATGCCTTCCGCGGAGTCAGTATCGAGCCCTGCGAGCGCCGACATCGAGTAGCGATTGGTGAACCAGCCCGTGGTGACCAGCGATGCGCTGGCCAGCAACAGGCGCGGGTTGATACCCGCACGAAAATCGCCGCTGGCCGCCCCCCGCAGCAGGATCGCATCGAGTTTGTTGATCAGCGCGGGTGCCATTTCCAGAAAATGGTTGCGGGGTGTCTGGTGCGCGTCGTGATAACGAATGCCTTCCAGCGCCAGGCTGCCGAGAAAAGGGTCAAAGCGGTATTGGTCGAAGAAATGGTTGAGCACGGTCCGCATCGCCAGCGGCGGGGCCAGTTCCTCGACCTTGAGGTTGACCAGCTCCGACATGATATTGCTCGACGACTCATCCAGCACCGCCACGAACAAGCCTTCCTTCGAGCCATAGTAGTGGTAGACCAACTGCTTGGTGACCCCGGCCTCGCGGGCAATTTCTTCCACTCGCGCCCCGGCCAGGCCTTTTTTGGCGAACTCCACGCGCGCAGCCGCGAGCAGGCGATTCATGGTATTGCGCTTGCCCTGTTCGCCACCTTCTCCAGCCTTTACCGCCACCACGTACTCCTCATGCCTGAATGGTTCTGGCAATTCACACCTTGAAGCATTTTCCTGGAAGCCTTCGTTTGACCCCGAGTCAAACGAAGCGGACCACCCGTGCCGACACAACCGCATACCATGGTTTGGCCGCCGGGCAATCTTGGTGTGCAAGCAGAAGAAAAACAAGACTGGAGATCCTGATGAGCAACGAAAGCGCAGCACTGGACCTGGCAACCGCGTATTCCGCCGTATCGGAAATGTACCGTGGTACTGACCTTGATATTCACGCGGTCTGCCGCGAACAGCGCTTGAAATCGCCGATCTATGAGGGCGACTTCATCACCCAGTTCGGCGTTCCGACTAATGCCGGTACCCAGCAGGGCACTCGCCCGACCTACGCCTTGTTCAAATATCAGGACGTGATGACGGTACTGCGTGATGGCGCGACCTACACCAGCGGTTTTATTGCCGAAGGTCTCGGCGCGTTTTTCGATGGCTTGATCATTCTGGCCATGGACGGCGACGAGCACCGCAAGGTGCGTGCCTTGCTGCAACCGGCGTTCATGCCCGAGACCGTGAATAAATGGCGCCCGCAGATCGACCAGGTGATTCGCCAGGAGTACATCCAGCCGATGTTGTCGGCGAAGAAAGCCGACCTGATGAAGTTCGGCCTCGAATTGCCGATTCGCGTCATGTATGCCTTGATGGGTTTCCCTTCGGATGAACCGTCCAAGTACAAGCAATACGCCGCCTGGGCACTGGCCATTGTCGGTGGCAATCAGATTGATCCGGACAAAATGGTCGAGGCACGGCGTCAGGCCGGTATCGCCGTCAAAGGTTTGTACGACGCTCTGGAAGAAGTCGTGGTGCAACGACGCGCCGAAGGCAGCCAGGGTGACGACGTGATCGGCCGCTTGCTGCGCGCCGAATACGAAGGGCGCACGCTGGACGATCACGAAGTCATCACCTTCACCCGCTCGTTGCTGCCGGCCGCAGGCGAAACCACCACGCGCATGTTCGGTTCGGTCATGACCTTGCTGCTCACCACTCCTGGATTGCTGGAGCGAGTGAAGGCTGATCGTTCGCTGATCGGCAAGCTGATGGACGAAACCACGCGCTTTGAACCGGTGGCCACTTTCAAGGTGCGCGAGACCGCCAAGGAAGTGGAGTTTCATGGTGTGAAAATCCCCAAGGGGTCTTTCGTCCAGTGCATGGTGGTGTCTGCCAACCGCGACGAAGACGCCTTCGAAAACCCGGATGTCTTCGACATTGATCGCAAGCCAAAACCGTCCTTCGGTTTCGGTTTCGGTCCGCACATGTGCATTGGCCAGTTTGTGGCCAAGGTAGAAATCAGCTGCGCGGTCAACGCGATTCTCGACCTGTTCCCCAACTTGCGCCTCGACCCGAGCGAGCCCGTGCCGCAGATCGCCGGTGCACAGTTGCGCGGGGTTTCCAGGTTGCCGGTGATCTGGGACTGAGCAGGATTACCACTTCGTTTCCAAGCCTTAACAAAAACAACAGAGGGCACTATGAGAACGTTCAAAACCATTCCAGAACGCGGTGATTTCGGCTTTCAACAACTGGTCGGGCCGCACAAGGTGACCGGCGCTTCGATGTCGGCCGAACGCGGGTTCTTCGGCTTGCACTTGAGCAAAAGTTCGCCGTTCGGATCGGTGCGCGATGAGCAGGGCAACATCTATTCGTTCGTCCGGTCGCTAATGGCGCCCAATGGCACGCCCAACCCGACCAAATTCTTCTACCTGAACAACCACGTCGACAACGTCAATCTGCGCATGGACCATGAAAAAATGGCCAGGCAAGCGCTGACACCGTTGCCCGTGCACAGCCTGGAAGGCGATACCGCGCGTTGGGCGAGCCAACCGGGTGAGGTCGGAAACGCCTGGGAGATCACCGCCAGCAGCGAACGCCTGACCTGGAAAGAAGAAGGCCTGTTCCACCTCGAAGGCCGCCTGCTCGGCCCGGGTTTGCAGTGGTACTTGCCGGGCGTGGAGTGGGGCACGTTCTATGTTTCACAATTGTGGGACATCGCCGGCGTGTGCGAGGGGCGCCCGGTAAAAGGCGCCATGGCGCTGGATCAGTTCTACATGGCTGAAGGCGGCGCCATCCACTTCAAGAAAGACCTGGTGGTGAACAACAACAAGCACGTGATCTGGTGGTCATTTGTCACCGTTTACAAGGATGGCACTTGGGATACCGGATCCTTCATGGTCGGCCACGATCACTTGGGCTACGCCATTTTCAACAATGAAAAAGGCGAAGTGCGGGTCACCACCGATATCGAGGGTCAAACCGAACACAAGGACGGCAGCTACTTCCTGAAGTCGGCAAAAATCGTGCTGGAAGGCAAGGAAGAGTGGGAGTTCTTGCCGGACGAGAAGGGCGAGATGATCGACTTTGTCGGCGGTTTCCCGATCACCGCGCAGCAAGAAGGGCGCTGGCGCCGTGTGGGCGATACCCGCGAGCCATCGCACTGGCTGGGTTGGGGCGAGTCGGACCGGCGTAACGGTTCGGCGCGGAATGTGCCGGGCAAGGATCTCTAAACCAGCCAGGTTTCCTTGTAGGAGCAGCCGGTCGACGCTCGATTGCTCGCGATGGACGTGAACGATAACGCGCCAGGCCTGATACCCAACGGTGCTCTCGGGTTTTTCGCGAGCAAGCTCGCTCCTACAACGACAAAAACAAAAATAACAATGAGGAACCGCGATGAAATTCCGTGACAAAGTTGTGCTGGTCACCGGTGCCGGCCGAGGCATGGGGCGTGCCATCGCTCTGGCCTATGCCCGAGAGGGCGCCAAGGTCGTGGTATCGGCACGCACCGCTCGATATGGCGAAGAAACCATCGAACAAATCAAGGCTCTGGGCGCGCAAGCCTGCCTGGTCGGCGGCGACATCGCCGATCGCGACGCCATCAAGTCAATGGTGCAGGGCGGCTTCAAGCACTTTGGTGGCCTGGACATCGTGGTGCATTGCGCCGCTGATACCAGCCACGGGCTGATCGCCGAAATGGCCGACGACACCTTCGACCATATTGTTCGCAGCAATATTCAATCGTTGTTCTGGCTGGCCAAGGACAGCGCACCGTACCTGTCTAAAGCCGTCGACAAAGGCCGGCTGATCTTCATTTCCTCGGGTGAAGCCAACCGCAAGTACACGCCGCGACTGATTGCCTATGGCTCAACCAAAGCCTTCATGAATGCGTTTGCTCGAGGGCTGGCGGTGGAGTTTGGTGCGATGAATATCCTGGTCAACGTCGTCGAGCCAGGACTCATCGGCACCGACCACATGCTGGAAACACTGGGTAACGAACTGCCGCATAAACTTGCTGAGCATTTCCCGGTCGGGCGTCTGGGTGAGTCCGCGGACATTGCCAATGCCGTGTTGTTTCTGAGCTCCAACGAGGCTTCGTACATCACCGGTACTTCGCTGCTGGTGGACGGTGGCGCCACCATGATCGCGTTGCCCAAGGTCGAAGAAATCCTCAAGGGCCAATAATCATGTCGCGCATCCGCGATGGCGGTTGCGCCGGGAGTTAGGTCATGACAATCGAAACACGCAATGGCAATGAAAGGTCCCACGGGGGCAGTGATTTCTCCGAGTTCAAGCGTGGCTGGCAGGTGGTGCTTCTGGGGTTGTTCGGCATTTGCACTAGCATTACCGCTGCCTTGCTGTATGCCTTCGGCACCCTGGTCATTCCGCTGGAACAAGCCTTTGGCTGGAGCCGAGGCGACTTGCAGGCATCGATCACGTTTCTGTTCGCCGGCGTGGCGATTTCCACGCAACTGGTGGGGCCGCTCTATCGTCGCTACGGCCTGCGCCGGGTGGCGATTGTGTCGATCGTGCTGCAGATCATCGGCTACTTCGCCATTACCCGCATTCAGGGCTCGATTGGCTGGTTGTACCTGGCGTTTTTCAGCATGCCGATTGTCTGTGCAGGCACTATTGCGATTACCTGGACGCAACTGGTCAACCTCTGGTTCGAGCGCAATCGGGGCTTGGCGTTGGCGGTGATCCTGTGTGGCACCGGGCTGATGGCGATGATTCTGCCGCCACTGTTGTCGCGACTGATTGCAGCCTACGGTTGGCAAGCCGGTTTCATTGCCTTGGGCGCGATGCCTTTGCTGTTCACGCTGCCGCTGTCGATGATGTGGCTGCGCATGCCGGCACAGCGCGTCAACACTGACTCGACCGTGCCCAAGGCGCTCCCGGAACTGACCGGCATGTCTTACAGGCAGGCGTTACGTTCTGGCGTGTACTGGGGATTCAACATCGCCTTGATTCTGTCAGTGTCGTTGACCGTGGGCATGGTCACCAACATGGTGCCGATGCTGCAAAGCAAGGGTTTGAGCGCTCAGGAAGCCGCCCAGATCTTCAGCACCTTCGGCATTTCCATCATCGGTGGGCGTTTGCTGGTGGGGTACCTGCTGGACCGCTATTCGCCCTCAGTGGTGGCGTCGGTCAGCCTGGCGCTACCGGCGTTAGGCTGTGCGATTTTTCTGTTCGGTGGCGCGCAGAACACGCCGTTACTGGTGCTCGCCACCTTGTGCATCGGCGCCAGTGCCGGGGCTGAGTTCGATCTGGCAGCCTTCCTGATGGCACGCTACTTCGGCCTGAAAGACTACGCGCGGATCTTCGGTTTGCACCTGTGCCTGATCACCGTTGTTTCCGGTCTGGTGCCCATGCTGTTCGGTCATCTTTACGATGTGTACGGCAGCTACTCGGCGGTACTGGTGTGCTGTTTCTGCTGCGCAATTATCGGCCCGAGCATTCTGTTGTGGTTGAAGATGGAACCGGCCTTTCTGGCACGTCAACAATCCCTGCAACCCCAACAACACGCCTGACTTATCCGAGGATGAATGTGCAATGAGCATGGACAAACACGCAATCGAACACTTCCTGCACGGTCAGATCGACTGCTGGAACCGCGGTGACAAAGAAGGGTTTTTTGCTCACTACCGCAGCGTATCGAGCAATGGCTTGAGCATCGAATACGTCGGCAAACCACAGCACGACGCCTGGCAGGTTCTGGAAGGCATGTGGGCGCAGCAGCAACCGAAGATTCGCGTCGAGGTGCGCCAATGCATCGTCAATGGCAATGAAGCGGCGTGCCATCACCTCAATGCCTTTCGCGAGCAGGAAGGCGGCATCGAGACGATTGAGTTGTATCGGTTCGAAGAGGGGAAGTTGTTCGTTCGCTACTTCATCAATCTGTAAGCATCGAAACTTTACATACACAAAGCGCAACCTCCTGGTTGCGCTTTTTTATGAGTCGCTACACACCATCGGTGGAGAAGGACAGATGTCGCCAGAGTTCGATTTCTGCGAGCATCTTGTTGAGCTTGTCGCTGACCTGCTGGTAGGCGTCGGAGCCCGCCAGGTAGCGCAACGGTGGATGTTCACTGTTGGCCAGCTCCACCAGCGCTTGACCCAGCTTCGCCGGATTGCCGGTTTGCTGGTGGTTGTAGGCGGCCGATGCACTTTTGATCTTGGCGGTGAACGCCACGTAATCCTCTAGCTCACGGGTGCCAAAGATCGCAGAGCTGGGGTCGAGGAAGTCGGTACGGAACACGCCGGGCTCCACCAGCGTTACCTTGATGCCGAACTGTGCCACTTCCTGGGCCAGTGACTCGGAAAAACCTTCCACGGCAAATTTCGACGCACAGTACAACGCCGCGCCGCCCATCCCCACCACGCCGCCCATCGACGACACGTTGAACACCTGGCCGCTGCGTTGCTCCCGCATCACGGGCAGTACGGCGCGGCAGACGTTGAATACACCAAACACGTTGGTTGCAAATTGCTGGTCGGCTTCACTGGCGAGATTGTCTTCGAAGGGCGCCAATTGGCCGTAGCCGGCATTGTTGACCAGCACATCGATGCGGCCAAAACGTGCCACCGCGGCCTCTACGGCATTCAGTGCCATGGCTTCGTCGGTCACGTCGAGCGCCACGGCCATGACACGGTCGCCGTATTCGGCGAAAACGTTTTCCAGTGGCTCGATGCGCCGTCCACTGACCACGACCTTGTCTCCGTCGTCAAGGGCGGCTTTGGCAATAGCGGCGCCCAAGCCTCGGGCCGCACCGGTGACAAACCAGACTTTATTCATTGCGTTGCTCCAGTCATTGCAAGAAAAAGCCGCACTCAGTGCTGGTGCGGCTGGCTTGGAGGATTCGTGCAGGGTCAGTCGCGGTTGGCCGCTTCCCAGGCTTTGAGATCGAAGCCTTCCGCTGAGGCTTCGGCTGCGGTCAGCCTGGGCGCGCGGGAGAGAATCTTGCGCGCGGCCATGTGGTCACCCATGCGATTACAGGACTCCACCGCCACCAGTCGATCATTGCGAAAGCACAGGACCGACAGTTGTTTGTCCTGGGCGGAACCCAGGACTACGGTGCTGTCGTAACCGCTGGAGAGTCCGGCAATTTGCAGCTTGAGGTCGCCCTGATCGGTCCAGAACCAGGGCAGCGCACCGTACGGCGCCGGTTTGCCCATCAAACGTGCAGCCACGGCGCGGGCCTGGTCAACGGCGTTCTGCACAGATTCAAGGCGGGTATGTTTTTCATCGTTTTGCAGGCAAGGGAAATTCGCGACATCGCCCAGAGCGGAAATCCGTGGGTCAGAGGTGAGCAGGTTGGCATCCACCTTGATGCCGTTCTCGATGGCCAGGCCTGCTTCTGTCGCCAGTTGCGCATTGGGGATCACGCCGATGCCAAACACCACCAGGTCGGCGGGCAGGGCGCGGCCGTCGGCGGTTTGCACCGCGCAGACTTTGCCGTTGTCGCCATCGATGCGGCTCAATCCCTCGCGGAAGTCAAAGTGCACGCCCCATTGTTCATGTGCTTGGCGGAACAGTTCTGACATCTCCCGGGACACCGCACGCGCCATCGGCCGCTCGGCCAGTTCCAGCACATGTACGTTCGCCCCTAGCGCCGCCGCTACCGCTGCGAACTCCAGGCCAATGAAGCCGGCACCGATCACCACGACATTGCGCGCTGCTTTTGCCAGCGGTGCCAGTGCATCGGCATCGGCTTTGGTCTTGATGCCGAATACTTGCGGCAATTCGGCCCCCGGCACCGGCAAAGGGCGATTGTGTGCGCCGGTGGCCAGGACCAGGTGGTCATAGTGGATGGCATCACCCGAGGCCAGGACCACGCGACGGTTCTGGCGGTCAATCGCGGTTACCTGGTCGTGCAACAAATCAATGCGCTGGGTGGCATAAAAGTCGGCAGGACGGAACAACAGGTTGGTGTCTTGGATTTTTCCGAGCAGGTACGCCTTCGACAGCGGCGGGCGTTGATAGGGCAGGCCGGGCTCATCACCGATCAGGGTGATTTGGCCTTCGTAACCTTCCTGGCGCAGTGAGCTGGCGACCTGGAAACCGGCTTGGCCAGCACCGACAATAACGACTGAGGCGAGGTTCATGACAACTCCTTGGGGCGTATTCAGAATTGCGATGAAGGCAGGTGCAACACCATGCCGTCCATCTCTTCGCTGATGATCAATTGGCAGCTCAATCGACTGTTGTCACGACGCTCGAAGGCGTACTCGAGCATGTCGTTTTCCATGCTCTCTGCGGCTTGTACTTTGCCCAGCCAGGCTTCGTCGACATAGGTGTGGCAAGTGGCGCAACTGCAGGCGCCGCCGCAGTCGGCGGGAATGCCCGGCACCGAGGCAAAGGTAGCGGCTTGCATGACCGATTGGCCGATGTCGCCTTTGACCTGATGGGCGGTGCCGTTGTGTTCGATAAACGTCAGTGTGGGCATGTTCTGCTCCGGTATTGTTGGCGTGGTTCAGGAATGACTGGGCAGCGCCTGCGCGTCGAAGCGCGGGACTCGGCCAAGAGTCAGTAAAAGCAGGGGGCCGATCAGGCAGCAAATAGCGCTGTACACCAGCATCGCGGTGTAGGAACCGGTAGTTGAAAGCAGGTAGGCGAAGAGCAGCGGCGCGAGTGCCGAGGCAACGGTGTTAAGGCCCTGATGCACACCAAACAGACGGCCGTATTCGCGCAGGCCGAAGTAGCGGGCGATCAGGAACGCGGCGATGTCGAACTCCGCCCCGGCACCAAAGCCGACCAGTATGGCTGCGAGCATGAGAGGCGCGAACTCGACGGTTCCGCTGAGGTAGACCAGGCATCCGACGGCCGGCAGTACCAGGCTAATTGCAGACACCGCCGGTGGCCACAGACGGTCCAGCAGATAGCCGATCAGCATTCGCCCAAAGATCAGCGACACGCCAAAGCAGCTGAAAATCGTAGTGGCATCGGCCGCTGAAAGCCCCTTGGCCTGCAGCATGGGAACGGTGCTGGTGACCATGCCGACAATCGACGAAATCACCAGGCCCAATGCCAGGTTGCAGGTCCAGAATTTCAGTGAGCCCATGCCTTCGCGAAAACTCACCCCCGGCAATTCCGTCAGAGCCTTGTCATCGTAGCTGTTGCCGGCTGCGGTGGGCAGTTTGAACCACAGCAGAATCAGCGGTAGCAGCACCAACAGGTTGAGCAACGCGAGGATCACAAAGGCTGCGCGCCAATCCCATTGTTCGATGCCCCAGGCCATCAGCCGTGGAATGGTGGCGGCGGTCACCCCGGTCCCGGACAGACCGATGGCCAGTGCCAGGCCACGATTGCGGTCGAACCACAGACTCAACAGTTGTGTCCAGGTGACGGCCAATGCACCCATGCCGACGATGGGCAGTAAGGTAAAGGCAATGTACATCGACCAAATCGAGTGGGTCAGTTGGGTGGTCGCCAGGTAGCCGAGGGACAGTAGCAGAAGGGAAATGACCGTCACGCGCTTGATGCCGTAGCGCAGGTTGAACCAGCCCACGAGCTGCAATGACACGACCGCACCACCAAACAGGAAGGTAATGCAGGCCTGCAGTTCGCTTTTGCTCCAGCCAAACGCATCGCCCAACGGTACGACCAATGTGCCGAAGCCATAGAGCAGGGCGGCGTTGATGCTGATGGCAACACCGGCGACCGCGAGGATGAGGATCTTCCAGCCCTGTCGGAACTCGTGAAGATCAATGGCCGCTTCGTTTTTTGAAGGGTGCATGGGGTTGGCTTCCTTATAGGTTTTGTTGAGCCAAGCACTGCTGCAAGGGAGGGGAGAGCACCACTTGCAGATTCTTTAAACAGAATCAGATCTTTTATTCAGAATAAAAATAGGATTTTCGCTTTGTCCAGAACAGCTATCTGACTCATAGACAAACGAATTTCCTGCGTCGAACACACCTTTGAATCAATCTGTTCAACATCCCGTCGCCTCAAGCTCACCAGGGTGTTTTGCAAGCGCCGATGACTGCCAGCATATCCGCGCTAAAAATTAATTGCACATAAAATAAATAAGTGTTCATAATTTGCTGTGACTGGACCTGATAAGGAGAAAAAAAGTGAGTTCAGAAAAAGCGCAATTCAAAGCCGTGGCCGACCGTAGCCGCTGCTGTGGTTATGGCTTGTGTGCCGCGATCTGCCCCAGCCTTTACAAACTTGATGCCGATGGCCTGGTGTACATGGACGATGCCCGTGTACCGCCCGAGTTGGAGGAGGAGGCCCGTGAAGGTGCCGCCGCCTGTCCGGCGGAAGCCATCTGGCTTGAGCCCATTACCCCCGAAGACGAAGCTGTTTGAGGGTGTGAGCACCAGTCGTCACTGATAACCACAGAGTTGAGGATGTGTGGATGGGACGTTTACGTAATAAAGTCGCGTTGATCACCGGTACCGGTGGTGGCCAGGGCCGGGCCGCGGCACTGCGTTTTGCCCGCGAAGGGGCGATTGTGGTCGGTTGCGACTTTAACGCCGAAGGCCATGAAGAGACGGCCGCTTTGATGCGAGCCGAGGGCTTTACCCTGTATGGCTCGGCCCCCGTCGACCTGGGCGATCACGAACAGGCCAAGGCCTGGATCGATGCCGCCGTCGTCGAGCACGGGCGCATCGACATTCTGTACAACAATGCTTCCGCTGCACGTTTCGGGCTGGTCAGCGAACTCTCGATCGAAGACTGGCAGTTCACCATGCGCAATGAAATCGACCTGCTGTTCTACACCACCAAATATGCCTGGAACCATTTGGCCGAGCAGCGCGGGGTGATCATCAACGTGTCCTCCACCGCTGCATGGGGTGGCTCAAAAGTGGCGGGCATCTCCGCGCATTCGGCCGCCAAGGGCGCCGTGGTGTCGTTCACCCGGCAAGTGGCCGTAGAAGGCGCGCCGTTCGGCATTCGAGCGGTCAGCTTGAGTCCCGGGTTTGTCGCCACGCCGGGCACTCGACCGTTTCTGGAAGACCCGAAAATGCGTGCCATGTTGCTGGACGGTGTCTTGATGGACCGTCCGGGCGAGCCTGAAGAAGTGGTGGCGATGGCCGTTTTTATTGCTTCCGACGAAGCGTCATTCATAACCGGTTCGGACATCGTCATCGACGGCGGATTACTGGCGATTTAATACACACGACGTCAGGGCAGGTGCCATTGGCACCTTTTCATCTCGAACAATAACAAGGTGAAATTACGTGGACATCATTGGTATCGGTTACATGGGGTTCGAGACCCCCAACCTCGACGCGTGGCGTGAGTATGGCCCGCAGGTGATGGGCTTCGGCATTGGCAAGAACCCTGAAAGTGACCCTGAGTCGCTGTACTTCAGAATCGACGATCGCCGCCATCGTTTTGCGTTCCATCCAGGCAAAGTGGACAGAATTGCCTACATTGGCTGGGAAGCAGTAGGGCGCATGGCCTTCGAGGACGGTATCAAGAAGCTGGCGGCGGCCAATGTTGAATACACCCGTGGCGACGCGCAATTGTGTGAAAAGCGTGGTGTGCGCGAGTTGGTACGTTTTCGCGATCCGGTGGGCTACCAGCACGAATTGTTCTACGGGCAAAAGTGGTTGCCGCGTTCCTTCCAGCCCGGTCGCCCGCACAGTGGTTTTCTCGCCGATGAACGTGGCGCCGGCCACGTGGTGCTGATTACCCCGGACTACACCCCGGAACTGGAAGACTTCCTGCTCAATGTCATGGGCTTCAGCTGGTATGGCGCTGGCGCAGGCAAGGGTCGCACCGGTTTCTTCCGCTCAAAGCTCAACCATCACACCAGTCATGACATTGCCTATGGTCACGGCCCGGGCCGCATGGGCGTGCAGCATGTCGGACTGTTTGTGCGCAATGTGCGCGACGTCGGTGAAACCTACGACATTGTGCGTCAGCGCCAACTGCCGATGATGATGACCCTCGGTCAGCATGCCCAGGACCCGCACCTGTCCTTCTACCATTTCAACCCGTCCGGATTTGCCTTCGAGACCATTGCTGAAATTGAGCCGTGGCAGGGCGACCCCTACGAGTTGAACCCGGAGAAACTCAGCCTATGGGGGCACGAAATGGTGGGCCCGATTCTCGGTACCAGTGTCAAAACACCGGAAGAAGTGCTCGACCCTGAGTACCTGCCCATCTACCTGGCCAAGCACTGACATGCGCCTGGCACGGGTCGAGGTGACGGGGCAGGCGTTTTGGGCGTTACTCGACGCGCAAACTGATCGCCTGCGCCGGATCAATGCGCCGTTCGCACACTGGGCCGGGCTGGGCACGCGGCTGGTGGTGGACGTGCTTGATCTGGACGACGAGTGGTTGCCGCTGTCCGCGGCACGGCTGCTTGCGCCGCTGGAGCCGGGTGCCAGGGTGTTTGGCGTGGGGCTCAATTACCTCAGTCATCTCAAGCGCCTGGGCAGCGATGTGCCAGCGCATCCACTGGCTTACATCAAGCCTGAATCTGCGCTGGTCGGTGCAGAGGACGAGATCGAGTTTCCGCCATTGACCCGTCAGCTTGATTACGAAGTGGAGCTGGTGGCCGTGGTCGGTCGGCCATTGCTCGCAGAGCCTAACGCCAGCGATTGTCTGCTGGGGTACACGGTGGGCAATGACATCAGTGCGCGCGACGCCGGTAAACAGATTGGACGCCTGGACCTGTTGACCCAAAAAGCCATGGACCGCACCACCCCGGTGGGCCCGTGGATCGTGACGGCGGATGAGTTGGACGTAGCGGGGCAGCCGGCACTGGATATGCACCTGAGCGTCAATGATGAATTACGTCAGCAGGACAATACCCGCCAGATGATTTTCGGTCTGGATGAGTTGCTCAATTATCTGGATGCACGCATCAGCCTGCGTCCCGGTGATCTGGTGTTTACCGGTTCCACCCACGGTGTGGGCCTGGAAAGCGGGCGCTTTTTGCAACCTGGGGATCGAGTCGAGGCTGAGATTCAAGGCATCGGTCGACTGCGCAATACCATTGCGCTGCCACGTCAGCTCAACCCGGCGCGTGCCGCAGGGCGGTTGGGCCAGCCGCTGGAAAACTAACCACTGATTTCAACCGACTGAAACGCTGAGGAGTGATGATGAGCGAGGGATCGGCGTGGGCGCCATTTCGCAACAAGGCGTTCCGCGGCTTATGGCTGGCAGGCGCAGTGGTCAATATGGCGATCTGGATGCAGACGGTCGCTGCAGCGTGGATCATGACCACGCTGACTCCATCAGCGGCCATGGTCTCTCTGGTGCAAACCGCCGTGACCGTGCCGGTGTTCCTGTTTGCTTTCCCCGGCGGCGTGATAGCCGATCGGGTCGAGCGTCGTCGGTGGCTGATCATTACGCAGTGCATGATGCTGTTCGCCGCGCTGGTGCTTTGTGCACTGGCGTATAGCGCGCATCTGGAAACCTGGGGATTGCTGGCGTTTACCTTTGTGCTGGGCACCGGCAGTGCCTTGGGGATGTCGGCGTGGATGGTGACCATGGTCAGCGTGATTTCACGGGATCAGGTGCCGGCAGCGGTGTCATTGAACGGTATCGCCATCAATGCAACTCGCGCCTTGGGGCCGGCGCTCGCGGGTGCCCTGATTGCCTGGTGGAGCACCGCCTCGGTATTCCTGGTGATCGCGCTGTGCTTGCTCGCCGTATTGCTCTTCCTGTTCAGGCTTACGCCAAATCCGCCGGCCGTGGGCTTGCCGCCGGAAACCCTGACCGGCGGCATGCGCAGTGGCCTGCGCTATATCCGGCATTCAGCGGTGCTGTTCAACGCGCTCAAGCAGGTCTTGGTGTTCACCAGCAGCGCCAGTGCCTTGTGGGCCTTGATGCCATTGGTGGCCAAGCAGCAATTGGGCATGGAAGCGGGCGGCTACGGTTTGCTCATGGCATTTCTGGGGGCGGGTGCCGTGCTGGCCGCATTGATCTTGCCGCGTTTGTATCGCTCGGTGAGCATGCGTCATTTACTGATCTGCGGCGCCGTTGCTTTTGCGGCCGCCAGCCTGACCGCTGCGCTTTCGCGTAATCGCTATGGGGTCTGCGTGATGATGTTGCTGGCAGGGTTTGGCTGGATGGCGGTCAACGCGACCATTTCCACTGTGGTGCAAACGTACGCCGCCAACTGGGTGCGGGCACGAGTGGCGTCGGTCTACGTATTGATCCTGATGGGGGCCATGGCAGCGGGCGGCGCGCTATGGGGCGCGCTGGCACAGGCGTTGGGCGTCAGTGAAAGCCTGCTTCTGGCGACACTGTTATTGTTGGCCGGGATCTTGCTGACGCGTAATGGCCGGATCGAACTGGGGCAGGAAGCGGATTTTGCCGAAGTGCAGGTGGCCGACAATCCGCAACTGGGCAGCCCGGTGTGTCATTCCGAAGGACCGGTTTCGGTCGAGATCGTGTATCAGGTAAGCCCGCCTGACCGTGACGATTTCCTGAAAGTCGTGTACGCCGTAGGCAAGGCGCGGCGGCGCAACGGCGCGCAGAACTGGCGCCTGTACCGCGACATGGCGGACCCGCAGCTTTTCAGCGAGCGTTTCATTGTCGAGTCATGGCTGGATTACCTGCGCCAGCAAGTGCGGGTGACCCAGGCAGACCAT
Source organism: Pseudomonas sp. ACN5 (assembly GCF_002303975.1). Taxonomy (NCBI): domain Bacteria; kingdom Pseudomonadati; phylum Pseudomonadota; class Gammaproteobacteria; order Pseudomonadales; family Pseudomonadaceae; genus Pseudomonas; species Pseudomonas sp. ACN5. Next base: position 81,634 of record NZ_MRCP01000016.1, on the reverse strand, counting down.
TCCCAGGAATGCCTGCTTGAGCGTTTTCGTCGCGAAGACCTGCAGACCCGCCGGCTGATTTATCAGCCGCTGGAGAAACAAACTCACTAATTCGTTCGAATTATTCCCAGTTAAAACTTTTACGTTGCCGTTCATTCTCAGGTTAGAATGCTGGCACCTCAAAGTTACTGGATCGGGCATGGACTTCACTGACCTCAACGACACCACCAAATCGGCCGGCGCCACCCTCGTCAAGCCCGTTTCCAACGCCATACGCATCCTGCGCTACCTCAGTCAGGTGGGGACACCGGAACGCTCGGTGGACATCGCACGTCAGCTGAAAATCAACCCCAGCACCTGCTTCAATATCCTGCGCACACTCGTACAGGAGGACGTCGTCGACTTCAGCGCATTGTCCAAACGCTATTCGGTTGGCTTGGGCCTGGCACGACTTGTCGAACAGGTGGTGACCCAAGGGCACCGCGTGCAAATGGCCAAACCCTTGTTGCAAAACCTGGCTGCACGCCAGCGCGTGACTATTACCCTGTGGCGAAAAATGAGCCCCGACCGGATTGTCATAGTCGCCTCCGCTGCCAGCCCGACCGATGTGCGTATCGATATGGCCGAAGGTCAGCGCTTGCCGATTCTGATGGGGGCCAGTGGGCGCTTGTTCGCGACTCAGATCGACCTCGACGACCCGGAAGTGCAGAGCAGTTTCGACACGATTCGCTGGGCCCAGCCTTTACCACTGGAAGTCTACCGCGAAGAGGTGAGGCAAGCGGCCGAGCGCGGTTGGGCGCTAGACGACGGGCATTTTTCCGGAGGGATCCTGGCCATTGCCGCGCCGGTCTACTCGCCGAGCAACAGCATCGACTTCACGGTGTCAGCGGTGATGTTCCGTGGACAACGGGATGAAGAGGGCCTTGCCGACCTGGGCAAGGCACTGATCGAGTTCTGTAACGAAGTGGCCGGCGTTCTCTACTGAGACGCTGCGTTACTCGCGCACCAGCAGCAGGCTGCCACCCAGCGGGCCGCCACCGGCTGCCACCGTACTGACGCTGTGTTCACGGGTTTGCCGGCCTTCGGCACGCCCCCACAGTTGCAAGCAAGCCTCATGCACATAACCCAGCCCATGGGTTCGACCACCCGAAAGCTGACCGCCGTTGGTATTGAGCGGCAGGCTGCCATCAAGTGCGATGCGGGTACCGCCTTCAACGAAGGCGCCGCTGCCCCCGGTAGGGCATAAGCCCAGGGCTTCCAGCCAGATCATGGTCAGAATCGAAAAGCCGTCATACAACTGCGCGGAGCCGACGTCCTGCGGGCTGTAGTCGGTGCGCGCCCACATCATCTGGCCGACGTCGAAAGCCGCCATTTTGGTCAGCGAGATCTGGTCCCATGACCACGGCTGATTCAACGCTGCGCCCATCGCCTCGATGCGGATGGGTTTGTTCGGCAGGTCCTGAGCGATATCACGGCGCGACAGCACAATCGCGGTGGAGCCATCGCAATGCACGTCGCAGTCGAACAGACGCAAAGGCGAAGAGATCACCCGCGAGGCCATGTAATCGTCCATGCTCATCGGCGTGCGAAACACCGCCTTGGGGTTGCGCATGGCGTTCTGGCGACACGTCAGGGCGATTTGTGCCAGCTGCTCCGGGCGAGTGCCGTATTCATGGAAGTGACGTTGGGCATACAGCGCCATCAGATTGGTCGCCGACAGCACATTGAAGGGCGTGAACCACTGCCAGGCGTAGCTGCTGTCGCGCCCCTTGGTTTTGTTGGTCAAGGCGCTCGCCTGTTTGTTGACCATCCGGGCTGACGCTTCGGTGATGGTGCGAAACACCAGTACGTGTTTGCACAGGCCCGCTGCAATCGCCATGGCACCGTTGATCACACCGGTGAGCGGGCCGGGCCCTTCATATCCGCCACCGAACCAGTTGACGTTGAGCCCCAGTGCGCTTTTCAGGGCGCTGGGGCCGACCGGCGAAAACGGGTCGCCATTGTTGTTATCGCCCGGCCAGCAAGCCACGCCGTCGATGTCGCTGCGCTGCAGGCCGGCGTCAGCAATGGCTTCGAGGCAGGCATCGAGGGTCAGGCGCATGGCGGATTTGCTTGACGGTCGTCCGATTTCCGATTGGCCGATGCCGGTGATGGCGACGTCTTTTTCATAACGATGATCGAACATCACTGATCCTTCTCGAACAGAGGCAACCAGACATCCTCGACATTGAGGAAGCTGACCCGTACCGGCATGTCGATGTGCACATCCTCGACCGGCATCCCCACCACGTTGCTCACGAATTGCAAGCCGGGTTGTTCCACCAGCTCGATGATCGCGACCACATAGGGCACCTCAAGGGCGGGGTTCCAGGCCTGGTAGTTGATGGTGTAGCTGAGCACTTTGCCCTTGCCCGACACCGCCTTCGGCGCCACCTCGAAGCTGGCGCAATGCGGGCACAGCGGGGCGGGCGGATGGAAATACCGGCTGCAGGCCGCGCAGCGATGAATGAGCAATTCGCCCTGTTCGCCACCCTGCCAGAAGGCGCGGTTGTCGGCGTTGAGTGCAGGAAGTTTTCTAGGCATCAGCGGTCCGCAGGTGAATGTTTGACTTGAGGTCATACGGTATCATTTGTACATATTTTAAAAAAGTGTCATATATTTACCCCGACAAAGGCACGGATCGACCGTTCGCGCCGCAAAACAACAACAAGAGGATTTCATGATGTCCCAGTTATTGCTGGACAAGAGGGTAGTCGTCACCGGTGGCTTTGGTGCCCTCGGCAGTACCCTTGGTAAATGCCTGCTGGCATGCGGCGCCCGGGTGGCCTTGCTGGATCGCGCCGAGGTCCCGGCTTCCTTGCTCGATACGGAGAATCTGTTGTGTCTGGGCGGTGTCGACCTGACGTCCACCGAGTCGGCCAGCGCGGCATTTGCTCAGGTCGCGGCGCAATTGGGCGGTATTGATGGTTTGGTCAACGTGGCGGGCGGCTTTGCCTGGGAAACCGTTGAAGGTGGCACCCTGGAGACCTGGGATCGCCTTTACCAGATGAACGTACGCACCGCCGTGGTCAGTTCACAGTCGGCGCTGCCGCAATTACTGGCTTCCAAGGCGGGACGCATCGTCAATATCGGCGCGCTGGCCTCTGTCAAGGCGGCAACGGGGATGGGCGCCTATGCGGCCTCCAAGGCCGGTGTTGCCCGCTTGACCGAGGCATTGGCCGAAGAGCTGAAGGATCGTGGCGTCACGGTCAATGCCGTGTTGCCAAGCATTATCGACACCCCGGCCAACCGCGCCGACATGCCCGATGCCGACAGTAGCCGATGGGTAACGCCGCAGGCACTGGCGGCCGTGGTTGCGTTCTTGCTGTCGGACGACGCCGCCGCCGTGACCGGCGCGTTGCTACCAGTGAGTGGCCGCGTATGAGACTGGTGACCTATACCGACGCCGACGGTTTTGATCGAGCGGGTGCACTGTTGAACCAGGATCAGCAAGTCCTGGACCTGCAAACTGCCTATCGCTTGCTGGAAAGCCGCGACAGTGTGGCGTTGAGCAGCATTCTGGCCCTGGTGGAAGCCGGTGAACCGGCGCTGGAACTGGCGCGTTCGCTGGTGGCCAAGGCGCCATCGGCGGCGGTGCTGGAGCGTTCCAGTGTGAAACTGCGAGCACCGATTCAGCCCCCGCCGCAAATGCGCGACTGTTCCTGTTTCGAACTTCACCTGCGCCAAAGCTTCGCGGCGGCCCGCCGTGCGCGTGCATTGCGCACCGAAGACCCGGAAGCCACCTTGAAGGCGATGAACACTCGCGCCGACGACAGGGTGATCGACACCTTCAATAAGCAACCCATCTATTACAAAGGCAACCGCTTTGCCGTGATTGGCATCGACGATGAGTTCCAGTGGCCGAGTTTCAGTCGGGCGATGGACTTCGAACTGGAGTTCGGTTGCTACATCGGCAAGCGTGGCAAGGACATCAGTCGCGAGGCCGCCCGTGCCCATATCGTCGGTTACACCATCTTCAACGACATGAGTGCCCGCGACGCCCAGGCCCTGGAAATGCCCGGCATGCTCGGCCCGGCCAAGAGCAAGGATTTCGATACCGCCAACATCATGGGCCCTTGCCTGGTCACCGCTGATGAGCTGGGGGACCCCTATGACCTGAACATGATTGCCCGGGTCAACGGAGAAGAATGGGGGCGCGGTAACACCCGTGACATGCGTTGGAGCTTTGAAGACGTCATTGCCCATGTTTCCCGTTCGGAAACCTTGTACCCCGGTGAATTCCTGGGCTCAGGCACGGTGGGTAACGGCTGTGGGCTGGAACAACTGCGTTACTTGAAACCCGGCGATGTGGTTGAGCTGGAGATCGATGGCATCGGTGTGCTGCGCACGCAAGTGGGCACGGCGCCGGCCAAGGGCTGAGGGTCAGTCCATGACGGAAGGATTTGCTTACATCTTATGGTGAATTCTATGTACAGAAACACGAAAAGTGTCTTATATTTCGTCGCGACTACCGTTGTGACGCTCTGATCAGGAGGCAATCATGCGAACAAGAACAAGCCCCGTATTGTCTGATGGAACCAAAGTTTCAGATCTCATCTATACCTCCAGCCGGGAAGTGCAGATGCGTGTGTTGTCTGACCACGAAATCTACGACCTGGAGATGGAAAAGATCTTCGGCAAGATCTGGGTGCTCCTGGGGCACGAATCGGAAATCCCGAACTCCGGCGATTTCATGGTCCGTGACATGGGGTCCGACTCGGTCATTGTTGCCCGCGGCAAAGAAGGTGAGGTATTCGTAAACCTCAACGTCTGCCCGCACCGGGGCATGCGCATCAGCACCGCCGATTGCGGTAATACGCAAATTCACAAATGCATCTATCACGGCTGGGCCTTCCGTCCCAATGGTGACTTCATCGGCTCGCCGGTTGAGCGCGAGTGCATGCATGGCAAGATGCTGCCCAAATCGGAGCTGGGCCTGAAAAAGGCACGCGTCACCCTGTATGGCGGCCTGGTATTCGCCACCTGGAACGTTGATGGCCCGTCATTTGAAGAGTTTCTCGGCGATGCCAAATGGTACTACGACATGCTGTTCTGTCGTTCCGACAAGGGCATGGAAGTGCTCGGTCCGCCGCAACGTTTTATCGTCAATGCCAACTGGAAAACCGCTGGCGAGCAATCGGCGGCCGACGGTTTCCACACCCTGACCTTGCACCGCTGGCTGGGCGAAGTGGGCAACTACGCGAAGAAAGGCGAGGGCGAAACCGCTGATCTCAGCCCGGAAATGATCGGCGTCGAAATCAGCTCGCCCCACGGCCATGCGCTGCGCTGCATTGACCTGGCCCGCAAGATCAAGCGTTTGACCGGCCTCGACCCGGCGGAGCTGACAGTTCAACAGAAGCTCGAGGCATTGCCTCCGGCCGGCATGACCGCCGACATGGTGGAGCAATTGGCGCGCAACCTGACTGAAGATCAGTTGAAAGTGCTGACCAGCATGCCGCCACAAGTCGGCGGGATGTTCCCCAACATTCTCTTTGGCTTTGTCTACATCCCGCAGCCGGACGGCAGCGTCGTCGGCTCGATGACCCTGCACGCCTACGTGCCGCGTGGTCCCGACAAGCTGGAGTTCGTCAACTGGGTGTTTGCCGAGAAAGACGCGTCCCCTGAACTGCGCGACAAGATGCTCAAGCAGACCATCCAGTTGTTCGGCACCTCCGGCATGGTCGAGCAGGATGACTCCGATACCTGGCCGCACATGACCCTGGCCGCCAAAGGCGCGATGGGCCGCAAGAGCACGCTGAAATACCAGGCCTGCTTTGAAACCGGCGCCCCTGAGGGCTGGCCTGGCCCCGGTATCGTCAACGAAGGTTTCACCAAGGACGATACCCAGTGGCACTGGTGGTTGTACTGGCACGAGCTGATGACCGCACCGAACGAGCAATAATCGCCCGTTGGCCCTGGTTCGATTGCGGTCCTCGCAGGCCGCAATCGCAGCATTAACAAGAATAAAAGTGAGGAAATGACTCATGGCTCAGGTTCAACAACGCGGTGTGGAGGATATCCAGCCGGGTTCTCCAGTCGGTACCAAACGGGTGCCGGTGGGCTCGCCGATCTACAACGACGTGGTGACCTTTCTCTACGAGGAAGCCACGCTGCTCGACCAGATTCGCCTGCAAGAGTGGGCCGAACGTCTGGACACCGACCTGGTGTACACCGTACCGCTACGCCAGACTCGCGTGGCGTCCGAGCTGAGAACCACCATTGTGCGCAGTGTTCAGCACTACCATGATGACTACCGTTCGATCATGGGGCGCATTTTGCGCCTGTCCGGCAAAAGCGCCTGGGCGGAAGATCCTCCCTCGCGTACCCGGCGTCTGGTGACCAACGTGTTTGTCGAAGAAACCGACAAGCGCGATGAGTTTGTGGTGACCAGTTATCTGCTGCTGACCCGCAGCCGTTTCAACGATCACCATGTCGATATCATCAGCGGTGAGCGACGTGATGTGCTGCGTCTCGGTGAGACGGGGTTCAAGCTGGCACGACGCGAGGTCATCCTTGATCAGGCTGTACTGGGCACTCCCAATCTGGCCGTCTTTCTCTAGTTTGCATCGGCGCTCGGGTTTAAACCCCGATCGCCGTGCATGCGGGCACTGGCCGCGCTGCTCTTGAACAAGGGGTAGCGCGACTAATCGTGCTGTCTTAGCCACTCTTGATCCTGGGCACACAGTTGCAGCGGTTTGTCGCTGAAGTCCAGGGTCGAACCCTTCATTCTTAGTGCCTGTTCGGCACGTTCCGATTGTTGGCTGTAGCACAGGCCCGTGCTCATCGCGTGGACCTGTTCGTCGAGGTTGTAGGCGCGTCCCATCGAAATCAGCGTGCAACGGCGGAGCAACAGCGCGGCTTCGGCCATTTCCTCAGTCAGGGTACTCAAGGCCCAGCGCGCCATGCCTTCGCGAAGGTTGATGCCCGTGTAGGGCGGTGGCCCTTCGAGCCGGGTGCCGTTGACCGCCCAGCTCAGTAATTCGTCGTGATCGCGGAGCAAGATGGCACGTGTGTGATTGTCGATGCGCTGGGCCACTTCAATGTCGTAGCGACGCTGGCGGGTGTCTCGCGCTGCAGCGGCGATGGCGAGGCCCGCGAGGTCGAGCAAGTGCGTGCATTGATGACTGGCATCGGTTTGCCGGGTGACTGAATGGGCAACACGGTTCAGCTTCATGCCCAGCAACTGCTGTAATTGATCACAGGCTTGCGGACACAGGGAGTAGGGATGACGCAGCGCTTCACCGCCGATGGCACTCACCACGCCTGCGCGATGGCGAACCCATACACGGAAGTGGTGAAAGTCATCTTCTAGGGCCGCGCGGACTTCACCTGCATCACTGGCACGGGTGGCCATAATCTCCACGCGGCGGCGAAATACACTCATCCTCAATATCCTTGTTTCAGTGCTGTTCAGGCGGTAAGAATCGGGTATATTTGAACACTATATCCAATAATGTTTACTAAAAAACAAGAAAAAGGGGTGGCTATGGCACTGTTAAACGAACAGGTTGCGTTGATCACTGGCGCCGGAGGCGGCATTGGACGCGGCATTGCGTTGAACTTTGCCAAGGAAGGCGCAGCCGTGGTGGTTGCCGAACTGGACGTGGTCAGCGGAGAAGCCGTTGTCGCTGAATTGAAAGCCCTGGGTGGCAAGGCTGTATTCATCAAGACCGACGTGTGCAACAAGGCGGACATCGAAGCGGCGGTGCAATTGGCCGTGGATCAATTTGGTGGCCTGGACATCCTGGTCAACAACGCCTTCGCCCCGACGCCCAATGTGCTACTGGAAGAAAAAACCGATGCTATGCTGGAGCAAACCTTGGGCTCCACCGTGTGGGCTGCCTGGTGGGCGATGAAAGCTGCACTGCCGCATATGAAAGCGCGTGGCGGTGGCAAGATCATCAACTTCTACTCCATCGATATCGAGATCGGCGCCTGGCTGCATGGCGACTACAACACGGCGAAATCGGCGATTGTCGGGCTGACTCGTAGCGCTGCCTCCGAGTGGGGACGCTTCAACATTCGCACCAATGCCATTGCGCCGACCGCAATGGGCGCGACCTTCCACAAGCTTGCTGCAGAAAACCCGGGTTTTGCGGAAATGTCCGCTTCGATGCGCCCGTTGGGTCGCTGCGGCGAACCCGAAGCGGATATCGGGCCGGTGGTGGTGTTCCTGGCGTCCGAGATGTCGCGTTTCATCACGGGCGAGACGATCCACGTTGACGGGGGCCTGCACCTGCCTGGTTACAACTCCCGTCCGAAAGGCGTTCCCGTTCGCGAGTATTGATTCGCCCCGTTCAATGTAGGAGCGAGCCTGCTCGCGATGGGCGTCAACGATAACGCGTAGGCTCTGGTTGAACGCGTTGTCCTTGAGTTCATCGCGAGCAGGCTCGCTCCTACAAAAAGGCAGGTCAGTCAGACCTTGGAAACAAGAAAGCCCGCTTTAAGCGGGCTTGTTTCGTTGGAGGGGCGATTACTTTTTGGAGACCACGATAGAGGTGGTTTCCAGATCCCAGGTGGTCTGGGTTTTACCTTCATCGCGCAGCAGGTATTTCAACACCCGACCCTGCGGGTTTTTCGGCAAACTGCTGCGAAACTCGATGTAGCGGGGCAGGGCATAGTACGGGACCGAATCGGTGGCCCATTGGAACAGTTCCTCTGGCGCAAGTGTCGCGCCCTCATGCAGTACCGCCGTGACCTTCACATCGTCCTCGCCTTTGTCCGATGGCACGGCATGCACCGCCACTTCGGCCAGCGCCGGGTGAACAGCGAACGCGGCTTCCATTTCAAAGCTGGAGATGTTTTCACCGCGGCGGCGCAGGTAGTCCTTCTTGCGATCGACGAAATAGAAGAACCCGTCGTCGTCGAACTTGCCGATGTCGCCGGTGTGGAACCACATGTTGCGCATCAGTTTCTGGGTGTCTTCCGGCCGGCGCCAATAGCCTTGGAACATGATGTCCGGGCGCAGCGGGCGTACCACGATTTCGCCGGCACTGTTGGGTGCTACTTCTTGATCGAGGTCGTCGACAATGCGTACATCAAAGTCCGCGATGCGTTTGCCCGAGGAACCCGGTGCCGCGTATTCACCGGCGGCCAGCGAGGTAATAACGCAGGCCTCGGTCAGCCCATAGCCGTTGCCGCCCACCAGCTTAGTGCCGAAACGCTCACGCCAGATTTTTTTGGTTTCTTCAGTGTAGGGGTTACCGCGCGCGGTATGGATCTGCCCGACACAACGCAACATGGCTTCGTTATCCGGAGCCTGGGCGAGCAGGCCACCCATGCCGCCCAGAATCGATGCGATGGTGGCGCCCGAACGCTCCACTTCCTGCCAGAAGTTGGAAACAGAAAAGCGCGGAAGAATAGCGGCCCGGGCACCCACCAGAATGCTGGCTATGATGGATACGCAAAGCGCGTTCATGTGGAACAACGGTAATGGCGTGATGGTGACGTCATCGGCGCTGGCCGGGCCGGCACGCAGCTGCAGGCGCGCAAGGTTGCACATGAAGTTGTAGCTGATCATGCAGCCCTTGGAAGGGCCTGTGGTGCCTGAGGTGTAAATCAGGCAGGCGAGATCCGAAGGCTGCGGTTTATTGGGGAGTGGCGTGGTGTCATGACCCCGGAATTCATCCAGTGGCGCCACGCGAATCCGGCAATCGGCCAAGGTTTCAGGTGTGCCGCGATAAAGAATATGGTGCACATCCTGTAACTGCTCAGCCAACGAGCTCACGCGTGGCAGGTAAGCCGACTCGCAGATCACCACCGAAGTACCGGTGTCGGCGATCTGGTGACGCAGGAACTCACCTTTCAGGGCGGTATTGATCGGCACACTCACTGCGCAGAGCTTGTTGATCGCCAGCCAGGTGGTGACGGCATCGATATTGTTATCGAGCATGGTCAGCACGGTTTCACCGGCCTTGACGCCGAGGGTGGCAAGGGCGTTGGCCATTTTGGTCGAGAGTGAGTCAACCTGAGCGTATGTGTATAACTCGCCACTGAAATCTAGCAATATTTTGTCTGGATGCCTTGCTACCGCACGATCTAGCGCTTCGATGACAGTGTCTCGTTCTCCCACTGCCCAGGTCTCTGGATTGCCGCTGCTGCCCATGAATATTCTCCGTTTTAGGGACCAACAGCTGTTGGTGCGCCTGATTTTATTTTGAAGAGAGAATTGGATTCTAAATAGAAATTTTGCAAATGTCTTTAGGGATAAGTTGAACATATAACGTTATTTATGCACAGATCCTGTGCTAGTGTTGCTTATCTTTACTCTCAATGAGCCCATTAACCCATGCCAAAAGCCGCATCCCAGAAAGCTGAAGCGCCAATGCCAGCCCCTAAAACGAAAAAAAACGTGGTGCCGGACGCGGGTGCAGAAGCGGGTAAGTCAGTGGAACGACGCACCGGCCCCAAAGCAGTCGCAGGCGCCAAGGTCAAACCCAACCGACGTTCCGAAGAAACCATCGCCAATATCCTGAAGGCCACCGAAGAGGTGGTATTGATGTCGGGTGCAGACCGCATTTCGATCCTGGATGTGTGCCAGGTCGCTGGCGTTTCGCGCGGCACGTTTTACCGCTACTTCGCTTCGCAAGAAGACCTTCTGGACACCTTTTCGCGGCATAAACGCGAAAGTTTCCACAGCTCCCTGTCGCAGGAGCTGGGCCATATCAGTGACCCGGAAGCGCGCCTCAATGCGCTGTTTGCCTACCTCGACAACTATCTCGAGCAAAGTCGTGCGCGACGCTTGCTGGTCGTCGCCCCTGACTATGCGCTGGGTTTTTTCCGGCGGATCTTCCACGATTCGATCGTGCGTTTTCAGGACGGCCTGGGGATCGTTTTCGACGATTGGGACGATCGCCTCGGCGTACGCCTTGATCGGGAGCTGATCTGCGAAATGATCATTCGTTACGTGTTGAGTGAAATCCTGGTGCCGGAGGCGGCGGGTCGTCGCTTGTTCCCGGTGCGGGTGAAAAAGCTCCTCGGTGCGCTGATCATGGGTTCAACGTCACGCACTCGACGCTGACCTTCAAAAGTCCCCCTCGCGCTGCAAGAAAACCCCCGATTCTCGGGGGTTTTTCGTTTCTGGCGGCGTCTATGTTTTCCCCCTCGTTGTGCAACCCATCCCCCGCAGCAGGCTGTTTTTGCCGTCGTACAGGGTGTTTTCGACTTGGCTCGAAGGCTCTGGCGTAGGCTTTTGCGCGACGATTAAAAATAAATTGAACAGAATTTTGATTTCTGCTCAATTTGAATTTAATCTCTGGTCTTAGCAGCGAGCCTTTCGGCTTCCCTTTGCGCGACAGCTTGCGTCTGGTCACGGGAAGGAACCGCGCTAACAAACCAACAAAAAGTGCCAACTTCGAGGTACCTAGACATGCTTATCGATCTCCATGCTCACGCTCCCCATCCGGGCTACTACAACCAACACCCTCATTGGGGGCCGTTTTTCGAGCAACACGCTGACGGTGACATCAAGCTGCGTGTAGGTGATTGGATTCTGGGTCTGGGATCGCCAGAACGTAAGGCCGCCGTCCGCTCCGGTAACGGCCCCAAGCTGGAAGAATATTTTGCTCGCTGGGCTGACCCGAAAGTGCGCCTGGCCGGCATGAATGCCGCCGGTCAAAACCTGCAGGTCGTGTCTGTTCCTTCGCACTGCTACATGTATTGGACCGAAGCCGAATTCGCCGTGCCGTTCGCCCGTACGGTCAACAGAACCCTGGCTGAATACTGCTCCGCAGCGCCAGACCGCCTGATGTTCTGGGCCCATGCGCCGCTCAATGTCCCGGAAGCGGCCGCCGCTGAAATTCGCTACGCCTGCACAGAGCTGGGTGCCAAAGGTCTGGTCGCGGGGGGCGCCAACTTCGGTGGCCTGGAATTCGATTCGCCGGAACTCGATGTGGTATGGCGCACCCTCTGCGACCTGGATTTGCCGATTTTCGTGCACGGCTACAACCAGTCGGTTACCTGGGGCAAGAACGCCAACGACGACCGTTACGAAACCACCGCGATCGTCGGCATGCAGTACGACGAAACCCGTTGCTTCTGGAACCTGATCTGCGGCGGTGTGCTCGATCGCTTCCCGGACCTCAAGGTCTACATCACCCACGGTGGTGGTTATGTGCCGTACCAGCTTGGTCGCTTGGCCAAGACCAACGAAAACCTCGACGTCAAATACAACAAGAAACCACTGCTCGAATACATGAAGAACTTCTACTTCGACGTGGAGCTGCATGAAGTACCGATGCGCCAGGCGTTGATCGACATCATCGGTGCTGACCATGTGCTGTACGGCAGTAACTTTGGTGGCAGCGATGCGGTACGCCACGACCTGACGCATGGCCTGCAGTTGTCCGATGCCGATATGCGCAAGATCCGTTATGAAAACGCCTGCCGTTTGCTGCACCTGGACCCGACCAAGTTGGGCAAGGTAGGTGCCTGATGAAACTGGCGCGATGTGAATACTTGGGCACGGGCATTTTTTGGGCTGTTGTCGATGTCGCCCAAGACCAGGTAACGCCAATTTCCGGTGAGTTCAACGACTGGGCGCCAGCGGTGGCGGCCGGTCGAGGCATCAGCTCGGTGCGGCTCTCGGGTTCTTCCTTGCCGTTATCAAAAGTACGCCTGCTGCCACCGATTGAACCCGTCAATCGAGTGGTCGTGGCGGGTGCGAATTACGCCAAGCACCTGGTGGAATTCGGCTTGAGTGCGCCGGCGCAGCCCGTCGCTTTTCTCAAGGCCTATGGGGCATTGATTGGTGCGAATGACCCGATTCGTTTCCCGCCGTTGACGGAGGAACTGGATCACGAAGTGGAACTGGTCGTCGTCATCGGCACTCCCGAGATCGATCTGGAAAACCCGTTGGCTTGCGTACTCGGCTACACCGTCGGCAACGACGTCAGTGCACGAGATCTGCAACGCAGTGGGCCTGCGGGTATCGGCATGGACTTGTTCGCGGCGAAAAGCCAGGACCAGACCACAGGCCTTGGCCCCTGGATCGTCACCAAGGACGAGTTCCCGCAAGGTTCACCACGGTTGCGACTGACCTTGAAAGTGAATGGCGAAGTGCGCCAGGACGGCTCCACCGGCGAAATGACCTGGGATGTGGGGCAGTTGATCAGCTTCGTGCAGCAGCGTTCGAGTTTCGCCGCGGGCGATGTGTTGTTTACCGGGTCTCCGGCGGGCGTGGGAATGGGTACCGGTCTGTTCCTCAAGGAGGGCGATGTCGTCGAAGCCAGCGTTGAGGGTATTGGCACGTTGCGCAATGTGGTCAGCAAAAAGAACCGAGCCTAAAAGAGAGCCGAACATGAGCGCTAATCAAGAAAAAGTAGTCGTCGTCGGTGCCGGCCTGATGGGTACCGGCATTGCACATGCGTTCGCCAGCTCCGGGTTTATTACGTTGCTGGTGGACACCAACACTGCGGCACTGGCGCAGGCCCGGGCGAGTATCGAGAAAATCCTTGCCGATGGCGTGCGCCTGGGCAAGGTCAGCGAGCAGCAAGCACAGCAATCCCTGGCGAATCTGCTGACCTGTGGCGACTTGAGTGAAGCCGCCATCGGCGCCAACGTGCTGATCGAGACGGTTTCGGAGCAGTTGGCAATCAAGAAGGCGGTCATTGGCCAGGCGGCACCGCTGCTGGCAGAAGACGCCATCATCGCCACCAACACCTCTGCCCTCAGTGTCACCGAGATTGCGGCGTCGGTGGACTGTGCCGATCGTGTAGTCGGCATGCACTTCTTCAATCCAGTGCACAAGATGAAGTTGGTGGAGCTTGTGCGCGGCCTCGCGACCAGTGATGAAGTGGTCGCGCGTACCCGCACCCTCTGCGAGCAAATCGGCAAGACCTCGATCGTCGTCAATGAATCGCCGGGACTGACCACCAGCCGTATGTCGGCGTTGTTGGGTAACGAGGCGATGTGGATGCTGCAGGAAGGCACCGCGACAGCTGAAGACATCGACACCGCGCTGCGCCTTGGCTTCAACCACCCGATGGGACCGTTGGAACTGGGTGACCTGACCGGTTGGGACACTCGGCTGTCGGTGCTGCGCTACCTGCACCAGACCCTCGGTGAAAAGTTTCGACCTTGCCCGCTGATCATCAAGATGGTTGCGGCCGGCCGGTTGGGGCGCAAATCCGGACATGGCGTTTACCGCTATGAAGAAGGCAAGCAAGTGCCGGGCTCGGGGCTCAAGGCCAGTGCACTATGAAAAACGATAAGAAAGACATCGTCATAGTTGATGCGGTACGCACGCCGGTAGGCAAGTTTCGCGGCAGCCTTGCCGGCGTGCGTGCGGACCATCTCGGGTCACTGGTGATCAGTCGTTTGCTGGAGCGCGTCGACGTATCGCCGGCCTCTGTGGACGACGTGATCTTTGGCTGCGTAACGCAAATCGGTGAACAATCCGCCAACATCGCCCGTACGGCGTTGTTGGGGGCCGGCTGGCCGGTCACCGTTGCCGGGCTGACCATCGACCGTAAATGCGGTTCGGGTGAAGTCGCGGTCCACCTGGCCGCCGGTGCAATTGCCGCGGGTGCCGCCGACATCGTGGTGGCGGGCGGTGCTGAAAACATGAGCCGTGTACCCATGGGTAGCAACCGTGAAATCCATGGGCAAGCGTTTGGCTGGATGGCCGCGCAACGCTACGAGTTGACCAGTCAAGGTGAGGCCGCCGAGCGGATCGCCGATAAGTGGGGACTCAGTCGCGAGGCCCTGGATGACTTCGCGTTTGCCAGTCACCAGCGCGCTGCTGCCGCTTGCGATGCAGGTTATTTTGAGAATGAAATCGTTCCAGTGGCGGTCGAGCGACTGCGAGAACTGGAGTTGACGGAACCTGCAAGCACGCTGCTTCGCGATGAAACCATTCGCCGTGATACCTCGCGGGACAAGCTCTCGACACTGAAAACCAGCTTTCGCCCGGATACCGGGCGCATCACGGCTGGCAACTCGTCGCAGATCTCTGACGGGGCAGCGGCATTGCTATTGATGAGTGGCGAAACCGCGAAAAACCTAGGGTTGCGGGCGAGGGCGCGCGTCGTTGCCTTCACCACCGTTGGCTCCGATCCGACACTGATGCTTACCGGGCCCATTGAAGCGACCCGCAAGGTCTTGGCCAAGGCCGGGCTGAGTATCGGTGACATCGACCTGTTCGAAGTCAACGAAGCCTTCGCTTCGGTGCCGTTGGCCTGGATGGCGGAAACTGGCGTGCCGCACAGCAAGTTGAACGTCAATGGTGGCGCCATCGCGCTTGGCCATCCATTGGGGGCGAGCGGTGCACGGCTGATGACGACCTTGCTCAATGAGCTCGAGCGCCGCGGCGGGCGTTATGGCTTGCAAGCCATTTGCTGCGCCGGCGGGATGGGCACGGCCACGATCATTGAGCGGCTCGATTGAGATGGCGCGCTTACCGCTGATACCACTGGAAACCATGCCGGCTGCGTTGCAAGACGCCGTCGAGCGTGGCCAGCGCAACCGCATGCTCAGTTCCACCACGCCAGTGCAGGTCTGGGCACATCGTCCGCAAGTGGCACTGGCCTGGCTCGGCTTGATGGAAAGCCTGCATACCGACAGTTTGCTCAATGAGCGTTTGCGCGAGTTGGTGCGGCTGAAGATCGCCAGCATCACCACCTGCCAGGCCTGCCAACTGGCGCGAAAATCCGACACCGTTACTGAGCAGGACATCGCCTGCATGGCGACGGACAGCGAGCTCTTCACGCCGGCCGAACGGGCAGCGTTGCACTATGCAGAAGCATTTGCGAGCGATTACCTGGCCATCGACGACGCGTATTTCTCCCGGCTCGCGGGTTTTTTCTCCACTGAACAAGTGGTGGAACTGGGGCTGTACTGCGCGCTGATGCTGGCGGGTGGTCGCATGACACTGGTGCAGCAAGCTTATTGAACCTAGCCTGTGGCAATGACAGTTGATCTGATTTTAAATAAGTGTCAAGTATTGTTCAGGCAAGGCCTATTATCAGGCAATCATCCGAGCCTTTCGTCAGGCTCACACCAAAAATAATGACAATAAAGGCGGAGACGATCATGTCAACAGCGGAACAGAGCGACCTGGCCAAGGTTTTTACCGACGTAGCCAGCAATTATCGCGGCACCAGTGACATCGACCTGCACGCGACCTACCGCGAAATGCGCGCCAACTCTCCCGTACTTGAAGACAATTTCATGACTCGCCTGGGTGTGCCTTCGATTGCCGGGCTGGATGCCAATCGACCGACGTTCACGTTGTTCAAGTACGACGATGTCATGGCAGTGATGCGTGATGCGAGCACCTTCACCAGCGGTTTTATCGCCGAGGGGTTGGGGGCGTTTTTCGATGGCTTGATTCTTACGGCCATGGACGGTGACGCCCACAAGAACATCCGCAGCCTGTTGCAACCGGTGTTTATGCCGGAAACGGTCAATCGCTGGAAAGAAACCCGGATCGACCGGGTGATTCGCGAGGAATACATCCAGCCGATGGTGCCGGCCAAGGGCGCCGACCTGATGGACTTCGCCCTGTATTTCCCTATCCGGGTGATCTATTCGCTGATAGGGTTCCCTGAAGACCGCCCTGAACAGATCGAGCAGTACGCGGCGTGGGCACTGGCGATCCTGGCGGGGCCGCAAGTCGATCCGGAAAAAGCCGCCGCTGCTCGTGGCGCCGCCATGCAGGCTGCTCAGGCGCTGTACGATGTGGTCAAGGACGTGGTGACCGAGCGCCGGGCCGCAGGTGCCTCAGGGGATGACTTGATCAGCCGGTTGATCCGCGTCGAGTACCAGGGGCGCTCGCTGGACGATCATGAAATCGCCACCTTTGTGCGTTCGCTGTTGCCGGCTGCCAGTGAAACGACGACTCGTACGTTTGGCACCTTGATGTCGTTACTGCTGCAGAACCCCGATGTGCTGGAGCGGGTGCGCAACGATCGCAGCCTGGTGAACAAGGCGATTGATGAGGCGGTGCGCTTTGAGCCGGTGGCGACCTTCAAGGTGCGCCAGGCGGCCAAAGACCTGGAGATTCGTGGTGTACCGATTCCGAAAGGGGCGATGGTGCAATGCATCGTGACGTCCGCCAACCGCGATGAAGAGGCGTTCGAAAACGCCGACAAATTCGACATCGACCGCAAGCCAAAACCGTCGTTTGGCTTCGGCTTTGGTCCTCATATGTGCATCGGTCAGTTCGTCGCCAAGACCGAGATCAATTGCGCGCTGAATGCGATCCTCGACTTGATGCCCAATATTCGACTCGACCCAAGCAAGCCGGGGCCGCAGATCGTTGGCGCTCAGCTGCGTGGCCCGCACTACCTGCACGTGTTGTGGGACTGAACAACCTCGTAACTCCCCTCTGAAGCCTCTGATTAGCCCGCGACAGGTCTGGTACCTGTCGCGGGCTAGTGCGTTATCGCTCGCGCTTTTTCCCTAGGCCTGAATTAATATGAACACAAACAAAAAATGTGTTTAATAAAATAAAGATGTGCTCTATGATTCAGGCACAACAACAAGCCCGAATGCGAAGGGGAAAACAATGAAAGTTGAAGATCTGATTCTCGTCAGTGTCGATGACCACGCGATCGAGCCGCCAAATGCCTTTGCTCGTCACATGCCTGCACGCTTCAAGGGGCGTGAGCCGCACGTGGTCAAGAAAGGTGACCGCGATGTGTGGGTGTTCGAAGAGCAAGCCACTGGCTACATGGGCCTCAACTCCGTGGTGGGTCGACCGAAAGAGGAATACGGCATGGAGCCGTTGGGCTACGACCAGATGCGTCGTGGCACCTGGAACATCAAGGACCGCGTCGACGACATGAACGCCAACGGCGTGCTCGGTTCATTGTGCTTTCCAACCTTTCCTGGCTTCGCCGGGCAACGTTTCCAGGTGCATGCCGACCGCGACGTGTCGATGGCCGCGATCCAGGCCTACAACGACTGGCATTTGCACGATTGGTGCAATGCGGCGCCAGGTCGCTTCATTCCGCTGATGATCGTGCCGTGGTGGGACATGAAAGCCGCGGCAGCCGAAGTCGAGCGTCTGGCCAAGCAGGGCGTGCACGCATTGTCGCTGTCGGACAACCCGGCCATTCACGGTTACCCGTCGATCCACAGTGATTACTGGGACCCGTTGTGGAAAGCCTGCAGCGATAACAAGGTCGTGATCTGCTGCCATATCGGTACCGGTGTCAAAGCCAACCACGCTTCCGATATGTCGCCTATCGACGCCTGGATTACTTCCATGCCGATTTCCATCGCCAACTCCGCGGCCGACTGGATCTGGGCACCGATGTGGAAGAAGTTCCCGGACCTGCGCATGGCGCTGTCCGAGGGCGGCATCGGCTGGATTCCTTATCTGCTGGAGCGTGCTGATTTCACCCACCGCCACCACAATGCGTGGACCAACTCCAACTTCGGCGGGAAGATGCCCAGCGACATCTTCAACAAGCACTTCATCACCTGCTTCATCGAAGACAATTTCGGGCTGAAAAACCTCGAC
The DNA here is from genome assembly GCF_002303975.1 of Pseudomonas sp. ACN5. NCBI lineage: Bacteria > Pseudomonadati > Pseudomonadota > Gammaproteobacteria > Pseudomonadales > Pseudomonadaceae > Pseudomonas > Pseudomonas sp. ACN5. The sequence goes on along the minus strand of NZ_MRCP01000016.1, from coordinate 63,150 downwards.
TACCTGAACGCCGAGATGGTGACCTGGGAAAGCGATTACCCGCACTCCGACTGCACTTGGCCGAACTCGCCGGAAACCGCGTGGGAAGGCTTGAAGCACCTGCCCAAAGAGATGATCGACAAGGTCACGCACTTGAACGCGATGCGCGAGTTTTCCTTTGATCCGTTCTCCATCCACGGTCGGGAAAATTGCACCGTCGGTGCGCTGCGCGCTCAGGCGACACACGTCAGCATCGAACCGGCCCTGGGCCTGGGCGGCGCCGACCACGGTCGTCACGACAATAAACCGGTGACCTCCGGCGACATCAACGCGATGTTCGCCCAGGCTGACGCGCAAACCGCGTTGTAAGTTGCCGCTGTTCTCTGCAGTCGTCGGTCCACGGCGACTGCGGGGGGCGGTTGCCGTTCTGTGGTCGCTTCATTCGAAGCGATTGCGCCTGTGTTCAGCGTTAGAGAGCGCATATGGCCATCAGTCAATTTACCTACAGCAATATTCCTGCCGAGGCACAAGCGCTTCGTGCACAAGTTCGGGAGTTTATCCAGACCAATCTGGCCGATTACCCGCCCAGCTTGAGCGCACAGTCCTGGATGGGATTCGACGCCGAATTCAGCGGGAAACTCGGTGCCCGGGGTTGGGTTGGCATGGCACTGCCCAAAGCCTACGGCGGTTCGGAGGCGGGCCCCTTTGCGCGCTATGTGATTATTGAGGAATTGCTGGCTGCCGGTGCACCGGTATCGGCCCACTGGATTGCCGACCGCCAAAGCGGGCCATTGATCAATCGCTTCGGGACCGAAGCACAAAAGCAGCAGTACTTGCCGGCTATTTGCCGCGGTGAAAGTTTTTTCTGCATCGGCATGAGCGAGCCTAACTCGGGCTCCGACCTGGCCTCGATCAAAAGCAATGCCGTGCGTGACGGTGACAGCTGGCTGCTCAATGGCCAGAAGGTCTGGACCACCAACGCACACCATTCGAACTACATGATTGCCCTGGTGCGTACCGGTGAAAAACCGGAGGCCCGGCATGACGGAATGTCGCAATTCATCGTCGATCTGAGCTTGCCTGGCATCACCATTCGCCCCATACGCGACCTGGCTGGTGGCGAGCACTTCAACGAAGTGTTTTTCGACAATGTACGACTGCCCGCCGATGCCTTGATCGGTACCGAAGGCAAAGGCTGGGATCAGGTCACCGCCGAGCTGGCGTTCGAGCGCAGCGGGCCTGAGCGATTCCTCAGTTGCATGGCATTGCTCAAAACCCTGATTGACGCGGTGGGTAAATCTCCTGATGCGCTACAGGCGCGGGAAATTGGACGCCTTTCGGCCAAATTGCTAACGCTGCGCAACATGTCGTTGTCTGTCACTGCGCAATTGGCGGCGGGTGAACATCCGGCCTGGGCGGCTTCCTGCGTCAAGGATCTCGGCAATGCCTTTGAGCAGGAGATTCCCGAAGTTGCCCAGTTGCTGCTGGAAACCGAGCCACGGCAGGACGGAGGCAGCGAGCATGCTCGCGTGCTGGCCTACCTGACGCAAATGGCGCCCTCATTCTCACTGCGCGGGGGAACCCGCGAAATTCTGCGCGGCATCATTGCCCGCGGTATGGGGTTGCGATAATGCGCGAGATATTTGAAACGACGATAGAACGCCTGTTTGCCGATCTGGCGACGCCGGCTTATGTGATGGGCTGTGAGGGCGGTGAATGGCCGGCCGATTTATGGGCTGCGCTGGACGAGTTGGGTTTCACCCTGGCCGGTGTCTGCGAGGCACTCGGAGGCGCCGAGGCTAGCTGGGCCGACATGTATGTCCTGGTCCGCGCTGCAGGACGTTACTCAGTACCGGCTCCAGTGGGCGAAGCGCTGCTGGCCAACTGGCTGTTGAGCAAGGCGGGGCTGGAGGGACGGGAAGGGGCGTTGAGCGTGGCGGCCCGTGCCGATCTGCTGCTTGATGGCGAGCGTGTGTACGGCTCGGCGTACGCTGTGCCATGGGGACGCAATGTCGACGCATTGGTCGCTATCGCCCGTTCGGCTTCCGGTGTCCCGAGCGTTGTATTGCTGGCGCGCAGCACGGCCAGTGAACTGACCTTGAGTCTCAATGTGGCTGGCGAACCCCGTGATGACCTGGGTTTCACCAGTGCCCAGGTACTGGCACAAGCGCTGCTGCCTAACGGTTTCGACGCCAATGTTCTGGAGCTGGGCGGCGCCATGTTGCGCGCGGCGCAGTCCGCCGGGGCATTGCATGCGCTATTGGACATGACGGCCAACTATGCCGGTGAGCGCAAGCAGTTCGGTAAAGCGATCGGCTCGTTTCAGGCCATTCAGCAGCAACTGGCGGTCTTTGCCGAGCAGGCTGCCGCCGCTGGTATTGCTGCTGAGGCAGCCTTTGCGGAGTCCCGCGACGGCCTGGCAGCGCTGACCATTGCCGCGGCAAAAATCAGCACCTCAGAAGCCGCCAGCGTGGGTGCCGGCATTGCCCATTCGGTGCATGGCGCCATCGGTTTTACCGAGGAATACCCGCTGCATTTGCTCACCCGCCGGTTGTGGGCGTGGCGCAGCGAGTTCGGCTCGGCCAGCCTGTGGAGCCAGCGTCTTGGCACCATGATCTGTCAGGGTGGCAGCGAGCAGTACTGGCCATTGCTGACCCAGCATGGAACGCAACCTTTAACCACTTTTGCGAGTAATCCGGCATGAGCCCGTTTCTTCAGATTGAACGCGAGGGCGGCATCGTTACGGTGCGCATGAACCACCCGGACACGCGCAATGCCCTGACCACGCCCGAGCAGATCCAGGAATTCGTCGACCTCTGCGCTGAACTGCGCCGCGACCGTACTGTGCGGGTCTTGGTGCTGACCGGCAATGGCAGTGCGTTCTGTGCCGGTGGCAACGTCAAGGATATGCATGAGCGTGACGGTATCTTTGCCGGCTCGCCCTATGAACTACGCAATACCTATCGAGATGGCATTCAGCGGATTCCGCTGGCGATCTATGAGTTGGATATTCCGGTGATCGCCGCGGTAAACGGGCCGGCGATTGGCGCCGGTCTGGATCTGGCGTGCATGTGCGACATACGTCTGGCGGCGCCCAAGGCAATTTTTGCGGAAAGTTTTGTACGCCTGGGCATCGTTCCGGGTGACGGCGGTGCCTGGTTGTTGCCCCGCATCATCGGCATTCCGAGGGCCAGTCTGATGGCGTTTACCGGCGATGCAATCGACGCAGCCAAAGCGCTTGAGTGGGGCCTGGTGGAGCAGGTGTGCACCCACGAAACGCTGCAGTCGGAGGCGCAAGCGCTGGCGCGCAGAATTGCCAGCAATCCGGGGCACGCATTACGCCTGACCAAGCGGCTGTTGCGTGAGGGGCAGCACATGCGCCTGGACTCATTGCTTGAGTTGTCTGCTGCGTACCAGGCACTGGCCCATCACACCGAAGACCATCAAGAGGCGGTGTCTGCATTTGTCGACAAGCGCGATCCGATTTACCAGGACCGCTGATTCCCCATTGCCAACAACAAGAATCGATCTGGAGTAAGCAAGATGCGCGGCGTATTTCGAGAAGACCACAACATGTTCCGTGATCAGGCCCGCCGTTTCGTCGACCGCGAAATCGTGCCCTACCTGCATGAGTGGGAAAAAAACGGCATCGTGCCCAAGGAGGTCTGGCTGAAGGCCGGTGAGAATGGCTTGTTGTGCTCGACCGTGCCGGAAGAATACGGCGGACCGGGCGGTGACTTCGGCCACTCGGCAGTGATGATCGAGGAGCTGGCTCGCGCCAATGCCACTGCCGTGGGGTTCACCACTCATTCGGAAATCGTCACGCCTTACATCGTTGCCTATGGCAGCGAAGAGCAGAAGCAGCAATGGTTGCCGCGCATGGTCAGTGGTGAATTGATCGGTGTGATCGCCATGAGTGAACCGGGCATCGGCAGTGATCTGCGCTCCATGCGTACCTCGGCGCGGCGCGACGGTGATGATTACATCGTCAACGGCCAGAAGACCTTTATCACCAACGGCGGCAACGCCGGCCTGGTGGTCACTGCGACCAAGATCGACCCTGCGGCCAAAGAGTTGACCTTGATCTGCGTCGAAGAATCTCGTGCCGGTTTCGCCAAGGGGCGCCTGCTGGAAAAGATCGGCCTGAAAGGTCAGGACACCGCTGAACTGTTTTTCGATGAAGTCAGGGTGCCGGTTGGCAATCGGTTGGGCGAGGAGGGGATGGGGTTCAAGTACCTGACCCATCAACTGGCCTGGGAACGCTTGATCATCGCCATTCGCGCCGCGCAATCGATCGACACGCTGCTGGAAGAAACCATCGGCTACACCCGTGAACGCAAGGTCTTCGGCAAACCGGTGCTCGACTTCCAGAACACCCGCTTCAAATTGGCGGAAGCCAAGGCCCAGGCCACCATGTTGCGGGTGTTTGTCGATGATTGCCTGGCCAAGGTGATGCGCGGCGAGCTGACCCCGGAAATCGCTGCGATGGCCAAACTGCTGGGTTCGGAAATGCAGGGCAAGCTGCTCGACGAGTTCCTGCAATTGCATGGCGGCTACGGTTTCATGAGCGAATACAAGATTAGCCGCGCCTGGGTCGATGCCCGAGTTGCCCGCATCTATGGCGGCACCTCGGAAATCATGAAAGAAATTATCGGCCGTACCCTTTGAATGACCACCGAGTGAGGCAGCCAGATGAGTAACGCCCTTTACGACATTCCCTTGAAGCAGATCGATGGCAGCGCCAGCCGCCTTGGCGACTATCGGGGCAAAGTCCTTTTGCTGGTCAACGTCGCTTCCAAGTGCGGCCTGACCCCACAATACGAAGGGCTGGAAAAACTGTACCAAGGCAAAAAGTCCCAAGGCCTCGAAGTGCTGGGGTTTCCGGCGAATAACTTCAGGGAGCAGGAACCAGGGAGCGACGCAGAAATCGTTGAGTTCTGTTCGACGACCTACGACGTTCACTTTCCATTGTTCTCGAAGATTTCGGTGGTGGGCGCCGATCAGCACGCGCTGTACCGCGAACTGACGACCTCGCAGCCTGAGGCCATCGGTGACGGTCCGTTTCGTGAGCGGTTGAAGGGCTATGGCATCGAGTCTGCCAACACAACGGACGTGCTGTGGAACTTCGAAAAGTTTCTGATCGATCGTCAAGGCCAGGTTGTCGCGCGTTTCGCGCCAGACGTTGCGGCCGACGACCCACGGCTGCTGGCTGCCCTGGATGCGCAGTTGGCCAAAGAGGCATAAACGGTGCAGACAGTCGATACGGTGAATGCATTGCGCGCGTTGGTAAGCCGTGCGCGTAGTGAGAACAAAAAGGTCGCCCTGGTGGCGACCATGGGCAATTTGCATGAAGGGCATATTGCCCTGGTCCACTGGGCGAAGCAGCGGGCTGACTATGTGGTCGCCAGTATCTTCGTCAATCCTTTGCAGTTTGGCGCCAACGAGGACCTCGCCAGTTACCCTCGAACGCCAGAAGCGGATCGGGAAAAACTGGTCGGCGCAGGCTGCGATGTACTGTTTGCGCCTACGGTGGAGCAGGTTTATCCGCAAGGCATGCACAGTCAGACGCTCGTAAGTGTGCCGAAGGTCTCTGAAGGTCTTTGCGGTGCGGCGCGGCCCGGTCACTTTGACGGTATGGCAACCGTCGTTATCAAGTTGCTGAACATTGTGCAGCCGCACGTGGCGGTGTTCGGGCAAAAGGATTATCAGCAACTGGCGGTCATTCGAACGATGGTTCGGGATCTCAACATGACGGTCGACATCGTCGCTGCACCGACGATCCGGGCTGCGGACGGCTTGGCCCTATCGTCGCGTAACGGCTACCTGACCGATCACGAACGGGCAGCGGCCCCGGTGCTGTATGCGTGCCTCCAGCAGATGGCGGCGTCGATACGCAATGAGCGGCGCGTGAATGAGCGCCAGTTGATCGAGTGTCATCAACGGATCAGCGACGCTGGATTCCAACTGGAATACTTTGAAGTCAGGAATGCACAGACCCTGCAGTCGGTGACGGGCATCGATACCCATTTTGTAATTCTGGTGGCGGCGCGCCTCGGGAGAACGCGGCTCATCGATAACCTGACCCTGGATCTTCGCCAGAGTGAGTGAATCAACCATCAACGGCCAGTATTGGCGGCGACGCATGCTGACGCTGTCAGTCGGGGCAGCGCAACGATCACCCGAGGAAAAATACCCATGAACCTTTATCGAGCGTTCGCTGCCCTTTGCCTGTATTTTTTCTCCGTGGCCGGCTTTGCCCAACAAGTGCCTGCGGATGCCTATGGTGCAGACACGGAACATGCCAAAGCCTTACTGGTAAAGGCAGTTGCCGAATACAAGGCCAAGGGCGATGCCGCGCTTGCCGAGTTCAGCCGGCAAGGCGCCTACGTCGATGGTGATCTGTACATTTACGTGGTGGACACCTCCGGTGTGATGCTGGCCAGCGGTGGTCCCTCCGTTTCACTGGTCGGCAAACCGGTGATTGGCTTTCTGGACGACGACCTCAAGGCGATGTTCCAGCAAGCCATTTCGCAACCGGACGACGGTGTCGTGCGCAGCGCCGAATACCGCTGGTGGAACTGGCAGCACGCCAAGGTCGAGCGCAAGCGCGTGTTCTATCAGCGCGTGCATGATCGGATCATTTCGGTGGGTTACTACATGCCACGGTCCAGCCCGGAACAGGCGCAACAGCTGCTGGGCGAGATTTCGGGGCACGTGGTCAGCGACGCAAATGCCACCTTCGAGCAGATCAACCAGCACGCCAAGCAATTCAGCCAAGAAGACCTGTATGCCTTTGTGGTGGACTTGAAAACCCAACGGTTCGTCGCTCATGGTTTTTCACCGCGCTTGATCGGTACTGATTTCAAGTCGCTGCGTTCAGTCAACGGCAAGCCTATTGGCGAGGACATCCTCAAGCAAATGAGCACCCATGAGAAAGGTGAAATTGCCTACCAGTGGCGTAACCCCATTACCGGGCAGAACGAATTCAAACGGACTTTCTTACAGCGGGTGAACGGCTACGTTGTCGCGGTAGGCTGCTATGCGATCAAGTAATCAAGACCGGGGCCACGGCAAGGAGTACGCGCATGACTGATTTGGTATTGCTGCATGGCGGCAATCACGGTTCGTGGTGCTGGGGACCATTTGTGGAGGCATTGAACCAGCAACCCGGCGGCTTCGAGCGCGTGATCACGCTGGATATGCCCGGGTGCGGCAAGAAGCGCGGTCGCGATGTTGTATCCCTGCGACTAGATGACGTGGTCGAAGAGCTGAATCAGGACTTGCGTGTGCTGGGGGTGAACCAGGCTGTATTGCTCGGGCACTCCATCGCCGGGGCCGTTCTGCCGAGGATGGTGCTCGCCGCGCCGCCATTGTTTTCGCACCTGGTGTTCCTGGCCTGTGCGTTGCCCGATGAAGGCCAGTCCATCCTGCAGTTGCTCGGTTCAACCCTGCACGGCAAGAGCCCGGGCCACGTTGGCTGGCCGCTTGACCCTGTGCATTCAACGCCACAGGCAATGGCCGTGGCCATGTTCGGTCAGGATCTGAGCCCGGCAACTCTGGAGTGGCTGCTAGGCGAAGTCAGCCAAGACACAACGCCACTCTGTGTCGCCACAGAGTCGATCAGTCGCGAGGGATACGCTGGAATGATTCCCGCGAGCTACATCCTCACGCAGCGCGACAACATCTTGCCCGTCGACTGGCAGCGCCGATTTGCGCAACGTGCTGGTGCAGGGGAGGTGATCGAGATCAATACCGCCCACGAGCCCTTCGTATCGCATCCGCAGCTTTTGGCGGAAGTCGTACGGGGTATCGAGCGGGCCCGGTGATGGGGGACATCAGCGTTTCAAGCCAGGGCAATGGCAAGGCTATCGGCAGCCATTGGCTGATTCTGTCCATTGTCGGCTTCAATTTTATCTCGTACATGTGCAGTGGCTTACCGTTGGCGGTATTGCCCGGCTTCGTCCTTAATGACCTTGGACTGACCTCGATATTGGCCGGTGTGGTCATCAGTTCGCAATACCTGGCGACGCTCCTGGCCCGTCCCTTGGCTGGCGCCGTGGCTGATCGCTTGGGTGCCAAATACGCGGTTGTATGCGGACTCATTGGCCTGATGCTAAGCGGCACACTAACGGTGTTCGCCATCGTCCTGCCCACACACCCCTGGTCGACCCTGACGTTGTTACTGCTGGGTAGGCTGGTACTGGGGGCATCCACAGCCATGATCTCTACACCTTGTTGCACCTGGGCGATTGGATTGTGTGGTTCATCCAGTTCGCCACAGGTCATGTCGTGGAACGGAATAGCCGCGTACGGAGGGACGGCGGTGGGCGCGCCCCTAGGCGTGCTGCTCAGCCATTCGCTGGGTCTGTTCAGTGTGGGACTGTGCACCGTTTTGCTGGGTTTGCTTTTTCTGCTGTTAGCAACAGGCAAGCGCCCGGCGCCGATTGTTGCAGGTGTCAGGCTGGCATTTCATCGTGTGTTATTCACGGTCATGCCCAATGGCCTGGTGCTGGTGTGCAGCTCGGTGGGCTTCGGCGGGCTGACGGCGTTCGTGGCGCTGTATTTCGATAGCCAGGGCTGGGACCACGCCGCCTATTGCTTGACTGGTTTTGGCGTGGGCTTCATTTTTGCCCGATTGACTTCGCCCGGATTATTGCAGCTATTTAGGGGCTACAAGGTGGTTGCTGGCTGCCTGCTTGTCCAGACTTTGGGCATGCTGCTGATATGGCTTGCGCCGTCGCCAGCGCTGGCGATTGCGGGTGGCGCGTTGACCGGCGTGGGGGTGTCCTGGGTTTATCCGGGGCTCGGGGTGGAGACCCTGGCGAGCACGCCGACGGCAAACCGCAATTCGGCGCTAAGTGCTCTTTCATTGTTTTTCGATATCGCAGTGGGTATGGCCGGGCCAATCATGGGGTTGATTGCTGTGGGTTTTGGTTATGCCGCCATTTTTCTCTGTGCTGCGCTGATGTCGATGAGTGGGTTTGTGGTAGTGACATACCTGTATTGGCGAGGAACGACGGTACGCAACTAAAGCTCAGGGAGAGGCGTTTCCTGAAGTGTAGGAGTGTTGCGAGGCTAACCTTAGGCGACGCAGTACGAGACAGTTTATCCAGGGCTCGGCGTAAACGCCTTCTAGCACCTGAAATTCCTGTTGATAACATTGTCATCACACCCATAAAAATAAAGGTGACCTGAAACGCTGTTCGTGTGACTGGTTTAGAGGGAGGTGCTGGCTTCGGTCCTTTTTTTGCCGATGGTAAAGTAAGAAGCAAACCTTTATGGCTTTTATCCATTGGTCGGTTGCTGTCTACCGCCAAGGGCTGCAACCGGCCGATTCTGTTGAAAAAGTCGGATTTCAGCTGGCCCGGACTCAGGCACGGCCACCAGCGGAGAACCTCCTCACCACATTGAGTGGTTTCTCGGCCCTTCGTTGACCTTTGCTGCTCGGTTATTGGGTTGGTGTGAGGGGTTTTGCTTGGTGTAGGCGTACCTAGCCCGTGATCGGTGGCCCTTGAGAGGTAAATTTGGCCATCCGACGCAGGTTCTGCACCGCAGCGGCCAGCGTGAACTCATCGGTCGCGCCACTCATGCCACGTAGCCGCAGGCGATCCAGTTTCAGGATGCGCTTGAGGTGGGCAAACAACATTTCGACCTTTTTACGTTCGTGGCGAGAGCGCTGATATGCCGGCGTCGCGGCGATGCGCCGAGCCACATCACGAGCGGATTCATGGACGCTGCGAGCGATCTTGCGCAACGCAGTGTTCGGGCAGCACTTGGCTTTCATCGGACACGTCGTGCAGTCGGTCTGCCGGGATCGGAAGATGATGGTGTTGGCTTTGGTGACGTGTGAGCGCTCGTTCTTGAAGTCTCGCCATTCGCTGTGCAATGGGTTGCCGGCCGGGCAGCGGTATTCCTCAGCCTCTTCATTCCAGTGGAAATCGAGGCGTTCCGGCTTGATGTCGAACTGCGCTTCGACCCGGTCGATCATGGTCTTGGTGCTCTCGACCTCGGCCGTGCGATGAGCCGGTGTGGGTTCCACATCCACGATGACGCCGTGCTCGGTATCGATCAGATAATTCGTGGAGTAAGCGTAGAACGCTGGGCCGCCCGGAGCGGCCGTCCAGCGGGCTTGAGGATCAGTCAGTGACAAACGCTTCGGCAGCGTTTCGGTCAAAGCCTCGTCATGAGTGCCTCAAGGTATTCACGTACGGCGCGACTGCTCAGGGCCAGATCGCTCCAGTTGATCTGTTCGTCACCCGGTACGCCGCGCTGCGGGCTGGCATCCGCCTTGATGATGCTGGCGTCCACGGCAAACCCTTCGCCCTTGACCAGGCCGGCGTCCATACAACGCCTCAGTACCTCGTTGAACAACCCGCGAAACAGATCGCTGTCCCGGAAACGGCCGTGCCGATTTTTGGAAAAGGTCGAGGGGTTGGGGACTTCATCTTCAAGGCTCAATCGGCAGAACCAGCGATACGCCAGGTTCAAATGGGCCTCTTCGCACAACCGCCGCTCTGAGCGAATGCCGTAGCAATAGCCCACGATCAGCATGCGGATCATCAGTTCAGGATCAATCGACGGGCGCCCAATCGGGCTGTAGAAATCGGCGAGGTGATGACGCAAATCGCTCAGATCGAGACACTGATCAATGCTGCGCAGAAGGTGATTGGCTGGGATGTGATATTCAAGGTTGAACGAGTAAAACAGTCGCTCCTGCCCACTCGATAACGGTCCCATCATGCTGCGTGCATCCCTGCCGGCCGATGCGCGGATTTTTCCGCAGGCCAGACAGGGGAGCTACTTTTTCAACAGAATCGGCCGAAAGCAGTCGTTTGCGTGGCGGTGGTGAAGTTTTAGCTGCGCAAACTCAGTCAGGCGAAAAAGGCCTGATCCGAGCGTTTCACCGTTATGTGCGTTGATTTTGCAGCAGATCGCCACGGCATTTCGCGCGCGGCAGTACCGGAGGTGGGTAGAAAAGTGTTCCATCTGAATTGCTTCCTGTTCAACTCAGAAAGCTATTGGCGCATTCTACATATGCCAGCCCTCTACCGTTGGAGGAAAGTCAGGTTTTGGCCGGGTTCTGCCTGTCGCCAAGGGCCACAACCGAGCAGAAGAAATCATCAGCAGTTAGCATCACGCTTCAACTGGCGAAGAAATTGCGATCATAATGAATCATCCCCGCCAAGACCAAAGTGTGAGTAACATCATGACCGAAGCCCAGCGCTGGACAGTGAAATGCCACGATCCTGCGGATGGAAGCGGTGACGTCATCATTGACTTACCGTCTGACCTACTCGCCAGTTTTGGATTGAGCATCGGCGACGTACTGACCATTGAAGTGATCGACGGAGCGATAGTTCTGACGCCGAAGTCGAGCGACTCAGCTACACCCTGAATCGCGCCGGCGCGCATGACCTAATCTCCAAACGGGCATATGTGAACGGTACAACTGAGCGGCAGCGATCGGGCAGATTTTACGTAGCGACTCAGACTTCAAAGCAGTGGCTACTTTTTTACACAGCTACGGTCGATTGCGGCCCGTCACGACAGGCAGAAATCGGCCAATTTCAGCCAATGCTGACCGGTAGCTATGGGGAAAGGGCGGGATTTTACCCGCCCCAATTTTTTAGCTCCGTACGAACGCTAGCCTGACCCCATCTGAAGAGAGTGTAGATCTTCAGCTGGAGTTGGCGGAGCGCTTGCAATCCGATTCAAATTCTAGACAGTACCTCCCCATTCCAGCGCCTGAAGTACCCGACGAACCTGCTTGCCTCCGATTTCAGTTCCACAGAGCATGACCGGCGTATCTCCGCCGAGGGCATTGTTTGGTTTAGACATCCAGCATGCGGCCGCATTTCTGTTTTGGAACACCCTTTCAGCTAAAAGACAAACAAAGGCAACTCGATCTAGCCGTTCTGATGCGATGGAGTTGAGGGGCATTTGTTCACGGCTACGTCGCTTGAGTGTGGAGATTGACGAGTCGAGGAGCTGCTCCAAGCTGCATTTCTGAAGCACAAAGGCTATGCGAACCACTTGTAAAAGCTGAGAGGAAAAGCCTGCTTTGATCTGAAGCAGCCGCTCTGAATCTTCGAGCGATACGCAATTGGTGCTGAAATCCCAAAATACGGCGATCGCGGCGTTGCGCAATTCGGCTTTTTTATTTACCTGACGATTAGCAGTGGTTTGGGTGTTCATCAGTTCGGAATAGGCGAGCAACGGGACGCTCAAATGAGAGTCTGCGGGGGGAGGTGACAGTGAACCGTCACCAACAAATCCCACAGCACAGGAGGCAAGATTAGCAGGGCACACCGATCTCGTAAATTCGGGGCAAATCCCATTTTTTGCGTGCCTGGCGCTGAGCAGTCTTTGAAGAGTTCATCGCGTCTCCATTGTAAAACCAGGTGAATCCAACAGAGCGTACACCTGGGACCAAGTGGATTTAAATAGCTTGACGAAGCGCGACCTGCATCCAGACGGGAACATCACTGTCTGCGAGTTGCTTGAATTCATACGGGGTCATCTTGGCTTTGATACTGGTTATGACGGTGTCATTCAGACCTTTTTTGCCTAAGTAGAAGAGGGCGCAAAGTGCTAATCCAACGTGGGTCCCGGCATGCTGCAGTTTCCTAGGGGAGACGTGGAGCAAGCGTATATGCCTCGCCCCAACTTTCACCTGGCGACTCGCACCGCTCGTGTAAAAAACTGGTTTGATTTGCATCTGGGTACTCAACCCGAAAGCCCTGACCGCTTCTGCACCATGCACCTGAATAATCTCGCGATTACGTCTAGCGATTATTCGGAGAACTGATTGGGCACTTGGTCGCACATAACCAGCAAAATGACTGAGCTTTGGTCGCATATAAATACCGCGACTCAATCGCTCCAACTCACCTGATGCAGCTAGGCGAGATAAGGTTTTGGCCACAGCTGTGCGGGAACCTGCGTCAACAAATCGACCGATGCCGAATGGCTGCCCTTTGGGGGTGTACTTGATGCGCTTGACGATATTGGCGGTAACAGACATACACACTCACCAGTGTTGAGCGAAAAGCTAGCAAGTTCTTGCCTTTTTCAAAGGCTTAGCTGTCGAGACGGCGTCGCGGGGATTTAGACATATCTACCTTCAGTCGTAGAGCTCAAGAAGGGCGGAGTGAGCCGATTCGTCATTTGCTCTTCCACTTTTCCAGCTAGCAAAACCTCATTTGAAGTGGGGTAATGACGCAAGAGCCGCCGAGCCTCGTTGCGTATGGACTCGGGCAACGCTTGGTCATGGGATAGATCAACCAGAAAGTCTCGGGCCTGAATTATCGATCGCGTACGTTCATGCGGCATTGTCATCATTGACTCCTTAGGTAGGGGAACAAATAACGCCACCGCCAGCACATTCCGGAGAAGCGCTCGATGTCAGTCGCGCTTTCTTTTGACGGCTGGGAACAAAACCCTAACGCTTTTTAGGTCCACCTCGGTGTTCACACCCAAGTGTGAGTAGGTTCGGTCAGGAACCCTGAAAAGCGGCACCCGCTCACCCTGTTGATTAATCGCCTCACTTGCCTCAAGGAGCGGCTCCATTTTCCATTGGCCGGTTTCATTTACAAAACCTGGAGTTACGTACTGAATGGAACGTACCCGAAAGGACTCGTGTTGGACCTTGAGAATGTCTTTCAACGCCTCAAATGAGGACACCATGAGCATTTCTCCGACGAATTCCTTACCGTATCGAACGTGGGCTTCGAGGTAAAACCAAGGGATCATGACCGTCTGCCGCATGAACGGACGCCCCAGAAAATCGGCATTGAAAAGGCTGGAAATGATCGTCGGCCCTTCATGATCCTTGCTCATCGCTGGTACCTCAGTATTTCGAATGCACAATATATGTTGTAGTCATATATTGCGCAATGTCGCCTTATCGTTCCTTTTGTGAGAAAGCAAAATGGAACTGAAAGAAGCATTTGGGGCGACGCTCCGGCAGGCCCGCCTTCAGAAAGGCCTGACGCAGGAACATTTTTCGTTAGTGAGCAGCCGCACAAATGTCAGTTTGCTCGAGCGAGGGGGCACCAGCCCGACGCTGGTGAAGCTCGAGGAGTTGTGCAGTGTTTTGGGGGTTCATCCCGTCAGCCTAATTACGGCGTGTTACATGCGAAAGGAAAACATCACGGATCTCCAGGCTTTTCTGGCTCAAGTACGGAAAGACCTAAAAGCCATTGATTCGTAAAAAACCAGTGAAGGAAGGCTAGGTGGCGCGCCCAGTGATCGAAGGAATGTCAGAATTCAATGTACGAAAGGTTGGGGCACTGGCACTGTCCGACGTTTCTTCGTCAGATATTCCTTGTGTAGGTGGGGTACCGAGCTCTCCTCAACGTTTCTGCGCCGTAGTAAAGGCCGACATCAATGAGATCGACTCCTTCCTCAATCTCGTTATCACTTTCGCTGGCTGAGGGGCCTTCAACAGTAACGGACACGAGGTCGCCCGATCCCGGCAGTAGGGCAAGACACTGCCTCGCGGCCCAGTGATAGTGAAACTGATCCCCATCGCGGCTTGGTCGCACCAAGTCGTTGTTTGCCATTGTGACTCTCTCGCGATCTTTCGATACCGGAGAGCTTACAGCACCTAAGTGCAGGTTTCGCTGGAAAGTCTCGGGAGTAGCACAAACCATGTTCAGCGTTACGGGGCAGAAGAGGGCAGAAGAGGGCAGAAGAGGGCAGATACTAGAATTGTTATCTGCCGTGTATGAAGTCCCTACAGCAGCGGTGACACGTGTTTTATAGGTGTCAGCAGATTACTGACGAATAGCTAAAAAGCTCCGTGCCACATCCGCGACTGAACGTACTGAAAGTTTGATCCTTAAAGTACCACTTTTCGCTTTAAGAAAGGTGAGGGGTAATATCATTTTCATATAGAATTTTCAGATATTCGGTATGCAACTGAAGTAAGCTTAGGTTCTGAGAGCGAAGTTTATCTACCTCGTGCCTCAGATTGGTATATGCCACTAGTAAGCTTTGCCTTGACATGGTTTCTCCCTTAGTTTTAGGTCCGGATTTTATGTGGTCTTTAGCAATCTCAAATTCCTTGTGGATTGTTCCGTTCTTCGTTTTGTATAATGATGTTCTTTCATATAAGTAACCTGTAACGCTTTGAATTTTTTTTATGAAGCTATTCCAGCTTAGATCGCCTTCTGTTTCGACATCCCAGTTTCTGAGTATTTCAATAAAAGCCGTAGTGTCCTGGTCTGTGATTCTTCTACGCTTCATATGCAATTCCTATTTTGGAGAGCTTTCAGTGCTCTTAGAACAGCACCGTAAGAAATTTTTATGCTTGGATGCCGTGCTAAAATGTTTTCGTATATTTTAGATGTGTCGCAATCGATTTCGAACCCGTCTTCACTTGCGCAGCAAGATAGTATCAGTCGGTCTATGTTCCAAAGTGGTTTGTTTGCGCCGTTGAATTTTATTAGTCCGGTTTTTGCGCTCTTCTCTCTGATATGATTAAAGCTTTTTAATAGCGTATTGTCTGAAAAAATGTATGTTTTATTGAATGTAAACCCTGTTTTTTTTGCAAATTTCGCTAAAACAGATTCCACGGTAGGAAGCCCATCTTCAATTCTCCATTCTCTAGCGAATTGAGAGAAGCATTCATAAATGTTTTGATGATTGCCATCTGGTAGTGCTGATTTCCTTTCGCAAACTAAGTCTCCATGAGTAGAGATGAATATCAAACCAATGTCGTGCAAATGTTTACGTTTTTCTAATAGTTTGTTGCGAATTTCAGAATTTTTCTGAAGCGCAGCGAGAGTTATTTTTGCATATGAAAAATTTGTTTTGATTTGTTTTGCTACTTTTGGGAGTGTAGGGCAGCCATTAAGTTTGAAATTCCAGTGTTCCAAAATTTGTGAAACTATGTATTTATTGTTCCAGTACCATCTTAAGGATGAGTCTCTCTTAATTAGATCCGTACTGAGCATTCGATTACCAAGGCCCTCATAAGCGCGCTGCATGGTGTCGTTATTTAATATGGCTTGATGTCGAATCAAAGTGTTATATTTAGCCTTGAAACTACTGCAAACATTTTCCCAGGTGGGAAGTCCATTATCTACAGTCCACGAATCCATTAGCGATTCAAATGCTTCTAAAATATTGTTGTCAATGCTGCGAATTAGAATTCTACCATGCTTATAAGCCTGTTTTTTAACTTGATCTGCGTTTAGGGTACGAGAAATAATCGCCTTTGAAACTATGTTGTCTGTTGGGGTGTCTGGTGCTAGTGCGCATAATGCGTTGGCGGGAACCGAAGTGTCCGAGCAAATTTCTATTTGCTTTTTGTATCTTGATATTTTGTTTTTATGTGAATTAAGGAATTTTTCCGCGCCGGGTTCTCCTTTGTCTACTGCAATTTGAGCGGCGGCTATTACTGGTTGTAGTTTCTCTACCATTCTATGTGCTGCTAATAATGATTTGTCGTCCCCTCTTTTAAAGCAATGTTCAGAACAGTCAATGCATTGAAAGACATTGGGGCACGGACCTGAATTATAGTTGTGTCGGCATAGGCCAAGTTCTGTTACGTGAAGCGATCCAATTTTTATTTTGAAAAATTGCTCGGTTGATACCCCAGTTTGTTTGTGTTCCTGCTCGTATAAATCATCTAAAAAACCGCCGAACTCAAATCCTGCCCCAATGGCATTTTCATCAATGAGATCAATTTTTTCCAAAGGAGTACGATGATCATAATCGTCATTTTGTTCCACTGAGCTTCTACCAGACCACATGGCAATCAATCGCTGGTCTATGTGTTTGCTCTGCGCCAACGTATTAAGTAAATGACGCATAGCATGTGTGCCTAAGGAAAGGTCTTCACGCTCGCGGCCTCGGAAAAATAATCTACCAAACCATGATTGGAGCTTGTTTGTCGAAAAAAAACAAGGTACGTAATGGCACTGCCAATAAATTTTGAAGTTGGGAGTTTTAGAGGAGTATGGATATACAAATAAGCAATCCTTGAATTCAACATTGGAAACGCCATCTACGAAAGGGAAGGTAGGTGATAAATTTTTGATAACCCACTCATAAAGGTTAGTCGCGCTGATAAAAGCCGTGCTCTTCAGTAAAATTTTTTCATTGTGGCGGTAATAGTTTGAAGATTCTGACTGAAACAACCTGCCTAGTCCAGGAGGTAAAATTGCGGCAGGTAATGAATTGTTTCTGTTCGCATATAGTTTTTGAGAATACACTCCATCGCTTCGCTCATAGCCGATTAAGGCTAATGCCTCTTGAACACTATATGTTTTCCGGTCTCTTAAATGCTCGAGGCCTTTCGGGATGTAAATGACGTTGTTCTCTTTGTACCAGGCTGACGCGTCTCTTGCGGATTTGCCAAATTTGATAAGCTTATGGACTGCTTCCCCAACAACCTCCTCAAACTCGGCACAAGGTGGCCTCTTTACGACGGACTTACCGTTTTTGGCTGGCATAGGAAAGCGTAAACCAAATCCATCCAGAGACGTAATACAGTCGTGACTCAACGTGACTATCTCAGAGGATCTAGAAGGCGCATAGTTCAATAGTGCGAACGCTGATGAAACTATCGTTTCAAAACCATTCTGAGGAAGCCTGAATGATTCAGCCAGCATTTTGCATGCTTCGAGATCTGGCAAGAGTGCCTTTGTTGAGCGGGGTGGCCTAGTATGAGGATTCTCAAGATATTTTATATTTTCTGGAGATAAATTATATTTCTTAAAAGTTTTACCTATGTTAGCAAGTCCGGCCCCCGTACGATACTTTACTCCCAGTGAGAGGTTGTTTTTATTTGAGGCGCGAAGAAAGTCTGAGTTGGTGATTTCCCATGGTTTTTTAAATGCAGGTAGAGAATCAATAAGAAAATAGAATCCAGTCGCAATATCTCGAGATTTCTTTTTTTCTTCCAGTGAGCGGATAAGATGAAATAGTTTAAGCGTGACAATCCAGTCCTCGTCTGCGCAGACGAGTTTGAATACGTCGCTTTCTTTTTTATAAGTGGGGGGTAGCGCATGGGAAAAATCACACGGGTCGCCTTTGAGCATCATGTTGTTCGGGAGTTTGTATTTCAATGCTAGATTGATATTTTTTCCGCTCATTATTTGGTCTTGGAATAGCGGTATAAATACTTTCTTGAATGAGTCGAAGTTTAGCTGAGGTGTGTTTTTACTCATGAGGCGCGCTCTTGGTTGACACTCAATTTTGAGATCCACATGTCGCATGCCTCTACATATTCCAATACCGTATCTTTAATTTTAATGTCAGGTTGGTTTTCGTATTCGCTGATTAGATATTCTTTATATTCGCCAAACGGTGCATCTCGAAATGGTTCAAATTTCGAGCAAAGCAGGCATGCAATTGGTGCATGATCTGTACAGTTTGCCATGGTTCCGCAAACGCCAATTGGCTTTGCTTGTGCAATTCCATAGTGGCGTTGTATCGAGTTGGGCATTTCCAAAACGGCTTTTTCATATCCACCCTCATAAGGTGAACCTAGAAATAATTTCGCAATGGAGGTAAGTGCCGGTCCTAATTCCTCTTTGATCCTGGCTTGTGCTTCAGGTATAGAATCGATATAAGAATTTGCCGAGGAAAGATTGTTGTGCAAACCTAAGTACATAAGTTCATGTGCGCTTGCTCCATTTACGGCTGCGCGTGTTAGCAAAGTGTGTTTAAATCTAATGAAATTTAAATTTACTCTTCCTCCAGTAACTCTGCTACTCCTAACACCCATTTCATAAATGACATTCTTAAGTCTTGTCATTAGGGAAGTAGCATTGCAACGAGTATTGGGCAGTTTTTTTATTTCCTCTTCGGTAATCGTAAGCCCAGCGACCCCAGAGGAATTATGGATTAAATAAGTTCTATTCCTGCTAATGCAAATAGGTACCATATAATCGAGCAGGGTGTTCACCAGCGGTGGAAGTCTGACATTGATGTAGATAGGTTTGTTTTTTCTTTTCTGCTTGATTATTTCAATTTTTAGTGTCCAGTTTTTCTGGGGTTCACTGTAAGTTAAGTCATCTAGCTTTATGTTGAGAATTTGGCTTTGCCTATATCCGAGTACCAGAGCCAAAAAGAAAACGGCTAAGTGTTCAATTTCCAGCAGACCATTTTCGTAACCTTTGCATATAGCGAAGGTTACATCTCTTACCTCGGTTTCGGTCAGTGCTCCATTAACAGGGTCGGCCGAGCTTATGGCGCTCCCGTTTTTTCTTGACGATGTACGGATTATATCAACTGCTAAATTATACTCGTCGCACCACAGAACTTCTTTATCTCCGTTGCATGCAACTAAAAAGGCTTTCATATTAGGGTTGCCCTTTAACCAGTTTATGAAAGAGGACCATAGCTCTTTACTTTCACTTATCTTGTGTATTGTGCGTCCTTGGCTGAGGGTGGCTTCACTAAGCAGCTTGCAAAGCTCTTTGAGTTTCGTGCAGAACGTCTTAATGGAAGATAGGGCATAGCATTCTGCTATGCGTGAGCAAATTTCATGGCGAAATGACTCTATGATGTCGTCGCCTAGATAGTTCTGCATCTGCTTGAAATCTATCGTGCACTGGCCACTCAAGGTCTCATGTTTAATTGTTAGTTTTGATCCAACAATAAAATCAAGTTTTGTCTTTTGATGGTATACAGTTATTTCTTCAAATGGCTGGTTTAATTCTTTTTTAGTCGTTTGACTGCGCGCCATAACTAGCGTCCTTGCTAAGTTTGTTGTGGAGAGATCGGTCTTCTGATAGTAATCGTTCATTGCCAATTTTTTGAAAAGCATATTTTGCATAGTGTTCTGGCATTGAAGATTTCAAACTCCATCCCATCTGAATTCGAAGGACGCTTAATGCGTTGGAGATGATTCTCTCTTTTTCTCTTCCAGTGACAAAAGATGCTTTTTCATATTCGTTAAGAATAAAGTTGCATGCCCAAGAGTGTCGTAGGCTATGAGGAGTGATCTTTAATTCGATTTGCTCGCTCAGTGTTTTGAAAATCTTGCCTACAGCATCGTTTGATAGCGGTTGCCCAGAAATACCGATGATTAAGAATGGGTGTTTGATACTCGCTTTTATTTTTTTTCTTTCGATAATATATCTTTCGATAAGTCCCCATAATGAATCCGAAATTTTCAGCTCTCTGTTAAATGTCTTCACGGTTGCGGGCGACGTTCTAGGGTCCAGGCTCATGTCAGTACTCGCTTCAATTTTTGTAGTTACATATCCTCGATTTTTTCGTTGAAATCCGTCCACTCTTATACCGAGTAACTCACTGTTCCTGATGCCTGACTCACGCAGAAGATGAAATACAACTAGATCCCTATGTACTAGAAAGTTTTCTCTGTTTTTTGGGTTTGATTTTATTGTTAAATCCATTTTTATATAGTCTTCATTTGTCCACGGCTGAACAATATTTTCATTATCAGAGTTGTGGCTTCTAAGTTGATTTTTGAGTCTGTCTGTGAAGTCGCTAAGGGATTTTTTTTTATCCTTGTTTGTGCCGAGTATTAATTCTTCAGCGATATATTCTAGAAATTTTTTTGCTATACCGCATCTTCTGTCATAAGTGGAGTTGGATACTTTTTTCGAATTTATAATGCCTATTCCAGCGATTCGATTTTCGAGGGTCGATTTTGTTTCCGTAAGGTGGCTGCGTAATTTTGTAAGCTCTCCATTAGTGAGAAAGCTTTCGTTTGAAAATCTTCTTATATAGTCAATTTTTTTATATTGAAAAAACAGTATGACTAGACAAAGGTCATAACTATATGTAACTAATGATTTTGGTCTAGTTGTGGGGTGTTGATTGATAAGCCAATAGTTTGCCCAAAACACAGGCTTATCATTGTTAAAAATCAGTGCTGTGGGATTGCCGCTTGGACTTTTGAATTCAAATACTTTCATGCTGACTCCTTCACTGAAAATAGTGAAGGGGCGGTTGGTGTCTTTGAATTATTTTTTAACTTGAGGAAAAGATACCCGTCAGCGATTACTGACGCAGTAGCTTCAATCTGATTTGGTGGGATGTTAAATTTATAGCTTTCACAAATAGCAGGTGCCCGGCGCATATCAACGATTCCTTGATAAAGTAAACATCAAAGTCAACGCTGATCACTCGCACACTGCCAAATTTCTTAGGGCTTTAGTGTTTCAAGTTGAACTAGCTGATGGACCAGGCAGACCTACGCCGGGGCTGCCAATAGGATCAATTATGCACAGGAATTTAGATGAATCAACGGGTGATTCGTGCTTCGGCTAAATTTATATAGTAGTCAACACGTTGTATGCTACGTATAAAGTCCATGTTGACTTCACGGTTTCCCTCACTTTGTTGACCGGACAACCCAATTTTTCCCCGTTTACATTGGAGAATATATAAATAGTCAACAAAAGGTTCTTCGGGCGGATAATACCTGGCCGCCGTTGCGCCCGGTGGCGCCCCAGCCGATTTTGTGGCTTTCGACGATGGCGACCTTCAGGCCTTTTTCCGCCAGCTCGACGGCGGTGGCCACGCCGGTGAAGCCGCCGCCGATGATCACCACGTCAACCTTGTGCCGGCCTTGCAGCGTCGGGTAATCGGTGTCCTGGTTGAGGGTGGCGGTATAGTAGGAATTGCAACGTTGAGTCATGTCGGTGTCCAGGCAGAATGGGGAAAAACCAATGCCGGTCAGGCGAGCGCAGTCATTGTGGGAGCGGGCTTGCTCGCGAAGGCGTACTTTCAGCCGACATCACTGCTGAATGACACACCGCTTTCGCGAGCAAGCCCGCTCCCACAGGTTCTGTGTATGGCTAAGCAGGGTTCACGCGGACCGGGATAGCGAAAGGAAAGGGCTCGCCGATCAGGCGAGCAGGGCGCTATCCGGCGGACGTGCGGAGTGACGCAACTTGGAACGGCGCAGGGCCATGGGCAGGTTGACGATGCGCTTCATGCAATGCCGTCCACGGCCAGCAGCGAGGTGGCCTGGATCGAAATGTTCAGCAGTGACGGCAAGGTACGCATGGCGCAGGTTTCCGGCGGCGGAAATCGTCGGTGGCGAGTAGCACAAGCCATCCGGGGATGGCTGGATACTAGGGAGGATTGGGGCGCGTGTAAATAATTGATTCAGAACATCAGGTGCACCACCAGCCCGATCAGCCCGCAGCCGATCAGCACCTCGATCACCCCGCGCTTGAACCGCAGCAAGGCAATGCCCGCCACGATGGCGATCAGCAGCGAAGGCCAGTCCAGTGTTCCTTCGAAGCCTGTGGGCCACAGCACGTGATAGGCAAAGAAGCACGCCAGATTGAGAATCACGCCCACCACGGCGGCCGTAATGGCCGTCAGCGGCGCGGTGAAGGTGAGTTCGTTGTGCGTCGATTCCACCAATGGCCCGCCGGCGAGGATGAACAGGAACGAAGGCAGGAAGGTGAACCAGGTCACCAGCGTGGCGGCCACTGCACCGGCGACAAAGGCTTGATCCGGGCCGAAGACCTGCTGCACATAGGCGCCGATGAAGCCGACGAAGGCGACGACCATGATCAACGGACCTGGGGTGGTTTCTCCGAGCGCCAGGCCGTCGATCATCTGCGTCGGCGTCAGCCATCCGTAGTGACCGACCGCGCCCTGGTACACATACGGCAGCACCGCATAGGCACCGCCAAAAGTCAGCAGCGCCGCCTTGGTGAAGAACCAGGCCATCTGGGTCAGCGTGCCTTCCCAGCCGTACAGGGCGGTGAGCGTGGCCATGGGCAGTGTCCACAAGATCGCGCCGATCACCGCCAGACGCGCCAGTTTCAAACCGTTGAACCGGGCGTGTTCAGGGGACGGGGTGTCATCGTCGATCACCGCCGGGCCGTAGGATTTTTTCGCCGCGCTGTGGCCACCGGTCCTGAATTTTTCCGGTACCAGTCGTCCGCCGAAGTAACCGATGATCGCCGCCCCGAGCACGATCAACGGAAACGGCAAGTTGATCACGAAGATGGCCACGAAGGACGCGGCGGCGATGCCCCATAACCAGCCATTCTTCAGCGCCCGCGAGCCGATCCGGTGAGCCGCCTGCACCACGATGGCCGTGACCGCCGGCTTGATCCCGTAAAACAGTCCGGCGACCACGGGCACGTCGCCAAAGGCGATGTACACCCAGGACAGCGCGATCAGGATGAACAGCGACGGCAGCACAAACAGCACGCCGGCGATCACGCCGCCCCAGGTCCGGTGCATCAGCCAGCCGATGTAGGTCGCCAACTGCTGAGCCTCGGGCCCGGGCAGCAACATGCAGTAGTTGAGGGCGTGCAGAAAGCGTCGCTCGGAGATCCAGCGCCGGCGTTCGACCAGTTCCTGATGCATGATCGAAATCTGCCCGGCCGGCCCGCCGAAACTGATGAAGCCAAGCTTGAGCCAGAACAGGAAGGCTTCGCGCAGGCTGATGGTCCGGGGCTGGGGCACAGCCTGTTGCGTGATCGGGGAGGGCGTGGGGCTCAAGCGCGGGTTCCTTGTGCAGGGAAACGTTGAGCCCGTGACTGTAGCTACGCGCGAGCGTGTTGGATAGCCACCTGTTGCTGCGCCTATGCCCAGCGCTCGACAGCGGATCGGTCGCTGTCCCGGGCATCGACCCAGCGTGCGCCGCCGGCCACGTCTTCGCGCTTCCAGAACGGCGCGTCGGTTTTCAGGTAGTCCATGATGAACGCACAGGCCTCGAAAGCGGCCTGGCGATGCGGGCTGCTGACGCCGACAAACACGATCGGCTCACTGATCGACAACGGGCCGATCCGATGCACGACCTCTACGGCCCGCAGAGGCCATCGAGTCCGGGCGTTGTCGATGATCTTTTGCAACGAGCGTTCGGTCATGCCCGGGTAGTGCTCCAGAAACAACCCGGCGACCGCCTCACCCTGATTGATGTCGCGCACGTAGCCGACGAAGTTGACCACGGCCCCCACGCCCGGATCGTTGGCCTGCAGGCTGGCGATCAACCGAGTGATGTCGAACACATCACGCTGGACCCGAACCGTCATGTCTCAGCCCCCGGTGACCGGTGGAAAAAAGGCGATCTCGTCAAAGTCCTCGATCACCCGGTCCGGATGGCACAGCTCCTGGTTCAGCGCGCACATCAGGTTGTTTTCACCGAGCACCTGGCGCCACAGCTCGCCGCGAGCCATCAGCAAGCGGCGCACGTCTTCGATGGTCCTGAGGCTGTCGGTCAGGGGCAGTTTTTCACCGCCCAGGTTGAGCTGCTCGCGGTAACGGGCGAAGTAATTGATCAGGATCATTGTGCGTCCTCGAACTTGAAATGACCGGAGCGGCCACCCTGTTTACTGAGCAGGCGGATGTCGTCGATGACCATGCCCCGGTCCACGGCCTTGCACATGTCGTAGAGGGTCAGGGCCGCCACACTGACGGCGGTCAGGGCTTCGAGCTCGACCCCGGTCTGGCCCTCGACGCGGCAGGTGCCGAGGATCTTCACGCTGTCCGGTGTGCAGGCCTTGAGTTCGACATGGATCGAACTGAGCAACAGGGTGTGGCACAGCGGGATCAGCTCATGGGTCTTTTTCGCCGCCATGATGCCGGCGATCCGCGCCACGGCAAAGACGTCGCCCTTGGGGTGGCCGTCGCTTTGAATCAGCTTCAGGGTTTCCGGGCGCATCCGCACCCAGGCCTGGGCCTGGGCTTCACGCTGCGTCGGAGGTTTTTCGCTGACATCGACCATGTTGGCGCGACCCTGGTTGTCGAGGTGGGTCAGGCCGTTGGGAGATGCATGTGAAATGTCTGTCATGGGAGGTTCCTGCGCGGGCCGGCGCGGTGATCGGGTGAAGGCATCATGCCGGGCTGTAAATGCGTGGTGCGTTGCGGTGGGGGACGTGAATCAGGTTGAGGCGATGCCTGATCGCCCATTGCACGGTCAGGGCGGTGGGCGCCGACAGGCTGACCAGCGTGCCGAGCCTGGCCCTGACGGCCTTGTGGATCAGCTCCAGACTGCAACGGCTGGTGACCACGGTGAAGCCGCTGCGGCTGTCGATGCCGGCGTGTTGCAGGGCACCGATCAACTTGTCCAGCGCGTTGTGGCGGCCAATGTCTTCGCGGCAGATCAGCGCGTTGCCTTCGCTGTCGAAGTACAACGCTGCGTGCAGCGCGCCGCTGCTGCGGGCCATTTGTTGGGCCTGTTCGATGCGGTGGCGGATGTCGATGAAATGCTCGGCGGGCGGCAGGGCGACCGGCTCGAGAATCTCCAGTTTCGGCAAGGCCTGCTCCAGCGCTTCCACACCGCACAGCCCGCAGCCACTGGTGCCCGCCATTTGCCGACGATGGTTCTTCAGTGCCCAGAACGCGCGGCTGGAGATCTGCACGTCGGCTTGTACGGCCTGGTCGAAGTGGGTCAGGCGCAGGTCGTAGATTTCATTCTGGTCCTCAACAATGTCGTTGCTGACGCTGAAGCCTCGGATGAAATCTTCGAGGTTGCCCGGCGACACCATCATCACAGCCTGGCTCAAACCGTTGTAGGTGATTGCCAATGCGATCTCTGCGGCCAGTGCCGCCTGGCAGACTGATGCGGCGTTGTCGTACTCGCGAAAGTTCACACTCAAGGGGTTGGGGGCGGGTGCGTTAGTGTCGCTTCGATATTCGGCTTGTTCAACTTTGCACAACATGAAAAGAACCTCGAAGCGCTGAATTAAGTTCAGGCTACGGGTAACTTTTCAAAGCGTCCAATCGCTTGTTCCGATGCGCCGATTGGTGATGTCTATCACGCCGGGCAAACATCTGTGTTTCGGTTTTATAAAGCCGAAAGTTGCTCAGTCGGTGCGGCTGAATAGCGTTCGCGCTTCGGCGAAACACTTCTCGGCAATCGCCGAACGTGGCTCGGTCTTGCGCATCACCAGGCCCAAGGGCGCAAGCACGCTGGCATCGGGCAATTCGATGAACGACAGGTGTTCGATGGGCTCTTCCAGGCCACTGTCCAGCGGCATGATCGCGCAGCAGAAACCTTCGTGGATCGCCTGCAGCAACTGGTAGGTCGAATCGCTTTCCAGGATCGGCTGCGGGTCCAGTCCGCGGCTGCGAAAGCTCAGGTCGATGGATTTGCGGTAGTGCATGCCGTTGCTGAGCATCCCCAGCGGCAGTTCGGCGGCGTCCTCCCAGCTCATTTGCGTGCCGTCGAAATGGAAGTGGCGGGTGTCGTACAGCAGGCCTACGCGGGTTTCGCCGATCTCGAAAAACTCGAAATAGTTCGGGTTGACGTGATCGAGGTAGCACACGCCCAGGTCCAGCTGATTGTTGCCCAGGCCCTCGATGATCTGGTCGGAACTCAGGGACGACAGGCTGTACTTGAGCTCGGGAAAGCTGCGGGACAGGCCCTGGATGTAGGTGACCGGGTTGAAGCTGCTGAGCGGCACCAGCCCCAGGCGCAGGTTACCCACGAGCTGGCCCCGGCACGCGGCGGCCTCGGCGAACAGCCCGTCGTGGGCCGCCAGCAGGGTCCTGGCCCACGCCAGTACACGCTCGCCGGCTTCGGTAAAACCTTCGAAGCGCTGGCCCCGGGTGACCAGCACCAGGTCCAGTTCATCCTCCAGGTTGCGCAGGCGCATCGACAGGGTGGGCTGGGTGATGTGGCAGCGCGCGGCCGCCTGGCCGAAGTGGCGGGTCTGCTCCAGGGCGATCAGGAACTTGAGTTGTTTGATGTCCATGACGGCACCTGCTGGCGGGGGAGTGAAGGGTTAAGTATTGACTCAGGTGTGCAAGACACAAGGCGAGGCGCAAACGTGAGGTGCGGACGATCTCACTGTCTTTGGCGTGCGTCCAATCACTGTTGTTTAAGGGGTTATCGACGGGCTCTATCACTGATGTTATTTCTGGCCGTTTTATATTGATAGAGCGCCTCGATAGTCTGGTTGGTTAGAGTGATTAGACACGGTTTGATTTGTCGAATTAGTCTCCGGAAGTCATTTAACTTAGCTATCTAATTCATGCCTGCCGGAGAACCCCATGAGCGTCAAACCGGATGCCTTGTTTATACCCTTGAATATTGCCGTACTGACCGTCAGCGATACCCGTGAATATGCCAATGACACTTCCGGCCAATTACTTGTCAGCCGTTTGCTGGAAGCCGGTCACACCCTCAGCGAGCGCAACCTGCTCAAGGATGACCTGTACAAGATCCGCGCACAGGTGGCGAACTGGATCGCCGACGACGGCATCCAGGTGGTGCTGATCACGGGCGGCACCGGGTTCACCGGCCGCGACAGCACCCCCGAGGCAATCGCCTGCTTGCTGGATAAACAGATCGATGGCTTCGGTGAGCTGTTCCGGGCGATCTCGATCCTCGACATCGGCACCTCCACGGTGCAGAGCCGGGCGCTGGCCGGGCTGGCCAATGGCACGCTGGTCTGCTGCCTGCCGGGTTCCACGGGCGCCTGCCGCACCGCGTGGGAAGGCATCCTCGCCGAGCAGCTCGACGCGCGCCACCGGCCGTGCAATTTCGTGCCGCACCTCAAGCCTGTGCAAGCCTGCGGAACGCGCGGATGAGCGCTTCGCCCTTGATGCCGGTAGAGCAGGCCATCGACCGTTTACTGACAATGGCCGAGGCGCAGTGGATTGAAGGCAGCGAAGCCGTGCCGCTCGATGCCGCGCGGCAACGGGTATTGGCCAACGACCTGCTGGCGACCCTCGATCTGCCGCCATGGCCCAACAGCGCCATGGACGGCTATGCCCTGAATGTCTTGGGTTGGGACGGGGCACCGCTGGCCGTGTCACAGCAGGTGTTTGCCGGTCAGGCCCCCGAAGCCCTGGCACCGGGAACCTGCGCGCGCATCTTCACCGGCGCCCCGGTTCCTCCGGGTGCCGACTGCGTGGAGATGCAGGAGAACACGCAGGTACTGGATGACGGACGTATCCGCTTCAAGCAGCCCCTGAGCGCCGGCAGCAACATCCGCCCGCAAGGCCAGGAGAACCGCGTCGGCGATGTGCTGCTGCGCGCTGGCAAGCGTCTCGGTCCGTTCGAACTGGCGGTCGCGGCGGCGCAGGGCTGCACCCATGTGCAGGTGGTGCGCCGACCTCGGGTGGCGTTGCTGTCCACCGGTGATGAACTGGTCGAACCGGGCAATCCCCTCAAGCCCGGCAGCCTCTACAACAGCAACCGGACATTGTTGAGCCATTGGTTGAATGCGTTGGGTTGCGAGGTCATCGATGCCGGCATTCTTCCCGACGAACCACGCCAGACGCGACTCAAGCTCGAACAGCTGCAACACACGGCAGACCTGATGCTCAGCACGGGCGGTGTGTCCGCCGGTGACGCCGACTGCCTCGGCCAGGTACTGCGCGAGTGCGGCAAGCCGTTGCTGTGGAAACTCTCGATCAAACCCGGCAAGCCATTGACCGTGGGCCACTTCGGCCGCGTGCCGGTGATTGGCCTGCCGGGTAATCCGACATCGGCGTTGGTCACTTTCGGCCTGTTGGCCCGGGCTTATCTGTTGCGGATTCAGGGTGTGGAAGAGGTCGAGCCGTTGAGCTTCCCGGTCAGCGTCGGCTTTGCCTGGCCCAAACCCGGGAGCCGCCGCGAGTACCTGCGGGCGAAACTCGAAGACGGTCGAGCGGTGTTGTATCCGAACCAGAGCTCAGGTGTTTTGCTGGGGGCATCCTGGGCCGATGGACTGGTGGAAGTGCCGGAAGGTTGCACGCTGGGCGAGGGTGATACAGCGCGGTTCATACCCTTCAGCGAACTGTTTTGAATACAGTAAACATATTGTGGGAGCGGGCTTGCCCGCGAAGAGGCCGGCATATCCAACAGAGATGTTGGCAGACAGACCGCCTTCGCGAGCAAGCTCGCTCCCACAGTTTTGATCTTCAGCGAGTGCCAATCCCGGGACTAGCTGCCCGCGAAGAGGCCAGCATATCCAACAGAGATGTTGGCTGACCCACCGCCTTCGCGAGCAGGCTCGCTCCCACAGTTTTGATCTTCAGCGAGTGCCAATCCCGGGACTAGCTGCCCGCGAAGAGGCCAGCATATCCAATAGAGATGTTGGCAGACAGAACGCCTTCGCGAGCAGGCTCGCTCCCACAGTTTTGATCTTCAGCGAGTGCCAATCCCGGGACTAGCTGCCCGCGAAGAGGCCAGCATATCCAACAGAGATGTTGGCAGACAGACCGCCTTCGCGAGCAGGCTCGCTCCCACAGTTTTGATCTTCAGCGAGTGCCAATCCCGGGACTAGCTGCCCGCGAAGAGGCCAGCATATCCAACAGAGATGTTGGCAGACAGACCGCCTTCGCGAGCAGGCTCGCTCCCACAGTTTTGATCTTCAGTGAACGCCAATCCCGCGGCAGGCCACAATCCCTGTGGGAGCGGGCTTGCCCGCGAAGAGGTCGGCACATTCAACAGAGATGTTGGCAGACAGACCGCTATCTACAGGTCTTGTGTGTTTCCTGAAAATCAGTTCAGCACGAAATC
Organism: Pseudomonas sp. ACN5; assembly: GCF_002303975.1. Classification (NCBI taxonomy): domain Bacteria; kingdom Pseudomonadati; phylum Pseudomonadota; class Gammaproteobacteria; order Pseudomonadales; family Pseudomonadaceae; genus Pseudomonas; species Pseudomonas sp. ACN5. The sequence continues at coordinate 33,761 of NZ_MRCP01000016.1, read as the reverse complement.
CACCGGCTCCAGCTGCGGCGGCAGCTCCGTCACACCCAATGCCGCCAGTACATCGCGCTCGATGTTGCGCACGATGGCGTCGGTGGGCAGGTCGTTTTCGTCGCGGCCAAAGGGGTCTTCCAGTTCGTCGGCAATCGCATCCAGGCCAAAAAAGGTGTAGCTGACAATCGCGGTGAAGATCGGTGTCAGCCAGCCCAGGGGTTCGGCCATGGCAAACGGCAAAAGGATGCAGAACAGGTAGATGGTGCGGTGCAACAACAGGGTGTAGGGAAACGGCAGCGGGGTGTGCTTGATCCGCTCACAGACCGCCTGGGCGTGGGTCAGGCCGGCCAGGTGGTTGGCCATGAGCGTGTAGCGCCAGTCGTTGATCGCCCCGGACTCGTTGAGTGTCGAGCACTGCTGACCGACCTGCATCAGGATCTGCCCGCTGATGTCCGTGGTGTTGCCCTTGGGCATCGGGTGCAGCCAGTCGCCACTGGCGGCCAGTTCGTTTTCCCGGCGCAGCCGCGCGTTGAGGGCATGGGCGAAGCCGCACAGGTTGCTGAGGATCATATGCCGCTCATCCGTGTCCTTGATCACCAGGGTTTCACGAATCATCGAGCGGACTTCGACGATCACATCGCCCCACGCCTTGCGCGCTTCGTACCAGCGGTCGTAGCAGGCGTTGTTGCGAAAGCTCATGAAGATCGATAACGACAAACCCAGCAGTGTGAAGGGCGTTGCGCTGACCTTGGAAAAGTAGCTGGGATGCAAGGTTTCGATGAGCACGATGGCCGAGGCGAGCAACGTCACCATCAGGCTGCGCCAGGCAATGCGCTTGGCAATCGAACCCTTCAGGGACGTCAGCACGCCGATCAGGTTGGGTTTGGGTCTCACGATCATGGGTTTCAGCCGCCCGTCATGTTCATGAAGCGAATGACCTGGACATCGTCGTTCACTTCGAAGTTGTGTCGATAAGGCTTGAGTTTCATCGCCTCGATAATGGCTTGCTCCAGGCGCTCGGGCTGTCCGGGGTGGCTGCGCAAGACTGCCTTGAGATCCACCGAGTGTTCATTGCCCAGGCACAGCAGCAGGCGTCCTTCCACGGTCAGTCGCACCCGGTTGCAGGTGCCGCAGAAGTTGTGGCTGTGGGGGGAGATGAACCCCAGGCGAATCTGCGGCGCTTCGGCCAGGCGCCAGTAGCGCGACGGACCCTGGGTCGACTCGGCGGAATCAATCAAAGTGTAGCGTTCGGCGATGCGTTCGCGGACCTGGGCGCTGGCGAAAAACGATTCGGCGCGGCTGTGCTCGTCGATGGTGCCCAACGGCATTTCCTCGATGAAGGAGATGTCGAGGTTGCGGTCGATGGCGAAGCTCACCAGATCATTGATCTCATGGTCGTTGCGGCCCTTCATCACCACGCAATTGAGCTTGGTGTTGCGAAAGCCCGCCTGGTTGGCCGCGTCGATGCCCTTGATGACCTGCGCCAGGTCACCGGTGCGGGTCAGTTCGCGAAAGCGTTGCGGGTCCAGGCAGTCGAGGCTGATGTTGAGGCGCTTGACCCCGGCCTCGAACAACGGCACGGCCAGTCTGGCCAGTTGCGAGCCGTTGGTGGTCATGCACAGTTCGCGCAGGCCGGGCAGGGCGGCGATTTTCTCGCACAGCTGCACCACGCCCGGACGAATCAGCGGCTCGCCCCCGGTCAGGCGGATTTTGCGGGTGCCCAGCGCCACGAAGCTTTGCGCCGTTTGATAGATCTCTTCCAGGGTCAGCACCCGTTGGCGGGGTAGAAACTGCATGTCCTCGGCCATGCAATACACGCAACGGAAATCGCAGCGGTCGGTGACCGACATGCGCAGATAGTCCACGCGCCGGGAGAAGCCATCGATCAAGACTCGTTCTGACATGACACCCTCGCTTGGTACTGCATGCGTTGAAAGGACATTCCGTTAATCGGGTTTTGCCTTTTGTAGGAGCGAGCTTGCTCGCGATGGTCGTTAACGATGACGCGTGCTTACTGACAAAACGCGGTGCTCTTGAGTCCATCGCGAGCTCGCTCCCACAGGTATTGCGCAGATAACGGATCTGTTGAGCGCAGGTGTAGGAGCGAGCCTTGCTCGCGATGGTCGTTAACGATGACGTGTGCTGCCTGACTCAACACGGTGCTCTTGAGTCCATCGCGAGCGAGCTCCTACAGGTATTGCGCAGATAACGGACCTGTTGAGCCCTGCTCGCGATGGTCGTTAACGATTACGCGTGTTTACTGACTAAACGCGGTGTTCTTGAGTCCATCGCGAGCGAGCTCGCTCCTACAGGTATTGCGCTGATAACGGATCTGTTGAGCGCAGGCTAAGAGCAACTTTAACGGGCGTCCAATCACTATTAACAACCGGGTGATCGAGCGGGTCGATGATGAACTTAATTTTGGGATTTGAAGGGCTGAAAGTTATTTCAAGTAATTGAAAAATAACAATAAAAAACGATGATAAATATCCTCGATCATGTGGTCGCAAATAGCGATTAGACAATAATTTACCCCTGTTAATATGCTTTTCTCCGTCAAACGATCAATGGCCTGAATCAGGTCACGGAGAAGTACCATGTCTCAAGTCGACCGCTACAAACCCTACAAAGGTGCCGCCGCCGGTTGGGGTGCACTGATTGCTGTCACCAAGAACTGGCTGGGCAGTGAAAACGCGCTGAAGAACATTCGCGCCATGCTCAAGACCAACCAGAACGGCGGCTTCGACTGCCCCGGTTGCGCCTGGGGCGAGTCGCCGGAAAACGGCATGGTCAAGTTCTGCGAAAACGGCGCCAAGGCGGTTAACTGGGAAGCCACGGGGCGTCTGGTCGACCCGGCGTTCTTCAACAAATACAGCGTCTCGGCGCTGGCCGAACAGAGCGATTACTGGCTGGAGTATCAGGGTCGCCTGACCCACCCGATGCACTATGACGCGGCCACCGACCGTTACGTGGAAACCACCTGGGACGAGGCCTTCGCGCTGATCGCCCGGCACCTCAACGCGCTGGAATCGCCGGACCAGGCCGAGTTCTACACCTCGGGCCGGGCCAGCAACGAGGCGGCTTATTTGTACCAGCTGTTCGTCCGGGCCTACGGCACCAACAACTTTCCGGACTGCTCCAACATGTGCCACGAAGCCAGCGCGGTGAGCATGATCGAAAGCCTCGGCGTGGGCAAAGGCACTGTGGTGTTTGACGACCTGGAGCATGCCGACGCGATCTTCGTCATCGGCCAGAACCCCGGCACCAACCACCCGCGGATGCTCGAGCCCTTGCGCGAAGCGGTCAAGCGCGGGGCCCAGGTGATCTGCATCAACCCGCTCAAGGAGCGCGGACTGGAGCGCTTCCAGCATCCGCAGCACCCGATCGAAATGCTCATGAACGGCTCCGAGCCGACCAACACCGCGTACTTCCGCCCGGCCCTGGGTGGCGACATGGCGGTGATGCGCGGCATGGTCAAGTTCCTGCTCCAGTGGGAGCGCGAAGCACAGGTCAGCGGCAGCGAGCCGGTGTTCGACCATGCCTTCATCGCCGAACACACCTCGGGAATGGGGGCCTACCTGGGCGAAGTCGACGCCACCAGTTGGGAGCACATCGAGCAGCAGTCGGGCATGCCCCTGGCAGACATCGAACTCGCCGCCCGCATGTACGCCCGGGCCAAACGGGTGATCATGTGCTGGGCGATGGGCCTGACCCAGCACACGCACTCGGTGCCGACCCTGCAGGAAGTCATCAATCTGATGCTGCTGCGCGGCAACGTCGGCCGTCCCGGCGCGGGCCTGTCGCCGGTTCGCGGCCACAGTAACGTGCAGGGCGACCGCACCATGGGCATCAACGAACTGGCGCCCACCGAGTTGCTCGATGCCCTGGAAAAACGCTTCTCCTTCAAGCCGCCGCGTGAGCATGGCCACAACACCGTGATGGCGATCGGCGCGATGGAGCAGGGGCGTTCGAAAGTGTTTATCGCCCTGGGCGGCAACTTCGCCCAGGCCACCCCCGACACGCCGCGTACCCACGCCGCGTTGCGCAAGTGCGACCTCACCGTGCACATCGCCACCAAGCTCAACCGCAGCCATCTGGTCACTGGCCGTGAAGCGCTGATCCTGCCGTGCCTGGGCCGCACCGACATCGACATCCAGGCCGAAGGGCCGCAAGGCGTCACCGTGGAAGACACCTTCAGCATGATCCACATCTCCCACGGCCAACTGAAACCCAAGTCCAAACACCTGCTGTCGGAACCGGCGATCATCGCCGGCATCGCTGCCGCGACACTGGGCAAGCACCCGATCGACTGGAACTGGGCCATCGGCGACTACGGGCGCATCCGCAACATGATTGCCGACACCATTCCCGGTTTCGAAGATTTCAACCGGCGCTTGCTGCACCCGGGCGGTTTCCACATGCCCAACGACGCAGCCAAACGCATCTGGAAAACCGCCAGCGGCAAGGCCCAGTTCACCCCGAGCGTGCTGCCGGAGCACCTGATCAGCGAGGGCGTGCGCAACCTGGCGGTCAAGCCGCACCTGATCCTGCAGACCATGCGCTCCCACGATCAGTACAACACCACGCTCTATGGCCTGGATGACCGCTATCGCGGGGTGTACGGCATGCGCGACGTGGTGTTCGCCAACGAGCAGGACATTCGCCGGCTGGGTTTCGAACCGGGGCAGAAGGTCGACCTGGTGGCGCTGTGGGACGACGATCGCGAGCGTCGGGTCAGCGGCTTCACCCTGATCGCCTACGACATTCCGGCCGGTCAGGCGGCGGCGTACTACCCGGAGACCAATCCGCTGGTGCCGCTGGAAAGTTACGGTGACCGCACCTTCACCCCGACTTCCAAGTTCGTCGCCATCCGGCTGGAGCAGGCCAGGGCCAGCAACCTGATTTCGACCTCCGCTGCGTAGTACCGATCACTCAAGACTTTGTGGGAGCGAGCTTGCTCGCGATTGCAGGGTGCCAGGCGCCATTGATGTTGAAGGTGCCGGCCTCATCGCGAGCAAGCTCGCTCCCACAGTTTTAAATCCGCGATGAGGATATCGACATGTTTAACCTGGAGGCACTGGACCTGGCGCGGATGCAATTCGCGTTCACGGTTTCGTTCCACATCATCTTTCCCGCCATCACCATCGGGCTGGCCAGTTTCCTGGCGGTGCTCGAAGGGCTTTGGCTGAAGACCCACAACGATACCTACCGCGATCTCTACCATTTCTGGTCGAAGATCTTCGCCGTCAACTTCGGCATGGGCGTGGTCTCGGGGCTGGTCATGGCCTACGAGTTCGGCACCAACTGGAGCCGCTTCTCCGACTTCGCCGGCAGCATCACCGGGCCGTTACTGACCTATGAAGTGCTCACGGCGTTCTTCCTCGAGGCCGGTTTCCTCGGGGTCATGCTGTTCGGCTGGAACCGGGTAGGGCGCGGCTTGCACTTCTTCTCGACGGTGATGGTGGCCATCGGCACGCTGATTTCGACCTTCTGGATTCTCGCCTCCAACAGCTGGATGCAGACGCCACAGGGTTTCGAGATCGTCGACGGTCGCGTGATGCCGCTGGACTGGCTGGCCATCGTGTTCAACCCGTCGTTCCCGTACCGCCTGGCGCACATGGCGATTGCCGCCTTCGTGGCCACGGCGTTCTTTGTCGGCTCGTCGGCGGCCTGGCACCTGCTGCGCGGCAACGACACCAAACAAGTGCGCAAGATGCTGTCGATGGCGTTGTGGATGGCCTTGATCGTCTGCCCGATCCAGGCTGTGGTCGGCGACGCCCACGGCTTGAACACCCTGGAACATCAACCGGCGAAGATCGCCGCGATCGAAGGGCACTGGGAAAACAACGGTAGCGAAGCGACGCCGCTGGTGCTGTTCGGCATCCCGGACATGCAGGCTGAGAAAACCAAGTACGCCATCGAGATTCCGTACCTGGGCAGCCTGATCCTGACCCACAGCCTCGACAAGCAGATCCCGGCGCTCAAGAGCTTCCCGAAAGAGGATCGCCCCAACGCGACGATCATTTTCTGGAGCTTTCGCGTCATGGCCGGGCTGGGCATGTTGATGGTGCTGGCCGGTGTGCTGGGCCTGGTCCTTCGTCGCAGCGGTGCCATCTACCGCAACCGCTGGTTCCTGCGCCTGATGCTGTGGATGGGCCCCAGCGGCCTGATCGCCATGCTCGCCGGCTGGATCACCACGGAAGTGGGGCGCCAGCCGTGGGTGGTGTATGGCCTGCAACGTACCGCGAATGCTGCGTCCAATCACAGCGTCACGCAGTTGAGCCTCTCGTTGGCGCTGTTCGTGGTGATCTACTTCTCGGTCTTCACGGTGGGTATCGGCTACATGATGAAACTGGTGGCCAAGGGGCCCAAGCCCCATCACGAACATGCGCCTGCGGGGCATTCCGATCAAGTCATCACACCGCGCCGGCCGCTGTCTGCCGACGCTGAAATCCTCGAAACCGACGCCCGCGTCAATTGAAGGAAGGGAGTTGAGTCATGGGTATTCAAGGTATCGATTTATCGCTGATCTGGGGCGTGATCATCGCTTTCGGCGTGATGATGTACGTGATCATGGACGGCTTCGACCTGGGGTTGGGCATTCTGTTTCCGCTGATCCCGGATGCGCAGGAGCGCGATGTGATGATGAACACCGTGGCACCGGTCTGGGACGGCAACGAGACCTGGCTGGTGCTGGGTGGCGCGGCCCTTTACGGCGCGTTCCCGCTGGCCTATTCGGTGATCCTGGAGGCGCTGTACCTGCCGTTGATTCTGATGTTGTGCGGCTTGATCTTCCGTGGCGTGGCGTTCGAGTTTCGCTTCAAGGCCAGCCCTGAAAAGCGTCATGTCTGGGACATGGCATTCATCGGCGGCTCGCTGCTGGCGACCTTCTCCCAGGGCGTGGTGATCGGCACTTACATTGCCGGTATCCCGGTGGTCGACCGCCAGTTCGCCGGTGGTTCGCTGGACTGGCTGGCACCCTTTCCATTGTTCTGCGGAGTCGGCCTGATCGTCGCCTATGCGCTGCTCGGCAGCACCTGGTTGCTGGTCAAGACCGAAGGCATGCTCGAATCGCGCATGCGCCTGTTCACCCGGCCCCTGGCCTGGTTGCTGTTGGCGGTGATCGGCGTGATCTGCGTGTGGACGCCGATCCTGCATCCGGACATCGCCACCCGCTGGTTTGCCCATGCGCACCTGGCAGTGTTCGCAGGCCTGGCGGTGCTGGCCTTGCTGGCGATGTTCGGCTTGCTCAAGACCCTGCGCCAACGCCACACCCATTGGCCGTTCGCCTTCACCCTGATGCTGGTGTTCCTCGGTTACATCGGTCTGGCGTTCAGTATCTGGCCGAACATCGTGCCGCCGTCGATCAGCCTGTGGGCCGCGGCATCACCGCCAACCAGCCAGTTGTTTATCCTGATCGGGGCGTTGTTCATCCTGCCGATCATCCTGATGTACACGGTCTGGAGCTACTACGTGTTCCGCGGCAAAGTGAGGATTGGCGATGGCTACCATTGATTCCCGTAAACCGGCACCGGCGCCTTGGTACAAGCGCCTGGGGTGGCTGGTGTTGATCTGGCTGGGCAGTGTGGTTGCGTTGGGGGTGGTGGCGGGGGCGTTGCGGATGTTGATGCAGGCGGCGGGGATGAGTAGTCACTGAGGGCAAGTCGTTAGAGGGTTCCAGTTTGCTTTGAGGTGTTTGGATTGGGTGAATATCCATTTCTGCGGTCACGGCGACTATTGGTTCCACCCTTACGGCGGGTCACTTTGGAAAAGCCTGTAGGAGCGAGCTTGCTCGCGATGGACGTCAACGATAACGCGCGCTGTCTGAATGATCGCGTTGTTCAGACGTTTTTCGCGAGCAAGCTTCGCTCCTACAGGTACGATCTGCCCCGCGGCCAAGGACTTCAGTCTCACCGCAAAAACTTCTTGAAGGGCACAGAGTTTTGTTTTTACTGCGCCCCAAACATCGCCGTCCAGTAAATCCCCGCATCGCTCTTCGGATCGGTCGCATACGCCGCGCCCAGTTCGCGGAACTGCGGGTTCATCAGGTTGGCGCAGTGGCCGGGGCTGGACAGCCAGCCTTCGACCACTTTGTGCGGGGTGTCTTGCCCGGCGGCGATGTTTTCGCCGATCTGCTGGAAGTCGTAGCCGGCCAGTTCCGCGCGGTCGCCCGGGGTGCGGCCGTCGCGGTCCTTGTGGTCGAAGTAGTTGTTGTTGGCCATGGAGCGCGAGTTGCCTTCGGCGGCGCTGGCCAGTGTGGCGTTCCAGGTCAGCGCTGGCGCGGCGGCGAAGGATTGTGCGCCGCACTGGCGTGGGCGGGTGCGTGCGGCGTTGAGTTCGGTGAGCAGCTTCTGGCCTTCGGCCTGCGCGTCGCCCAGGCTTGCGCTCAACAATGGCCGAGCGACCACGATGCGCCATTGCCGGTCCTGGCGGAAGACGCCGACATCGACAAATTGCGGGTCGAGGACGATCTGGCAAAAACTCTCCTGGATCGCCTTCATCGCCGCGGCTGCATCGCGAGGTCCGGACAGGCTGATGGCCTGCACGTTTTTCATCGGATAACCGGCAGTGGCCATGGCCTGTTGCAGATCACCGATGCTCGGGGCGCTCAGCACCAGGCGCGGGTCGGCCGACAGTGGCGGCAGCTCCGATGACACCTGGCCGGCGCAGCGCTGCAGTTGGCTGCGGTAGACGTTGATCGATTCGATCAATTGCGCTTCGTCCGCCGCCATGGCGTTGGCGGCACATACCAGGCCCAGTGACAAACCGGCCAGGCGCATTGCGGATGAGATGAATCCCATGAAAATCCCCCTTGAGCAGATGGCGCCCATGATGCGCGAAGTTGACCCATCCAGGACAACGGATTTATCCAAAGTGTAGTGGGGTAAGCGAAATCATTTCACTACTACACTGAATCGAATCGCTCACCGAGTGACATCGACCATGCGCTTCGACTGGATCGCCACCTGCCTTGCCCTGACGCTGATCGCCGGCCCGGTATCGGCTACGGATCAAAAACAAAAAGAAGAGTCGGCCGAGAACAAGGCCGAGGTGCTGGAACAGAAGGCCGCCGAGAACAAAAGCCCCGCACCGGCGCCCGGGAATGAAGCCATTACCCAGTCCGAGGTCCAGGCCGTCGACCCGGCGGGTGCCGCGCCGCTGGACGATGCGATCACGTGCCTGGCCCGCTCCATTTACTGGGAAGCCAAGGGCAAGGACTCTGCCGACATGGAGGCGGTGGCCAATGTGGTCATGAATCGCCTGGGGCACGAGGGCTTTCCGGACACGGTGTGCAAAGTGGTCAAGCAGGGATCGGAGACCAAGAGCTGTCAGTTCTCCTGGTGGTGTGACGGCAAATCCGATTCGGTCCAGGAAGAAGTGCCTTACGCGATGGCCAAGGAAATTGCGCGCAAGGCCCTGAACAAGGAGCTGCCGGATCGCACCCAGGGTGCCCTGTATTTCCATGATCGTACGGTCAAGCCGGATTGGGCCAGGGAATACATCAGGACCGTGGATATCGGCCTGTTCCGGTTTTATAAACCCCGCGACGGATCAGCCAGGTAGCGGCGCTGATTTCGGCCGCGAAGTGTTTTTTGCAGAGGTCGTGCGCGGCGTTATCCAAACTGAAATGTGTCTGTTTTATAAGCTTCATGACGCAACCGTGCGTGAATGACGCGATAAGCAGGGACTACACATGAAGTTGACGAGGGTCCGGATCAGTAGCCTCGCGCCGATCGCGGCGCAGTCGCCGGCGTGCGTGCCATGACCGTCCTGGTCACCGGTGCCGCCGGTTTCATCGGTTTTCATACGGTCCAGCGCTTGTGCCGCGAGGGTCAGGACGTCGTCGGTATCGACAACCTCAATGATTACTACGACGTAGAGCTCAAGCACGCACGCCTCAAGGTGCTGGAGACGTTGCCGGGTTTTCGCTTCCGGAAAATGGACATCGTCGACAAACCGACCCTGATGGACCTGTTCCGCGACCACGGGTTTACCGAGGTGGTGCACCTGGCGGCGCAAGCCGGGGTGCGTTACTCGCTGGACAACCCGGATGTCTATGGGCAGTCGAACCTGGTGGGTTTCCTCAATGTGCTGGAAGCCTGTCGGCACCATCGCCCCGAGCATCTGATCTATGCCTCGAGCAGCTCGGTGTACGGCACCAACAACAAGATGCCGTTCAGTGTCGAGGACCCTGTCGAACATCCCGTTTCGCTGTACGCCGCCAGCAAGCGAGCCAATGAACTGTTGGCCGAAAGTTACTGCCATCTGTATGGCTTGAAAGCCAGTGGCCTGCGCTTTTTTACCGTCTACGGCCCGTGGGGCCGCCCGGACATGGCGCTGTTCAAGTTTACCGACGCCATCCTCAAAGGCCTGCCCATCGACATCTACAACCAGGGCCAGATGGCGCGCGACTTTACCTATGTCGACGACATTGTCGAAGGCATCGCCCGACTGCGGCCAAAGCCTCCGGTGCCGCAAGGCTCTGGCGCTGGCGTCAACCGGCTCTTCAACATCGGGCGTGGCATGCCGGTGGCGTTGCTGGATTTTGTCGAGTGCCTGGAATCGGCCCTGGATCGACAGGCCCGGCGTAACTACCTGCCGATGCAGGCCGGTGATGTGGTCAGCACCTGGGCCGATGTCTCGGTACTGGCCGAATGGGTGGGCTTCAGCCCGCAGGTGACGCTGGAAGCCGGCGTCGCAGCGTTTGTGCAGTGGTATCGGCAGTTCTATCGGATTTGAAGCGTTCGCCTCTGATCTCGAAAAAATCATGAAAGGCGAGAGGGACCCCATGAGCCAGAGCCAAGACATTTTTGTATCCGTACTGATTCCCGCCAGGAACGAAGCGAACAACCTCAAGCCGCTGCTTGGGGAAATCCGCGTGGCGCTGGCTGATGAGTCGTACGAAATCATCGTCGTCGACGATGGCAGTACCGATGCGACCCTGCAGGAACTGCGGCAGATCCGCCACGATGGCTTGAGCCCCCTGCGCATCCTGCATCACGAGCGGTCGCTGGGGCAGAGCACTTCGCTGTACCACGCCGCTCGCGAGGCCCGCGGGCAATGGCTGGCGACCCTCGATGGCGACGGCCAGAACGACCCGGCGGACATCCCCGACATGCTGGCGCTGGTGCGCGGCGAACCGGGCAAGGTCGATGTGCAACTGGTCGCCGGGCACCGGGTCAATCGCCGCGACACCGCGAGCAAACGCTACGCCTCGCGGTTCGCCAACAACCTGCGTCGGCGCCTGCTCAAGGACGCCACCCCGGACACCGGTTGCGGCCTGAAACTGATCGAGCGCGCGGCGTTCTTGCGCCTGCCGTACTTCGACCACATGCACCGCTTCATTCCGGCGCTGATCCAGCGTCACAACGGGCGCATGATCGTGCACCCGGTCAACCATCGGCCGCGCACGGCCGGGGTGTCGAAATACGGCAACCTCGACCGCGCGCTGGTCGGCATTCTTGACCTGATCGGCGTCTGGTGGCTGATCAAGCGCACGCGGCTGAACACCATTGCCCAGGAGCTCGAAGGATGATGCTGACCCGTGAAACCCTGTGGCTGGTGGTCGGTTTTGCGGGGCAGATCGCCTTTACCGGGCGGTTTGTCCTGCAGTGGCTGTACAGCGAATACAAAAAGCGCAGCGTGATCCCGACCAGCTTCTGGTACCTGAGCATCGTCGGCAGCTCCTTGCTGCTGGCTTACGCCATCTACCGTCAGGATCCGGTGTTCATTGCCGGGCAGGCTTTTGGCTCCATCGTCTATTTTCGCAACCTGCAATTGATTGCCAAAAGCCGCAGCGTGAAGGAATGAACCATGCGTAGATCGTTGTCGCCCCGGGTCGAGTGCCTGGGGCTGATGCTGCTTGCCCTGTTGCTGATCGGCGCGGGGCTGGGGCTGCGCCAGGCACAGAACGTGGATGAGGAGCGCTTCCTCGGCGTCGCCCTGGAGATGCTGCTAAACGGCTCATGGTTGATCCCGCACCGTGCCGCCGAGATCTACGGTGACAAACCGCCGATCTTCATGTGGACGGTGGCGTTCTTCACCTGGCTGACCGGCAAGCCCAACATCGCGCTTTACCTGCCGGGACTGTTTTCGGCCGTGACGGTCACGGCGATGGTCTATGACCTGGGCCGCCGCTTGTGGACCCAGCGTATCGGGCGCAACGCCGCGCTGTTGTACCTGGCGACCTACCAGACCTACAGCATCCTGCGCACCGGCCAGATCGACAGCTTTTTGATTCTGTTCACCTCGCTTGGCCTTTACGGTCTGGCGCGCCACCTTCTGCTCGGCCCGGCGTGGCGCTGGTTTTACGCCGGCTGCGCGGCCATGGGCATCGGTGTGATCACCAAGGGTGTGGGTTTCCTGCCGGCGCTGTTGCTGATTCCGTACGCCTACGCGGTGCGCAAAGGCTGGTCGGGTGTGGTGGCCATGCCTGGCGAGGCGCGCAAGTGGTTGCTCGGGTTGGCGCTGATGCTTGGCGCTATCGCGATCTGGCTGTTGCCCTTGGCCTTGTCAATTTTCTTCAATGGCAGCGCGGACGAAATGGCCTATGCGCGGGAAATCCTCCTGCGCCAGACCGCGGGCCGCTATGCCGCTGCATGGCATCACCGCGAACCGTTCTGGTACTTCTTCACCAAGGTGATTCCGCAGTATTGGCTACCGCTGGTGCTGGTGCTGCCATGGCTGGTGCCTGCCTGGCGCCGTCAGTTGCAAAAGCGCGACGGCCGGGTCCTGGTATTGCTCGGTTGGGTGGTGCTGGTGGTGCTGTTTTTCTGCATCAGCACGGGCAAACGCAAGTTGTACATCTACCCGGCGCTGCCCGGGCTGGTGCTGGTCGCGGCGCCGCTGATGCCTTGGCTGCTCAAGCGCTGGTTCAAAAAGCACCCGCGTTTGCGTCGGGTGTTCCCGGCACTGGTGGTGACCTGGTTCGCGCTGTGGTTTGCACGGGGTTTCATCGAACCGCTCAAGGACGGCACCAACATCGATCAGGTGCTGATGGCGCAGGCGGCGACCCTGACCCAGGGCGCCGATCTGGTGCTGGTCAACTGGGAGGAGGGGCACTGGTTGTTCGCCCGCCAGCCGATCGTGCATTTCGGCATGGATAACTCGTCCATCGAGAAGGCCGCGCTGTATCTGCGCGAACACCCCAAGGCCTACGCCTTGGTGCCGGATGACGTTTTGAACCAGTGCTTCAAAGCCGAAGCGGCCCGTGAGCTGGGCGAAAACGCCCGGGCGAACTGGTCGATCGTGGGCGCGGATGCCGACAACGGCAAATGCCAGCCGCCAGAAGCCGGCAAAGCCTATCGGTTCAGCTGGAATGACCCGCACATGCCAATGGTGCCGGCGCAGGTAGCCAATCCCTGAGGGTTAAAAAGGTCCTTCACGCAATCCCGGAAACCTGTAGGAGCCAGCCTGCTGGCGATGAGCTCAAGCGCGCCGCGTTCATCCAGCTCGCCCGCGTCATCGTTAACGACCATCGCTGGCAAGCCAGCTCCCACAGGGGACCCTGCCCACGCTGAACTGCTGGCGATGGACTCCCATGCGCCGCGTTCATCCAGTTCGCACGCGTTATCGTTGACGACCATCGCTGGCAAGCCAGCTCCCACAAAGGCCCCAGCCCACGCTGAAACTACTGTAGGAGCCAGCCTGCTGGCGATGGACTCAAGCGCGCCGCGTTCACCCGGTTCACCCGCGTTATCGTTAACGAGCATCGCTGGCAGGCCAGCCCAGGAGACCGCGTTCGGCTCTCCTGTCACTGGCTGGCGTCCAGCACCACGCGGTAGCGCGCCTTGCCGCTGCGCAAGTGATCGATGGCGTCGTTGATCCGGCTCATGGGAAACATCTCGACCTGCGGCAGGATCTGATGGCGGGCGCAGAACTCCAGCATCATCGCGGTGTTGGCCGGTGAACCCACCGGTGAGGCGGACAGGGTTTTTTGCTGGGGAATCAGGTTGAACACGTGCACCGGAATCGCGTCGGGCACGACGCCGACAAAGTGCAGGCGCCCCTTGCCGCGCAGGGTGGCGAGCATGGCGGTCCAGTCGAGGTTGGCGTTGGCGGTGACCAGGAGAAAATCCAGGGTGCCGGCAATGGCGTTGAGCGCATCGGAGTCGGTCGAGGCAACCACCTTGTGTGCGCCCAGGCGCCTGGCTTCGTCCTGCTTGCTCAGCGATGAGGTGAACGCCGTGACTTCGCAGCCCCAGGCGTTGAGAAAGCGCAGCGCCAGGTGACCCAGGCCGCCGATGCCCACCACGCCGACCCGGTCGGTGGGCTTGATGCCGAATTCCACCAGCGGGTTGAACACGGTCGAGCCGGCACAGAACAACGGCCCGGCCATTGCCGGGTCGAGCCCGGCCGGGATCGGCAGGGCCCAGGCCCAGTGCGAGCGGACGCGGTCGGCAAAGCCGCCGTGGCTGCCGATGATGGTCGGTTGCACCGTGCTGCACAGGTTATGCGAGCCTTTGATACAGGACGTGCAATGCATGCAACTGCCCTTGTACCAGCCGATGCCCACCCGTTGCCCCGGTTCCAGGCCTCGCACCTGATCGCCCATCCGCACGATACGACCGACCACCTCATGACCGGGAATGAACGGGTAGCGGCTGATACCCCAGTCGTCGTCGATCAGCGACTGATCGGAGTGGCAGACGCCGCAATACTCCACGGCGACTTCCACCTCATCGTTGCCCAACGGACCGGGATCGTAGCTGTAGCGTTCCAGTGGCGCGCCCGCGGTCGTGGCGGCCCAGCCGGTAAAGGTGGTGAGTTCGCTGCTGTCGCTCATGGGATACCTCCAGATCAGAAGTCAGGGGTCGTGGCCGCTCGGGTGCAGCGGCGGAGCGAGGAAAGTGTAGCGGGTTGCCGGCGTCGCATCGGGCGCGAGCCTGGATACTTGAAAATACAAAGGCGCCCGATCTGGACACAATGCCGATACATGAGCGCGGTTTCATGGGCCAGGTCCCACGACAACAGAGAGATCCGCCATGTTCGGCAAACTGCAGCAGGTCGCCAGAATGTTCAGCCAGAGCGCCCGATTGATGGTCGGCGTTCCCGAGTACGACAACTACGTGGCACAAATGGCCCGCAACCGTCCGGGCGAGCCAGTGATGAGTTATGAGGCGTTTTTCCGCGAACGCCAGGAAGCGCGTTTCGGTCGGGGCAAGTGCAATACGCGGTGCTGCTGACTCGAGCGTTACCTCAGAAATCCAGATCGATCACGAAGGCATCATCGAAATCGGGGTTTTCGTTGATGCCGTTCCTGGCATAGCCCCGAGGGTTGCAGACCACGCGGGTATTGCCCACCCGATAATCAAAACTGCCATGGGTGTGGCCATGCAGCCACAGCGCCGGCTGCCAGTCTTTGATCCGCGCTTGGAGGTCCGAGACAAAACTTGAGTTGATAGGCGAACCGGCAAACGTCGGGCTGATGCTCGATCGTGTCGGGGCGAAATGCGAGACCACCACCGTGGGCGTGCGGCTGTCGCGGGCGAAGCAGTCTTGCAGCCAGGCGACCGTCTGCAGAAACACCAGCTGGGAAATGGCCGGCGTGAACAGGTCGGGAAAGTCGGGGGCGATCTTGATGTGGCTGAAGTCGCGGATCAGTTGAGTCGCCAGGTTGATACCCAGCGCTCGGTCCTCGGGGCTGTCGAGCAGACGATAGTCCGACCACAAGGTGCAACCGAGAAAGCGCACGCCGTCGTGCACGTACTCCGAACGTTCCAGCACGTGGATCTGCGTGCCTTGCGCCAGGCTGTTCAGTTGTTCGTAGGTCGAGACCAGGTCACTGCCATAGAACTCATGATTGCCTGCCACGTACAGCAGCGGAACCGGGCACGCCCTGGCCCACTCGATGGCCTTGGCGGGTCGCGCGATGTCCCCGGCGAGCACGACAATATCGGCGTCCACGGCGGGAAAGGGGACCGCATTGACGGACAGGTGCATGTCGGACAGCAAGGCGATGCGCATGGATCAACTCCGGCGTGGCTTGGAGGGCTGGTCAATCAAGTTACGCGTTGTGAGCCCGTCGCCACAAGCCTGCTCCCACAGTTTTGATCTTCAGTGAACGCCAATCCCACGGCTGGCCACAACCCCTGTGGGAGCGGGCTTGCCCGCGAAAGCGGCGTGTCAGGCGCCATGTTTTTTGGATGTGCCGGCCACTTCGCGAGCAAGCCCGCTCCCACAGGGGGGCGGTTGACTGTTTAC
Source organism: Pseudomonas sp. ACN5 (assembly GCF_002303975.1). Taxonomy (NCBI): domain Bacteria; kingdom Pseudomonadati; phylum Pseudomonadota; class Gammaproteobacteria; order Pseudomonadales; family Pseudomonadaceae; genus Pseudomonas; species Pseudomonas sp. ACN5. Next base: position 17,576 of record NZ_MRCP01000016.1, on the reverse strand, counting down.
TTCAGGTACCACCCCACGGCTGGTCGCTGACGGCCTGCACCTCGCCATAGCGTTTGACCACATTGCGGTATTCGATATCGCTTGGGGGATAGGACCAGCTTCGAGCTTCAAGCCTGGATACAGGTGATGTGGAAATTCACTGTTTAAGCGTGCTTGTTTAAGCGCTGTCAGCGTTACTTCCCGCAAGCTACAACACCTTGCGTCGTTGCCTACAGCTACGCCAGAATCCGCCGGCTTGTGCGTCTAGAGCGTGGGTTTTATCGTTTGCCGGTCGCTGAAAAACAGCGATCGGGTTTGGTAGCCCGAGTTCGTTCTAGGCGCATTGCGTCACCTTAATACAGTCATTTTTTTGGACTGTGCTTTATATGGTGGCCATGCGCGGGGCTCCCTTGCGGGCGCCGGGTTCTAGTGCGACCGGTCTACCAACCCGCGTGTGGCCGCCACCTTTCGTTTGGTAGCGAAGGTGATGGCTCCTTACTATTCGCGCTAGAGGTCCATTCCATGTTCAAGCTCACACCCAACCCGCCGGACACCGATCCGGCATCCCCGTCCGAAAGCCTCGATTCAAACAAGCTCCACGAAGCCGCCGAGCGCGCCCTCAAACTGGGCCCCCACATCATGGCCACCCCTCACAAACCCAGCACGATGTTCATCGTCAATCCCGAACTCAATACCGAAACCTTGCTGGTGCATGCCTGCGAGTCGCTGGCGTCGGCCAATGTCATGGCCAACGATCTGGTGGATCATCTGGAGGGCACGAGTCGCAATGCGCTGTTGGGCATTGCGCAGGTGATCATGTTGGGCGAACTGGCGGTGAACCGCGCACTGGATCAGCTTGATCCGCCCTGACCACAATCTCCGGATCACCGACAGACCTGTGGGAGCGGGCTTGCTCGCGAAAGCGGTGTGTCAGGCAACTTATATGTCGGCTGAAATATCGCTTTCGCGAGCAAGCCCGCTCCCACAGGGTGTTGGGCTAGCTGACAGATATCTGGCTTGCAGCCTGAGGCCGGGCGCCTGCAACGGGTCCTCCGTCAGCTCCCGAACGAACAACCCCAGCAATTCCGACTGGCTGCCAATGCCCAGCTTGGCGTAGATGTTCTTGCGGTGAATCTTCACCGTGCCGGGGCTGATGTTCAGTTGTTCGGCCACCGAGGCGCTGGAGTGACCGCGCAGCAAAGACGCACCGCATTGGGGCCTGGTGTTACCGAGTGCTACAGGGTTGGTAGCAGAAATAATCAGGCGGTTGAGTGGTGCTGGACGATCTGGATGAGGTTGCCGCAGGTGTCGTCCAGTACCGCGAGGGTGACCGGTCCCATCACCGTCGGTGGGCGGGTGAACTGAACCCCGGCGGCGCTGAGCCGGGCATACTCGGCTTGCACGTCGTCGACACCGAAAAACGTGCAGGGAATGCCGTCCTGTTTGATCGCGCTCTGGAAGGTTTTTGCCGCGCCGTGGGCATTGGGCTCCAGCAGCAGCTCGACGCCATCGGGATCGCCAGGCGAGGTCAGCGTCAGCCAGCGATGTTCGCCCATGGGAATGTCGTGCTTGAGTTCAAAACCGAGTACATCCCGGTAGAACGCCAGTGCCTTGGCCTGATCATCGACGAGCACGCTGGTGACTACGATTTTCATGGGGTGTTCCTCCTTATGACCATTCACGCTCCCGAGGGGCGTTTACCAGTAGACGGCAACAGTATGGTCAGAATTCCCAGCAGCGGCAGGTACGAACACAGCGTGTACACGTACTCGATGCCATGGATATCCGCCAGGTGCCCCAGCAGCGCAGCACCGATCCCGCCAAAACCGAACATCAGGCCGAAGAACACCCCGGCGATCATGCCGACGTTGCCGGGCACCAGTTCCTGGGCGAAGACCACGATGGCCGAGAATGCCGAGGCGAGGATGAAACCGATGATCATGCTCAACACGCCCGTCCAGAACAGGTCGACGTAGGGCAGGGCAAGGGTGAACGGCGCTGCGCCGAGGATCGAGAACCAGATCACTTGCTTGCGGCCGATCCGGTCACCGATCGGGCCGCCAAAGAAGGTGCCCGCCGCGACAGCGCCAAGAAACAGGAAGAGGTACAGCTGCGAACTGGCCACCGACAGGTCGAATTTTTCGATCAGGTAGAAGGTGAAGTAACTGGTGAAGCTGGCCATGTAGAAGTATTTGGAAAACACCAGCAACGCCAACACCACCAGGGCGAAGGTCACCCGCCGTTTCGACAGACCGTGGGTGGCCTTGCTGCCTTGCTTGAGCCTGAACAGGTTCAGGTGATTGCGATACCAGCGGCTCAGGCCGTATTGCACGAGGATGGCGAACACCGCGAACAGGCCGAACCAGGCGACGTTGCCCTGGCCATAGGGAATGATGATCGCGGCGGCCAGCAAGGGGCCGAAAGCGCTGCCGGCGTTGCCACCGACCTGAAAGGTCGACTGCGCCAGGCCGTAGCGACCGCCCGAGGCCAGGCGCGCCACCCGCGAGGTTTCCGGGTGAAAGGTCGACGACCCAACCCCCACCAGCGCCGAGGCCACGAGAATCGCCGGGAAACTGCCGACCATCGACAGCATCAGGATACCGATCAGGGTGCAGACCATGCCGGCCGGCAGCAGCCATGGCTTGGGATGACGGTCAGTGTAGAAACCGATCCAGGGTTGCAGCAATGAAGCGGTGAGCTGGAAGGTCAGGGTGATCAGGCCGACCTGGGTGAAGCTCAGGCCATAAGTGGCCTTGAGCATCGGGTAGATCGACGGCAGCACGGCCTGGATCAGGTCGTTGATCAGGTGCGCCAACGCACAGGCGCCGATGACGCGTATGACCAGGGGGCTGGCCTGGCTGGCGACCGAGACGGTGGGTGAGGGCGAGCCGAGGGTGGTGGTCGACATAGGCAGGTTTCCGGATAAAAAACGCGAGCCGCGAACGCAAGGCGCAGCCCATTTCAGGGTTCGGCGTTATCCTATGGGCCTCAAGGACGCCCGTCTCGCGCAACTCGGGCATGGACCATCGCAAAAAGGGCATCATGATCAAGCCATTGCAGACATTTCTTGCGGAGATCGACCAGGGCGGCTGGAGCGTTCGCAGCAGTGCGACCGACTACCCGGAAAACTGGTTTATCGCGCCGCATTCCCATGAAAAGCATCAACTGATCTATGCCATCGAAGGCGTGATGGTGGTGCACGCGGCAAACAGCCAATGGACGGTGCCGCCGAGCCGTGGCATCTGGATGCCGAGTGGGGTCGTGCACTGGATTCGCTGTGTCGGGCCGATCAAGATGCGCATCGTGTTTGTGCACCCCGGCGCGTGCCCGGACCTGCCCGGCGAAACCCGCGCGGTGAGTGTGTCCGCATTGCTCAGTGAGCTGATCAAGGTCTCGGTGGATTTCGATTTCAATTGCGATCCGGACTCGCGGGAAGCCCGGGTGCTGCGGCTGATCCTGGATGAACTGACGATACTGCCGACCTTGCCATTGAACCTGCCGCAGCCCAGCGATCAACGGATCAGCCAGATCTGTAGCGCGTTGCAGCAGGACCCGGGCGATGGCTCGACCTTGTCGGACTGGAGCGCGCGGTTGAACCTGGACGCCAAAACCATCCAGCGCCGCTTCCGCAAGGAAACCGGCATGACCTTCGGCCAATGGCGCCAGCAAGCGCGACTGCTGCTGGCGCTGGAACGCATCGCCGTTGGGGAGAAAATCATCGACATCGCCGGGGCGCTGGGATACGACAGCCCGAGCGCGTTCACCACCATGTTCAAGAAGCAGTTCGGCAAGACGCCGAGTGATTTTTTCAAGTGAGGCGGCCGCCCGTGGGACGGCCGCTTGACGCCTGAACCCGTTCAGGATCCTTGCGGTGTTTCACCTCGCGCCAGTCGGGCATTGATGTCTTCGATGACCGCCGGCAGATCGACGATGGTGTCGATCAGGTAGTGCGGGCGGGAGCCTTCGAACATCTTGACGATGCGCGCTCGCTCACTGTCCAGCCTGTCGGAAGGCAGGGCCTTGTATTGCTCGTAGGTCAAGCCCAGGGCATTGCCGGAACAGGTCAGCGCGACCGTCCACATCCCGGCGGCACGGCCTTCGAGAATGCCGGGCCAGGTGTCGTCGACCTTGACGCAGGCGGCGACGTCGCTGATCCCCAGGGCAATCACGTTGGCCAGGGCCTGGGCCGGGTAGGGGCGGCCGTTCGGCACCTCGTCGGTGGCCACCACATGGTCCGCCACGTAGCCATTGTGCCGCGCCAGTTCGACCACCTTTTCCATGACCACGGCCGGGTAACCGGAACAGGAACCGATTTTCAGGCCCTTGTCGCGCAAGGCATCGATGGTGTTCAGCGCGCCGGGAATCAGGGCCGAGTGCAGGGCGATTTTTTCGATCTGCAGTGGCATGAAGCGTTCGTACAGTGCGGTGACATCGTCATCGGTCGGCAAACGGTCAAACACGGCACGGTAGCGCTCGGCGATCTGCGGCTGATTGCACAGGGTACGGATGTGATCCCACTTGCCCATGCCCATCGGGCCCCGGGCTTCTTCCAGCGAAACGGCGACGCCGAACTCGGCAAAAGCCTCGACGAAAATCTGCGTGGGGGCGAAGGAGCCGAAATCGACAACGGTGCCGGCCCAGTCCAGGACCACGGCTTGCAGTTGGGTCGGTTGTTGGTAGTTCATGGTGTTTCTCCATTTTTTGTTGTGGGCAGGCCGTCCCTCCTGTCGCCAGGAAGTAGGCCTGTGGATTGCTCAAGGGTGAGGTGAAATCAGGTGGCCGGCGTTGGGCTCGAGTCGAACAGCTCCGCGATCATCGGCCGGTTTCGGCGAATGCCCAGGCAGCACAGGTGGTAGTCGATGGAAAACGGGTGATTGACGAAGGTGATCGGTTTGGTGCCGGGCGTTTCGGCGTACTCGACGGCCGAGACGAAACCGATACCGATGCCCTTGGCGATGGCATGGACGATGGCCTCGCGGCTGTTCAACTGCATGACGCAATTGAGGGCGACGCCCAGGCGCTTGCAGCTTTCCTCTACCAATTGACGAGTGCGGGAGCTTTTTTCCCGCAGCACCCATTTCTCTTCGCTGATCTGCTCGACATGGACTTCTTTCTGCCGGGCCCAGGGGTGGTCCTCGCGCACCACCGCAATGATCGGATAGCGCCGGTAAAGCTGCGTGTCAAAACGCTGGTCGAATTCGGACAGGGCCAGGATCGCCACATCGATATCGAAGTTGAACAGGCGATCCAGGGTCTCTTTTTCCGGAGAAAACGAGGTTTCCAGCTCGATGTCCGGGTGCCGCTGCATCAGTTCGTAGGTCAGGTTCATCGCAATGGGCGGGGACACCGCGCCCAGGCGCAGCATGCCGGTCTTGCGTTGCTTGAAACTCTGCAGCAGTTGCACGGCTTCATCCTCCTGGCCGAACAGGCCCTGGGTGATCGCATAGAGTTGGTGCCCGGCGGCACTCATTTCGATAAAGCGGCCGCGGCGATGGAACAGCTCCACGGAAAACTTCTTCTCCAGGGCATTGACCTGCTCACTGACCGTGGGCTGGCCGACGCTCAAATACTCGGCGGCGAGGGTGAAGCTGCCGGTCTTGGCCACTGCATGAAATGAACGTAGCCACTTGTGGTACTGGTACATAGACGATCCTGTTCCTGAGCCGCTGCCATTGGTTCAATCTGTCCAGCCGGGCCATCAACGCCGGATGAACAGCGCCACCGACGCGCTACACAGACAGGCAGCGGTGACCACGATGAAGATCAGCGAGGTGTTGCCGGTACTGTCGAGCATACTGCCGATCAGCGGTTCCGCCAGGCCGGCGAACAGGTAGGACGAGAAGTTCATCACCCCGGTCGCGGTGCCGGCGCGCTTGGCGCCCACCAGGTCCGGGCACAGTGCCCAGAAGCTGGAAGCGGGGCCATACACGAAGAAGCCGCAGAGGAACAACGCCACAAGACCGGTTGCGCTGTGGGGGGCAAGGGTCCACATCCACATACTGGTCGCCGCGCCGAGGAACATGTAGAGCATGATCGCCAGGTAGCGCTTGGAGCCGAACAGCTTGTCCGAGATCCAGCCGTTGCTCAGCGCGCCGATGGCCATGCCGACCGGAAGGGCCACGGTGATCCATTTCGGATCGATCATGCTGTCGCCGCTTTTCCAGTTGGCGCCCAGAAAGTGCACCGGCACCCAGACGATCAAACCGTAGCGGGCAGCGTTCTGGAACCCCAGGGACACGGCGGCGATAATCAGGCGAAAGTTCTTCAGTACCGCTTTGTAGCGTTGCGCCGATGTTTCGGTTTCACCGTGCGCCACCTCATGGTTCTTGTCCTCGGCGTTGGCCACGCCCGTGTCGGCCAGCGGTTCGAATCCCAGGTCTTGCGGACGCTCGCGGGCCACCAGGTAGAAGAGGATGCCGCCCGCGAGCATGAGCAATACGGGCAGGCGGAAGATCCAGCGCCATTCAAGATGCATCACTTCCAGCACGACGATCGAGGTCACGTAGGAAAGAACGGAAGCGCAACCGGCTGCGAACACGTAGAAGCCGTAGACCTTGCCGCGCTCACCCGCGCTCCACCAGTTGGAAATCAGCCGACTGCCCGGTGCCCAGCCCAATGCCTGGAAGTAGCCATTGATGCCCCAGGGCAAAATCAACGCGGCAAAGTTACTGGCGAAGCTCGTCACCCAGTTAGCGCCGCACGACAGTACCGCGCCAAGGGTCATGATGCGTCGGCCACCGAATTTGTCGGCGAGGTTGCCGTTGATGGCCTGGCCAATCGCGTAGGCCCAGAGCATGGCGGCCGATACCCAGCCAAGGTGCTCTTTGGTAAAGCCGAACTCGGCCTGGATACCGGGAATGGCGAAACCGAACGTTTGTCGCCCGGTATAGAAAAACAGATAGCAAAACATGGCCGCCAGCAGCATGCGCCACTGGGCGACGCGAAACGATGCGCTGTGTACGGCGAGACCTGGCATGGTTTGGGCACGATTCATGATCTTTTCCTTATTCTTGTTCGTTCCCTGCGAGTTGCGGCGCAGGGTGCACTCTTTTTCAGGTGCGGCAGGAAATCGTCGCGGCTCGTTACGCCGCTGGCAGTGTAGTGTCTTGGGGGCTGTCGAGCCCTAGGCCGCTCGTGAGCCGATGAAGTTCTTGCCGCGTGCGCCCTGCAGGGCGAAGTCGATCATGGCTTGCGCCTTCTCGGGTGTTACGCCGTAGTCGGCGAATTCGGTCTTCACATCCAGGCTGTGCAGGAAGGCGCGCAAACGGGCCTGGGCTTTGTCCAGGTCCGGCCCGAAAACCCGTTGCAGGGTCTTGTCACGCGTTGCGTCGTGGCCCCAGGCGAGGCCCAACACCAGTGGCAAGGTGAAGGAGCAGGCGATGCCGTGGGGCAAGCCGTAGTGCAAGGTCATTTCATAGGAAATGGAGTGGGCCAGCGCGGTCTTGGTGTTGGAGAACGCCATGCCGGCCTTGAGTGCGGCGAGGGCCATCCGTGAACGCAGTTCCTGATTGGACAGGTCGCGCCGCAGCAAGGGCAGGCATTCGAGGATGTCTTCGATGGCAGAGATGGCGAAGGTGTCGGAAAGCGGGTTGGCGTTGATGTTCCAGATCGATTCCAGTGCGTGGGACAAGGCATCCAGGCCTGTGGATACGGTGACGCTGGCCGGCACCGTGAGCATCAATTGCGGATCGATGATCGCGACCTTTGGCCAGGTACAGTCCAGGTGCAGGGAATACTTCTTGTGGTTGGCCGCGTCCCAGATCGTGGCCCAGGGCGTGACTTCACTGCCGGTGCCTGCCGTGGTCGGGGCTGCGATCAGCTGTTTGCTGCGTACCGGAACGAAGGGTTTGCCGGTGGCCAGCAAGTCGAGCAACTCATCGAAGCGGCCTGACTCGGTGCCGACAATCAGCGCCTTGGCGGTGTCGATGGCACTGCCGCCTCCGACGGCAATCACCGCATGGCAATCGCCGGCTTCCTGCCAGAAGCGTTCATAGGTCGCGCGCAGTTGCGCGACATCGGGATTGGGCTGGACATCTTCGATCACGTAGACCAGACGTTTACCCAGCAGCGACTGGAGGCGATCCACCAGCCCCAGGTCACGGGCTTCGGGAAAGGTCACGACGGCAACGTTCTGGTGTTCGGTGATGGCGGCCAGGTCTTGCAGGCTGCCCCAGCCGAAACGGGTATCCACTGGGTTGTGAAATCGGGCGGTCATGGCGGGTCCTTGGTTTTTGTTGTTGGAAGTGACGCCATGCTCGCGGTCCAGGCACTGCTGCACAAATCGATAATTCGCAGGTTTGAATCGGCTGGGCCGATAGTGGGGCGAGCTCACGGGACACGTATCCAGCTGTGATTCGAATGAACGAACGCTGCCCGGCGTAAAGGAACTACCTAGAACACTGCGGAAAATGCCGTCACTGATGGGGGTAGTCTCAATATCCCGCCTGCGGGGGCTGCCTTAGGCTGTGGGCTTTTGGCAAACCAATGGGCGGAGTCGCCATGCGTTTTTTTGAACTGATCACTTTCACCGTGCGTGTGCGTACCGTCGCCGATGCCCTGGCGCGCATCGAGGCTGTACTGAACGACCCGAGTGTCGGCGGCATGCTGATGGGCTGTTGGGCCTCGGAGATCGGCCAGTTGAACCAGATTGCCGTACTGCGCGGCTATGGGAACGAAAGCCTGCGGCAGGCAGAGCGCGAGCGTTTCCTGCTGGGGGGCGGGGCGTTTGGCGTCAACGAGTTCATCACCGACCTGCGCATCGAAAACTACACGCTGTTTCCCTTCCTCGAACCCTTGAGCGCCGGCCGGCACGGTCCGTTCTATGAGTTGCGCGTCTACGACCTGGTCAGCAGCGGCTTGCAGCCGACACTCGACGGCTGGAGCAAAGCCATCGAGGCGCGAACCGCCGAGCAATATTCTCCGGTGTACGCGGCGTTTTACGCCACCGACGGCGCGCTGCCGCGCTATCTGCACATCTGGCCGTGGGCCAGCCTTGAGCAGCGCTTGCAGGTGCGCACCCAGGCGGTCACCGACGGCGTCTGGCCGCCGGAAAACTCCGGCCCGCAACTGCGTGACATGTGCTCGACGATCTATCTGCCGGCGAAGTTTTCCCCCTTGCAATGACGAGGGCTCGGCTCATGCGCAGCCGAACGGTGCGCATTAGCGACGCGCCGGAAATGGCCCTGTAAACTGGCGGCGCAAAAGGCGCTCGCCTTACCCTTTCAAGCAAGAGAAATTCCAATGGCAAACCACGACCTGACCTTTACGCCTGACCTCGATGCCGATTCGATTTCCTCCGACGTCGTCGGTTTCGGCGGTGTGCTGGTCTCCACCCAGATCCCCACCCGTGCCGACGGCAGCCTGGAGCTGGGCGACATCACCCTGCAAAGCGAATGCACCCTGCAAGCGCTGAAGGTCGCGCTGGAACGTGCCGGCAGCTCCATGGACCGCGTGATGCACCTGACCATCTACCTCACCGACATGGCCGACCGCGCCGCGTTCAACGAGGTCTACAAACGCTACTTCGCCAAGCCGTGGCCAGTGCGCGCCGCTGTCGGGGTTGCCTCGCTGGCGGTGGAAGGCATGCGCGTGGAAGTGACCGCGATGGCGGCCAAGGCCTGATTTCGGCAACACACACACCTGTGGGAGCGGGCTTGCTCGCGAAGGCGGCGTGTCAGCTTGCACAAGTGTTGACTGACCCAGCGCTTTCGCGAGCAAGCCCGCTCCCACAGTTGAATGTTGTTGTGCACAAGTTCTGAGTACGACATAAATCCCCTTGTGGGAGCGGGCTTGCCCGCGAAGGCGGCGTGTCAGCTTGCACAAGTGTTGACTGACCCAGCGCTTTCGCGAGCAAGCCCGCTCCCACAGGGGATGTTGGGCATTTGGCCGACGCCGATCAAATAATGTAGGAGCGAGCTTGCTCGCGATGAACACAAGGGCGACGCGTGCATACAGAATGCCCGCGTCATCGTTAACGTCCATCGCGAGCAAGCTCGCTCCCACAAGGATTCAGGCAGGGCAGATCTGCCCAAGGCCACCACCGGGCAGCATACGGGTGCCGGTCAGGCGTTTCGCCGCTACAATGCACGCCTCGACCGTGACAAGCCTGACTAAAAAAACTATGTCTTTGCCCAAACATCACCTGGAATTGCTCAGCCCTGCCCGCGATGTCGCCATCGCCCGCGAGGCTATCCTGCATGGTGCCGATGCCGTGTACATCGGCGGCCCGAGCTTCGGCGCCCGCCACAACGCCTGCAACGAGGTGAGCGAGATTGCCGAACTGGTGGAATTCGCCCGTCGTTATCACGCGCGGATCTTCACCACCATCAACACGATCCTGCACGACAACGAACTGGAGCCGGCCCGCCAGCTGATCCACCAGTTGTACGACGCCGGCGTCGATGCGCTGATCGTCCAGGACCTGGGTGTGATGGAACTGGACATTCCGCCGATCGAACTGCACGCCAGTACCCAGACGGACATCCGCACCCTGGAGCGGGCAAAGTTCCTCGATCAGGCCGGTTTCTCGCAACTGGTGCTGGCCCGCGAGCTGAACCTCAAGGAAATCCGCGCCATCGCCGACGAAACCGACGCGGCCATCGAGTTCTTTATCCATGGCGCCTTGTGCGTGGCGTTTTCCGGCCAGTGCAACATTTCCCACGCGCAGACCGGGCGCAGCGCCAACCGCGGCGACTGCTCCCAGGCTTGCCGCCTGCCGTACACCCTCAAGGATGAAAAGGGTGGGGTGATCGCTTACGAAAAGCACCTGCTGTCGATGAAGGACAACAACCAGAGCGCCAACATCCGCGCGCTGGTCGAGGCGGGCGTGCGCTCGTTCAAGATCGAGGGCCGCTACAAGGACATGGGCTATGTGAAGAACATCACCGCCTACTACCGCCAGCGTCTCGACGACGTCCTCGAAGACCGTCCGGACCTGGCCCGCGCTTCCAGCGGCCGCACCGCGCACTTCTTCCTGCCCGACCCGGAAAAGACCTTCCACCGTGGCAGCACCGATTACTTCGTCACTGACCGCAAGATCGATATCGGCGCCTTTGACTCGCCGACCTTCACCGGTCTGCCGGTGGGTGTGGTCGAGAAGGTCGCCAAGCGCGACATGCAGGTCGTGACGCACGAGCCGCTGTCCAACGGTGACGGCCTCAACGTGCTGGTCAAGCGTGAAGTGGTGGGTTTCCGCGCCAACATCGCCGAACCCAAGGGCGAATTCGAGGAGGACGGCGAGAAGCGTTATCGCTATCGCGTCGAGCCCAACGAGATGCCGGAGGGGATGTACAAGCTGCGCCCCAACCATCCGCTGAATCGCAATCTCGATCACAACTGGCAACAGGCGCTGCAAAGGACCTCGGCCGAGCGTCGCATCGCCCTGAGCTGGGTCGCTCGCCTGCGCGAAGAACAGCTGGAACTGACAGCGACCAGCGAGGAGGGCATCAGCGCCAGCGTCACCCTGGCCGGCCCGTTCGGCGCGGCCAACAAGCCAGAGCAGGCGCTGGAGCAGTTGCAGGATCTGCTCGGCCAGCTGGGTACCACCCAGTACCACGCCATCGATATCAAGCTGGATGCGCCGCAGGCGTTCTTCATCCCGAACTCGCAGCTCAAGGCCTTGCGCCGCGAAGTGATTGAAGCCTTGACCCAGGCGCGGGTCGCCGCCCACCCGCGCGGCAGCCGTAAAGCCGAAACCACGCCGCCGCCGGTGTATCCGGATTCGCACCTGACGTTCCTGGCCAACGTCTACAACCAGAAGGCTCGTGACTTCTATCACCGCCATGGGGTCAAGCTGATCGACGCGGCCTACGAGGCCCACGAGGAGGCCGGCGAAGTGCCGGTGATGATCACCAAGCACTGCCTGCGTTTCTCCTTCAACCTGTGTCCGAAACAGGCCAAGGGCGTGACCGGCGTGCGCACCAAGGTCGCGCCGATGCAACTGATTCACGGCGATGAAGTGCTGACGCTGAAGTTCGATTGCAAGCCATGCGAAATGCACATCATCGGCAAGATGAAGGGCCACATCCTCAATCTGCCGCAACCGGGCAGCGTGGTCGGTCACATCAGCCCCGAAGACCTGCTCAAGACCATCCCGCGCGCACCGCACTGAGTGACCGGCGAGCGCGCCGCAACGGCGCGCTCGCCTTTTGCTCAAGATCCAGCGAAAGGGCGTCCTCGTTTGTCGTTTTTTTGTTTTAAGCGCGGAGCATGGTTGCAGCCTGTTCTTGCTGGAATCCAGACGCTGGCGACAAATCCGTAGCTGCAGTCGACGCTACCCGCAGGTCTCGAGGACGGCTTTTTCAGCTCGTTTGAATTCCTGTTTGATGTCGGTGGGGATGCGTTGCTTTTTGAGTTCCTGGCCGAGGAAGGGTTGATCGCTGCGGGAGTGGACCTCGGCGTCTTCGGCCGTTATCTGTGCTTCGATGGCCGCGGCGTGCTTGTCGATGACGGCATTGACCTCTGCTTCGTTTCTGGCCGTATCAAGTGCCAGGACCAACTGGCCAGCCTCGGCTTTTTCGGCCTCGGCATAGGCTTCGACCGTCAACCCGGAGGCCAGGGCCCGCGCCTGGGTTTCCAGGCTGTTGAGATGCTCCCGGGCGGCCCTGCAGACCGCTTCCTGTCGCTGGCTCTCGATGTGTTCCCAGGTGTTCAGTCCATAAATCGCGGCCCCGACCACCAGGATGGTTGCAAAGGTGCCCATCAGTTTGCCTTTCACATTTTGCGCCCTCAAATGGCAAAGGAGGGGTGTTGAGCAAACGATTTCCGATTCCATCCCCTAAAGGAAAAGCGTAGCAGACGTGATCGGGCCGAATGTGCGCCGGGCACTTCCCGGGGACTTGGCTGAACACTAAGCATCTGTTTTAAAAAACAAATTGTTTTATTGGGGCTTCCCATACGAGGCAAAAGTTGGTAAATTGCCGCCCACACTTGCACAGGCCCTCAGGGAGTCTGTCACGCAAGCAGGCAACAGCGCTTGTTGCCACTCAAGAAAGCGAGTGCCTGGCACTCATCGCAACAGATACAGGGGCGTCGCCAAGCGGTAAGGCAGCAGGTTTTGATCCTGCCATGCGTTGGTTCGAATCCAGCCGCCCCTGCCATTTTTCTTCTTGCTCAATCAGAAAACACTCGACCGACGGTTGTTATTCGTCGATTCGTCGGTTTTTTGCGCTCGTTGTCCATGTCCCGGATGCTCCCTTGCAAACCAGCGTGCAGCCAAGGCTCGCGGACGTTCTTTGTGCGCGTCTGATGAAGATTTTCTGAGTGATCCGGCCGTCTGTCACTGAACCAGAGCTGCGCTGTAGTTGTTTCTACACAGCGCTTACACTGAAGATGCCCGTCAATTCCTAACTCTAAAGTCAAGAAAAGGACGCCTCAAATGAAAGTCAGTGCACGCAACGTATTCAAAGGCAAGGTCAGCCAGGTCCAGCCGGGCGCGGTCAACGCTGAAGTGGTGTTGACCCTGGCGGGCGGCGAGCAACTGGTTGCCGTCGTCACCATGGAAAGCATCAAGAGCCTGGGCATCGCCGTCGGCAAAGAAGCCGTCGCGCTGATCAAGGCACCCTGGGTGATGTTGATGACCGAATCGAGCGACATTCGCCTGTCGGCGCGTAACTGCCTGGAAGGCAAGGTACTGAGCGTGACCGACGGTGCGGTCAATGCTGAAGTGGTGATCGAGCTGGCTGGCGGTTCGAAGGTCTATTCGATCGTGACCCGCGATGCGGTGGCAGAGCTGGGTCTGGCAACCGGCGTCAGCGCCACGGCCGTGATCAAGGCTTCCCACATCATCCTGGGCGTTCCGGCCTGATCACACGCCGGCATTGTTCACTGATCCCCGTGATCCATTGTTTGATGGATCACGGGGATTTTTTGTTTCTGCCTCCCGCTCCCCGGCCGCGTGGGTGCCTCTAGCGAAAGCGCTCCGGGATGGCCTCGGCAAACGGATACCAGGCAAACCAGGGCCTTGCCTCGTCGATCACTCGCTTGACCGAGGGTCTTTCGGTCAACCTGTCGAAATAAGCGCGCAAGTGGCGATGATCGTCGGCAAAGGGAACGAGGGTGCTGGCGTAGAACAGCGCCGGGGCGGCGGCGCAATCGGCCATGCTGAATGCCGGACTGGCCACCCAGGTTCGTGCCGCCAGTTGCCGTTCAAGCAGGCCGTACGCCGTTGTCAGCGCGGCGCGCTCGCGGGTCAGGTCGCCGTTGGCGGCGTTCAGGCGGTCAGCGACGATCTTCTGCATCGGCACCTGGACGTGGAGGTCGAAAAAGCGATCCCACAGCCGCACTTCCAGGGCGGCTTCCCAATCGTACGGAATCAGGTGCGCCTGGCCGGTATGGAGCCGGTCCAGATATTCAATGATCACACTCGACTCCGGCACGTTCTTTTGCCGGGTGTGATCGCGAAGCACCGGGAACTTGCCGATCGGCCACAGCGCTTGAAGTTCGGCCCGGTCGGCGTCGTTGCCCAGGTCGATAATCCGTTTTTCAAACTCGATGTCCAGTTCATAGAGGGCGATCAGTGCTTTGTGGCAGAACGACGAGAGCGGGTGGAAATAAAGAGTCAGTGACATCCTTCCATTCCTCGGTGAGATGCAAGCCGCTTCATTATCCGTCGCCATCGGCCAGTGCGCGAGGCGCTCCATCATGATGTCCGGTGAGGGCTGTTCGGGTTAGAGTACGGGTCCTGGCCTGAATATCAGGCATGCCGCGTTCAGGGTCATACCGCCATGCACCAGATCGGACTCATTGTTTATCCCGGTTTTCAGGTTCTGGGGCTGGCCATGTGTGCCGCCTTCGAATTGGCCAACAGTGCCGGTGACGAACCGTTGTACCGCATTGCCTTGTTGTCCGAGCCGGGTGGCCTGGTGCAAACGTCCGCCGGTTTTGCCGTGCAGACCGAAGCGTTCGACCAGCGCGCGTTCGATACGCTGCTGGTCCTGGGCGATAACCTGATCCGCCCGACTACTGCGGGCATGCTGGCGTTTTTGCGCCGCGCCAGTCACGGCACCCGACGCCTGGGCTCGATTTGCACAGGGGCGACGGCTTTGGCGGAGGCCGGTTTGCTTGATGGTCGGCGGGCGACCACCCACTGGGCGCATGTGCCGGCCTTTCGCAAGGCGTACCCGAAGGTGAAGGTCGAGCAAGACCGGATCTTCGTCAATGATGGTCATCTGTGGACGGCGGCGGGCATGAGCGCGTGCGTGGACCTGGCGTTGGCGTTGGTGGAGCAGGACCTGGGTGCCGACCTTGCACGCCAGGTGGCGCGGCAGTTGGTGGTGTACCACCGGCGTTCCGGCGGACAGTCGCAGTTTTCAGTGATGCTGGAACTGGCCCCCAAGACCGATCGGATTCAGGCCGCGCTGAACTACGCCAGGCAGAATCTGAAGTCCGCGCTGTCGGTCGAGGAGCTGGCCAGCGCGGCCAATCTCAGCCCCCGGCAATTCAGCCGGGTGTTTCATGCCGAAACCGGCCAGTCCCCGGCCAAGGCCATCGAAAGCCTGCGGGTCGAGTCGGCCCGGTTGATGATGGAAACCGGGCGGCACTCCATCGATGTGGTGGCGACGGACACGGGGTTTGGTGATCGGGAGCGGATGCGCCGCGCTTTTATTCGTGCCTTCGGGCAGCCGCCGCAGGTGATTCAGCGGGCCAGTCGGGGTTGATTTGTTGATGTCCTGAAAAGTGGTATATACGACATTCAAGCCTTAATATTATTGGCGTAATCTTGATCTCGTTGAAATCCTCCCTCAGTGAGATCACCGCCATGACCATCGTCAAAGCCGCCGCCGTACAAATCAGTCCCGTTCTTTACAGCCGTGAAGGCACGGTCGACAAAGTGGTGCAGAAGATTCTCGAACTCGGCGAACAGGGCGTGCAATTTGCCGTGTTCCCGGAAACCGTCGTGCCCTACTACCCGTACTTTTCCTTCGTGCAGTCGCCGTTCGAAATGGCCGCCGAACACCTCAAGCTGCTGGACCAGGCTGTCACCGTGCCTTCGCCTGCCACCGATGCCATCGGCGCTGCGGCCAGGCAAGTCGGCATGGTCGTGTCCATCGGCGTCAACGAGCGTGATGGCGGCACGCTGTACAACACGCAGCTGCTGTTCGATGCCGACGGCTCGCTGATCCAGCGTCGCCGCAAGATCTCCCCGACCTACCATGAACGCATGATCTGGGGCATGGGCGACGGTTCCGGCCTGCGGGCCGTCGACAGCGCGGCAGGGCGAATCGGGCAACTGGCCTGCTGGGAGCATTTCAACCCGCTGGCCCGTTATGCCTTGATGGCCGATGGCGAACAGATCCATGCGGCGATGTACCCGGGGTCGTTTGCAGGTCCGTTGTTCGCCTCGCAAATGGAAGTCAGCATTCGCCAGCATGCCCTGGAGGCCGCGTGTTTCGTGGTCAACTCCACGGCGTGGCTGTACCCCGAGCAACAGGCGCAGATCATGGCGGATACCGGCTGCACCATCGGCCCGATCTCCGGCGGCTGCTTTACCGCGATCATCAGCCCGGATGGCACAGTGCTGGGTTCGTTGCAGGAAGGTGAAGGCGAGGTGATCGCCGACCTCGACATGGGCCTGATCGACAAGCGCAAACGCATGATGGATTCCCGCGGCCACTACAGTCGCCCGGAACTGTTGAGCCTGCTGATTGACCGTACACCGCACGCCCATGTGCATGAACGCAGTGCGCATCTGACGCTGGCCGAACAGACCGGGATGGAAGAAGTGATTGGGTAGGTTGTTCACGTAATTGCGGGGAATACCGATACCTGTAGGAGCGAGCTTGCTCGCGATGGAGGTCAACGATGATGCGGGGGGCCTGACACCCCGCGGTGCTCTCAGGTTTTTCGCGAGCAAGCTCGCTCCTACAGATATTTCGTGATCTGTGTGTCCCGGTGAAGTTTTCTTCTGTTTGTCCGCGTTGCAGATTGCGTTTCAGCGACGCCAGAAGTAACGCGCCAGCAGTGCGTCTAGGCTGAGCTTGCCGGCACCGGACAGCAACAGCGGAGTGAGGGTCACAAGGTAGATCAAGGGCAGCTTGAAGTTACCGTAACCCTTGTTGCTGATGGCGTAACCTTGGGCAAGTTCACTCAGGGTGTGCCAGTCGGCGGGCCAATGCACGGCGGCGGTGGCGACGAGGGTCACCACCATCAGGCTCAACGCCGAGAAGCGTGTGCCAAGGCCCACCAGCAAGGTCATGGCGAAGATCAGTTCGGCCCACATCGACAGTTCCCAGTTCAGCGTCGCTGGAAGGTGGTCGAACGGAAACGGGAAGCGCTCCTGGATATCGGCGAACCAGTTCTGGCCGTTGAATTTTTCCAGGCCCGATTCAAGGAATTCCCAGGCAAGGAACACTCGCAGCACCAGAGGCGCAACCCAGACGCCGGCACGGTCGAGGCTCAGGTTCAGGCCTTTGATGGCCGAGGAAATGGAGGTGTTCATGGACGATGATCTCCTTCAGGTCGGGGAGGCGGGGCGAGGGCATGCCCCGTGAGTTGTGCGCTTTGATCGGCCAGGCCAATCGACCGGCGTATTTCATCAAGGGGGTGTATCTGCGGTGTGTCGTTGGGGTGGGGTTTTGCGTGCGGGGTGTGTCAGGGGC
>NZ_MRCP01000015.1:0-193273 GCF_002303975.1 Pseudomonas sp. ACN5 | reverse complement strand
GCATTGCCATTGGATTTCCTCCGGGATATGGTTTTGAGCACT
Source organism: Pseudomonas sp. ACN5 (assembly GCF_002303975.1). Classification (NCBI taxonomy): domain Bacteria; kingdom Pseudomonadati; phylum Pseudomonadota; class Gammaproteobacteria; order Pseudomonadales; family Pseudomonadaceae; genus Pseudomonas; species Pseudomonas sp. ACN5. Next base: position 193,231 of record NZ_MRCP01000015.1, on the reverse strand, counting down.
TGAAGGGCTCACCCAGAGGCGCAGGCTTGTTCCTATCGTCGGTCTAGCCAGATGCATTCTTTATCGGCGCTTGGGTGAAAGGAGGAGGGGCGAAATCTCCCACGGATCTGTACTGCGCTAACAGTCAGAATCGGGCTTTGTCCCTCCTCCTCCCTTCAAGTCCTACCATACAAGCGGGCTTGCTCGCGAAGGCGGGGTGTCAGGCGACGGTGATGTTGGATGTGCTGGCCTCTTCGCGGGCAAGCCCGCTCCCACAGGGATCTCTGGTGAACACAAGATTTGTGTATGGCAGAGATCCAATTGTGGGAGCGAGCGTGCTCGCGAAGGCGATGTATCAGGCAACTCCGATCTCAGATCCGAAAACTCCCCACCAACTGATTCAACCGCCCGGCCTGTTGCTCCAACTCGGTACAAGCGCGCAATGTCGATTGCAAATTCTCCACCCCTTGCTGGTTCAGGCTGTTGATCCGGGTGATGTCGACATTCAAGGCCTCGACCACCGCCGTCTGTTCTTCCGTGGCGGCGGCGACGGACTGGTTGACGTTGTCGATCTCGCCGATGCGCTGGGTCACGCTGCCCAGGCGGGAGCCGGCGAGGTTGGCGATGGTGACGCTTTCTTCGCTGTGGCGCTGGCTCTCGGTCATGGTGGTGACCGATTCCCGTGCGCCCACTTGCAGCTCTTCGATCATCTGCTGGATTTCCAGCGCCGAGGCCTGGGTGCGTCCGGCCAGGCTGCGCACTTCGTCCGCCACTACCGCAAAGCCACGACCCGCTTCACCGGCCCGCGCCGCTTCAATGGCCGCGTTGAGCGCCAGCAGGTTGGTCTGTTGGGAGATGCCCTTGATCACTTCGAGGATCTGTCCGATGTTCACGGTCTTGTCGTTGAGTACTTCGATGTTGGCGCACGAGGCACTGATCTTTCCCGACAGTTCGTTCATTACCTCGATCGTGCGTTGCACCACCTGGCGTCCGTCTTCGGCCTGTTGCCGGGCACTGGACGCCTGATGCGAGGCATCGCTGGCGTTGTGGGCGATCTCCTGGGCGGCCGCGCCCAACTGGTTGATCGCCGCCGCCACGCTGCTGGTGCGGGTGGATTGATCGTCGAAATTGCTCAGCGAAGCGTTCGATGCATCCAGCACGCGCCGCGCCCCTTCATTGACACCGAGGGCCGCCGAGGACACCTGGCGCATCGACTGGTGGATGCGTTCGACAAAGCGGTTGAAGGCGGTCGCCAGTTGGCCGATTTCATCCCGCGATTGCACCTGCAGGCGCCGGGTCAGGTCGCCTTCGCCGAGGGAGATATCCTCCATCACGCGGGTCAGCACTTGCAGCGGCCGGGTAATGCGCCGCGCCGTGTACCCGATCAACAGCAGGCCGAGCAGGGCCGAGCCGCCACCGAGGAGCAACTCCAGCGCGGTGCTTTGCACGCCTTGGGCATCGAGCTCTTTTTGCAAGGTGGTCACCGGCGCCAGCAAGACGTCTTGCGGCACGCCGACCAGCACGCCCCACGGCGCGGCGCCGGCAATCGGTGACAGCGGCTCAAGCACCTCGATCTGCCGGGCGTCGACAAACACCTTGGGTTTGCCCTGGTGCAAGGCGTCCATCACCTCGATGTTGTCCATCGGCTGGCCGAGGCGGCTGACGTCCTGGCTGTTGGCAGAGATCACCCCGCGCGGGCTGACGATGCTGATCTGACCGTTGCCTTCGAACAACTCACGGGCGCTGGCCTGGCTGTTCTGTTGCAGGGCGGCGAGGTTGATGTCGAGCCCGACCACGGCGATCACCTTGCCGTTTTCCAGCAGCGGGAAGGCCACGCTGGTCACCAGTTTGCGGCTGCCGGACGCCTCGTCGAAATAGGGCTCGAGCACACAGGCCTGACGGGTGTCGCGGGCACAGGTATAGAAGGCGTTGTAGGGCGCGCCGCTCGGCCCCGGCTCGGTGTTGGCGAGCAGGCCTTCGTCGCCGATCACCGCTTGCAGTTCGCCCGGTTTGCTCTGCACCCAATACAGGGCGAAGCGCCCGGTTTCATTGCTGCCAATGTCCGCCTGGTGGGCGAAAACAGCGTCGTCGCCGTCGAGTCCACCGGGTTCGAAAATGACATAAAGCCCGAGCAGGTCGGGCTTGTCGATCAGGGCCTGGTGAAGCTGGGTACTCAGCTCCCGGCGCAGTTGCTGGCGGGTCAGGCTGCCCTGTTGTTGCAGCTGTCGCAGGTACAACAGGTAGCGCGATAATCCCTGGCCGTATTCGTGGGTCTGTATGAAGGTGCGTTGCACTTGCATGGCCTGCACTTTGCCCAGGGCCTGCATGTGCTCCCTGGCCGCATTGGCGAGCATGTCACCGCTGGCTTGTGCAACCTGCCGGCTGCTCTTGTGGGTCTGATAGAGCGACAAGCCCATCAACAAGCCGACGACCAGCAGCAGGCAGAGCCCGGCGAGGAGGGCGATCTTGCTCTGGATCGTCAGGAGTTTCTTGTGCATTGGAAATACCTTTTTCCACGTGGGCAATGACGCTGCCATTGCCCACGACCGAGGTTAGAAACCGGTGACGAACAGCAGTTGGGCATAGACGTTCCGGTCGTTGTTGCCCAGTTGCGTGCCGCCGTTTTCGGCGCTCTTGTCCGGCTGGAAGATGCCCACCAGCGGCATCACGGTCAGGTGGTCGTTGACGTGCCATTCGGCATACAGGTCGACTTCGTGGCCGTCGGTATTGCCCAGGCTGCGGTCGATGGTGTCGAAGTTGAAGTACAGCGCGCCCAGGTTAAGGTTTTCCAGCGGCGAGACTTTCAGCCCGACGTTCTGAATCCGCGAGTTGCTGTTGAACGGCCCGGCATAGTTGCCCGCCACTTCACCCTGGAACCAGGTGCCATAACCACGGCTCATACCGTAGAACAAGGTGTCGTAGCCTTCCGAGAAGCGGCTGTAGCGGTAGCTGACGTTCGGGGTCCAGATCGCGTCGGAGAAGGTCCAGCCCGCTTCCAGGTACCAGGCGTCTTCGGTGGCGGCGTGGGGTTTGTCCTGCTTGGCGTACTCACCGGACAGGAACAGGTCTTTCACCCCGGCATTGCCCGCCGCGCGCAGGCTGTAGGTCTTCATGCCGTCGCGTTCGAGCTGGATCGGCGAGGCGTACTGCTCGTCGATGTCGGTGGTCTTGATGTAGGTCAGGCCCACCGTGCCGGCCTCGGCCACGTGCTCCAGGGTGCCGACGTACATTTCGGTCTTGGCCTGGGCGCGGTTGTCGGACTTGAGCCACATCAGGTCGCTGCGCCAGCCTTCCTTGCCGCCCAGACGCAATACGGCGGTTTCGTCGAAGGCTTTGCGGGCGGCCAGGTAGTAGGCGCCACCACGGTTGAACTCGCCGTCGGCCAGGCCCTTGCCCATGTTCAGGGCGTCGCCGTTGATCAGGAAGCCATCGCCGACCACGATGTTCTGGCGGCCGAAGGACAGGTCCACACCGTCCTTGCCCAATGCGCCAAACAGGTCGGCCGAACGCCAGCCGAGGTAGGCGTCTTCGAACTTGGTGGTGCGTTCGGTGCCATCGCTGAAGCCGGCGGCATCGCCATCGCCCCAAGTGCCGGAGCTGAGCAGGTTGCCCGCGCCGTAAGCCGTGCCCGCACCGCCCAGGCCCTTGTCGAAACTCAAACCGTATTTGATGTAGCCCTCGCGCCACGACGAGGAACCTTCGTCGAGACGGCCGGACAGGGCGTAGTTTTCCTGGCTGTGGAAAATGCCGAACGCGGCTTCGAGGGTAGCGTTCAGATGGCTGTCGTCATCGGCGTACAGCTCATAGGCATTGGCCTGGCCGGCGCTGATCATCAGCGCGAGCGTCGAGAGACGAAGCAAGGGGGACTTGAGCATGGTGTGGCATCCGTTCTTGTTCTTGAGCGCAGGTTTGCGGTCTGCCCGGATACTAAGTCGCGGCTTTCGTTTGCCCTTTTCCCTGTTTGCCAATTAGTTGGTTGTGCATGCCAGATTGTCCGGTTTGGCAGCCCCGCCAACATAACTGGCACGCAGGGCAAAACCTGCGTACCGGCGACCACCGACAATCCCCACCAAGCTGCCGAAGCACCCTGGCCTCGGCGTTTTTTGGTGTTGTGTTCGCCTGCTGGCGAGCGCGTGGATTTTCAAGGGCGTTTTCTTATGTTCACTTCGCTGCGTTTGTCCCTCATCGGCTTGCTGTCCTTCACCCTGGTTCAAGCGGTGTCTGCCGCCGAGTGCGCCACGGATACCCAGCGTGGTGCCGCAGTGTTTGCCACTGAGTGCAGCGTCTGCCACGCGGTGACCCAGGGTACGACCGGGATGATGGGGCCGAATCTGTTCGGCGTGTATGGGCGCAAGTCCGGCTCGCTGCCGGGCTTCAGCTACTCCCAGGCCATGCGCGACAAAGACGTCAGCTGGCAAGCCGAGAACATCACGCAATTGATCACTCAGCCCCAGGCCTTCGTGCCGGGCACCTACATGCCGTACATGGGCCTGGCTTCCGCCGACGACCGCCAGGCGGTCGCATGCTTCCTCAAAGAACAACATTGATCAGTCGAATTTGCGCCTGACAACCACCAACCCCTGTGGGAGCTGGCTTGCCAGCGAAGACGGCCTTGAGTCGGCTCCTGCACCTGAATGAAAGGTGAATTATGAGCAACGTTGAAATCCTGCCCCAGGTGGCTGCATTCCTCGAGCGTCGTCACGGCTGCTTCATTGACGGCCAGTGGGTGTTTGCCGAGGGCGACAGCATCGCCGTGGTCAACCCGGCCACCGGGCAAACCCTGTGCGAAACCCTGGATGCGCCGCTGGAGATCGTCGAGCGCGCCGTACAGTCGTCGCACAAGGCGTTCAAATCCGGCGTGTGGTCGAGCCTGCGCCCGGCCGACCGCGAGCGCATCCTGCTGAACTTCACCCGCCTGGTCGAAGAACACGCCGAAGAACTGGCCCAACTGGAAACCCTGAGCCAGGGCAAGTCGATCAACATGGCCCGCGCGCTGGACCTGAACGCCACCGTGGAATTCATGCGCTACATGTCCGGCTGGGCGACCAAGATCGAAGGGCAGACCTTCGACGTGTCGATCCCCCTGCCACCGGGCGCGAAATTCACTGCGTTCACCAAGCGTGAGCCGGTGGGCGTGGTGGTCGGCATCGTGCCGTGGAACTTCCCGCTGCTGATCGCCAGCTGGAAGCTGATGCCGGCCCTGGCCACCGGTTGCACGGTGATCATCAAGCCGGCGATGGAAACCCCGCTGACCGCCATGCGCCTGGCCGAGCTGGCGCTGGAAGCGGGCATCCCGGCCGGCGTGTTCAACGTGGTCACCGGTGGCGGTGCCTCGGTCGGTGGCGTGCTGACCTCGCACCCACTGGTGAGCAAGGTGTCGTTCACCGGTTCCACCGCCGTGGGCAAGAGCGTCGGCGTGGCGTGCATGGAAAACATGACGCGCTTCTCCCTGGAACTGGGCGGCAAGAACCCGATGATCGTGCTCGCCGATGCCGACATCGAAAAAGCCGTGCAAGGGGCGATCCTCGGTGGCTTGCTGAACAACGGCCAGGTTTGCGCTGCGGCATCGCGCTTCTATGTGCACCGCTCGATCCACGACAGATTCGTCGAGGCCCTGGCCTCCGCGGTCTCGGCGATGCCGATTGGCGCGGGCATGAACGGCGACGCGGCGATCAACCCGCTGGTGTCGCGCAAGCAACAACAAAGCGTGCTCAAGCACATCGAACTGGCCCGCCGGGAAGGTGCGCGGGTGGTCACCGGCGGTGAATTGCTGGAGGGCGACGGCTTCTTCGTGCAGCCGACCATCCTGGCGGACATCGACCACAGCATGGCCGTGGCCCGCGAAGAAGTGTTCGGCCCGGTACTGGGCGTGATGCCGTTCGACGACGAAGACGCCGTGATCGAACTGGCCAACGACAACCGCTACGGCCTGGCCGCGAGCCTGTGGACCAATGACCTGGGCAAAGCCATGAACCTGGTGCCGCGTATCGAAGCCGGCACGGTGTGGGTCAACGCCCACGTGCTGCTCGACCCGGCAATGCCGTTCGGTGGCGTCAAGCAATCGGGCATGGGCCGCGAGTTTGGTCGAGCGGTGATCGAGGCTTACACCGAGCTCAAGTCGGTGTGTATCGCGCATTGATCAACCTGTAGGAGCGAGCTTGCTCGCGAAAAACGTCAAGATAATGCGGTCTTGTAGGAGCCGGCTTGCCGGCGATGGGCTCAAGTGCGCCGCGTTTATCCGGTTCACACGCGTTATCGTTAACGACCATCGCTGGCAAGCCAGCTCCTACAGTTTGATTTGCGTGAATCTGTAAGAGGATGGTCGGCTGCACCATCGCTCCCACAATCACGCTGCGGGTGGCGGTTTCGCCAGTTCAATGCCCGCGGCACCCAGGCGCTTGAGAATTTCAAACAGCAACTCGCTCTTGATCGCCCCAACCGTGCGCGGGCTGCCGACGTAGCCGGTGATGGTCAAGGTGATGCCTTCCGGTTTCAACTGGCTGAAACGCAAGAACGGCGCCGGTTTATCCAGAATGGATTCGTGCTCGGTATAGCTGTCCATCAGCAGGTTTTGCACCAGTTCCGGATCGATATCCAGCGGGAACATCAGTTCGAGTATCACCACGCCCTGGGCGCTGCCGCCAAGGGTGACGTTGCGCAGGTTCTGCGAAATCAGGTGCGAGTTGGGCACGATCATGATCGAGCGGTCGGCCAGTTGTATTTCCGTGGCCCGTACGTTGATCCGTCGTATGTCGCCTTCGACGCCACTGATGCTGATCAGGTCGCCGACCTTCACCGGGCGCTCGGTCAACAAAATCAGGCCGGAGATGAAATTCTTCACGATCTCCTGCAGGCCGAAGCCGATGCCCACTGACAGGGCGCTGACAATCCAGGCCAGGTTGGTCCACTTGATCCCCAGCGACGACAGCGTGAGCAGCACGATCGACGCGTATCCGATGTTGGCGAACAGGGTGCTCAGCGAGGCGCACATGCCCGGGTCCATCTCGGTCTTCGGCAGGAACTCGCCGTCCAGCCAGCGGCGTAGCGTGCGAATCAGGTAGACACCGATCAGCAGTGTCAGGAAGGCGCGCATCAAGTTGTCCGGGACGATGTTCAGCTTGCGCAGCCCTTCGCCACCGAGAATGGCCGCGGTGCTGGTGACCAGTTGCCCGAACGTCGTACCTACGCCGCCGACAAACAACGCAATGACGCCGACCAGCATCAGGATGGCGCGGCCCGCCCCGGAAAACACGGTGCATATCTGCTCCAGGCGTGGATTGCCGATGCCCAGCAGCTGTTTGATCGCCTTGCCGGTAGGTTGCCTGGGTGAAAAAAGCGATTCGCAGGTGTCCTGGTACACCTGCGTGAGCAGGTAGAACGCGGCGAAGACGATGAAAATCCACACCATTTCATAGGTGATGAACCGGGCCATCGTCACGTAGCCGATCACCAGGGCGAACAGGGACACCACCACGGCAACGCCGGCAAACACATAAATCAGGCCGGCGGACGTGGTGACGCCTTCGGGAGTCTCTCCGGCAACGATCAGCGCCCGTCGGGTCTTGCTGACGCGCAACAGCAGCGCGCCGATCACCAGTGCCACGACCAACGCCACGATTCCCCGGCCGAACAACACCACTTCGGCGCTCATGCCGGTGACGTTGCTCATCTGCACCAGTGTCACCAGCACCAGCAGCAGGCTTGCCAGCCGCCTGGGGTAGGGCTCTATCGCCAGCGCCACCGGATCGGCGATATCGGGCAGGCGCCATGAAGGATGTTTGGTCGACAGCAACGCGCGGCTCAACCCGGTGATCATCACGCAGGTATAGGCCAGCTTTTCCAGGTACTGCGCCAGATCGGCCAGCAACGGGGTGTAGGGCAGTTGCCGGGTCGCGGCAAAGTGCAGCAATTGCAGGGCGATGCCGGCGCTCAGCACCGTCGCCAGTACCGAGGCCAATGCCAGGGAGCTGCGCCGTAACCGGCCTTCGGGCATTCGATGAATGCACAGCCACGCCAGACCCCGACCGGCGAATTTTCGCCCCAGGGTCCAGATGACCAGGGCCAGAACCAGCAGGGAGGCCGTGATTGCGCGTTGACCAGGTTGCCAGGCCGCCTGGTGCGTGGCCTTGAGTTGCTGGACGAGGGTGCTGAAACGTTGGCGGTCATCGAGCGGAAGATTGAACAAGGGCGACCAGAATCGCGGGTTCAGGATGCTGGCGGTCTGCTGGGTCACCTCCGCCTCCAGCAGGCTGCGGCGAATACTGGCAATCTGGGTGATCAGCTCGGCGGCACTGACTTTCAGCGCGGCCAGGGTTTTGAGCTGGTTGTCGATCTTGTTTTTTTGCTCGCTGAGGATGTCTCGTTGGGTGGTAATGCCAGACGTCACCTGTGGGCTCTCGTCGAGCGGCACTGGCCCCAGCACGTTGAGTTGGGCCTGCAACTGCGCCTGACCAGGCAGCAGCGATGTGGAGAGGCTTTCAATATTCTGGATCAGTGCCAGCACCAGGTCCTGTGAGCTTTCCAGCTGGGTGTAGGTGCTGGCCTGGGAAACCTGCTGCTTGAGGCTGTTCAGCTGGTTTTGCAACCCCAGCAATTCGCTGTCGGAGATGCTGATGACCGGGGCTGTGGGGGCGGGAGCAAGGGTGTCGGCCATGGTCGCCGCCGACAGCCATCCCGGGGTCGCCACCAGCAGTGCGAAGGCGACGTAAATCATTGACTTCCATACATTGAACATCGGCGAGCTCGACGGGTTGTTAGTCACTTAGCCAATGAGGTTAGGCCATGACTCGCACCCTTGAGCGATGTTTTGTCGAAAGTGCCCGGCCGGTTTTCGCCCGGGCGCTACTCATGCTGTTGCCGCGCCGGGAAAAACAGTTCGAAGCAGGTGATGCCGTCGGCACTGCTGACATGGCAGGCGCCGTTGTGCAGCTGCATGATCGTCGCCACGATCGACAGGCCCAGGCCGTTGGATTGGGCCGAGCGTTCGCGGGATTCATCGACCCGGTAGAAGCGTTCGAACAGCCGTGACAGATGCTGCGCCGGGATGGTCTGGCCATGGTTGCGCACTTGCACCTGGATGCCGTTGGCGGTCGGGTTGGCGTGAATGCACAGCTCGGAATGCGGCGCGCCGTACTTGATGGCGTTGGCGCACAGGTTGGCCAGGGCACGACGCAGCAACATGGGCTCGGCCCAGATCAAGCCGCTGCCGTGGGCTTTGATGCAGATGCCAACGTCGGTCGCCGGGCCTTCGAAATAGTCGGCCATGCGTTGCATTTCGTCGGCGGCATCCAGTTCCTGACGCTGGCGCAAGGCGCTGCGCGGATCGGTGCGGGCCAGGAACAGCATGTTGTCGAGCATGCGCGCCAGGCGTTCGAGCTCTTCGACATTGGAGGCCAGCAACTGCTGATAGGCGTCGGTGCTGCGGTTCTGCTGCAAGGCCACCTGGGTTTCGCCGAGCAGGTTGTTGATCGGCGTGCGCAGTTCGTGGGCCATGTCGGTCGATACCTGACCCAATTGCACAAAGCCTTTGTCCAGGCGGTCGAGCATGGCGTTGAAGGCGTCGATCATCGGCAGCAGCTCCAGCGGTGCGCCCTGGCTGTCGAGGCGCTCGTTGAGGTTGCCGACGTCGATGCTCTGGGTGTGGCGGGCCAGGCGCCGCACCGGCAACAGGCCGCGATGCACCAGCACATAACCGGACAACGCCAGCAGAATCGCGGCCAGGGTGGCGAACAGGTAGACGTTGAGCCGGTAATCGGCGAGCACGGCGGTGCGTTCGGTCATCAGGCGCCCGGTCACCACTTGCAGGCTGCCCAGGTCCCCGGAGTCGATGGTCGCCGCCAGGGCGGAAAACGGCACGCCGTTGACGTTGGGCAAATGCTGCACGTCGTCCAGGGTCAGTCGATGATCCATCGCCACCGGGGTCAGCACCGGCATTGTCAGGTTGCCCGGGTTGACCACCAGCAACGGCGGCTGCCCCGGGGTGCCGATGGTCAGCAGGGCCTCGCGGTTGCCCATCATGTTCTGGAACAGCGCGGGTTTGGCCTTGATCAGGTCCAGGGTGTTGCTGTCGTTGAGGAAGGTACGCAACTGGTCGATGCGGGTGATCAGGGCAATGTCGTCGCGATGGATCAACTCGCGTTCCAGGTCGCGGTACAGCGCCACGCCCAGCAGCGCCAGCGAGACAAACGCCAGCAGGGCGAACACCAGCGCCAGGCGCAGGGTCAGGGAGTGGCTCAGACGAGAGGCGGATCGCAGCGGCGTCATGGCATTCATGGGGGCATTCAAGGTTGAGTGTCGAAGCGATAGCCGATGCCGCGCACGCTGTGGATCAGCTTGAGCTGGAACGGGTCGTCGATTTTCAGGCGCAGGCGGCGCACCGCGACATCGACGACATTGGTGTCGCTGTCGAAATTCATGTCCCAGACCCGCGAGGCGATCATCGAGCGTGACAGCACTTCGCCCTGATGCGTGGCGAACAGGTGCAGCAGGGCAAATTCCTTGTTGGTCAGGGTGATGCGGTTGCCGGCGCGGCTGACGCGACGCTTGAGCACGTCGATCTGCAGGTCGTCGACGTGCAGGTGTTCGTCTTCCCGGGTAGGGCCACGGCGGGTCAGGGTGCGCAGGCGCGCCACCAGTTCGGCGAAGGAAAAGGGTTTGATCAGGTAATCGTCGGCGCCCAGTTCGAGGCCTTTGATGCGGTCGGCGATGTCATCCCGGGCGGTGAGGAACAGCACCGGTGTGTCGGCTTCCTTGCGCAGGCGGCGCAGGACTTCCCAGCCATCCATCTTCGGCATCATCACGTCCAGCACGATCACATCGAAGTCGTGTTCCAGGGCCAGGTGCAGGCCATCGACGCCGTCGCGCGCCAGGTTCACGGTGTATCCGAGTTCCTGCAGGCCGTTGAGCAGGTAATTGCCGGCCTTGGGTTCGTCTTCGACTACGAGGATGTTCATGGAAAATCCGCCTGATTCGGTCGGGCTACGGGGGCGCATCAGTGGCGCAAGTGTAGCCCGATCGGCGGTGACGGCAGGCATCCGCTCAGTTCTCGCCAAGGCAGTTCACACCCTGAACCTGATAGTTCAGTTGATGCTCGCGGCCCTGGTGGTCGAGGTAGTTGAACTGCGCGGGCACGATGCCGCACTTGCCGTTGAGGTCGGTCATGGACAGCACTTTGGCCACTTGCACCGGGACATAGAAGCCGTCCTGGTCGTGGATGATCGGCGAGGTGGGCTGGGTGGCGGCAAACGCCGAACCGGTGGCGAGCAGGGCGGCAAAGCCCGCGATCAACAGTTTCATGACGAATCTCTCTCTACAAGGGCAGGGGGGCTGCCGGGTCTGGCCTGACAGTGAGTTCAGGCTAACGGTGTGATCCGGACAGCCGACCAACAACTTGATGACAAAGTTGTAATGAAACGCCGCCGGCAACACCGCAACCCCCCTGTGGGAGCGAGCTTGCTCGCGATAGCGGTGTGTCAGACACCGAAAATGTCGACTGACACTCCGTCATCGCGAGCAAGCTCGCTCCCACAGGGGGCAGCAGCAACCCGCGGATCCATGGCCTAAGCTTGTTTGCAGGCCCATGCTCTTCGAACACCTCGATGGGCAAGCGGCACCTATAAAAACAACGCAATCAGGAGATGCCCATGTCCGCTTTGATCCGTCGTTTCAGTCGCTGCATGGCCGCCGGTTTGACCGCTGCCGTGCTTGCCGCACCGGCCTTCGCCCTCGATACCGTGAAATTCATGGCCCCGGGCTCGGTGGGCGGTGGTTATGACCAGACTGCCCGTGTGCTGGGCAAGGCCATGGTCGAAGCCAATACGGCCAAGGCCGTGACCTTCGAGAACAAGGGTGGGGCGGGCGGGACCCTGGGGCTGGCGCAATTTGCCAACAGCACCAAGGGCGATCCGAATGCGTTGCTGGTGGTCGGGGCGATCATGGTCGCAGGCATCGAACAGAACAAATCGCAGATCAGCCTGAAGGATGTGACGCCCATTGCCCGGTTGTTCACCGAGTACAACGTGATCGCCGTGCGCAAGGAATCGGAATACAAGACCCTCGATGACCTGATCAAGGCCTTCAAGGACAAGCCGACGAGCATCACCTGGGGCGGCGGCTCCAAGGGCTCGGTGGATCACATCGGCATTGCCGAGCTGGCGGGCAAGCTGGACGTGCCGGTCAACAAGGTGAACTACGTGGCGTTTGGTGGCGGTGGCGAGGTGGTTGCCCAGGCGCTGGGCGGCCAGCTCAAGGTGATCACCGGCGGTTTCGCCGAGCTGGGCCAGTACATCAAGAGCGGTCAGTTCCGTGTCCTGGCCATCGGCGCGCCGGAGCGTGTTCCCGGCATTGACGCACCGACCCTCAAGGAGAGCGGCTATGACGTGACGATCGGCAACTGGCGCGGCGTTTACGGTGCGGCGGGCCTTACCCCGCAGCAGCGCAAAGAAGTGATCGACGCTGTGGTGGCCGCTACCAACAGCAAGGTCTGGCAGGACAATATCCAGGCCAACGCCTGGACGCCCAGCGTGTTGACCGGCGATGAGTTCGGCAAATTCGTCGAGGAAGAACACGTGCGGTTGCGCGCCATGCTGATCAAGGTCGGGCTGCTTTGAGATGGCCACACTGCGCGCAGTGGTGCCGACGCAATTGGCGGTCGGCATCGGCCTGATCGCCATCAGCGTGGTGTTGGCGTTGGGTGCCTACCGGTTTCCGCCCGAAATGGGTTTCGTCATCCTCCCGGCCTACGTTTACCCCTATGTCGTGGCGGCGTTTCTCGGCGGTGTGGGCCTGTTGCTGAGCTTTCAGGCGCTCAGCGGCGGTTTTCGCGAGCTGGATAACGACGACACGGGCACGGTGCCCGGAGGAAAAACCGGCGCCGCCTGGGTGACCGCCGGGCTTGTCGGGGTGGCGCTGCTGATCAATCTCATCGGTTTTGTGCTGGCCGCCGGCTTGTTGTTCGCCTGTTCGGCGCGGGGGTTCGGCAGCCGTCATCCGCTGCGGGACCTGGCCATCGGTATTGCCCTGACCCTGCCGATCTACTGGCTGTTCAACGCCGGGCTGGGGGTTTCCCTGCCGTCGCTGATCAACATCTGGCTTTGAAAGGAGATAGACACCGTGGACATTCTTTCAAGCCTGGCGATGGGTTTTTCCTCGGCACTGACCCCGATCAACCTGATGTGGGGGTTCATCGGTTGCCTGCTCGGCACCGCCATCGGTGTGTTGCCGGGGATCGGCCCGGCGCTGACGGTGGCCCTGCTGTTGCCGATCACCGCCAAGGTCGACCCTACCGGCGCGCTGATCATGTTCGCCGGTATCTACTACGGTGCGCAGTTCGGCGGTTCCACCACCTCGATCCTGCTCAACACCCCGGGTGAATCGTCTTCCATGGTCACGGCCCTGGAGGGCAACCAGATGGCACGCAACGGCCGCGCCGGCCCTGCGCTGGCAACGGCGGCGATAGGCTCCTTCGTCGCGGGCACCATCGCCACGGTTTTGCTGACGCTGTTTGCGCCGGTTGTGGCCAGGCTGGCGCTGAATTTCGGCCCGACCGAATATTTCGCGATCCTGGTGCTGTCGTTCACCACCGTGTCGGCGGTGCTCGGCGCCTCGATGCTGCGAGGGTTTGCTTCGCTGGGCGTTGGGCTGACCATCGGTTTGATCGGCCTGGACTCGACCTCGGGCATTGCCCGCTACACCCTGGGCGTTCCCGAACTGGTGGACGGTATCGAGGTGGTGCTGGTGGCGGTCGGTTTGTTTGCGGTGGGCGAGGCCTTGTACAGCTTGCTCTATCAAACGCCATCGAACGAAGGGCGGCATCGCCTGACCTCGTTATGGATGAGCCGCGCCGACTGGAAGCGTTCGGTGCCGGCGTGGTTTCGCGGCACGCTGATCGGCTTTCCGTTTGGTTCGATTCCGGCGGGCGGCGCGGAGATTCCGACCTTTCTGTCCTATTCCACCGAGCGCAAGCTCAGCAAGTACCCCAAGGAGTTTTCCGCCAACAAGGGCGAGGGCGCCATCGAGGGTGTCGCCGGTCCCGAAGCAGCCAACAATGCCAGCGCGACCGGATCCCTGGTGCCGTTGCTGACCCTGGGCATCCCGACGTCCGCCACCGCGGCGATCCTCCTGGCCGCGTTCCAGAACTACAACCTGCAACCGGGGCCGATGCTGTTCGAAACCTCCGCCGACCTGGTCTGGACGCTGGTGGCCTCGCTGTACATCGGCAACGTCATCCTGCTGGTGTTGAACCTGCCGCTGGTGGGGCTGTGGGTCAAACTGCTGCAGATCCCCCGGCCGTACCTGAACGCCGGCATCCTGGTATTCGCCACCATCGGCGTGTATGGCATGCGCCACTCATCCTTCGACCTGCTGCTGATGTTGGCGATTGGCTGGGGCGGGGTGCTGATGCGGCGGTTCGACTTCCCCGTCGCCCCGGTGATCGTCGGCATGCTGCTGGGGCCGATGGCCGAGAAACAACTGCGCAACGCCTTGTCCATCGGCGAGGGCGACTGGACGGTGTTCGTCACGCAACCGATCTCGGCGTTCTTTCTCGCCCTGACGCTGCTGGTGCTGGTGGTGCCTTATGTGTTGCATAAACGCGGGATTAAGTTGCATGAGGATGATTGAGCAATCCCTGTGGGGGCGGTCGTTCCCGAATACTGCGTACACCCACTAACCCTGTGGGAGTGGGCTTGCCCGCGAAGACGGAGTGTCAGCAAAATAAATGTCAACTGACCGGACGCCTTCGCGAGCAGGCTCGCTCCCACAGTGATGTCGGTCGTTCCCGAATACTGCGTACACCCACTAACCCTGTGGGAGTGGGCTTGCCCGCGAAGACGGAGTGTCAGCAAAATAAATGTCAACTGACCGGACGCCTTCGCGAGCAGGCTCGCTCCCACAGTGATGTCGGTCGTTCCCGAATACTGCGTACACCCACTAACCCTGTGGGAGTGGGCTTGCCCGCGAAGACGGAGTGTCAGCAAAATAAATGTCAACTGACCGGACGCCTTCGCGAGCAAGCCCGCTCCCACAGGTTGTTTCGGGCAGGATCGCTGGATCTGTTCAGGCGTCGATGGCCGGGAAGTCGATGTCGGTCAGGATTGCGTTGTTCAGGTAGTTGGTGAGCGTCTGCGCAGCCACATGGGCGATCACTTCGATGATCTTGCCGTCGTCGATACCCGCGTTACGGGCAGCGGCGATCTGCTCGACGCTAAGATGGCCACGGCTTTCGGTGACCTGGCGGGCGAGGGTGGCAATGGCGTTAAGCTCGCCGTGTCGTGCGCTGAGGATCTCCTGCTTCGACAGCCCGGCCTTGCCGGCAAACACCGAGTGAGCCGCCAGGCAGTAGTCGCAGCCGTTGACTTGCGAAGTGGCGAGGGACACCGCTTCCTTTTCCTTGGCGCTCAGGGACGTCTTGCCCAGTGCGGCCGAGTTTTGCAGGTACGAGGCCAGCACGGCCGGTGCGTGGGCCAGGACTTTGAAGACGTTGGGCAGAAAACCGATTTTCTTCTGCACGGCTTCCAGCAGGGGGCGGGTGGTGTCGGTGGCGTTTTCCAGGCTGATCGGGGCAATGCGGGTCATGGTGATACTCCGTGGTGTGAGGCGCGGAATGCGCGGGGTACGGAGCTCATGTTAGGGAGAAGGTCTGGTGTATTGGATGCAAATCGTCGAGGATATGCGACAGATCGTCCAGAACTGCCTTCGGGAGCCTTGTCATGGATCGCTTGTCCACGTTGCTCACCCATTTCGGCGTCAATGCCGGCACTTTCCATAGCGGTATGTTCTGCGGCACCGTCGCCTACGACGGCCAACAGGCCAGCGGTCATTTACACCTGCTTCAGGCCGGCGAGTTGCTGCTCAAAATGGGCGACCAGCCGGACCTGCAACTGACCGAGCCGAGCCTGATCTTTTTCCCCCGGCCCTATCGGCATCGTCTGTTTGCGTCTGAAGCATCCGGCACGCAACTGGTGTGCGCGACCCTGGATTTCGACGGCGGTGCGGGCAATGCCCTGGCGGCGGCACTGCCGGATTACCTGGTGCTCAAGCTCGATGAAATCCCGACCCTGGCCGGGACCCTGGAATGGCTGTTCAACGAGGCGTTCGACGGTACGTGCGGGCGTGAAGCGGTGATGGATCGCCTGTTCGAGCTGCTGGTGATTCTGTTGCTGCGGCACATCCTGAGCACCACGGGCCAGCGACCGGGCATGATGGCGGGCCTTGCCGATGCGCGCCTGGCGCGGCCCCTGAGCCTGATGCATCAAAGCCCGGCCAAGGCCTGGAGCGTGGCCGAACTCTCGGTCGCCGCCAACATGTCGCGGGCCAGTTTCGCCGAACACTTTCGCCGGGTGGTCGGGCAGACGCCGGTGGATTACCTGGTGAGTTGGCGCATCAGCCTGGCGCAGAAGCGCCTGCGCGAGGGCCGGCCGATAGCGCTGATTGCCGAGGAAGTGGGTTATGAGAGCCCCTCGGCGCTGGCCCGGGCGTTCCGGCGCAAGACCGGGCTGAGCCCGCGGGAGTGGAAGGGCAGTTGACCAGCGCAAATCCCCCTGTGGGAGCGGGCTTGCTCGCGAAGGCGGCATGTCAGTCGACATCATAGGTGTCTGACACTCCGCCTTCGCGAGCAAGCCCGCTCCCACAGGTTTTGTGGTGGCTTTAGCAGTGCATCAGAACTTGAACGCCTGCCGTCCCACCAACAGCCATTTACCGTCCTGCTTCTGCCAGATCTGGAAGTTTTCGATTTCAGTGGGCACCACTTCGGTGCCTTTGAGCGCTTGCGCCGAGAAATGGTGGCGCACCAGCGCGACATCACCGGAGACGGTGATGGTCTGGTTTTGCATCTCAAGGGTCTTGAACGCGCTTTTGCCGGTTTCGATGTCGGCGATGAAGGCCTGCTTGTCCTGGATCTTACCGCTGGAATGCCCGTAGGTCAGGTTCTCGGCGGTCAAGGCGTTCAGTTCCGGGATGTCCTTGTGCAGCATGGCCTGGGTCAGGTGGTCGACGGCCTGGGCCACGTCCTTGTCCGGGGCAGCCGGGGTGGCGGCGACGTAGCCGGTGAACAGGCACAGCAAACCAATCAGCACTTTTGCTTTTTTCATGGGTGTTTCCTTGTTGTTGTAGGGATGATGCGATGACTGGATGGTTGTTCATCAGTCATCGTACAACCTAGCATGCGCTGGAGGGAAAAAGCGAACTTGCCCGGCGACCTTGCCTCGAAGTTAAAAGGGCGATGTCCTGACTTCGAGGTATTCCAGCCATGCAGCCGAACCAACGTATACGGCACGACCTGACGTTGCTCATGGTGTTTGTGGTGATTGTCGTGGTGTCGGGTTTTTCTCCCCGCAGCCGGGTGGACTGGGCGCTGGAAAACCTGCTGGTGCTGTTGCTGGTGGGCACCCTGGTCGCGGTTTCTCGGCGATTCCGCTTGTCGGCGATGTCCGTCACCCTGGTGTTTGCGTTTCTGTGCGTGCATGAACTGGGCGCCCATTACACCTATTCCCTGGTGCCTTACGATCGTTGGTCTTCGGCGTGGTTGGGCTTCAGTTTCGACCGGGCGGCAGGTGCTCACCGCAATCACTACGACCGGCTGGTGCATCTGAGCTACGGGCTGCTGCTCGCTTATCCGGTGCGCGAAATCCTGTGGCGGCTGACGCCGCTGCGCGGGTTCTGGCTGTTCTTCGTGACCCTGAACATCATGCTGTCGACCTCTGCCGTGTACGAACTGGTGGAGTGGATCGGCGGTGCCTTCCTGGGCAATGACACGGCGAAGGCCTTCGTCGGCGCGCAAAACGATCCGTGGGATTCGCAAAAGGACATGGCCATCGCGGTCGCCGGTGCGTTTGCCAGCCTGTCGCTGGTGTCCCTGCACGGCATGCGGCAAAAGCACCCGGTGACGACCGCATGTCGAAAAAAACACAATCTTTGGCAATAGGCTTCAATTACTGCGCGGCCCCGTCGATAACCTCTTCAAGAGTGCCATCCGCGCGGGGGAACCCCGCCGCCTAACGTGCCAGAGAGGAACCACAGAGTGTCCATAAAACTGCGTTTAATGTTGCTGATCGGCACCGGACTACTGACTGCGTTGATCATGAGCCTGGTCAGTTACCTGGGGAACGCCCGGATGGCCGAGGCCGTGGGCAACGACAACGTCAGCATGGCCGCGCTGCGCAATCACCTCGAAGCCGACATGATGCACGACGCGTTGCGCGCCGACGTGCTGTCGGCCATGTTGGTGGGCTTGAACAAGAGCACCAGCAGCAAAGCCGAGGTGCGCAGTTCCATCGAAGAGCACACCCAACGCTTTCGCGAAGTGCTCGGGGAAAACCTCAAGCTGCCGGTCAACGACACCATCAAGGCCGGCCTGAACAAGATCAAGCCCAGCCTCGACACCTACATCGGCACTGCCGAGCGTATCGTCGGGCTGGCCCTGGAAAACCCGGAAGCCGCGCAACAGGAACTGGGCACGTTCAACAACGCCTTCAGCCAACTGGAAGACCAGATGGAGGCCCTCAGCGAGTTGATCGAAAGCGACACGCAACAGACCAGCCAGGGCACAGCGCTTGCCATCAGCAACGCCAACCTGACCCTCGGCGGCGTGCTGATCGCCAGCCTGTTGTTGCTGCTGGCCCTGGGGCGTTCGGCGATCCTGAGCATCATGGGCCCGTTGCAAACCGCCAGCCGCATTGCCGAGAGCATCGCCCATGGCAACCTCAGCGAGCCGATTGTCGAGCCCACCCACAAGGACGAAGCCAGCGCCTTGATTCGTAGCCTGGCAACCATGCAGCGGGATTTGCGCGGCATGATCGAGGTCGTGCGCAGCAACGCCCACGGCGTCAGCGGCATGAGCGAACTGCTGAGCAACGGCTGCCATGAGGTGGCCGGCAGCAGCCAGCAGCAAAGCGCGGCGGCCAGCACCATGGCCGCGGCCGCCAGCGAAATGACCGCGAGCATCGAGGAAATCACCCGGCATGCCGAACGGGCGCTGAACATGGCCAATCAGGCAGAAGCCCTGGCCAAGGACGGCGGCCGGGTGATCCATCAGGTGGTCAGCGACATGGATGGCATTGCGCGTTCGGCGCAGCAGTCGGCGCAGGTGATCCGCACGCTGGACAAGGAGTCCGAGGGGATTTTCAACATCATCCAGGTGATCAAGGGCATTGCTGACCAGACCAACCTGCTGGCACTCAACGCCGCCATCGAAGCCGCCCGCGCCGGCGAGCAGGGACGCGGTTTTGCCGTGGTGGCCGATGAGGTCCGCAGCCTGGCGGGGCGCACCAGCGCTTCCACCCAGGAAATCGCCAGCATGGTCGCACGGATCCAGCAAAGCACCCGCGAGGCGGTGATCAGCATGGAGGAGGGCGTGGCCCAGGTCGACAAAGGCATGGCGGTGACGGCCGATGTCGAGCGCGCCATCCGCGAGATCCTCGATGCCACGCTGCACACCACGCAACTGGTCAATGACATCAGCCGTACCATCGGCGAGCAAAGCCTGGCCAGCAACGAGATCGCCCATCAGGTGGAGATGATTGCCGGCATGTCCGAAGGCAACAGCAAGGTGATCGGGCAGACGGCTTCGACCACGGATGAACTGTCCAGTCTGGCGGGGCAGCTGTCGCAGTCGGTGGATCGGTTCAGGCTTTAAAGGATCGCAGCCTGCGGCAGCTCCTACAGAGGTACGCGATCCATGTAGGAGCTGCCGCAGGCTGCGATCTGTTGACCTTAAAGGTACTTGTCCGTCACCGCCCCCTCCGAAGCACTGGACACGGTCTTCGCATACTTGGCCAGCACCCCGCGCTTGTATTTGGATTCCGGCCGTACCCAACGCGACTTGCGCTCGGCCAGCACGGCATCGGAGACATCAACGGTAATCTGCCGGGTTTGCGCATCGATGATGATCCTGTCGCCATTCTCGACCAGCGCAATCGGCCCGCCTTCAAAGGCTTCCGGCGTGATGTGACCGACCACGAAACCGTGGGAACCACCGGAAAAACGCCCGTCGGTGATCAGCGCCACCTCCTTGCCCAGGCCCTTGCCCATGACCGCAGACGTCGGGGAGAGCATTTCGCGCATGCCCGGCCCGCCCTTGGGCCCTTCGTAGCGGATCACGATCACCTCGCCGGGCTGCACCTCGCCATTGAGGATGCCGGCCAGCGCACCTTCCTCGCCGTGATAGACCCGCGCTGTGCCTTCAAAGCGCAGGCCCTCCTTGCCGGTGATCTTGGCCACGGCACCGGTGGGCGAGAGGTTGCCGCGCAGGATGACCAGATGCGAGTCCTTCTTGATCGGCTGGTCGAACGGCCGGATCACGTCCTGGCCGGCCGGGTAGTCGGGCACGCCGGCGAGGTTTTGCGCCAGGGTCTGGCCGGTGACGGTCAGCACATCGCCGTGCAGCATGCCGGCATCGAGCATGCGCTTCATCAGCGGTTGAATGCCGCCGATGGCCACCAGTTCGCTCATCATGTACTTGCCGCTGGGACGCAGGTCGGCGACCACCGGGGAGATCTTGCCCAGCTCGACGAAGTCATCCAGGGTCAGCTCGACATCCACCGCGTTGGCCATGGCCAGCAGATGCAGCACGGCGTTGGTCGAGCCGGCGAGGGCGATCACCACGCGGATCGCATTCTCGAAGGCTTTGCGGGTCATGATGTCGCGGGGTTTGAGGTCGAGCTTGAGCAACTCCATGACCTGCTGCCCGGCGCGGAAACTGTCCGAGGCCTTGTCGCCGCCAATGGCGTCCTGGGAGCTGGAGCCGGGCAGGCTCATGCCCAGCGCCTCGATGGCCGAGGCCATGGTGTTGGCGGTGTACATGCCGCCACAGGAGCCGGGGCCGGGAATCGCCACTTCCTCGATCTGCTTGACCTGGATCTCGCTGATGTCGCCCCGCGCGTGCTGGCCCACGGCCTCGAACACGGAAATGATGTCGGTATGCCCGGCCCCCGGCTGGATGGTGCCGCCATAGACAAAGATCGACGGACGATTGAGCCGCGCCATGCCGATCAGGCAGCCCGGCATGTTCTTGTCGCAGCCGCCGATGGTCACCAGGCCGTCGAAACCCTCGCAACCGGTGACCACTTCAATGGAGTCGGCGATCACCTCGCGCGATACCAGCGAATACTTCATGCCTTCGGTGCCATTGGCGATGCCGTCGGAGATGGTGATGGTGTTGAAGATCACGCCCTTGGCACCGGCGGCATTCGCGCCTTTTTCGGCCTCGAGCGCCAGCTTGTCGATGTGCATGTTGCAGGGCGTGACCATGGCCCAGGTGGACGCGATGCCGATCTGCGGCTTGTCGAAGTCTGCATCGGTAAAGCCCACGGCCCGCAGCATGGCGCGTGCCGGTGCGGCCTCCACGCCGTCGATCACTTGAGAGGAGTACTTGCGCAGATCGTCTTTGTCGCTCATGACTTGTCCTCACCGGCTCATCTGAAGACCACTGAGTATAGTCGCCGATCCGCCGTCACCTCGTGCACCGGCTTCTACGGCACTATCAGTGACCGGACCATCGAGTCGGGAACAGACGCGCGGGTTAGCCTTGTCGTGATATTCTTCGCAACAACTTGGTTTGACCTATTCTGTTTACCTGTCCTCGCGACGGGCGAACGAATCACTGTCGCTCAAGTAGCTGAAGCCAATAAAGATAAAAAGTCAGTTCAGAAGGGACAAAAAACTGGGGTCGATGCGGTTCATCGGCCTTGTGTGCCCACCCTGCAATCCTTGAGTGCCGCATCCGTGACTGCCGTGAAACACGGGGCTGTGCGCGTGAGGATGGAAGGGCGGATGGCGTTTTATCATAGGTGCTACAGATGTTTAAGAAAGTGAACACAGCCCTGCTGGGGCTGGCCTTGTCGTTGGGGATGACGACAGCCCAGGCTGAAGAAGCCAAGAAAGTCGACGTACTGCTCATTGGCGGCGGCATCATGAGCGCGACCCTGGGTGTCTGGCTCAACGAGCTGGAACCTGGCACTTCGATGGAAATGATCGAGCGCCTCGACGGCGTCGCCCAGGAAAGCTCCAACGGCTGGAACAACGCCGGTACCGGTCACTCCGCCCTGGCCGAGCTGAACTACACCCCGGAAGACGAGAACGGCAAGGTCTCGATTCCGAAGGCCGTTGAAATCAACGAAGCCTTCCAGATCTCCCGTCAGTTCTGGGCCTGGCAGGTTCAGCAAGGCGTGCTGAAGAACCCGCGTTCGTTCATCAATTCCACGCCGCACATGAGCTTCGTGTGGGGCGATGACAACATCAAGTTCCTGAAAAAACGCTACGACGCCCTGCAGGCGAGCCCGCTGTTCGCTGGCATGCAGTACTCCGAAGACCCGGCTGTGATCAAGCAGTGGGTGCCGCTGATGATGGAAGGGCGTGACCCGAGCCAGAAGGTCGCGGCCACCTGGAGCCCGCTGGGTACTGACGTGAACTTCGGCGAAATCACGCGTCAGTTCGTTGCACACCTGCAAACCACGCCGAAGTTCGACTTGAAGCTGTCCAGCGAAGTGCAGGACATCACCCGCAACGAAGACGGCAGCTGGCGCGTCAGCTACAAAAACCTGAAAGACGGCAGCAAGACCGAAACCGACGCCAAGTTCGTGTTCATCGGCGCCGGCGGCGGTGCCCTGCACCTGCTGCAGAAGTCCGGCATTCCTGAAGCCCGGGAATACGCAGGCTTCCCGGTCGGCGGCTCGTTCCTGGTGACCGAGAACCCGACCATCGCCGAACAACACCTGGCCAAGGCCTACGGCAAGGCTTCGGTGGGCGCACCGCCGATGTCGGTTCCGCACCTGGACACCCGCGTGCTGGACGGCAAGCGCGTGATCCTGTTTGGCCCGTTCGCGACCTTCAGCACCAAGTTCCTCAAGGAAGGTTCGTACCTGGACCTGCTGACCACCACGACCACCCACAACGTGTGGCCAATGACCAAGGTCGGCATCAAGGAATACCCGCTGGTCGAGTACCTCGCCGGCCAGCTGATGCTGTCTGACGAAGACCGCCTCAACGCCCTGAAGGAATACTTCCCGAACGCCAAGGCTGAAGACTGGCGCCTGTGGCAAGCCGGCCAGCGCGTGCAGATCATCAAGCGTGACGAAGCTGCCGGTGGCGTGCTGAAACTGGGCACCGAAATCGTCGCTTCGCAAGACGGCAGCATCGCCGGCCTGCTGGGCGCCTCCCCAGGCGCATCGACCGCCGCACCGATCATGCTGACCGTGCTGCAGAAAGTGTTCAAGGACAAGGTCGCGAGCCCTGAGTGGCAGGCAAAACTGCACAAGATCGTGCCGAGCTACGGCACCCAGCTGAACAACAGCCCCGAGAAGGTTGCCGAAGAGTGGGCCTACACTGCCAAGGTGCTGGAACTGACTCCGCCACCAGCGGTGATTGCACCGGCTGTGAAACCAGTGACTGTCGACACGGATGCGAAAGCGCCGAAGGCTAGTGCTGCGAGTGATATGGCTCTGTAACTAGACGCCGGATCAAAAAAAGCCCACTGAACCGGCGACGGTCAGTGGGTTTTTTTGTGGGCGATGGTACAGGCAATGCTTTGAGTCCGGAGTGTCTACGTCGGCCTTTACGGGGGTTTTCTGTCATCAATTGTCAAGTCGTTGACGCTCAATGAGAAGCAGGCAGTTTGGCCCTGAGGATACTGGTTTGTTTACCGACCTGGGTAACGCGAAACCGTAAGCCTGATATCTCTTCGCCCTGGCGGGAATTTGCAGGAGCGAGCTCCCACAGTAGTCAGTTGCATCTCGATAAAACAATCATAGAGAGCGCAGAATGAAGTTCAGTTTTATAGACAGCCGCCAGCCGAGCCGCCGGCGGGTTTTACGCGATGCTTTCACCTTGGCATTGGCGGCTTCGCCGGTGGCAAATCTCGCCAGGGCCGCCGAGGAAAACACTGAAGAAGTGACCTTTGCCGCGGGCCCGCGACCATTGGTGCAATACCCGCAAAAACGCCCGTTGACCCTGGTGACCACGCGCCCGCCGCACCTGGAGACGCCGTTCTCTGTCTTCAATGAAGGGGCCATCACGCCCAATGACGCGTTTTTCGTGCGTTACCACCTGGCCAATTTTCCGACCAGCATCGATCCGGACAGCTACCGCCTGACGATCAAGGGCCTGGTCGACACGCCGTTGTCGCTTTCCCTTGCCGAACTCAAGGCGCTTGCCGAGCCGGTGGAGGTGGTGGCCGTCAATCAGTGTTCGGGCAACAGCCGTGGCTTCTCGATGCCGCGGGTGTTCGGGGCTCAGTTGGGCAATGGCTCGATGGGTAATGCGCGGTGGCTGGGGGTGTCGCTCAAGGCGGTACTGGAAAAGGCCGGAGTGAAAGCCGGTGCCATGCAAGTGACCTTCCGTGGAGTCGATAAGCCGGTGCTGCCGAGCACGCCGGAGTTCATCAAGGCGCTGGACATCAGCCATGCCATGGACGGCGAGCCGATGATCGCCTGGTCGATGAATGGCACCGACCTGCCATTTCTCAACGGTTACCCGATTCGTCTGGTGGTGCCCGGTTATTTCGGCACGTACTGGGTCAAGCACCTGAGTGAGATCGAAGTCGTCGACCATACCTATGACGGCTTCTTCATGGCCAAGGGGTATCGGGTTCCGGATAACGATTGCCTGTGCATTGCCCCCGGCACCACGGCGGCGAACACCCAACCGATTTCCAGATTGCCGGTGCGCAGTTTCATCACCAGCGTCAAACACGGCGATGTATTGCCGCTGAACCAAAGCCTGGTGCTCAAGGGCATCGCGTTCGACGGCGGCGCCGGGGTCAACAAGGTCGAGGTATCGATCGACGGCGCAGCCAGCTGGCGCGAATCCACCCTCGGGCAGGACCTGGGCCGTTTCTCCTTTCGTGAGTGGACGTTGCCGATCACCTTTACCAACAAGGGCGCCACTCAGTTGATGGTGCGAGCCAGCAACAGGGCCGGCGAGACGCAGCCCCTGCAAGCGGACTGGAACCCCGGTGGCTACCGCCGCCACGTCGTCGAAACCCGCCACGTGACCGTCGCCTGAGGAGGGCTGCATGAAATTTTTGACCTCCCTGCTGTGCGCCGCCCAGGTTTGCCTGATGACCCTGGCTGACGCCGCGCCACTCTCGATCACCTTGCCGCCCGAAACGGCAGCGTTCAAGCCCAGTTCGCTGCCTGGCTACCCTTTGGCGCAGCAGAAGTGCTCCATCTGCCATTCGGCCGACTACGTCAGCTTCCAGCCGCCCGGCATGAGCCTGGCGCAGTGGACCGCCGAAGCGGGCAAGATGCAGCACGTCTACGGTGCTCCAATCAGCGACCAGGACGTGAGTGTGATCGGTGCCTACCTGGCGGCCACCTACGGCAGTGCCAAGGCCAGCGACGCCGATGTCCAGGCGGCCTCGAATCCGCCGATGGAGCCGCCGAAGGTGCCGGTGGCAAAAGAGGCTTCGGTTTTGCTCAAGGACAACGCGTGCCTGTCCTGTCATGTAATCGACCATAAGGTCGTTGGCCCGGCCTATCACGATGTGGCGGCCAAATATGCCAATGACCCGCAGGCGCTGGTTCGGATCATGTCCAGCATTCAGCACGGCGGCAGCGGGAAGTGGGGGGAGGTGCCCATGCCGCCCTTCGCGCAGTTGAGCCCGGACGACCTGAAAAGCCTGGCGACGTTCATCATGAGCCAGTGAGCCTGACGCAAAAAAGCCCACTGACCATCGCCGGTTCAGTGGGCTTTTGGGTGAGTGCGATTTGTTCAATCCATCGAGGGGTTGACGGCACTGAAGCGCCTGAGAATGTCCTGGTACATCTTGGTCCGCCGGTGATTGCGGCCATATCCCCCCGCAGCGGCGACGGTGCCGGCCTGGACGTGGTCCAGGTACTTGAAGATTTTGCCGGGCGACAGAAACACCACCTTGTAGCCGAGGCCGATCGCGCGGTCTTGCAGCTCATAACCGGGCACCCGGTCATCGATCTGGAAATGCAGACCCTGCTGCTTCATCAGCCTGCAATTCCACAGGGTGCAAAAGCTTTTCAGGTGGGTTTCGGTGTAGGGCTTCGGCTCTCTTGAGCGCAGGCCCAAGGAGAGTTTCAGGCGGCGAAATTGGTGCTTCGCGAAGCGTGAGGTGAAGCGCCAGACAGTTCTTGGCAATCCACGATTGAGTTGTTCGGTGCAGCCGACCGCGATGACATTTCGGTCCCTGGTGCAGTGATCCATCATCATCGTAAAGATGCTGGCATCGAAGACGAAGGTGTCGGTGTGCATCAGGAACAGATGGTCGGTATTGATCCTGGCCAGCGCCATGTCCAGTGCCTTGCCATGGGCGATGTGGCCGGGTTCTTTGGTGGGGGCATCGCGTTCGATCAGGTTGATCCAGTCCAGTGAGCGCAGATACTCGACGCTGGCGTCCGCCGAATCGTTGTCCACCACCCAGACGGGTATGCCGGCTTTGCGTGCAGGCTCACGCAAAAGGTCCAGGCAGATCCTGGTCAGATCGAGGGTTTTGTAATTCACCAGCACGATGCTGAACGGCGGTTTGGCGCTTGTATCGACACGGGCCATCTTCGAAATGCTCGACTACCTGAAAGCCTCGAAGACTAAACAAGCAACCTTAGCCCAAGCTTAATTTCACCTGGGCGGGTTGGCCGTTGGCATTCAGGCGGTCTCGATACGCCTAGGGTTTGGCCTGGTTTTTCAGCTTCTCTTCGATTTTCGCATCGACTGCCGCGCGAATCTGGTCAACGCTGAAACTGGCAGGCTTCTGGCTCGGCGGGTACTCGATGAAGGTCTGCAGGAAGCGCGCCGCCTTGGCCACAGCCGCGGCCATCAGGTAGGAGTTTTTCACCAGCCAGTCGTTGTACTGGTCCGAGACCAGGTCAGCCCGTTCATACGGGTCCATGCGCAGGTTGAACAGCTTCGGCACGCGCAGTGGCACGAACGGGCTGCTCCACACCGCAAAGCCACCGGGTTCGCGCTGTTCGGCGAAGACCACTTTCCAGTTGTCGAAGCGCATGGACACCAGCACGCCGTCGTCGTTGAAGTAGTAGAACTCGCGGCGCTGACCTTTAGGCTGTTGGCCGGTCAGGTAGGGCAGCTGGTTGTAGCCGTCCAGGTGCACCTTGAAAGGCGTACCGCCTGAGGTCGGTGCCCAGCCCTTGAGCAGCTTTTCCTTCACATCGGTTTCGCCCGCGGCTGCCAGCAGGGTCGGGAACCAGTCCATGCCCGAGAACATCTCGTTGGACACTTCGCCCGGCTTGATCTTGCCCGGCCAGCGGACTATCGCCGGCACGCGGTAGGCGCCTTCCCAGTTGGAGTTCTTCTCGTTACGGAACGGCGTGGTCGCTGCGTCCGGCCAGGAGAACTGGTTCGGGCCGTTGTCGGTGGTGTAGACGACGATGGTGTTGTCGGCGATTTTCAGGTCGTCGAGGGTCTTCAGCAGTTTGCCGACGTCGCCGTCGTGTTCCAGCATGCCATCGGCGTAATCGTTGCCGGGCATGCCGCTCTGGCCCTTCATCGAATCGCGCACGTGGGTGAACAAATGCATGCGTGTGGTGTTCATCCAGACGAAGAACGGTTTGTCCGCCTTGGCCTGCTTCTCGATGAACGCCTGCGCCGCCGCCGTAGTTTCATCGTCGATGGTTTCCATGCGCTTGGCGGTCAGCGCGCCAGTGTCTTGGATCTTGCCGTCGGCGTAGCTGTGGATCACGCCGCGTGGCGTCCTGGACTTGACGAAGTCCGGGTCATCCTTGGGCCAGTAAGGGCGCTCGGGTTCCTCTTCGGCGTTGAGGTGATAGAGGTTGCCGAAGAACTCGTCGAAACCGTGGTTGGTCGGCAGGAACTCGTCCTTGTCGCCCAGGTGGTTCTTGCCGAACTGGCCGGTGGCATAACCCTGGGACTTGAGCGCCTGGGCGATGGTGATGTCGCGTTTTTGCAGGCCGATCGGCGCGCCCGGCACGCCCACCTTGGTCAGGCCGGTGCGCAGCGGTGACTGGCCGGTGATGAACGACGAGCGCCCGGCGGTGCAGCTGTTCTCCGCGTAATAGTCGGTGAACAGCATGCCTTCGTGGGCGATGCGGTCGATGTTCGGCGTCTTGTAGCCGACCACGCCCATGGAATAGGCGCTGATGTTGGTCTGGCCGATGTCATCGCCGAAAATCACCAGAATGTTGGGTTTGTCAGCGGCATTCGCCGCCATTGCCATGACCGTTGTCGCCACCAGGGCGAGTTTCGGCAGCCACTTTTTTATGCGAGTCATCTGACTGGCTCCTTGTTGACGGGCGTCGCGCAGGGCGACCAGCGGCCATGTTCGAACGTCGTCAAAAGGTTCGCGCCACCCGTATCAGGTGGCGTGGTCGTCGATATGCAGCACCGCGCCGGTGACGCTGGCGCCGGCACCGCTGGCCAGCAGCAACAAGGGGCCGTTGAGTTCTTGCAGGCCGGCGTCCTTGCCTCGACCGGCCGCGATGACGTTGACGCGAATGCGGTGCGGTGTCAGTGACTGGGCCATGGCGCGGCTCATGCGGATCAGGCTGCTATTGGCGCGCAGGCACGGGTTCGGCTCGCTGATGGGGCGCGGCGGCGGGTCGATGTTGACGATGCTGCCACCGCGTTCGGCCCGGATCATGTGCAGGCTGGTGCAGTGGACGATGTGATTGTTCAGGGCAACATGTTCGCGCTCGGCGCTGTTGTTGATCAGCACATCGACGCTGCCGAATCGCTCCTGCATGGTGTTCAGTGCCGCTTCGATGCTCGGTCTGCGGGCGCTGTCGAGGCTGACGACCAGGACTTCACCGCCTTCCCAGTGCAGGTCGGCGGCCAGTTGCTCCAACTGCGAAGGGTGCTGGCCACCGAGGGCGACACGGGCGCCGGCGCGGCTGATCAGACGGGCGAAATGCGCGCCCAGGCGGGTGGTGGCATCGGCCACCAGGACGGTCTTGCCGGCCATGGAAAACGGTTGCATGAGATCGCTCATGGACGTACCTGCGCGGGCATCGGGCGACGGGTGATCAGGGCTCGTGGGACAGGTATCCCGGGCGATGGAACAGGCGCGGCGCCGAGCATTTTCAACACCAGTTCCGAGTAATGGCCGATGACGGCATCGGTGCTCCAGCGGCCATCGGCCTGGTACCAGACGCAGGCATGGGTGAGCATGTTGAACAGGGTGCGGGCCATCAATTTGGGTTCGGCGCAGCTCAGCGAACCTTCCTTGACCCCTTGTTCCAGCAGTTCCTGCAGGGCGTTCAGATACTGGCGCCGGGCCTGGCGGACCTGCTCCAGATCATCCTCGGCGAGGCTTCTGAACTCCAGATTGCCGAGCATGGCCTCGTCCTGGTGTTCCAGGTGATAACGCACGTGGCAGGCGATAAAGGCGAGCAGTTTGATATCGGCGGTCACGGACTTTTTGGGGCGATGTCGTGCCCACTCCCGGGACACCCCCTGGAAATACTCGAGAATCAGCTCCAGCAGCAGTTCGTTTTTGCCTTTGTAGTAGAGGTACAGCGTCGAGGCGTTGATGCCGGCTTCAGTGGCGAGCTGGCGCAGGCTCATCGAGCCGAAGCCGTTGCGCGAGATCAGTTTGATGGCGGCCAGGCGGATGTTGCTTTCAGTCATGTTCATGGGAGTGATCCTGCGGTCATCAAAACTCAAGCGAAGTTGTGGCGCAGGAGCTTTTTGTGGCGAGGGAGCTTGTCGGATCGCCGCACCGTCCCGTTGGGCTGCGAAGCAGGCCCGTTTTTTCGGGGCCGCTTCGCGCCCCAGCGGGAGCAAGCTCCCTCGCCACAGTGGTTTTTACCTGCTGCTTATCGCTTTGTGCTTATTGCAGATTGCCGGCCACCGCGATGGTCTGCGCCGTGATGTAGTTCGACTCCGGCGAGCAGAACAGGTACACCGCATCGGCCGCTTCCTGCACGGTGCCCGGACGACCCAACGGGTTGCGTTGGGCGAACGACTTGGCGGCTTCCGGGCTGATGCCGACACGGATGTCACGACCTTCGATGTTCACCGTGGCGCCGGCATGGGCGTCGGCCTTGGTCATGCGGGTTTCGATGAAACCGAAGGCCACGGCGTTGACGTTGACCTTGAAACGACCCCATTCACGCGCCAGCGCACGGGTCATGCCGATGACGCCGGCCTTGGCCGAGGAGTAGTTCATCTGCCCGGCGTTGCCGTTGAGGGCCGACACCGAAGAAATGTTCACCACTTTGCGGAACACCTCGCGCTCTGCCGCCGCATCGGCCTGGGCCTGGGCCTTGATGATCGGGTAGGCCGCCCGCAGGATGCGGAAGGGCGCGGTCATGTGGCAATCGAGAATGGCGTACCACTGCTCGTCGCTCATCTTCTGGATCACGTCGTCCCAGGTGTAGCCGGCGTTGTTGACGATGATGTCGATGGCGCCGAAGTTGTCCATCGCGGTCTTGACGTAGCGGTCGCCGAAGTCCGGGGCGCTGACGTTACCGTGGCAGACGGCGGCTTCGCCACCCAGCTTGCGGATCATTTCAGCGGTCTCGTGGGCCGGGTCGGCGTCCAGGTCGTTGATGACGATGCGCGCGCCTTCGCTCGCCAGTTTCAGGGCGATCTGTTGACCGATGCCACGACCGGAACCGGTGACCAGTGCGACTTTGCCTTCGAGTTTTGCCATGGGGTGTTGCTCCTCAGTGATCAGTTTTGTTTACAGAGCGATCACGGCGTCGCCAACGATCTTGGTCTCGCCGTATTGATTGGTGGTGCGCACTTCGACCTTGATCCGTTGCTCGCCCTCGACCTCGAAGCGCTCGACGACCGTGCCGGTGCAGGTGATTTGGTGACCCAGGTGAGTGATGCCGAGAAAGCGCACGCCGAACTCGCGCAACTGGCGCTGATCGACCCACTGGGTCAGCAGGCGACCGAGGTAGGCCATCGACAGCATGCCGTGGGCGAACACGTCGGGCATGCCGGCCCGGCGGGCGTAATCGGTGTCGATGTGGATGGCGTTGTGATCACCCGATGCACCGGCGAACAGGGCCAGGGTGGTGCGGTTGATCGGCGGCAGGGCCAGTGCTGGCAGGGTGTCGCCGACGTTGATTTTTTCCAGGCTAATCGCGTTCATCAGTGTTCTCCGCTTCAGCTGTTGCGCTGCACAAGCACGCTGCGCAGGTCCGCAACGTGCTCACCGTGCTGATTGGTGACTCGGGTTTCGCGCACCACGAATTCCAGGGCGCCGCCTTTCTTGTCGTAGATGTCGGCGATGCGCACATCGAAGCGCAAGGTGTCGCCGGCATGGGCCATGCGGTGATAACGGAAGGATTCTTCGCCGTGCAAAATGCGCGCGGTGACGATGCCCAGTTCGTCACGCCAGGCGTTCGAAGGAATCTGGAACTCCAGCGAGAACAGAAAGGTCGGCGGCAGCGGCAGGTTGGGATACCCGGCATCGCGTGCGGCCTGTTCGTCAAAGTAAACCGGGTTGCTTTCACCGGTGGCCTTGGCGAAGAAGCGCAATTGCCCGGCTTCGGCGGTCACGAGGAAAGCGGGCAGTTGTCTGCCGATGTGTTTCTTGTCGATCATCTGCATGGCTCCTAAGCTCTGCGGGCGCGTCAGTTTTTCTGGTAAACGGTGACCACGCAGGCGCCGCCCAGGCCGAGGTTGTGCTGCACCGCAATACGCGCGTCCTGCACCTGGCGTTGTTCGGCGGTGCCGCGCAATTGGTGGGTCAGTTCAAAGCACTGGGCCAGTCCGGTGGCGCCCAGCGGGTGGCCCTTGGAGAGCAGGCCGCCGGACGGATTGGTCACCCATTTGCCGCCATAGGTGTTGTCGCCATCGTTGACCAGTCGCTCGCCGCCGCCTTCGGCGCACAGGCCCAGGCCTTCATAGGTCAACAGTTCGTTCTGCGCGAAGCAGTCGTGCAGTTCGATGACGTCGATGTCCTGGGGGCCGATGCCGGCCTGGTTGTAGGCGATATCCGCCGCCATGCGCGTCATGTCGAATCCGACCACGCGGATCATGTCCCTGGCGTCGTAGGTGCTCGGCAGGTCAGTGGTCAGCGCCTGGCCTGCCATCAATACGTCGGTGCGCAGGCCGTGCTTTTTCGCGAACGCTTCGGACACCACGATGGCCGCGGCAGCGCCACAGGTCGGCGGGCAGGCCATCAATCGCGTCATCACGCCTTCCCACAACATCGGGGCGGCCATGACTTCTTCGCTGCTCACCACGTTGCGGAACACCGCCAGCGGGTTATTGGCGGCGTGACGGCTGGCCTTGGCGCGGATCTTGGCGAAGGTTTCCAGTCGGGTGCCGTACTTGTGCATGTGCGCGTAGCCGGCGCCGCCGAACTGGCGGATGGCATTGGGCAGGTCAGGCATGCCGATCAGTTCGTTGGCCAGCACCAGGGCACGTTCGGTGGCCGGTGCGCGATCGGTCCAGGCGGATTTCAAGGCGCCCGGGTTCATGTGTTCGAAGCCAAACGCCAGGGCACAGTCCACCGCGCCGCTTTGTACCGCCTGGCGAGCGAGGAACAGGGCGCTGGAGCCGGTGGCGCAGTTATTGTTGACGTTGATCAGCGCAATGCCGGTCATGCCCACGCGGTACAGGGCTTTCTGGCCGCAGGTGGAGTCACCGTAGACATAACCGGCGTAGGCCTGCTGGATGTCATTGAAATCCACACCCGAATCGGCCAGGGCCTGGCGGATCGCCTGTTCACCCATGACGTCGTAGGGCTCGTTGGTTCCCGGTTTCTTGAACTGGATCATGCCGACGCCAGCAACGAACACTTTATTGCTCATCGTTGTTTTCCTTGTTGTTTGAGAGGTTCAGAGCTTGCGCGCGATCATTTCGCGCATGACTTCACTGGTGCCGCCGTAGATGCGATTGACCCGTGAGTCGACGAAAGCGCGGGCGATCGGGTACTCCATCATGTAGCCGTAGCCACCGTGCAGCTGGACCATGTCATCGATGCATTTCCACAGGGTCTCGGTGGTGAAGAGCTTGGCGATGGCCGCTTCTTCCAGGGTCAGGCGCCGGCGCATGTGCTCGCCCAGGTAGTAGTCGACCATCACCCGCATGGCGGTGGCCTGGGCCTTGATGTCGGCGAGCTTGAATTTGCTGTTCTGGAAGTCCCAGACGGTCTGGTTGAAAGCCTTGCGGTCCTTCACGTACTCGAGGGTCTGCTCCAGCAGGCGCTCCAGCTTGGCGGCGGCGGACACGGCAATGGAGAAGCGCTCCTGGGGCAGTTCGCCCATCAGGTAGGTAAAGCCCAGGCCTTCCTCGCCGAGGCGGTTGCCGACGGGCACGCGGACGTTGTCGAAGAACAGCTCGGCGGTGTCGGCGGCGGCCTGGCCGACTTTCTCCAGTTTGCGCCCGCGCTTGAAGCCGGCGCGGCTGGCTTCCACGGCGATCAGGCTGATGCCCTTGGCGCCGGCGGCCGGGTCGGTCTTGCACACGACAATGACCAGGTCGGCGGTCAGGCCGTTGCTGATGAAGGTCTTGCTGCCGTTGATCACGTATTCGTCGCCATCGCGCACGGCGGTGGTGCGCACGGCCTTGAGGTCGCTGCCGGTGCCGGGCTCGGTCATGGCGATGGCCAGGATGATCTCGCCCGAGCAAATGCCCGGCAGCCACTGCTGTTTCTGTTCTTCGTTACCGCAGCGATTGATGTACGGGGCGATGACGTCCGAATGCATGCCGAAGTAGGCGCCACTCACGCCGGCCCGGGCGAACTCCTCGTTGAACACCGCGCAGTGACCGAAATCACCGCCGCCGCCACCGTATTCGGTGGGCAGGGTGATGCCGAGCAAGCCTTCGCGGCCGGCCTTGAGCCAGGTCTCGCGGTCGACCTGGCCGGCCTTGTCCCAGGCGGCCTGGCGCGGCAGGCATTCGCGTTCGAAAAAGCGTCGCACGGTGGTGCGGAACATCTCATGGTCGTCGCGGAAAACGGTTCGGGCGATGTGCACGCAAGTCTCCTCAAACATGGCAGGCCGGCCTTGGGCCGAGCGCTTACGCAAGGCGCGGACTGCGCCTGTGATCTGAGGGTTACGATAGGTTGGGGGGCTGATACGAACGCCACCCGAGCCGGGTGGCAGGGAAAAAAACACGACGGCGGAGGTGCCAAATAATCCATGTAGGAGCTGCCGCAGGCTGCGATCTTTTGATCTTGTTCTTGAAAAACAAAGTCAAAAGATCGCAGCCTGCGGCAGCTCCTACAGGATTTCAGGGGTGGACGTTGCTGTCATCCTGGGATTCCAGATCGCGCACCCGGGCCACCGCTTCATCGCGGCTGCTGACGCCGAGCTTGCTGTAGATATGGCTCAGGTGCCATTTCACGGTTTCCGGCGAGAGCCCCAAGGCGCGGGCGATTTTCTTGTTGGGCAGGGCCTGGGCCAGCAGGCGCACGACTTCGATTTCCCGCTCGCTCAACGGTTCGATCCCGGCCGTCAACGGTTTGCTGGTGGCCGTTGTCGCAGGTTTGACCTTCGAGATCGCCGGGGTCGTGGCCTCGGCCGCCTGCAAGCGCTCGACATAAAACGCCAGCACCGGGTCCAGGACTTCGCGGGCGGCGATATCGCAGATCAGTTTCAAGCCATCCGGATGGGCGTCGAGGAGGCTGCGCACCAGGCCAAAGCGTTGACCTCGGCGCAAGGCTTCGATGACTTTGATCCGTGCCTGTTCATGGTTGCCGCGTTCGGACTCGATCACGGCGCTGAGCACCAGCAGGCGCGTTGCCCCGAGTTGGCGACGATGCCGGTCGCAGGTTTCGATCAATCGTTCTATGCGATCGCAAGCCCCGTCCAGATCACCCTGGACCAATTGCCAGCGAGCGCGGGCATTCTCGGCCAGGATGTGGATTTCCTTCAGGGCCGTGTGCCCGGCATCCGGGTGACGCGCGTCGATGGCTTCCAGGCGCGCCAGTTTGGTCTGGGCTTGTGCCGTCTCCCCGAGAATCAGCAACCAGCGCACTTGCCAGGTCAGGCAGTAGGCTTGCAGGCGCTCCAGACCGAGTTTGATCGCGTACTCATCCAGCCGCTCGACAAACGCCAGGGCTTCTTGATGGTTACCTGCCAGCCATTGCACATTCCATAACACTTGCAGCACACGCAGGACGGAATCGGGAATCGAAATCCGTTCGAGAATGTCGATCCAGCCCGAGAGCATTTTGAACGCGGCGTCGACATCGTTGGTTTCGTACAGCACCTCACCGAGCAGCGCGGCGGAGAGATAAGTCGCGTCGGCACCGGCCTTGCCACATTGGCCGGCCTCATGCAGCACGTCGCGGTAAACCCTTTCCGCCTGAGTCATCTGGCCTTCAAGGGCCAGGCTCAAGCCAATCATGCAACGACCCTGAAGGCTGCCGGCCGTGGTCCCCAGCAGCGGTTCGCCATTGATCAGCAGGTTCGGCCGGTCGAGTTGTACCTGCCGGGCCTTTTCGTATTCGCCGCGGTGCATGTACAGCCAGGACAGGATGTTGGCGCAGGAGCCGATGGCCACGCTGTTGCTGCCCGGCGGCGGGTTGAGCAGTTGCGGCAGGACCGTCATGGCCGCGTCGGTGTCATCCCGTTGCAGGGCCAGGGAGGCGCGCAGCAGCGAGATCATGAAGTGGTCATGGACTTCGCTCTCGGGAACGTCGCGAAACAGCTGTTCGAGACTGGCGCTGCAGGCCACGAAATCCCTGGCATACAGCTGCATCCGCGCCTTGAGGATGCGCAGCTTGACCCGGGCCTGTACCTGTTCGACCGGCAACAGCCGTACCAGCTCGATCAACATGCGCAGGTCGCCATGGGCGTAGAGCGCCTCGGCGTGTTGCTCCACCAGGTCGGCGGCGGCAGCCGGGTCGCCGCCCATGACCGCATGGTGCACCGCTTCATCCAGGTGATTATGGTCACGGAACCAGTGCCACGCCCGCACGTGCACCGCATGTTGCTCGGCCTGGCTGCGGGAGTCGAAATACTTGAGCAGGGTTTCGCGCAACAACGGGTGCAGGCGATACCAGGTTTCACGTTCGGCGCTGTCCACCGGGATCAGGAACAGGTTGTCCCGCTCCATGCGCGTCAGTAGCGCATTCGCTTCGGCAACCGCCTGGGGGTGGCCGCTGAGAGCGGCGCACAACGAGGCGCAGAATCGATTGCACACGGCCATGAGCAGCAGCAGGTCGAGGTCGGTCGGCGACAGGTGAGACAGCACTTCGACTTCGAAAAATTTGGCGAAGGCTTGATCGTCCCGCAGTTGCGTGTGCACTGACGTGGCGTCAGGGGTGGCAGGCGGGCGGTTCTTTTTGCGGCTGACGGCGAGCAGTTGCAGGCCGGCGACCCAGCCATCGGTCAGCTCATGCATCATCCTGGCGTCGCGGGCATTGACCTCGCCCAACTGCGCCTTGAGGAACTGTTCGGACTCGACCGCCGTGAAGCGCAAGTCCCGCAGGTTCAACTCGAGTACCAGTTCCTGGCTGCGCAACCGCGCCAGGGACAAAGGCACGGCACTGCGCGATACCAGCGCCAGGTGCAGGTTGGCCGGGGCGTAGTCGATCAGCCATTGCAGGGCCTGGTGAATGCCCACGTCGGTCAGGTGGTGCAGGTCGTCGAGTACCAGCACCAGTTCACGGCCACGGCTGGCAATGCTGCGCACCAGGGTGATGACGGTGCGCTCAACGGCCTCGCTGTCGATGCCGCGACCTTCCAGTTGAGTCGCGTCCCGCACCAGCGCCGGGTCGATTTGGCCGAGGCTTGCCAGCAGGTAGTCAAGAACACGCGTCAGTTCGTTGTCGTCCGCCGACAGCGTCAGCCACGCCACGTCGAACCCCAACGGCAACAGCGCCTGGCGCCAGGCGATCAGGGTCGAGGTCTTGCCGCAGCCGGCCGGCCCCTTGAGCACGATGCAGCGCAGGCGTCGGGCCTTGAGCATTTGATCCTGCAGGCGTTCGCGGGAAATCAGGCGCCCGGTGCTGCGCGGCGGAATCAGTTTGGTGCTGACGATCGGGGACTGAACCGGATTGAAGACCTGGCTGGCATGGGGGGCCGATGCATTGGACTTGCGGTGTTTATCCATGGGGCTGTCCGATTCTTTCTTGTTTTGTGGGTGCGTCGAATCTCATCGAGTGTAACCCAGGGCATGGGTGGCATGACCCTGTCTTTGGCGGCCACCACCCGATGTGGGTGGTGGTCGTCGATCAACGGATTGGTCTACTGGAAGGCACAAGAATAGGAGTGCTGTGGCGCTCCGTCAGAACAGTGGAGCGTTGGCAATGGGCGTACTGAGTGGCATTCGGGTGGTGGAGTTTGAGGCAATCGGGCCGGCGCCGTTTGGCACCATGCTGTTGGCCGACATGGGGGCCGACGTGGTGCGCATCGACCGCCCGCAGAAGGCCAGTGACCTGGGGCCGAAGCTGGAAGGCAAGCGTGCCGATATTACTGGGCGCAATCGGCGTTCGGTCACCCTCGACTTGAAGCGCCCGGACAGTGTCGCCGCTGCGCTGGAACTGATCGAACGTGCCGATGTGGTGATTGAAGGGTTTCGCCCCGGCACGATGGAGCGCCTGGGTCTTGGCCCTGACATCGCGCTCGAACGCAATCCGCGCCTGGTCTATGCGCGGATGACCGGTTGGGGCCAGACCGGCCCGATGGCCGACCGCGCCGGGCATGACCTGAACTACATCGCCTTGGCGGGTGTGTTGTCGAGCATCGGCCCGGCCGGTGGGCGACCGGTGCCGCCGCTGAACCTGGTGGGCGACTACGGCGGTGGCGGCATGCTGCTGGCTATGGGCGTGCTGGCGGCGCTGGTCAACGTGCAGCGCGGCGGCGCCGGCCAGGTGGTCGACGCGGCCATGACCGAAGGTGCGGCGCAACTGGGTTCGGTGATCTGGGGCCTGCTCGCCGGCGGGCACTGGAAAGAACAGCGCGGCAGCAACCTGCTCGACGGCGGCGCGCCCTGGTACGACACCTACGAAACCCGCGACGGCCAGTACATGGCAATCGGGCCGATCGAGTCGCGCTTCTATGCGCAGATGCTGGAAATTCTCGGACTGTCCAACGCCGACTTGCCCAATCAGCACGACCAGGCTGGCTGGCCTCGGCTGCGTGAGGCCTTCACCGCTGCCTTCCTGGACCGTACCCGCGAGCAGTGGGTGGCCGCGTTCGAAGGCAGCGATGCTTGCGTTGCACCGGTGCTGGGGCTTGTCGAAGCCGCCCGGCATCCCCACGGCGTTGCCCGTGGCAGCTTCATCGAGGTCGACGGGGTGGTGCAGCCGGTCCCGGCTCCGCGTTTCCTTGGCACGCCATCGGCGCAACCGAAACCCGCTCCCGAGCGTGGCGAACACGGCGGCGACGCACTGCGCGACTGGGGCTACGAC
This sequence comes from Pseudomonas sp. ACN5, assembly GCF_002303975.1. NCBI lineage: Bacteria > Pseudomonadati > Pseudomonadota > Gammaproteobacteria > Pseudomonadales > Pseudomonadaceae > Pseudomonas > Pseudomonas sp. ACN5. Next base: position 155,001 of record NZ_MRCP01000015.1, on the reverse strand, counting down.
GCAGCGGCCATCGAGCGCTTGCGTGCGCTGGGTCTGGGATGGCGCGCCTGAGCGCGTTCGCCCCGAAAAAACATAAAGATCCGTGCAGCGCAGGAGTCACCCATGGCCATTCAGTTCAAGATCATCGATCACGTGGCACTTGTCACGCTCGATGCGCAACAGTCGAACAACGCGCTGACCCTCAGCGATTTGATGCACCTGCGCAAGACCCTGGGCGCCTGCCAGGATGACGAACAGGTGCGGGTCATCGTCCTGACCGGTGCCGGCGAACGTGCATTTTGCAGCGGCGCGAGCCACAAGGAGTCGCTGCTGGCCGCATCGGGTTTCGTCGCCGGCACCCTCAAGAGTCGCGAGACCGAAGCCGAGGAGGGTGGCTACAGCCGACTGTTCGACCTCAGCGACCTGGACATCTGGAAACCGGTGGTTGCCGCCATCAATGGTGCCTGCCTGGGAAGCGGTCTTGAACTGGCGCTGCAATGCGATCTGCGTATCGCTTCGTGCGGCGCTACCTTCGGCTTGCCTGAAGTGTGCGACGCGACCATTCCGGCGGCCGGCGGCGTGCAGTACCTGCTTCGTGCGATCCCGGCGGCACACGCGATGAAAATGGCCCTGACCGGGGAGTCGATCGGCGCGCAGGAGGCTTTGGACATCGGTTTGATCATAGAGCTGCTGCCCCAGGACCGTCTGCTGCCGGCGGCGCTGGATCTGGCCGGGCGCATTGCCGCCAATGGCCCGCTGGCGGTGCAGTCGATCAAGCGCCTGGCCTTGCAGACCGCCCACCTCGCACCCCGGGACTTTGTCACCCAGGCCCATCTGCACTGGGGGTTGCTGCGCGACAGTGAAGATCACGCCGAAGGGCGCATGGCCCAGGCCGAGCAGCGTTCACCGAAGTACACCGGCACCTGACGCAACAGGCAAGCGCCGCATTCGTCCTGACCTGACAACAATAATTCACAGGAGAACCCCATGTATTTGACCCAAGGCCTGCACCGCGTGTTGCAGCAACGTCCCCATGCCGTGGCGACGGTCTTTCGCGACCGCCGCCGCACCTATGCCGAACTGGCCGAGCGGGTGGCTCGTCTGGCCGGGGCCTTGCAGCAACTGGGGATGCAGACCGGCGACCGCGTCGGCCTGTTGGGCCTGAACTCCGACCGGTTCCTTGAGTATTTCCTGGCAACCTGGTGGGGCGGCGGCGTGGTCAACCCGGTCAATATTCGCTGGAGCGTGCCGGAAATCGTCTACTCGCTGGACGACTGTGACACGCGCATCCTGCTGATCGACGACACCTTCCTGCCCATGGCCGAAGACATCGCCGGCAGCGCCAAGGTACGGCCAATGCTGATTCATATCGGCGACGGTCCATTGCCGCAAGGCATGCTGTCCTATGAGCAACTGATTCGTGAAGCTACGCCGGTGGACGACGCCTTTCGCGGCGGTGATGACCTGGCGAGCATCATGTACACCGGCGGCACGACCGGCCGGCCGAAGGGCGTGATGCAGTCGCACATGAACCTGTGGACCGCTGCCGTGGCCCGTGCGGCCGATGTGCCAGTGCCGGCGGATGCCCTGACCCTGCACATCGCGCCGATGTTCCACCTGGCGGCGCTGTCGCGGGTCATCCTGATCTCGCTGCTCGGTCTGCCGAGCATTTTCGTCCCGGCCTTCGATGCCCTGGACGTGATGCGTACCATCGAGCGCGAGCGCATCACCGACATCCTGATCGTGCCGACCATGCTACAGGCCTTGATCATGCACCCGGATTTCGCCAGGCATGAGCTGAGCTGCCTGCGCAGCCTCACCTACGGCGCCTCACCGATTGCCGTGCCCTTGCTGGAGTTGGCGCTCAAGGCGTTGCCCAACGTCGAGTTCACCCAGGGCTACGGCATGACCGAAGCGGCGCCGCCGATTTGCGCCAACGGTCCGCAAAACCACAGCGCCGAAGGCATTGCCAATGGTCGCCTGCGCTCGGCCGGGCGGCCAGGGCTGGGCGTGACCGTGCGCATCGTCGACGAACACGACAACGAGGTGCCGCGCGGCACGGTCGGTGAAGTGCTGGTCCGTGGCCCGAACATCATGCTCGGCTACTGGAACAAACCCGAAGAAACCGCCCAGGCGCTGCGTGGCGGCTGGATGCACACCGGTGACGGCGCCTACATGGACGACGACGGCTATATCTACATCGTCGACCGCTTCAAGGACATGATCGTCAGCGGTGGCGAAAACGTTTATTCGGGTGAAGTCGAAAGCGCGATTTCCAGTCACCCGGCCGTCGCCGCCTGCGCAGTGATCGGCATTCCCTGCGCGCAGTGGGGCGAAGCGGTGCATGCGGTGATCGTGCTCAAGCCCGATCACGAAGCCGCGGGCGCCGCGATCATCGAGCATTGCCGGCGGCAGATCGCGGGCTACAAGACGCCGAAGTCGGTCGAGTTCCGCACCGCGTTGCCGCTGTCTGGCGCTGGCAAGGTGCTCAAACGCGATCTGCGCGAACCGTTTTGGGCCGGCAAGGATCGGGGTGTCAGCTGATGCCACAAGTGAACGGTGGCGCATTGATTCCCGAGGGCTTCTGCGCGCTGGAACAACGCTCGGGTTTTTTGCGCTGTTGCGGCGACTTTTATGTGCATGAAACGCTGCCGATCCTGGCGGTGCGCCTCGAACCGCAGCATCTCAATTACGTGCGCATCGCCCACGGCGGCTTTCTCGCCACGGTGGCGGACAGCGCGTTCGGCGTCATTTTGCGGCGCCTTTCGGTGTCGCAGTCGGTGGCCGTGACGGTCAACCTGAACGTCGATTACCTCGGTCCGGTGCGCGAAGGAGACTGGCTGGAGGCGCATGTGCAAGTGCTCAAGAGCGGCGGCACCTTCATCAATGCCAGCTGCCTGTTGAAGGTCGGCGAGCGCCTGGTGTTACGTGCCAACGGCGTCTTCACCCCCTGGAAGGGCCAGATGCCATGTACATGACCCAATGCCTGCAACGCACGTTGCAACAGAACCCGGTTCAGCTCGCGACGGTTTTCGGTGATCGCCGTCGGACCTATCGCCAGTTTGGTGATCGCGTCGCTCGCCTGGCGGGTGCCTTGCAGAGTCTGGGCATGACGGCCGGCGATCGGGTCGGCATGCTGGCGCTCAACTCCGACCGCTATCTGGAGTACATCATGGGCGTGTGGTGGGGCGGCGGGGTGCTCAACCCGGTGAACATCCGCTGGAGCGTGCAGGAGATCGTCTATTCGCTGGACGATTGCAGTACCGGCATCCTTATCGTCGACGAACACTTTGCACCATTGGCCGAGAAGATCCGCATCAGTGCCCGCCATGTGCCACGGTTTATCTATGCCGGCGAGGGCGAAGTGCCGGTGGGCATGCTGGGTTTCGAGCAACTGATTGCCCAGGCCGCGCCGGTCGAAGACGCCGGGCGCGGCGGTGAAGACCTCGCCTGCATCATGTACACCGGCGGCACCACCGGCTTTCCCAAGGGCGTGATGCAGTCGCATTTGAACCTGTGGTCAGCGTGCATGCCGCGCATGGTCGACATGCCGCCTATCCGTGACGGTCGACTGCTGCACGTGGCGCCGCTGTTCCATGTCGCTGGCATGGCTCGGGCACTGATTCAGTTCATGGCCGGTGAAAGCCATGTGCTGCTGTCGAGTTTCGACGCGGCCCAAGTGCTGCAGGTGATCGAGCGGGAACGGATCACCGAGACGCTGCTGGTGCCGACCATGATCCTGGCGCTGCTGGCCCATCCGGACTTCGATCGCCATGACCTCAGTTGCCTGAAACGCCTGACCTACGGAGCGTCACCCAGCGCTGGCGAAATGGTGGAACAGGTGTTGGTCCGGCTTCCGGATCTCGAGCTTTCTCATTCCTACGGGCTGACCGAGGCCTGCCCGGTGGTGTCGAGCAATCTGCCGTGCAATCACACGCCGCAGGCACGCAAGAGTGGTTTGTCGCGTTCGGTCGGGCGCGGCGGGCTGGGGGTCAACGTGAAGATCGTCGACCCGCAAGGTCAGGAAGTTGCGCGTGGCACGGTGGGCGAGATCATCGTGCGCGGGCCGAACATCATGCAGGGTTACTGGAACAAGCCCGAGGAAACGGCCAAGGCATTGCGAGATGGCTGGTTGTACACCGGCGATGCCGCGCGGATGGATGAGCAGGGATACCTGTTCATCGTCGACCGCTTGAAGGACATGATCGTCAGCGGTGGCGAAAATGTTTACTCGGCGGAAGTCGAAAACGTCCTGGCGCGGCACCCGGCCGTGGCGCTGTGCGCGGTGATCGGCGTTCCCCATGAACAGTGGGGCGAGGCGGTGCACGCGGTGGTGGTGCGCAAGCCCGGTGCCCAGGTCGATGCCGAGCAATTACGCAGGTACTGCCGCGAGTTCATCGCCCCCTACAAATGCCCGAAAACCGTTGAGTTTCGCGACGAACTGCCGCTGTCGGCCGCCGGCAAAGTCCTCAAGCGCGAACTGCGCAAGTAGCCCCCCTAACTGCACCACCAAGACCCTGTGGGAGCGGGCTTGCTCGCGAAGGCGGACCCACATTCAAGATGTGCGTCGACTGACACACTGCTTTCGCGAGCAAGCCCGCTCCCACAGGGGGCCGATTTGCATCCCCGAACTTCACTGTTCAACCACCTTCAATTCGCTACCCGATCCGGGTGGCTTCACGACCCCCCCCCCCGCCAATACAGTGGTTCCACGAACCAGGCGCAAGCCTTGCCTGGCAACCCACTGGAGATCCTGATGCATATCAACCGTACCGTCTACCGTGAAGACCACGAAATGCTGCGCGACACCGCGCGGCGTTTCTTCGAGCGTGAGTGCCTGCCCAAACAGGCGCAGTGGGACGAGGCCGGGCAGGTCGACCGGGAAACCTGGCTCAAGGCTGGCCGCCATAACCTGTTGTGCCTCACCGTGCCCACCGAATATGGCGGTGGCGGTGGTGATTTCGGGCACTCGGCGGTGTTGATCGAAGAGCTGTACCGCGCCGGGGTTTCGGGCTGGAGCCTGGGCGTGCATTCGGACATCGTCGCGCCCTACATCGTGCGTCTGGGCACCGAAGAGCAGAAGCAGAAATGGCTGCCGAAAATCTGCACCGGCGAAACCGTACTGGCCGTCGCGATGACCGAGCCGGGCACCGGTTCCGACCTCAAGGCGATCCGCACCACCGCCGTGCGTGACGGCGACGAGTGGGTGATCAACGGCAGCAAGACCTTCATCAGCAACGGCCTGACCTGCGACATGGTGGTGGTCGTGTGCAAGACCGACCCGAGTGCCGGGGCCAAGGGCTGCAGCCTGATCATGGTCGAGTGCGACCGTGAAGGGTTCCGCCGCGGGCGCAAGCTGGACAAGGTCGGCCAGCATGCCGCCGACACCGCCGAGCTGTTCTTCGACGATGTCCGTGTGCCGGTGGGCAACCTGCTCGGTGAAGAGAACAAGGGCTTCATGCACCTGATGGAAGAGTTGCCGCAAGAGCGCCTGGTGATCGCCCTGTACAGCGCCGCCAAGCTCGAACGCCTGCTGGAGCAGACCGTCGAGTACGTGAAGGACCGCAAGGCGTTCAACCAGACCGTCTGGGACTTCCAGAACACCAAATTCAAGCTCGCGGACATCAAGGCGCAGGCCACGGCCGTGCGCCTGACCATCGACCACTACATCAGTGAGCACATGCGTCGTCGCCTCACGGTGCAGGAGTCGGCCATCGCCAAGCTCCTGGCCACCGAAACGCTGTGGAAGTGCATCGACGACATGGTCCAGCTGCATGGCGGCTACGGCTACATGATGGAGTACCCGATCGCCCGCGCCTTCGTCGACATGCGCGTGACGCGTGTCTTCGGTGGCACCAGCGAAGTGCTGCGCGAACTCATCGCGCGCCAGTTGTGATTCCTTTTCCCGCATTTTTTCAGGTGACACCATGAGCGAAAAAGTACTGGTTGCCGGCGTCGGCATGATCCCGTTCCGCAAGCCCAGCGAGAGCCCGACCTATGTGCAGATGGGCGCCGAAGCGGTGCGTCGCGCCCTGGCCGATGCGGCGATCGATTACAACCTGGTCCAGGAGGCTTACGCCGGTTACGTCTACGGCGATTCCACCTGCGGCCAGACGGTGCTCTACGAAGTCGGCATGACCGGGATCCCGGTGGTCAACGTCAACAACAACTGCTCGACCGGCTCCACCGCGTTGTACCTGGCGCGCAAGGCCATCGAATCCGGCTCGGTAGATTGCGTACTGGCGGTGGGTTTCGAGCAGATGCAGGCCGGTGCGTTGAAATCCCATTGGGACGACCGCCCGCCGACCCGCGAACGTTTCCTGCCGATCCTGCATGGTCTTACCGCCGATATGGATGGCATGGCTCAGGCCATCCGTACCTTCGGTGGTGCCGGGCGCGAATACATACAGAAATACGGCACCAGAATGGAAACCTTCGCCGCTGTGCGCGCCAAGGCCAGCCGTCATGCCGCCAACAACCCGCTTGCATTGTTTCGCAAGGTGCTCAGCGTCGAAGACGTGATGAACGACCCGGTGATTCTGCCAGGCGTCATGACCCGCTTGATGGCCTGCCCGCCGACCTGTGGCGGCGCGGCGGCGATCCTGGTGTCCGAGCGTTTTGCGAAAAAACATGGCCTGCGCCGCGATGTGGAAATTGTCGCCCAGGCCATGACCACCGACACCCCCGAAGCCTTCAACTTCGAAAAACCGTCGATGCTCGACTGGGTGGGCACCCACATGACCCACGCCGCCGTGGGCCAGGTATACGAGAAGGCTGGCGTCGGTCCACAGGACATCGACGTCTGCGAACTGCACGACTGCTTCGCCCAGAACGAAGTGATCTGCTACGAGTCGCTGGGTTTCTGCCCCGAGGGCGGGGCCGAGAAGTTCGTGATGGATGGCGACAACACCTACGGCGGGCAGATCGTGATCAATCCGTCCGGCGGTCTGCTTTCCAAGGGGCATCCGTTGGGTGCGACCGGTTTGGCGCAGTGCTACGAGCTGACCCAGCAATTGCGTGGAAATGCCGAGCAGCGGCAGGTCGACGGTGCGCGCCTGGCCATGGCCCATAACCTCGGGCTGGGCGGTGCATGCGTAGTGACGCTGTACGGCAAAGTCAGTGGAGGTGCCCGGTGAGCAGCTTGCTCGACGCCTTTCGCCTGACCGCGCTGCCGCCACACGCAGAAGCCTTTCGTGCTGAGGTCAAGGCTTTTCTGGCCGAGCATCTGCCAAGGGTTTCGGCGAGTGTGCGAGCGCGCAGCTGGACCGGCTTCGATGCAGGTTTCAGTCGGCAACTGGCGCAGCGCGGCTGGGTCGGCCTGACTTTGCCCGCCGCTTATGGCGGTGCCGGACTGGATGCGTTCAGTCGCTTTGTGTTGGTGGAGGAGCTGCTGTCTGCCGGTGCTCCGGTGGCGGCACACTGGATCGCCGACCGCCAGAGCGGGCCGTTGATCCTGAAGTTCGGCAGCGATGCACAGAAGGATTTTTTCCTGCCGCGCATCTGCGCCGGCCAGGCGTTTTTCTGCATCGGCATGAGCGAACCGAACTCGGGTTCGGACCTGGCCAGTGTGCGCAGCCGTGCCACCCGTTGCCCGGAAGGTTGGCGCCTGAGCGGGCGCAAGATCTGGACCACCAACGCCCATCACGCCGACTACATGATCGCCCTGGTGCGCACCAGTGGTGCGCCCGAGGACCGTCAAAACGGGCTGTCGCAATTCATCATCGACCTCAAGCAGCCGGGCATCAGCGTGCGTCCCATCGTTGACCTGGCCGGTGACGCGCATTTCTCCGAAGTGGCCTTCGACGACGTCTTGCTCGGCGAAGACGCGTTGGTGGGCGAGGAGGGCAGTGGCTGGAAACAGGTCAACGCCGAACTGGCGTTCGAGCGCAGCGGGCCGGAGCGTTTCTACTCCAGCATCGTGTTGCTCGACCTGTGGGCCGAGACGTTGCGGCGCACAGGCGCGACGGCCCAGGAGACTGCGTTGCTCGGTAGTTTTCTCAGCCAGCTCACCTGCCTGCGCAACCTGTCGCTGGCACTGACCGCACTGCTCGCACGGGGTCAAAGCCCGGTGGTGGAAGCCGCACTGGTCAAGGACATCGGCACCGAATTCGAGCAGGCGATCCCGGCGGCGATTGCCGCGGCGATCAGCGCCGATCCGGATGTACCGGTCGATGAGGCGCTCTACAGCACGGTCGCCTACCTGAACCAGGTCGCGCCGACCTTCTCGTTGCGCGGCGGCACCCGGGAAATCCTGCGCGGCATGATCGCCCGCGGCCTTGGCCTGCGCTGATGCACCTCCAACAGGAAATACTTCATGTTCACTGAAGCCATTGAAAAGATCCTCAGCGACTTGTGCACGCCGGCGCGGGTCCGTGCCGTGGAAAGCGCAGACAGCGCAACGACGTTGTGGAGCACCCTGGAAGACAGCGGTTTTCTCGAATTGCTGACGCCGGAAGTCGCCGGTGGCGCGGGCCTTGCGCTCGATGCACTGCTGCCGATTTTTGTCGCCTTCGGTCGCTGCGCGCTGCCGGTCCCGGCGGCGCAAAGCATGGCCGCTCGCGCGTTGATGCGTGACTGCCCGAGCGCGCCACCGAGCGGCATGTTGACCCTGGCCGGTACAGCCCATCGCCAGCCCGATGGCCTGTTGTGCGTGCCACGTGTGGTGTTTGGCTTGATGGCCGATTTTGCGCTGGTCAATCTGGAAGGCCAGTTGTTGCTGCTCGATTGCAGCCTGGCCCGCCGTCAGCCCACGGGCGTTCACGGCAGTCAATGCGCCACCTTGTACTGGACGCAGGACTCACTCGGTAGCGCCATCGGCAATAACGGCGAGGAAGTACGGGTGTTCAACGCCGCCATCCACGCCGCCGCCATCGCCGGGGCCATGGAGCAGGCACTTGCGATGACGCTGGAGTACTGCAACGACCGCGTGCAGTTCGGCAAGGCCATCGGCAAGTTCCAGGCGGTGCAGCATCAGCTCAGCGTGATGGCGGAGCAGGTTGCCGCTTCGCGCATCGCCGCTGAACTGGCGTTTGTCGGCGATTCGCAGGTGCCGCCGCTGATGGCGACGGCCATTGCCAAAGCGCGAACCAGCATGGCGGTGCCTCAAGTCACGGCCATCGCCCATGCATTGTTCGGCGCCATCGGCGTGACCGAAGAACTGGACCTGCAACTGTTCACCCGGCGCCTGCACGAGTGGCGCATCAGCGAAGGTTCGGAAACGTACTGGAACGGGATTGTCGGCCAGGCGTTGCTGACGCAGCCGAACGTCACGGCCTGCGAATTCGTGCGTCACGTCACCCCGTCTCCAACTGCTTGAGGATCAGCCATGAACCCGTTTTTGAAGTACGAACAGGAGGGTCATGTCGTCACCCTGACGATGAATGACCCCGAGCGACGCAATCCGTTGACCGGCAACAGTGCCGTGCCGGAGTTCCTCGAAGCCATCGAACGCATTGAGCGCGACAGCAGCGTGCGTGCAGTGATCATCACCGGCGCCGGCACGGCGTTTTGTTCCGGCGGCAACGTGCGCGACATGGACCGCTATGGGCAAATGTCGGGCATGCAATTGCGTCAGGAATATCGCACCGGCATTCAGCGCCTGCCCTTGGCGCTGTTCAATCTGGAGGTCCCGGTGATCGCCGCGGTCAATGGCGCGGCCATCGGCGCGGGGCTGGATCTGGCGTGCATGTGCGACATCCGCGTGGCGTCCGAACAGGCGAAGTTTGCCGAGAGCTTCGTCAAGTTGGGGATCATTCCGGGGGACGGTGGCGCCTGGTTGTTGCCACGGATCATCGGTCTGTCCCGTGCCACCGAACTGACCCTGACCGGGCAAATGATCGACGCTCGCCAGGCCGAGCAATGGAACCTGGTGTCCCGCGTCGTACCGGCCGGACAACTACTGGAAACGGCGCGGGAAATGGCCAGTGCGATTGCTGCCAACCCGCCTCACGCCGTGCGTCTGGCCAAGCGTTTGCTGCGCGAGGCCTTGCACACCCGGCTCGACACGCTGCTGGAAATGTCCGCGACGTTCCAGGTGCTGTCGCACCAGACCGCCGACCACCGCGAAGCCGTGGCGGCCTTTATCGACAAGCGCGTACCGAGCTTTACCGGGTGAATGTCACCGAGCGTAACGCCCGGCAAATACCAGGTTGTTACAGCGCGTGAAACCTCGCGACCAACACCCCCCCAAATCACCCGTTCGGGTGTGAGGGACGGGCCGCAGCCCCACTAGCATGGGCGCTCCAACACTTAATCCTTAACCGGAGAAACCGCATGACAACAAAAACAATGCGCGGAGTCTTCCAGCCGAGTCTGCTGGCCGTCGCTGTGATGGTTGCCTCTTGTGCGAGCAATCAGGCTCACGCTGTTGAATTCAACATCGGGGAAGTTCAGGGCAATTTCGATTCGTCGCTGTCGATGGGGGCGAGTTGGTCGACGGCTGATCCAGACAAGCAATTCATCTCCAACTTCAACTCCCAGGGCGTTAAAGGTGGCGAGTCCGCCTCCCGGACCACCGACGATAACCGCCTGAATTTCAAGAAGGGTGAAACCTTCTCGAAGATCTTCAAGGGCGTGCATGACCTGGAGTTGAAGTACGGTGACAGCGGTGCCTTCGTGCGCGGTAAATACTGGTATGACTTCGAGCTGATGGACGAGAGCCGCCCGTTCTATGACATCAACGACTCGGGGCGTGATCGCGCGGCCAAGTCCTCCGGCGCGATGTTCCTCGACAGCTTCGTCTACCACAACTACTCGATTGGCGATCAGGTCGGCAACGTGCGCCTGGGCAAGCAAGTGGTGAGCTGGGGCGAGAGTACCTTCATCGGCAACTCGATCAACAGCATCAACCCGATCGACGTCGCCGCCTTGCGTCGTCCCGGTGCGGAAGTCAAGGAAGGCCTGATTCCGGTCAACCTGCTGTACGTGTCCCAGGGCCTGGCCGACAACATCACCGCCGAAGCGTTTTACCAGCTGCAATGGGACAAGTCGGTGGTGGACAACTGCGGCACCTTCTTTGGCAATGACGGCGTACCGCAAGGCTGTGACGACCGCCTGGTGATCGCCGGTCTCGACCTGCCACCGGGCGTGGCGAAGAACACCGGTGGTTTGGCGGCCATTGCCGCAGGCACCGATGACGCCTTTATCCCGCGCCTCAACGACAACGATGCGCGCGACAGCGGCCAGTACGGCCTGGCCCTGCGCTGGTACGTGCCGGAAGCCAACGACACCGAGTTCGGCGCCTATACGATGAACTATCACAGCCGCAACCCGTACCTGAGCATCAACCAGATGAGCAACCCGGCCGGGGGCGTGGCTTCGGCGCGCAGTGCCCGCTACTTCATCGATTATCCGGAAGACATTCGCCTGTATGGCTTGAGCTTCCAGACCAACGTCGCGGGCGTTTCGCTGGGGGGGGAACTCAGCTACCGGCCGAACATGCCGCTGCAACTGAACACTGCCGACCTGTTGTCCGCCGCGACCTTCGGCGCCACATCGCCCTTGATCACCACCGGTTTCGCCGGGCGAACCCTGGGTGGCGAGGTCAATGGCTACAAGCGCATGCCGGTGACCCAGGCGCAGGTGACCGCGACGCAGTTCTTCGATCAGGTGTTCGGTGCCAGTCGCCTGACCCTGGTGGGCGAGGTGGGTTACAACAAGATCAACGGCCTGGGCAAGGCGGACGGTACGGACCTGCGCTTCGGTCGCAGCCCGGCCTTCGGTTCTGGCGAACTGCCGGGCGTCGCAGGCGCGGCCACCTGTCGCGGCACCGCCGCCGGCACTGCGACGGCCAGCAACCCGGCGCAGGAATGCAACAACGATGGCTTCTACACCAGCAGCAGCTGGGGCTATCGCCTGCGTGGCAAGCTCGATTACCCGAACGTGATCGCCGGTATCAACCTGTCGCCGAACATTGCCTGGTCCCACGACGTCCAGGGTTACGGCCCGAACTTCGATGAAGGTTCCAAGGCGGTCAGCCTCGGTGTCGATGCCGACTACCTGAACACCTACACCGCCAGCCTGAGTTACACCAACTACTTCGGTGGTGATTTCAATACCAACGTCGACCGCGATTACGCCGCGCTGAGTTTCGGCGTGAATTTCTGATGCAACCCTGCCAGAGGAAACTGAACATGAACGCACGTTTAATTCTGCGCGCCGGCGCACTGAGTCTGTCGTTGCTGGCCACTGGGGTCATGGCCGCTGTCACCCCGCAGGAAGCGGCCCAGCTGGGCACCACCCTGACGCCGTTGGGGGCGCAGAAAGAGGCCAATGCCAACGGCAGCATTCCAGCCTGGACCGGTGGCCTGAAGCCCGGTGCGGCGCCGCTCGACAATGGTTTTCTTGGCGATCCGTTTGCCAGTGACAAGCCGCAGTTCGTGATCACGGCAGCCAACGTCGAGCAGTACAAGGACAAGCTGACCCCGGGTCAACTGGCGATGTTCAAGCGCTATCCGGACAGCTACAAGATCCCGGTGTACAAGACCCAACGCACGGCCGCGTCGCCACAGAGCATCTATGACCTCGCCAAAAAGAGTGCGGTGACCACCGAACTGACCCCCGACGGCAACGGCCTGGTGAACTTCACCCAGACTCGCTATTACCCGTTCCCGATTCCGAAGAACGGTGTGGAGGTGTACTGGAACCACACCAACCGCTATCGCGGCGGCAACATGGAACGTATCGCGGCCCAGGCGGCACCGCAAACCAACGGTTCCTATTCCATCGTCGAGTACGAAGACAAGCTGGCCTTTCCGCAGTTGATGGAAGGCATCGATGCCGGGCAGGCCGATAACGTTTTGTACTACTACAAACAGGAAATCACCGCGCCGTCGCGCATGGCCGGAAGTGTGGTCCTGATCCACGAGACCATCGACCAGGTCAAGGAGCCGCGCCTGGCATGGGTCTACAACGCCGGTCAGCGCCGCGTGCGCCGTGCACCGCAAGTGGCGTATGACGGCCCGGGCAACGGTTCCGACGGCATGCGCACCGCCGACAACACCGACATGATGAACGGCGCGCCGGATCGTTATGACTGGAAACTGGTGGGCAAACAGGAACTGTACATCCCGTACAACAACTACAAGTTGCAGTCGCCGAAGGTCAAATACGACGACATCATCAAGCCGGGGCACATCAACCAGGACCTGACCCGTTACGAGTTGCACCGCGTGTGGCATGTGCAGGCCACGCTCAAGCCCGGTCAACGCCACGTCTACGCCAAGCGCGACATGTACTTCGACGAGGACACCTGGCAACTGGCCGAGGTCGATCACTACGACGGTCGCGGGCAGCTGTGGCGAGTGGCGGAAGGTTATGCGGTCAACGATTACGAGCGCGGTTCGTCGAACTTTTCCATGCTCGGCATCTACGACCTGATTGCCGGTCGCTACAACGTCCTGGCGATGACCAACCAGTCCAGACATGCGACGACCTACGGCATGACCGCGAAGATGACCGACTTCACCCCGGCTGCGCTGCGCAACGACGGCATTCGCTGACCCGTTGCCGCGCTTCAGACAACGCCCTGTTCGCAGGGCGTTGTGCTTTGTGCGGCGCCTACCACCTGATGCGGGTGGCGCGTTATCCGGCGGCGGGCTCAATGATGGTGCCTACTCCCCATCAGCGAGGTCCGCCATGTTTGTGCCACGGCCGCATCTGATCGATGCACTTGAGGGCAAGCCGTGTCGCTTGCAACTGCTTTGTGCGCCTGCCGGGTATGGAAAGACGTCCTTGTTGCAGCAGTACTTGCAAGGCATTGCGCCGCCGGGAGCGGTGGTCTGGATGGCTTTGGGCGGACAGCGGCAGACGCTGGAGCGCTTTATTGCAACGTTGGCGGGGGCGCTTGGGTTGCCGGTTGATACTGCACCGGATGGGGTATTGGCGTTTCTTGATTCCAGTAATCCGGCGACTGACCTATCGCTTTCGCGAGCAAGCCCGCTCCCACAGGGGAACGCGGTCAACTGTGGGAGCGGGCTTGCCCGCGAAGGGGCCATTGCAGGCAACGAATTCCTGTCGGCAGAAAAAACAAACGAATCCAGCCCGATCCGCCTGGTGTTCGACGACCTTCCCGTGGATATGCCCGCCGACCTCAACCACTGGTTCGACCAACTCCTGTCCCTCAAAAACCCGCAGATGCAGGTGCTGGTCACCTGTCGCCAGCGTCCGGACTGGAATCTGCCGCGTCTGATGCTGACCGGTCAGTTGCAGGAGTTCGGTGCCCCACAACTGGCCCTTCGCCCCGATGAGTTCGAATCGCTGATTGGCACCCTTGCGCCACACACCGATGCGCTGGCCAGGGGAAAACTCTGGCATGAGACAGGCGGGTGGTGCGCCGGTGTTCGCCTGTCGCTTTCGCTGGATCATGCCCAGCCATCGCCATTGCTCGGCCAATACCTGGAACGTGAACTGCTGTCGCGCTTGAGTGACGAGCAGCGCGAAGTGATGGGCGGGCTGGCACATTTGTCCCGCGTCAGTGCGGACTTCTGCGAACAGTTATGGGAAGGCCGGCAAGCAGCGCGGTTGTTCAACAGTCTGTTGCAATGCCAGGCCTTTGTGTTCCCGATCGAGCAACAACCCGGCTGGTTCCGCCTGCTACCCGCGGTGGCGCAAGCCCTGCAAAGCCAATTGAGCGGTGCGCCGTTGAACCGGCTGCGCTTGCGGGCCTGTCAGCTGCTCAGTGTGCTCGGGCATGTCGACGACGCGGTGGAGCAGGCACTGTGTGCCGATCAACCTGAGGTAGCTGCCAATTACATGGAGCGCCTGTGGCTGAGCTGGATTCTCAGAGAACGGCACTTGAGCAAACTGATGGATTGGCGTGAGCGCATCGAGCCGCAGTTGTTGCACAGCAGCCCGCGTCTGATCTATCTGTGCGCCAAGGCCTTGCTGTTCAGTGGGCGGCTGGACGAAGCCGCCGAGTGCCTGGCGCGTCTGGGGCATTTTTTGCCGTTGCCCGACCCGGTACGCAATCAACGCCTGCTGGCGAACTGGCAGGCGTTGTTCGGCACCTTGCAGGCCTTGCGTGGACAGACCGGGCCGGCGCGCCTGCATTGCCGTGCAGCCCTTGATTATCTTGGGGGCGAGGACTGGTTGTCGGTGTTGTTGTGCCATTGCATCCTGGCGCGCCTTGCCATGGATACAGGCGATCTTGCACAAGCTCAAACCTTGCTCGATCAGTCGCTGGAGTTGGCCCGGCGCCAGGGCAGTCATGAATCGGAAGTGCTGGTCAATGCCGACCGGGTCCGCCTGATGATGCTCAGGGGGCAATCGGGCTTTGCCCAGGCACTGTTGCGCACTGAGCTGGACCGGCTGGCCCCGGTCCCGTCACAGCCTTATCCGTTGCTCGGTCGGCTGCTGTTCCTGCGCGGCGAGTTGTTGCTGCAACAAGGGCATTGCAGCGAAGCCGAAGTGGTGATCCAGGCGGGGTTGCTGCAGGTCCGCGATTGCTGCGCACCCTTTGTACTCAATGCCTATCTGCTGCTCGCGGAGATTGCCTCGCGCAACCACGACCCACAAAAGGCTCATCTGCTGCTGCATGAGGCCGAGCGGCGCATGCAGTGGGGCAAGATCGACAGTGCTTTTTACCTGGCACCGATTGCCCGGCAGAAAAATCGCATTCTGGCCCGTGAACAGCCCGCTGAAACCGGCCAGGCCTCTGTCACTCGTCTCTGTGCTGGTGTGCCGGATTACCAGGACGACTTGACCCCTCGCGAGGTGTCAGTGCTCAAGTTGCTGGCCGAGGGCATGTCGGTACGCGAAGTGGGCAGCCGCTTGTTCATCTCGGAAAACACCGTGAAAACCCACGCCAAGAACATCAACGTCAAGCTCGGCGCCTGCCGTCGCACCCAGGCCATCAACAGCGCCAAGGCCATGGGCATCCTCGCCTGAATCCATCGCCGTGACACCACCCACCTGATCCGGGTGGCGGCGCGGCGCCCGCGATGATCAACCATGCAGCCAGACCCTGTGCATTACCGCCCGGCCGTGGCCGCGGCCTGACAAAAACAAGAGAGGTAGTGATGAGCGCCATCGAGAGTTCGACGAGCTGTGACATCCGCACGATCCTGGAAAAACAACGCGCGGCCTTCCAAGGCCGCGAACCCTATACCCTTGAAGAGCGCAGTGAGTTGCTCGACCGGGCCATCGGTTTGCTGGTCAATCACGAACAGGACATCATCGAGGCCCTGACCGCCGATTTCGGCCATCGCAGCCCGGGTTTCTCCAAGGGCAGTGAAGTGCTGTCGCCACTGGCGACACTGCAGCAGACCAAGGCCGAACTGGCCCAATGGATGCGCCCGGAACAACGTCAGGCCCGCGCCGGCGAAGCCTGGGTGCAATACCAGCCGCTGGGTGTCGTGGGCATCGTCACGGCCTGGAACGTACCTGGCTACATGGTGTTCAGCGGGCTGGCCGGCGCATTGGCGGCGGGCAACCGGGTGATGATCAAACCCTCGGAATTCACCCCGCATACGTCGGCGCTGATCGCGCGGCTGATCCGTTCGGTCTACGCCGAAGACGAAGTGGCGGTGGTCCTGGGCGGTGCCGACGTCGGGCAGGCGTTCTGCGGCCAGCCGTTCGACCATTTGCTGTTCACCGGTGCCACCAGCATCGGCAAGCACGTGCTAAGGGCTGCGGCGGAAAACCTGGTACCGGTGACCCTGGAACTGGGCGGCAAGTCGCCAACGATCATCTCGCGTTCGGCGAACTTCAACGACGCGGTGGCCAAGGTCGTGATCGGCAAACTGCTCAATGCCGGTCAGTTGTGCGTGGCACCGGACTACGTGTTTGTCCCGCAGGAGTCGGTAGAGGCTTTCATCGCCGTGGCCAAAGCCGTGGTGGCGAAGTTCTTCCCGACGCTCAAGGACAACCCGGACTACACCTCCATCATCAACACCCGTCATTTCGAGCGCTTGCAGGGTTACCTGAGCGAGGCCCGCGCCGCCGGTGTCGAGCTGATCGAACTGAATGCCGGCGCTGAAGATTTCAGCCAGTCGCCGCTGAACAAGATCGTACCGACGCTGCTGCGCAATCCCGGCGACGACCTGCAGGTGATGCAGGACGAAATCTTCGGTCCGCTGCTGCCGATCAAACCCTACGAAACCCTCAGCGAAGTCATCACCCAGATCAATGCGCGACCGCGTCCGCTGGCCTTGTACTACTTCGGCAACGATGCCACCGAAGAAGCCCTGGTGCTGACCCGTACCTGTTCCGGCGGCGTGACCCTCAACGGCGTGATGAGCCATGCCAGCACCGAAGGCCTGCCCTTCGGCGGCGTCGGCCAGAGCGGCATGGGGGCCTATCACGGCATCGACGGTTTCCGCACCTTCAGCCATGCCAAAGCTGTTTTGCGTACAGCGGCCAACCCGGCCTGAACCCCACATCATTGTCGAGAGAACTGTCATGAAAGCTGCCGTATTCCATCAGGTTGGAGTCCCGCTGGTCATTGAAGAAGTGGGCATCAGCAAACCAGGCCCGCGTGAGGTGTTGATCCGCACCAAAGCCGTGGGGGTGTGCCACTCCGACCTGCACGTCATTGACGGCTCGTTTCCGTATCCCGGCCCGATGGTGTTGGGTCATGAAGCCGCCGGCGTGGTCGAACAGGTCGGTTGCGAAGTGCGTTCGGTCAAGCCGGGCGATCATGTGGTCACCTGCCTGACGGTGTTCTGCGGCCATTGCGAACACTGCGTGACCGGCCATCTGGCGCGTTGCGTTTCCCCGGAAACAAAGCGCGACAAGGATGAAGAACCACGCCTGACCTACGTGCACAAACCGATGCCGCAATTCGTCAACCTGTCCGGGTTCGCCGAGCAGATGCTGGTGCACGAAAACGCCTGTGTGGCGATCCGCCGCGACATGCCGCTGGACCGTGCGGCGCTGCTCGGTTGTGCCGTGACCACCGGTACCGGCGCGGTATTCAACACGGCCAAAGTGCGGCCGGGCGAAACCGTGGCCGTGATCGGGTGCGGTGGCATCGGTCTGGCGGCCATCAACGGCGCGGCACTGGCCGGGGCAGGGCGGATCATCGCCATCGACATGCTCGACTCGAAGCTGGAACTGGCCAGACAGTTCGGCGCCACTGACCTGATCAACGGTCGGGACGGCGATGCCGCCAAGCAAGTGATGGAGCTGACCCGTGGCGGAGTACACCACGCCTTCGAATGCATCGGCCTCAAGCAGACCGCCGAGCAAGCCTTTGCCATGTTGGCGCGCGGCGGTACCGCCACCGTGATCGGCATGCTCAAGCCAGGCCTGAAAATCGAGCTGGACCCGCTGCAACTGCTGCACGAACGCCGTATCCAGGGTTCGTTGATGGGTTCCAACCGCTTCCCGGTCGACATGCCGCGCCTGGTCGACTTCTACATGGCCGGCAAGCTCAAGCTCGATGAAATGATTTCCCAGCGCATCCGTCTGGACCAGATCAACGAGGCGTTCGATGAGCTGCGTCGCGGTGAGCTGGCGCGTTCGGTGATTGTTTTCGATTGATAAGCCCCGTCATTTCCTTGTAGGAGCGAGCTTGCTCGCGAAAAACCCGAGAACGCCGCGGGGAGTCAGGAAGCCAGCGTTATCGTTGGAGACCATCGCGAGCAAGCTCGCTCCTACAGGGGGTGTGGGTAAGCCCCAATGCTTTTGGAGTGGATGGATGGACATTGATTTCACTGCGCACGAGCGCGCGTTTCGCGAGGACGTGCGTGCATTTCTTCGTGATCACCTACCCGTTGAATTCGCCGAGCGGATCGCACTGGGCAAGCGCCTGAGCAAAGCGCATCAGGTGCAATGGATGCGCACACTCAACCGGCAGGGCTGGCTTGCACCGGGCTGGCCTGTCGAGTTCGGTGGTACCGGTTGGAGCGATGTGCAAAAGCATATTTTCGACGAGGAATGCTTCGCTGCCGGGGCGCCGAAAGTATCCTCCTTCGGTTTGAAAATGGTTGCCCCGGTGATCATCAAGTTCGGCACCGCCGAGCAGAAAGCACACTTCCTGCCGCGGATTCTTTCCTGTGAGGACTGGTGGTGCCAGGGTTACTCCGAACCGGGTGCCGGTTCTGATCTGTCGTCATTGAAAACCCGTGCGGTGCGCGAAGGCGACGACTACGTGGTCAACGGCCAGAAAACCTGGACCACGCTGGCGCATTTCGCCGACTGGATGTTCTGCCTGGTGCGCACCGACCCCGAGGCGCGTCAGCAACGGGGCATTTCGTTCCTGCTGATCGACATGAAAACCCCCGGCATTACCGTGCGGCCGATCATCACCCTGGATGGCGAGCATGAAGTCAACGAAGTGTTCTTCGACAACGTGCGGGTGCCGGTGGCGAATCGGGTCGGGCAGGAGAACGAGGGTTGGACCTGCGCCAAGTACCTGTTGACCCACGAGCGCACCAGCATCGGCGGGATCGCGCAGAACAAGGCATTGCTCACCCGGCTCAAGCGAATTGCCAGCCAGGAAGTCCGCGATGGCCGGCCACTGATCGACGACCCGTTGTTCCGCACGCAGATCGCTGAAGTCGAGATGCAGTTGATGGCGGCCGAAATGAGCAACCTGCGAACCCTGGCGGCGACACAAAACGGCGAAGTACCCGGTGCCGAAAGCTCGTTCCTGAAGATCAAGGGCACCGAGATCCGGCAGGCGATTACCTACCTGATCAGCAAGGCCGTGGGGCCGTACGCGTTGCCGTTCATTGAGGATGAACTGGGTTACGGCAGCGAACCCTTGCTGTACACCGACTACAGCAGCGCGGCCACCTACCAGTACCTGGATGCGCGCAAGGCCTCGATTTATGGCGGCGCCAACGAAATCCAGAAGAACATCATCGCGAAAATGATCCTCGAACTGTAAGGCGCCCCGATCATGGACTTCAAACTGACAGAAGAGCAACTGATGCTGCAGGAAACCGCCGCGCGCCTGGTGCGCGACGTGTATGGTTTCGAGCATCGCGAGCAATACCGCCAGAGCAGACACGGCTTCAGCGGCCCGTTCATGCAGCAACTGGGCGACCTCGGCCTCTGCGCCGTGCCCTTTGCCGAAGCCTATGGCGGCTATGGTGGCAGCGGTGTGGAGAACATGCTGATCATGACCGAGCTGGGCCGCGGCCTGTGCCTGGAGCCTTTCCTGCATTCGGTGATTTTCGCCGGTGGCCTGGTCGACCAGTTGGGCACCGCCGCCCAGAAAGACACGCTGTTGCCGCAGGTCGGCAGCGCCAGCCTGCAACTGGCCGTGGCCCTCGATGAGCCGCAGAGTCACTACCAGTTGCACGACGTTCAGACGACCGCCGAGGCGGTCAGCGGCGGCTGGAAGCTCAATGGCCGCAAGTCGGTGATCATCGGCGGTCAGAGCGCCGGGCTGATTCTGTTGTCGGCGCGCACCAGCCACGGGGCTCGGGACGAGAAGGGCATCACGCTGTTTCTGGTCGACCCGCAAGACCGCGGCGTCGGTCGACGCGACTTCGCCACCCAGGATGGGCGGATGGCCTGCGAGCTGTACCTGGACGACGTGTTCGTAAAAAGCAGTGCGGTACTCGGCGCAGTGGGGCAGGCCTTGCCGGCGCTGCGTTATCAGCAGGGCCGGTGCATCGCCGCGCAATGCGCCGAGGCCGTCGGCAGCATGGAAGCGGCGTGCGCGTTGACCCTCGACTACCTGAAAACCCGCCAGCAGTTCGGTCAGCCCATTGGCAAGTTCCAGGTGCTGCAACACCGTATGGTGGACATGCGCATCGAACTGGACCAGGCCACGTCCATGACACTGCTCGCCGCCTGCGTGGCCGATCAGGCGGACAGCGCCGAACGCAGCCGCATCCTGGCTGCCGCCAAGTTCATCGTCAGTCGCGCCAGCCGCTTTGTCGCCGACCAGGGTATCCAGTTGCACGGCGGCATCGGCCTGACCTGGGAGTACATGCTGTCGCACCACGCCAGGCATTTGCTGATGGTGGCGCGTCAGTTTGGCGATGACGATCACCATTTGCAGGCTTACGCGAAGTTGATGCAGGTGGCGTGAGGCATACCCCAACCGCGAGGCTATCGCCGCCCGCCACGTTAGAACGTACCTGTGCGCACCTCGCCGCTGCGGGTATAGTGGGCGATCAGCACACCCCCGGGCGAGCTGATCGAGTTCAGCAAGGTGAAGGCCGACGCCTGTGCGTTGTCGTCGAACAGGCGCTTGCCGCGTCCCAGCAGGATGGGGTGAATCATCAGCCGCAACTCGTCCACCAGGCCGGCGGCGAGCAGTTGGCGCACCAGGTCGCCGCTGCCCTGGGTCAGTAGCCGAGGACCGTCCTGGCGCTTGAGCGCGCTGATCGCGTCGATCAGGTTGCCCTGCAGCGCATGACTGTTGTGCCATTCCAGTGAATCGCCGCGATGGGTGGCCACGTGCTTGGGCACGCCGTTGAACAGGTCGGCAATGGTGTGGTGGGGGGAGTCGGCCGAAGCGTGCGGCCAATAGGCGGCGAAGATGTCGTAGGTCCGACGCCCCAGCAGTAACTCGAACGGTTGCGAGAACAGGTCCTGTACGGCCTGGCCGGTTGTCTGGTCGGCGTAGGGCACGATCCAGCCACCGAAGCGGAATCCGCCACTGGTGTCCTCTTCAGGCCCGCCGGGCGCTTGCATGACGCCGTCCAGGCTGATGAACGCGGCAACGGTCAGTGTGCGCATGTTTTTCTCCTGATTCGTCCTGGTGAAGGAGGTTGGACAGGGGCGTCTGCGATCAGTCGAGAGATTCCCTGCCGGATGGTCGTACCTCTATTTGAATATGCCTGCGCCGTAACCAGCGGCGATGACAATGAGTGCGAGAAAACAGATCAATTGTAGGCAAAAGAAAGTAAATCGAACCGCCACGAAGCTGTCGGTCTGCACATGGGATACGTGAACCAGAGACTGACACACACGAGCGATCAGGACGATGATGGACAAGTAGCTCACCGCAGGGCCGTCGATACCCAGGGCGGAAATCACGAACACGATGACGCCAAAGACCGGCAGGTTTTCCACGCAGTTGGCGTGTGCTCTTGTCCCGCGCCGGTACCAATCCTCGCCTTCGAGCTGATCGCTTCGGAAAGAAGCGATCGGAACCTTCGAGAACAGGATTCTGACCCAGCGATAGACCCCGACGGTTGCCATCAACAGCAGCAAGGTCCAGGTCGCAAAGCCAAGCAGCATCCACATCGGAGTCGTCATGGCTGCCATCCTCGATCAATCATTTTCAACACGTCATCCCGATGTCGCGCGACCGACGCGCGGTCGGTCGCCCCTTGTCGATCACTGGCCCATGATCGGTGCCAGTGCGGTCTGAACCCTGGACATCTGTGCCGGGGTTGTCATGCGCGCAAGCAGCCGGCCAAAGTGTGGATGCTGCACGCCCGAGACAATGTATTGCCAGCGGTAGGCGCTCAGCACGCAGGCCCTGATTTGCGCGGTCTCATCGGCACTGAACGATCGTGAAGCATTTCCCATGAAGTAGTCGGCATCGGCTGCCGATTGTGCCTGCAGGATCGCGTCGACGGCCGCCACCAGGGCAATCAGATCGTTCACGGCCTGGTCGCGCTCGGCCGGGGAGAGTTTCGCGTGCTCCGCCTCCCACTCCAGTTCATCGAGTACGACGTGGCGGCTTTCATCCTTCCAGTGAAACTTGAAGACGTCCTTGAACAGTGGGCACAACTCCTCGCGCGGGGCGATGCTCTGTACGTAGTGCGTCTGAACGAACAGCTCGATATGACAGGTCAGCGCCAGTACCGCCCAGGTGCTGGCCGCCAGTACCGCGCGGGCCACATCGTTCGGATCGGCAACCTGACGATATCCCGCCGGCAATCGAGTTCCCATCATCGTCTCGATGCGCCGGAACAGTTCCTGATGTTTGATCTCGTCGTTGGAAAAACGCACCAGCGCTTCGAGTGCGAGCTGATCGTCAAATACATGGGCCCGACCCTGGTCGAGCATCTTGGCACTGATAAAGCGCTCGACCAGGCCAAAAATGTACGCATAGGTTCGACCCTGAATCTGGCTGAGCAGGCGCGCCTCGTCTGCGCCGAGGAAGGTCAGGCGGTCGATCCTCGAGAGTCCGTCGGGCAGGAATTTGCGCGAGAAGTCGAAGCTGCGGTCCTGCAGCAAGTCGCGGTCGATCTGCCATTCCGCTTTCTTCGAGGATCTGACGAGTTGCGCATAACGGGCGGCGTTGCCCGAGTCCGGGCGGGGCAGGGTAGCGGCGGTGTTCATACTGATCTCCGGCTGGCGTGGTCGAGTTGGAATGGGCCAATTACGGTTAGCGCGGGAGTCAATGACAATCGGTGAAGAGTCTGGGGATCGTCTCGATCACTGAGTCCGCGTTGGTGCTAATCTAGGCCTCGCCGTTCAGGCGGCGAATGACCAGTGCGCCTGATTACATGCTCGGGACTCCGGAAAGGAGGGCTGGCAATTGCTGGATGCGCTATCTGATGTATTGCGGGTGATCCGGCTGTCTGGAGGGGTCTTCCTCGAGGCGGAGTTCACTGCGCCCTGGTGTCTGAGCGGAAGAATCTCCGCCGACGATTGCAAACCGTTCCTGGCCGCCCCTCGACATATCATCGCCTCGCATTTTGTCGCGGCGGGGCACATGCAATTGCGAGTCGACGATGGTGCCACCCTCGAGGTGCGGGCAGGTGAACTCATTCTGCTTCCTCGCAACGACGTTCATACCTTTGGCAGTGATCTGGGCATTGCGCCCATGTCGGCACGCGAAGTCATTCAGCCGCCGGAAGTCGGCGGCATATCACGCATCAAGTGCGGTGGGGGCGGTGAGGCTACACAGCTACTGTGCGGATTTCTCGGCTCTGAAACACCGTTCAGCCCGTTGCTTTCGTCGCTGCCATCCTTGTTGAAGCTGGATGTCCGCGCGACGGCTTCGGGCGCCTGGATTGAAAGCTCATTCCGTTTCGCCGTCAGTGAGATCGCGGCGGGGCGCGTGGGCTCGGCAACGGTCATCGCCAAGCTCTCCGAACTGCTGTTCGTCGAAGCCGTCAGCCAGTATGTCGCGAACCTCCCTCCTGAACGGCGCGGGTGGCTGGCGGGTCTGCGAGACCTGCATATCGGGCGCGCACTGGCGCTGCTCCATGCCCGTCCAACCGAGGGCTGGACGGCGGAAGCCCTGGCGCTTGAAGTGGGCATGTCGCGCTCGGTATTCGCGGAGCGATTCACGGCATTGGTCGGGCAGCCACCGATGCAATACCTGACGCTCTGGCGGATGCACGTGGCGGCTCAACACCTGCGCGAAGGTCGCGGTAATGTGGCGCAAATCGGCTTTGCAGTGGGCTACGAATCCGAAGCGGCGTTCAGTCGCGCATTCAAACGCCAGTTCGGCACATCACCCGGTACCTGGCGCAGACAATCGGCATGAGAAGGGCTGGTGCCTGAGGACAGTCTGATCAAGCCAGGCGGAGAATGTATCCTCGTGGCCGATTGCGGCCTGTCACGAAGGGCTGCTTGCGACCGATTGTGTTGAAAAAGTCGGTCCTTCCAGACTGCCCGCGTACTGACTGCTGAAAATGCCTTTTTTGCGCGTAGCTACGCGAAATCTGAGCCCGGAATCCTCTGCTTAAAGTAAAGATTTCAATCTCAAGCGCGTACTTTTCTGCCGTGGAAACCATGGCCGACTTTTTCAACACAATCGACCCGAAGCAGCCCTTGATGTCTGTTTATTGTCGCCATATGTTATTGGCATTCATGGAGGATTCTGACTGATGGCACGCATAGGATTGATACTGACACCCGGTTTTGCGGACTGGGAATATGCTTTCATTGCTGGAACTGCGTCCCCGTTTTACGGGATCGATGTCAGATTTTTCGCTAGTGCTACGGGGCAGTTCCGCTCGCAGGGTGGATTGGCTGTCACTGTCGATAGCAGTTTGCAGCAATGTCTGGACTGGAAACCGGACGTTGTTGTCGTCATTGGAGGAACGGTCTGGGAACGTGCAGAAGCACCGGATATTCGAGACTTTCTTCATGCCAGTCGCTCAAGTGGGGCGACAATTGCCGGTATCTGTGGGGGAACGCTGGCACTTGCGAGGGCCGGGCTTCTCGACTCGGTTCCTCATACCTCGAACAGCGCTGACTTCTTACAACAGAATGCCGCAGGTTATGAAGGGCGCACGCTTTATCGAAGCAGTCCAGTCGCTGTGGTTGCGGACCGCATTATAACTGCCCCAGGCCCTGCGCCCGTTAGCTTCACCTGCGCAGTGTTCGAAGGTGCCGGGTTATCTTCAGAGATCATTTCTCAGTTCAGGTCAATGTTGGCAGCGGAACATGGGTGACCGCTTCGTCCTGCCAAACAGCCAGTCTGTTGCGTCGACCGGTTGAATCCACAGCCGATTGCGGCTTGTCACGAAGGGTTGCTTGCGCCCCGGATTGTTCCGGGGCTTCGCACTAGCGACGATAGTAACGGCGATCGTCCTCGTAACGGTGCCGCATGGCCCGATCCTGGTGGCGCTCCCAATCACGACGGCGCTCGGCTTCCCGGCGAGCTTGCTCTCTACGCCACTGATCTCTGCGCCACTGATCCCTGCGCCAGTCGTCTCGGCGCCAATCGTCTCTACGATCGTGCCAATGGCCGTCATGCCAGTATCGGTCGTCATGGGCAAGCAACGGCCCTGGCTGCTTGCCGGCCATACTGGCCAAGGTCGGCCAAGGGTTGCCGGCGGCCTGGACGGGCGTCTGGATGGCTGGGGCTTGAGTTGCAGAAACAGGGGTTGAATCCTTCATCTGTGTGGCGGATGCCGAGCCCACTGCCGCGAACGCGAACAGGCCGAAGAGCACCATCCGTGGGACATGGAATTTCATGAGCGAAGACAACCTCTGATGGACAATCGGACGTGTGGCCATCTGGCGGCGGGTAGCCTGCGGGGGGGCGTGCTTACCGAGCGGATGTGCCTATCCACATAGACCGGTAAATAGGGAAAAGTTCTAGGGGCCGTTGCTTAAATAGCCAGCGGGGTCTCAGTCGTGGGGTGGTAAAAAAAGTACCGGTTGCGACGGCCGTTGCAACCGGAACTTCAGGGTATTGACCGGGTCTATAGCGGCCCTGTATCGGCAGTGCCGTCCGAGTTCAGTCGAGTCCGCCCCCTGATGCCAAACAAGAGTTCTCTGCCGGTCCTCATCCTGGTGTTCTGCGCTGTCGCGTCGTTTTGTTCTGTCGCTGCCGAGCGAAGAGCGCCCGCGCAGAGCAACAGCGCATCAACCACCCTGATCGAAACAGCCTCGCGGCAGTATGAAAACGGTCAACTGGACCAGGCCGCCGCCACGCTTGAGCGTGCCCTGCATATCCAGCCGAACAATCCCGCGACGCTGCATTACCTCGGTGTGTTGCGTCTGCAGCAGGGGCAGTACCAGCAGGCTGAAACCTTGGCGGCGCGCTCGAACATGCGGGTGGGCAACAACGTCCAGTTGCGCAACCGCAACTTCCAATTGATCCAGGCGGCGCAGCAGGCCCAATCTTCGGGAACCTCACCCAACGCGGACGTGGTCGCCGTTCAGAAGGGGCTGGTAGAGGAGACCCAAAGGCGCCGCGCAGCGCAGGCGGTTGTTGAGCAATCCACTGCGGACACCGGGCGTGACGCTCGCAACTTCACTGGCGCAGAGGCAGGTCGGGTATCGGATGTACCGACGGCTGGCAGAGTAGGGTCCGAAGGACAATTGCAAATGGTTAATATCGGGCCAGAGCGGGCGTACGCTGAGGTTGAGATTCCCCGCGGCCATATGCCGCCTCCGGGCAAATGCCGAATCTGGTTTCCTGATCGTCCGCCAGGGCATCAGCCTGCACCCGGTAAATGCAAGAAGCTGCGCTATCGGGTTCCTTCAGGGGCCTATCTGGTGCGCGGGTGAGTTTCCGGGTGTCCTTTTTGGGCTGACCAACCGGCTCTTGGCTGTCACACGAAGAAACCACCAGGCGCCAACCATTCCAGGACATCAAGTCATGGGCATGACAGCTCCGTTAGTGATATCGCCCTCAGCCAGCATTTGCTTGAGGCGCTCCCGTTCTTCGGGACCGGGTAGCACCCCAGTCGTCGTCGCCTCCAGCACCGTGACTCCCTGCGCGTTGAGAATCCGGACTTCGGCTTTTGCATGACCACGTCCATCGATGTCAGCAATGAGCCAGTGACAGGTGACTGGCTCGCCTGGATAAACCGGTCGTTTGAATTCGAAACTCATCCCTGTCGCCAGCCAGCCGATTTGCCCGCCAATTTCGGTGACGAGGCTGGCGGTCAGAAGGCCATGGGCAATGGGCGCCTTGAACCTGCGCAGTTCCGCGTAGTGCGCATCGCAGTGAACGGGGTTGTAGTCTCGAGAGATTTGCGCGAACTGACGAATATCATCCTCTGTGAAACAGCGGACTATGGTGAACCGTTCACCGACCTGGAGACCTTCGGCGGCACGTTCTCTCGGGCTTTTCATAAGCGCTCCCTGTTAGCAGTGAAGCAGTGGCTAAACCGTAAAATGTATTGCTGATAAAGGATCAACCGCGGGTCTGTTCGATCAGCAGCACCAGCGCGATGATGATCATGGCGGCTCCAGAAAACCGGCTGACTCCTTGAGCGGCCGCAGGGCGCGCCCGAAGAATAACTTGCGAGCCAAATCCGACCAGCAGGTAGACCACGCCACAACTGACAGTGTGGACGAGTCCCAGCGCAATCATTTGCATCGGTACGGGCCAGGGAGCGGTCGCGTCGGCAAATTGAGGCAAGAGCGCCAGGAACAGCAGAAACACTTTTGGATTCAATCCGCTCACGCAAAGCCCCTTGAGCGCCCAGCGCTTCCATGAGCCCGACGCCTGAGTTTCATCCGCGTGAGGTGTAGAAGGGCGGCCAAGCATGTTGGCGCCCAACCAAAGCAGGTAACCCGCTCCGGCAATCGTAAGCCCCGACAAGGCCACAGGATGGTTGGCGACCAATGTGCCCACACCGCCGGCAACAATCATTGTGGCGATCAAATGGCCGGATAACAGACCGCCCACTGCGGGCAGGACGACTCGATGCTTCAACCCTGCCGAAATCGCGTAGGCCCAATCGGCGCCCGGCGTGATGATGAACAGAATCGATACGGCCCAGAACGCAACGAAAACGCTAATGGTCATGACGCTATTTAATCCTTGAATCAAAGGCCGCATCTGCATCGTTTCGAGCGCTGCGCGGCAATGAATGAGTGAAGGAAGAATAATGAAATCTTGTTAGAATTTACTTTCAAAGATGGTCATCAGAACGGCTCTGGTTGGGAGATTCTTCTATATGGACAGGATTGATCGAAAAATTCTTTCTGAGCTACAAAAGGATGGTCGCCTGTCTGTCACCGAACTGGCCGAGCGCGTGGGCCTGAGCCTTTCCCCGTGCCATCGGCGAGTCAGGGCCCTGGAGGAGTCTGGGGTGTTGCTGGGTTATCGCGCACGGCTGGACCCCGGCGCACTCGGCCTGAACTTTTCCGCCATGGTGTTTGCCACACTTCGGGAGGGTGACAGGCAAGCTGTAGAAGCTTTCGAGACGGCGCTCGTCGAAATACCCCAAGTGGTCGATGCCCAGCGTCTGTTTGGGGAGCCGGACTACCTGCTGCACGTGGTAACCCAGGATCTGCCGGCCTTCCAGAGGCTTTACGATGAGAGCCTCTCGACGTTACCCAACGTGCAACGGCTGACCTCGACGCTCGTCATGAAACGGGTCGTCCAGGATAGGCCCCTTCCTTTCTGATAGACGGGCTGCATGTGGTTCTTTATGAGCATCGATAGCGACCGCTTCTGGCCGATTGTTGCCTGTCGTGAAGAGCTGTATCCGACCCGCAGATGCCCATCGGAGTCTTGAGCAAGAGCGCCGAAAGCAGTCAGGCAATGAATGGGAAGCAGTTGCGCCATAGGCAGGCCCGAGGCGAACGGTAGCGGCTGCACCCGTGGAGGGCTGGCCGAATAACCAAAGTTGTCTGATTCCGGGCTGCTACAATCAAACGGCGTGCCGCCGCGGTGCTGTCGCAGGGGTTCAGTCGCCACAAAGTTTGACCCCTTCTTTTCCGCATGTCTTTCGGCATCCATTCACGTATTCACGGGGTTTGGAGGTTGAACATGTCGACTGAACCTTGCGCTACCAGCCGAGGAAATTATCGGGTCAAGGAAACTGATCGTCGATCCTTAACCGTTTTACTGGGCGTCGGGGCAGCCTTCCTGATGCTGGCGGGTAACGCTCAGGCGCAGCAGGTGGCGATCCCTGCAACCGCCAGCGAAGTGCCCGGCCCGGCGAGCGGCACCGCCATGACCGAGGCGTACGTGCAATCGGTGGGGCGCATGGCCTACCTGTGGGGCTGGCCGCTGGTGAACATGGCCAACCGCGGCAACGCTTTTTCGAAGGCCCCCGAACCCGGCTTGATGGGCGGCGTGATACCGATCGCATTCAACCGGAATGCAATGTTGACCGGGTACGTCAGCCCGGACCAAACCTTCATCGCTTGCCCCAACCAGGATGTCGCGTACGGCGCCGGCTTCATGACGCTGGACAAAGAGCCCATCGTCTTCCAGGTCCCGGATTTCGGTGATCGTTTCTGGGTCTACGCCCACTATGACGCGCGCACCGACGAGTTCTCCGAGATCGGTAAGGCCTACGGCACCAAACCCGGCTTCTACATGATGGTCGGCCCAAACTGGAAGGGCGAAACTCCAGCCGGCATTACGGCAGTGGTGCGCTCCTCTACGTCGCTGGCCTTTGTCGTTCCGCGTATCTTCATCGATGACAGCGCTGAGGACCAAAAGGCCGTCCAGCCGGTGATCAGCCAGATCGTCTACTACCCGTTGTCGGAGTTCGACGGCAAGATGAAGTCCAAGGACTGGAGCAAGCTACCGCATTTCCCCACGCCGAAGACCACCGGCAAAGGGGAAGCCTCGTGGGTGAACCCGCAAACCTTCTTCGACGAACTACCTGCGGTGATGAAAAGCGTGCCGCCGCTGCCAGGCGAGGAAGCCCTCTATAACTGGATCGGCAGTGTGCTGGACGCCGCCGCCAAGGACCCGACAATCATGCAGACGCTCAAGGCAACCGCTGTCGGGGCTGAGCACGAGATGATTTCGCCGTTCCTGCGGTGGAGCAACAACGGTCGTGCCGCCGGCAATGGTTGGAATTCGCCGGTGAACAATGCCCAATGGGGAACCGACTACCTCAACCGGACCGCCTCCGCCAAGTCGAACATGTACGACAACCGCCCGGAAGAGACGAAATACATCTACACGGACAACGATAGCCAGGGCAAGCAACTCAACGGAAACAACACCTATGCCGTCACCTTTGGCAAGGGCCAGCTGCCACCGGTCAAGGGCTTCTGGTCGCTCACGCTATACAACGACGTCCACCTGTTTCATCCCAACGCGCTAACGCGCAATTCGCTGGGCACGAAGAACAAGAATCTCAAATACAACCCGGACGGGTCGCTGACGCTCTATGCCGGCGCCAGGACGCCCGGCAAGGACAAGGAAAGCAATTGGCTGCCGGCCCCCAGCGGCCCATTCTCGCTCTACATCCGTGCCTATTGGGCCGACAAAGCCATACTCGACGGCACGTGGCAGCCACCGGCCATCGCGACGGTGAAGTGATCAAACGGCAGAGGACGCAACCATGAATCCAAAGAGCTCGATCGTCGCTGCGCTCGTGAGCGCGTTAGTAATGAGCGAATTGGCAACGCAGGCCTGCGCTCAGGAAGCCAGCTTCAATAAACTCGCCGACCTGCCGTTCACGCAAGGCCGACCCACACAGGAGACCGCGCAGATACTACGCGACGAATTGCTTTTTCAACGGGCGACGCAGACGTATCTCTGGGCGCTGCCTTTGATCAACACCCTCGGCATGCAGGTGGGCTCGGAAAAGACATTCGGCGCCGGCTACAACGTCTTGCCGATCTGGAAGCGCAGACTTGATGCCAAGACCCTGGTGACGACCCCCAACTCCGATGTCCTTTACGCGATGAGCTACATCGACTTGGGAAGGGATGGACCGATGGTGATGGAAGCGCCGCCTGAGTTGCAAGGCATCCTGCTGGATGTCTGGCAGCGTCCCATCCCGGTCGATGGTGGCAAGTTCTTCGGTGACGTTGGTCTGTTTGGACCGGATGAGGGAAAGGGCGGCAAGTTTCTCCTCTTGCCACCCGGCTACAAGGGCGAAGTGCCGGAGGGCTATTACGTGTACCGCTCTGCCACAAACAATGTCTTTGTCTTTCTGCGCGGGTTCTATAAAGACCCGAAGAATCTGACGCCGGCGGTTACGCATCTTGAACAGACAAAGATATATCCAATGAACGGCGCGGCCGGGGCGAAACCGATGACATACCCCGATGCCTCCGGCGTCCCGGTCAACATGCTGCCGAGCAGCGACGGCAATGCCTTCGATCAACTCAAGCGGCTTGTGGACAGTGAAGGCGCCAACCTCGCCGGTCCCGACTGGCTCGGCATGCTGGCGGCGATCGGCATCGTCAAGGGGCAACCGTTCAATCCGGATAAGAAAACACGCGAGATCCTCGATCGGGCCGCCAGGACCGGCTACGAGATGAGCCGTGTCATTGGCTTTTCAGACAAGGCGAATGGTCTCTCGTATAGAGTCTATCCAGACCGCCAGTGGCTTAATCCTTTCGCCGACGGTACTCCCGCGAATCCGGGCGGGTCGAAGAATGATAGTTGGGAAAATGTCGCCGGAGCCTATCCGTACCTGGCCCTCGATGCTCGAATCTGGATGTTCACCAACTACTACTCGATAAGCCCGGGAATGATGTCTCAAACCCCAGGCAAGGGTGCCAAATATATGATCAGTTTCACCGACAGCGGGGGCACGCCCTTGTCGGGTGACACCAGCTATCACCTGAACCTGCCGGCCAACATTCCTGCCGCCTTGTTCTGGTCGGTGACGCTTTACGATGCCGCCAATGCTTCCGGTCTCGACAACGGCCAGCCGTTCCCCTCGCTCGGTTCGCGTGACAAGCCGGTGCAGAACGCCGACGGCAGCACCGACCTCTACCTCGGACCCAAAGTACCCGAAGGCAAGCAAGCCAACTGGCTCGCCACTGTGCCAGGCAAAGGTTATTTCGCCATCATCCGACTCTACGGTCCGAGGGAACCCGCTATCGATAAGAGCTGGAAGCCCGGTGACATCGAGAAGGTGAAGTGACGTTGGCCTGCCGATGTCGGGAGGTAAACATAATGCGGATGAGATCACCAACGAGGGAGGCCTTAAGCAGAGTCCGCTCCTCACTCCGAAAGGGTTAACGGGTCGCGGGTCAAGACGTTGGCTGAAAGGTTCATCAATCAGCCAGGTGGTCTGCGTGTGGCGATCAGGTGTCAGTACTGAGTCAATCCACGACTTCAAGCATGGATGCCTGGGTGGACTCCTGTGCCGAGGGAGGTCTCATGCTATCCACGCTTGAGTTTGTGCTACACCCACTATGAAACCGTAGGCTCCTCACCACGTATCGTGCCCGCCGTGCTGGCGACCACAAGCGCCACGGCACAAGCCAGCAATGCGAATGCCGTGAAAACCCCCATCACATGCAAGCATGGCATGACATGATTCCAGGCTCGAGCCACCCCCAGGAAAGCGGCGAACAGCCAGCCACTCATGGAGAACGCCCCCAAGAGTGCAAGGCGACCGCGGTCGGAGCCCGGTAACAAGACGAAGGGGGCTTTTTGCAACAACGGGAAGCCGACGCGATGCAACAGACCTCCGTTCAGAGTCAGCAGTGCGACAACCGCCACCTTGGCCCAGAGCTTCTGGTTGAGCAAGTACGCAGTACCCTCGAGGAGATACCCCTGAAGGACCAACAGCAGACCACTGCCCCAAAGGGCCAGTAACGCGAGGGTGGCGATTTTCCTGGTTTCTTCCAGATACTCAAGCTTCGCCTGATCCAGCGCTTCCTTGCGCCAACTCCAAAGCTTGTGATCGGCTAGCAATACCCTGCCGAGGGCAATACAGCTGGCGAGCAGATGAA
Organism: Pseudomonas sp. ACN5; assembly: GCF_002303975.1. Lineage (NCBI taxonomy): Bacteria > Pseudomonadati > Pseudomonadota > Gammaproteobacteria > Pseudomonadales > Pseudomonadaceae > Pseudomonas > Pseudomonas sp. ACN5. The sequence goes on along the minus strand of NZ_MRCP01000015.1, from coordinate 122,079 downwards.
CGTACACGAGGAGCATTTTCAGCATTATTTTTTTTGACCTTATTGTATGGACAATGCTCTCCCTGCGTCCTGATTTTGAATATTAATGATACGTATTCCTGCTTGTAACAACAAGTTTCAATACCCTCTAGTCAGCATTTTTTGCGCTTGCCAGTACATGCCGATTGGATCCAGTCGGATATGTGCAGGTACAGGTGTTCGATTCTGAGCGAGAAAGGCCGCTCCTGGCCGCTATTTGTCTGTCACGACTGCTGGATGCGAAGCGCCGCCCGAACTTGTATTAATCAGAGATTGGTCATCAGCTATGCGACCGCGAGAGGTCGACGGGCTCACTGGCATTGCCCCACAAGCCCTCAAGTTTGAAGTGGCTCTTGAGTTTCTGTGCCCACCTCACATTCCAACATCATCGACTTTTTGAAATCACACCACTCATGTATTGATTTATATCGCGCAGATCCTTAATCCTCCAGGAGAATGGCGATAGCTTTACACCATTCTCTTGCAAAGTTCTTGGGATCAAGTCTCCATTTGGACGAAGTATTATCGATGACACAATAACGCCCGGATAATCATTTAATCGTTTTTTGAAAATGGAGGTTGTAAGGTCAGGTGTTGGGGGATTGCTTTTATTAGCCAGTGGCCCTGTTCCTTTGAGATCTGTTCCGTGGCACATGATACATCTCTGTGAGTAGAGATTTTTCCCGTTAACATTATCCGCGAAGGACAGTGATGTTTGAACTAGCGATAAAATTCCGAGCGTGACGATGAATAATATTTTCATTTTTATGTGGCCTTGTTGTTTAAATCAGATCTGAATCGAGGGCAAACCCCGGAGTTGCCATTGCAACACTCAGTTCATCAGCAATGTGCTCGCGCCCACGAGAGGTCGACTGGCGAAACACACTGATCAGGTTGTCAGCGGGCAGTTGTTGTATTCAGGTGCCAGAGGGCCAACTCGAGCGGGCGGTCATTTTGCTTGTCTGGCAACGTCGAGGCCGGGAAGCCGATGGGGTTGTCGCCAGCGAATGCCTGTAGTTTCAGGCAGATAAAGGGCAGGGCGCCGAGCACTGTTTTCATTGTTTTCATCTTCCTTGATGGGATCAGCGTCGATTGGACGCGATCAGGTGCGCGGGAAAGATATCAGCCATCGTGTCGGCATACACACATTCCCGTTGAATCAACTCGTTTTCCTGGCGCATCCCAGTGACGGCTTTTGACTGTGGAGCAGCCCCTCGCGACAAGCAGAAAGCGGCCAGCAGCAGTCAGTCAGCGCGCTTACAAGAGGAGGGGCGATGCAGCTTCCCATTCAACTGACCTTGCTGCGATACCAGACGGCAGTACGTTCATTATCAGGTTGGGATTTTCGTATTTCGAACTGCCGTGATTCGTGCAGGACATGCCTCCAGCTGCTGCAACCGTAGCGCTTGGGCATCTGCTCTGGATAGGTATCACCAATCCAGCGGATGGCTGCTTCCAGTCGAGTCCAGCCACTTTCGGCAAGCTTGGTTTCCGCTTCACGTAAACAGCTGCATATCCCACTGCCGGGCCAATCGACTGAGCCATCCACCCGGATACCGTCGAACACATCTTCAAATGCTTGGCTCTGCATAAACGAAGCCAGTTTATCTCGTGCCTCACTCATGTGTTTGGCCCAGGATTGCAGATTCAGACAATGCCGATTGATGGTTTCGTAGCTGTCCTCCAGAAAACCATCCGCCGCCTGGCAGCCTGATTCAGTCCAGAGATTGAAACGCTCAATGAAGTGGTGGACCAGTTCATTGCGCAGGTCAACGAGCTCCTTGAGAGCGGCCTTCGTTGCCTCATAGCGCTCGCCTGACATTTCCAACTGGTGTCGATAGCTGAACCAGATCTGGTCACCGGCTTCGGCTTGCGTCTGTGATTCTTCATTTTGGGGCGACTGGGTCAGAAAGCTTTCGGTCAACATCCCCATCAACGTGCCCATGGTCTTTTTCTGGGCACATGCGATATTTTGTTCACGGATGATAGGCAGTCGGTCCGCAGGACCACTCAGCTCGCCATGCGCGACAAGGGCTTTCAGCAGCAGTTCGTATTGTTGCAAGCGCAACAAGCAGCGCCCCAACTTGCGCTGCACTATAGGTTGAAGGTCAGGTACATCATCCGAGGGCATGTCAGTGACTTCATCCATGATTAACGACTCAGGCATAAGTGGTAGGGCTGGAGCGATTCACTTTAATACGCTTGCCCTGCCAGGAGGGCTTGCAACGCGTAAATCGGATGCTTTCAACCTCGATTCCCAGGTATCGGAAGGTGCTTTCGTACCTGAGGTGTTTGGTTGGGAAATTACACCCTACTTGACCACCCATTTGCATTGCACCTGACCAGTCACTGCCATTGGCAGTGCTTGTTGACAGAAGTGGCGATGCCACAACAGGATGGATGGATTCTTAGGAACCACTATGAAGACTATCCTGCCCACCCCAACCAACGCACTCTTGCACCCGGATCAAGTGCAGTCACTTGTTTCGTTTCTTGAGCACGAACCACATCCGATGATCGTGCTCGATCCGGACTACAACATCCTGGCTGCCAACACCGCCTATCAGCGGCAGTTCGGCAGCGCTGACAAACCCTTTATCGGCCATAAGTGTTATCAGGTTTCACACCATTACGATGTACCTTGTGATCAGGCGGGGGAGAACTGTCCGATGAAAAAGGCGCAGGAAATGCGCGGACCGGATCGTGTTTTGCACATTCACCATACGCCTCGTGGTCCAGAGCATGTCGACGTCGAATTGCGCCCGATTCTAGACGAGCACGGTGTTATTACCGCCTATGTGGAGCGTCTCACACTGGTTCGCGGCGCATCCGCGCGACCCAGCAACGAAGGGTTGGTTGGCCATTCACCAGCCTTTAACCTTGCCCTGTCGGAGCTGCAGCGGGTGGCACCATCAATGCTGCCGGTACTGCTGCTAGGCGAATCCGGCACGGGCAAAGAACTGTTCGCCCGCGCCGTACATGAAACCAGTGAGCGGGCCACTGGACCCTTTGTAGTCGTTGATTGTTCTGGTTTGACCGAAACGTTATTTGAGAGCGAGCTATTCGGCCATGAAAAAGGAGCATTCACCGGTGCCACCGCACGTAAGCCTGGCTTGGTTGAAACGGCCCAAGGCGGCACGTTGTTTCTCGATGAGATTGGCGATGTTCCGCTGGCAATGCAGGTAAAACTCTTGCGCCTGATTGAGTCGGGCACTTATCGCCGTGTCGGCAGTGTTGAGACCCTTCATGCTAACTTCAGGTTAATTGCTGCGACCCACAAACCACTGGAAAAAATGATGGAGAAAGGTGAGTTCAGGCAGGACCTGTACTACCGCATCAGCGCTTTTCCAATTCAGTTACCACCCTTGCGCAACCGAGTTGAAGACATTGGTTTGCTGGTGAACTCATTTCTACAGCGTGCCAGTACCGGCAAGCGCCGGATGACGATAGAAGCTGATGCTCTGATGCAATTGCAGTGTTTTGCCTGGCCGGGCAACATCCGTGAACTACGCAATGTTCTAGAAAGAGCGAGCCTGTTTGCTGACGATGGTGTGATCCGCTCCATACATTTACCTCAGGCATCCGTCGTGATGGCCGCGCAGGCCTCTACTTCCAATCCTTTCGATGGCAGCACGCTGGAACAGGCACTTGCTACTTTTATAGGTACCCGCAGTGAGCTTGCCAAGCACCTGGGTATCAGCGAGCGTACTTTGTACAGACGACTGAAAGTACAAGGTTTGGTCTAGTATCTGGCGCTCACGCTGCACGACTGCCAGTGACTGCCAATGACTGCCAATGACTGCCAATGACTGCCATCCTGGCAGCGTATTAACCTGCCAAGGCATCCCGCGCCTTGGCAGGCTGCTATTTAAGTAGTTGTTATAAAAAGATAAAAACAAGATATCCCCTCTTGGTATGGCGTGTGCTAACTGCATAATCATGACCACTCCTGACAAACGACTGCGAGGCCACCAACCTCAGCTTCTCGGAATGGTCGAGTGTGTTTGGTAACGCCAAGATCACCGCTGCGTATTTACCCGAACCTAAAAAAATAAAAACAGGTGTCTCTATGCTTCTCGACCATGCGTTGTTAATCGATGCCAGTGGCATGCCGATACGCCAGCACCATAAAAGTTATTCAACCGAATGGGATGAAATCAGCGACTGGTCGAGCCGCGTTTATATGCCCTATCGTGTGTCCCCAAAAGGGCATGCAATCAAGCCCCACGCAACCATGCATTCGTCCAGGATTGGCGAGTTGACGCTGAGTCGTTTTGCCTATGGCGTGGCGGTGTGCGTCGATGATTTTTCGCCAGAAGCCGGGAATGCACTTTTGCTCACGACCATTCGCGGCAATGCCCGGCACTGGGTGCAGCGTTCTGTCACTGAAGATACGGCTGTGGGAGGATCCTTCATCGCCGATTGCAGTCGTGTCGATTACCGGATCGACCTTGACCCGGATCACTTGCAGCTGAATCTGACCATTCCTCATGGGCTTTTGGAGCAGATGGCACAGCAGTGGTTTGGGTTCGTGCCCGATGATCAGTTCTGGAGACACAAGTGCGTCATTGGCGGCGTTGGTTCGAGCTGGCTAAGTCTGCTGGAGTACACGGTTCGTTGTGTGGCGGAGGCACCCGAACACATGGCTAAAGGGCGTATGGGGGCTCACCTGGAGCAAAGTCTTTGCGTTCATCTGCTGCAAGAGTGGGCTGGCCGCGCCGCGCAAGCCGGGTTTGATTTCAGTAGTCCCATGAATCGGATTGCACCCCGTTACGTCAGAGCCGCCGAAGAGTTCATGAGTGCCAATGCCGCGAGCCTGCCGACGATGGCAGAGGTTGCCAGTGCGGTCGGGACCAGTGTGCGGGCATTGAGTGGTGCCTTCTCACGATTTCGCGGTATGACGCCCGGTGCATTCTTGCGCGAGCAGCGATTGCAGGGGGCGCGGCGCGATTTATTGGCGACGGATCCGGAGTCGGGCACGACCGTTTCGTCTGTCGCCTTTCGCTGGGGATATTTGAATCTGGGTGAATTTGCGGGGTGCTATCGCAAGCGTTTCAGCGAGTTACCCTCCCAAACCTTGCGGCGCCGGCTGCGCTAGCGATTTGACGAAGGACAAGGGCACCGAGAGCTGTGTCGAAGCCGCTCTCGGTGCCCAGGAATCCAGTCATTTGCTGCGGATCAGAACACCCACAACAGCCGTAGGTTAACCCGCTGCTTTTCCTTGAAACCGTTGTCGACCGAGACGTCCTGGCCGTAATTGACCAAGGCCTGGAAGGCAGGGGTCAGCCAGTAGGATCCCCCGACACGGAACTTACTGGTGTCGGGTTCATCGTTCTGATCCTGTCCGTCAAGGCGTGTCTCACCACCCCAGAGTTGAGACGCACCGACATGCACCGACAGCTTGGGTGTCACGGCGTACCTCAGGTAGGTCTGGGCTTGCCATTGCGGTTTCTGGCGCAATGTCAGACCTTGACTCGAGAAGTCGTCATTTTTGCCAAACAAGGTCACATCAGCGGTGAGGTCCAGGGACAGTTTTTCAGTCAGACCGGTCACATAACCCGTTTGCAATATCAGCTTCCAACGGTTTTCGCCAAGGTTGAGTGCATCGTTTCGGTCATAGTTACCGGTCGGCACGTACAGGTAGGGAGCAATACCCCAGTAACGGTTTTTTGCCGGGTCATTCACCAGCCACAGGGTAGACGCCAGGATCAGATCACCCACGCCACTGGTTTGTCCCAACGAGTCGTTATCGCGTGTACCTTCCAGGCGACCGAAGGGCAACAGGAACTGCGAATTGACGGTGTAGTCACCCAGTTGTTGGTAATTTGCGACTCGCAGTATGCCGATATCCGAGTCGAGCCCCGCTTTGACCGCAACCTTGTGGCCATCACTGTAAAGCGAGCGCCGCTGCGCATGTTGCAGGTAAAGCAAGCCGATGTTGCTGCCGGCTGGCAGCGCAGCAGCGTATTCGCCGGCATCCACATCGACGGCCTGGGCGTTGCCCGCCAGCATGGCCATCGCAAGGCCGGCACCAAACATTGAAGTGTCAAACGCGCATACCAAGGATCGAACGCGCGCAGGAGTACGTATGGAGAGCTCCATGAGTCACCGTTTTTGTTTTTGTTGGTTTTCAGAGAGGGAACAGTTTTTTGCACCATCGCCTGGAGCCCGTGGCGGGCTCTCATAGGACTTAAGGCGAATCAGCTACTGGCTTGGTGGATCAGATGGCGGTAGGCCGCCGTTTCGAAATCCAGATACGCATTGACCGAAACAGGATCGGCGAATGGCAATATCTGGGTGGCCCAAAAACCACCGATGCCGTTCTTGCGGTCGATCCAATAGTAAAGGTTGGCCAATCCGGCCCACGCCAAAGAGCCCGCAGGTCGGCCGGTGGGGGCGTCTTGTTCGTTGATCATGAAACTCAACGCCCATGACTTGGGCATGCCCGGGAAAAACTCCGCGGTGTTAGAGATGCTTGGAATAACGCCGGGAAGGGCTTTGACTTTCAGATTTTCAAGGCCATTTTTTTCAGCGAAGCGAATCGTTTCCGGTTTCAGGATCCTTCCGTGATCACCCTGCCCATCGTTAAGCCAGGCACGGATAAACAGGCAATAATCCTTCACAGTCGAAAACAGGCCATGACCGCCCATGTGCACTTCGGGCTCCTGCGAAACAATGGAGTCCTCGATTGCCGTCAGCGATCCATCCTCTTCCCGCTGATGCATGCCAGCCCGTCGCTGGAGCATCGACGGGGTCATGGTAAACGCGGTATCGGTCATGCCCAGTGGCTCGAAAATACGCTGTCGCATAACGTCACCCAGACGTTTGCCAGTAATGGCCTCCACCACCAGGCCGGCCCAATCCATACTGGAGCCGTATTCCCACTGTTCGCCGGGCTCAAACAGCAAGGGTGTTTTCAGTGCTGCCAGCGACCCGCCGATGACGCTGGGTTGTCCTTGTTCCTGAACCAGTCTGTTGTAGTTTTCGTTGAAAAACTCATAACCAAAGCCTGCCGTGTGAAGCAGAAGCATTCGGGTTGTAATGTGATTTTTGGGAGCGCGAAGCCGTGGAGTGCCGTCGCTATCAAACCCTTCGAGCACCTTCAGTTCGCCGATCATCGGTACATAGGTCCTGGCAGGCGCATCGAGGTCGAGTCGACCTTCTTCGACCAACTGCAGCACTGCCGTGGCGGTTATCGCTTTCGTCGTGGAATACATGGCGAAAACACTGTCGGTCGTCATTGCACCTGCTTGACCGGACATTCGTTGTCCCGATGCACCCTCGTAGAGCAAACCGTCGCGCCCGGTTATTGCTGCGACTACGCCTGGGACGCGTTGCTGTCCAGCCGTGACGGTATCGAGCAAGTGGTTGAGTGATGATGTAAGACCTGGATTCATTTTTTATTCTCCTTAAACCCAACCTATAGTCCGCTCGGCTAGAGCCTATGGCAGGGCAGTGGTAGGACTGACTGGGCCGACGTCAAGGGATGAGCGTCGGGCCAGTGGAGAGTACGAAAATAGAATCAGAGTGTTTGTCGGCTGCCGGCAGAGGATGTCGGAGTCAGGCACTTATTCAAGTACCGCGCAGATGGGTGCTGTGTAAGCGACTGAGGCCAGATTTGAGTGCTCGCTGGCGGGCGATTTGGTACGCCGCACGGGGCGACTTGGAAGCGGTTACTTACGGGGCGAGGTTTCCACGTCTTGTCGAAGAAGCCCTTGGTCGGGCCATAGAGGTGCAGGATCGCCAAGAAACCCATGTTTCACCGACCTGGATTTTGGGTGGAACACCCATGTGCACGTCAAATCTGCTGCGTGATCTTATTGAGTAAGCTCATGCACTACGGAAGATGCGGCCGGGGCGGCCGATCAGTACGACTCTGCCAAACCGGAACGATCCATCATTCGAACACTGGCAAAGGTCGATTCGTTTCGCGCCTGGTCGAGCGCTGTCAGCGGTTTGGTCAATGACGGCTGTGTAGTCGCAAGCGTTGCCAGTTTGCGACTCGTTTCAGAGCCGGAACGCTCCTCACTGGGTGGAACACCAAAGTACTCGCGATAGCATTTGGAAAAATGGGGTGTCGACACGAAACCGCATACATACGCCAGCTCAATGATCGACAATGATGTTTGCTTGAGCAGTTGTCGCGCTCGAACAAGACGTAACCTCATGTAGTAGCGTGACGGCGTACAGTGAAGGTATTTCTGAAACAGCCGCTCCAGCTGTCGACGTGACAGGTCAACGTATTCTGCAAGGTTATCGAGGTCGATCGGTTCTTCGAGATTGGCCTCCATCAACGCGACGATCTCTTGCAGTTTGGGCTGATGAGTTCCGAGCATATGTCTGAGTGGAACGCGCTGATGATCCTGTTCGTTGCGTATGCGCTCGTAAACAAACATCTCGGAGATGGCTGCGGATAATTCACGACCATGATCGCGACCGATCAGGTGCAGCATCATGTCCATGGGGGCCGTTCCGCCGGAGCTTGTAAAGCGGTTCTGGTCGAGGGTGAACAGGCTCGCGCTGATGCTGACTCGCGGGAAAGCTTCCTGCATGGCGGCCAGAAACTCCCAATGCACACTGCACTCGTAGCCGTCGAGCAGCCCGGCTTTTGCGAGCGCCCAGCTACCGGTGCACACGCCTCCCAGCCGCCTGGATTGACGCGCCAAGGCTTGCAGCCAGGTAATGTGCTCGCGGGTAATCACGCTCTGGATTCCAATACCGCCGCACACGATTACAGTGTCCGCCACCAATGGATTTTTCCATGAAGCATCCGGAGTGATCTGCACGCCGTCACTGGCCCAGACCGGCTCTCCACCGGGGCTGAACGTATGCCAGCGATACAGTTCTCGCCCCGACAACTGATTGGCCATGCGCAGTGGTTCTACTGCCGACGCCAGGGAAATGAGTGTGAATTTGTCCAGCAGCAGAAAACCGACGGATTGAGTCTTCCCGTCGGACACGGTGGAGTTCGATGACATCGTGGTCATGTCCTCACAAAAAGCGATGACGGCCTGTGACACAGGAGCGGGTAATACCCCCTGTCCTGGCGAAGGGGGTATCAGGTTCGGCGCAACGACCTCGCTGGTTTATCCCGCCGACGTCACGCTTGCAGCCTGCGCGGGGTGACGCGATGTCACCAGGCCGATAAAGGAAATCGCCAGCGCCAGGCCAATGGTCGTGCTCACTTCGGTACGGTGATCAGGGGAGGCCATCATCACCGCCAGCGCCGCGCAGATGAACAGGATCACCAACCAGGTGAGCCAGGGAAACAGCCACATGCGAAAGGTCAGCTCGACGTTCTGCCGACGCAACATCCGGCGCATGCGCAGCTGCGACACTGCAATGGCCAGGTACACCACCAGGGCAATCGCGCCGGAACTGGCCAGCAGGAACTCGAACAACCCGGCGGGCATGAAGTAGCTCCACACGGTGATCGCCGCGCCCAACACGGTGCTGGCGATGACGGCTGCCCGCGGCACGCCTTCGGAGGAGGTCGCCTTCAGCGCCTTCGGCGCATCACCGCGACGGCCCAGCGAGTACAGCATGCGCGAGGCAATGTAGATCGAGGAGTTCATGCAACTGGCCACGGCGATCAGCACCACCACGTCCACCATGAACTTGGCGTGGGGAATGTTCATGATTTCCAGGGCCCGCTGGTAGGAGCCTACCGAAGCCAACAGCGGGTCATTCCAGGGCACCACGGAGATGACCACGAAAATCGACAGCAGGTAAAACACCCCGATGCGCCAGATCACCGAACGGGTGGCCTTGGCAATGTTCTGCGAGGGGTTGTCGGATTCGGCGGCGGCGATGGTGACCGCTTCGGTACCGATGAAACTGAACATGATGGTGATGAAGGCGCCGACTACCGCCGACAGCCCGTTTGGAGCAAACCCGCCGTGCGCGGCCATCAGGCCGCTCAATCCGCTGACTTCCCGATCGGGAACCCAGCCCATCAACACGGCAAAACCTACGCCGATGAAACCGATGATCGCCACGACCTTGGCCATGGCGAACCAGAACTCGAATTCGCCGTACTTGGACACGCTGAACAGGTTGGTCACCACCAGTGCAATGATCGACACCAGGGCGAACAGCCAGGCATCGATCTGGGGAAACCACTGGTTCAATACATGACCGGCGGCCAGCGCTTCGATAGGGATCACCAGCACCCAGAACCACCAGTAGAGCCAACCGACGGTGAAGCCGGCCCAACGGCCGATGGCCTGGTCGGCATAGGTGGAGAAAGAGCCGGTGTCCGGGTTGGCCACTGCCATTTCACCGAGCATGCGCATGACCAGGACGACGAGCAGGCCAGAGAATAGATAGGCCAGCAGGACCGCCGGGCCGGCCGCCGCAATGGCGTGTCCTGAGCCAACGAATAAACCGGCGCCGATAATACCGGCGATTGACAGCATTGTTACGTGACGAGGCTTGAAGCCCTGCGCCAATTGGCCACTCGAATCCTTGGAGCTCGGGCTAATCATTGGTTTTTTTTCTCTGCCGATCGACATTTAAGCGGATGGTTAGGGCAACAGATCATCGTTGCTGCCTTCCGGGCTTCCGGAAAGAAGCACCCTTCAAACGCTGCAGTTCTTATCAAGCCCATCATCGTGACGTGGTCGTTTCGATGAAAAGGTGCGCCACCTTACCCGGCCTGTCCGATGATTCAGTTATCTGATCACGCCACATCCGTGTCTGATATCGACACGGGAAGTCATTGTGTTCACGATGAAAACCAACGAGTCACTACGCGGCCAAGGGTGATCATCCCGGTTCATTGAGGGGGCTTTTAATAAGGTCGGGGGACTCGGTGCGGCTGGACGGAGATGCGCCACGATTATCAGGTTGCGACCGCAAGGCAGGGACGACAAATAGAGGGGACGCTTTGTGTCTAATGGCTCGATAGTGTCCACAGCGCCCGAAAATTTTGCCGAGAGGAGACATCCATCAATCCAGAGCTGCCCTTCGCGAAAGGCAGCTAGCGGTCAGAATCGGTCTCCTCTGCGCCTCATAAACTCGACGTTCAGGCGCGCTTGGGGAGCTTCCAGTTCGGGCGGATGAAGTGGCATGTGTAGCCATTCGGTATGCGTTCGAGGTAATCCTGGTGCTCTGGTTCCGCTTCCCAAAAAGGCCCGGCCGGTTCTATTTCGGTGACTACTCGGCCAGGCCATAGGTGTGAAGCATCGACATCGGCAGCAGTGTCCTCGGCAATGTCGCGTTGCTGTTCATTGAGGTAATAGATCGCCGAACGATAGCTGGGGCCCTGGTCATTACCCTGACGGTTGGGCGTGCTTGGGTCGTGTATCTGGAAGAAGAACTCAAGGATCTGCCGGTAGCTGATCACGGCAGGGTCGAAGACGATCTCGATGGCTTCGGCGTGGTTGCCATGGTTGCGATAGGTGGCATTCGGCACATCGCCGCCGGTATAACCGACCCGCGTGTGCAGCACACCAGGATAGCGCCGCAGCAGATCCTGCATGCCCCAGAAGCAGCCGCCGGCGAGAATGGCAGTTTCGGTTTGTCTGGTCATGGTCTGTCCTTCCTCTCGGGGACGTTGTGTATAGCCACTGTTATGAGGGCGTGTTGGCCAATTCCAAGGTTTCGCGCAAACAGGACTGGAATGACCGCTCCTGGCGGCTTGAAGACATTCGGGTATGGGCAAAGCGTGGCACAGTTTGCGGAGATATTTCGACGTCGCAGCGTCGCCGCGGCAAGGAATTCTATTGAGTTGGCATGGCTGGCGAACAGCCGTTGCGAGAGAAATAAATCTCATTCGCCATTTATCTGGCGCTAGTCTGACGCTCGTCTGAAAAACGTCGGATAAATGACGTTTTGCGTTGAGCTTTTACCCTCCTGACCTAGGCTCAAGCCATGTGGGGAGGAGGTACAGTCCATGCGCAGATTATTGATTGGCTCGTCGATTCTGGCCTGTCTGGTGGTACTGGGCGGCTGGTTGAGTCGACCACAGCCGTTGCCGGTCAGGCTGCTGGAGGTTGAGCGCGGGCCGGTGGAGACGCTGGTGGCCAACACCCGCGCGGGTACGCTGAAGTCCTGTCGGCGCTCGCATCTGTCCTTCAATGTCGGCGGCCAGGTTGCCGAGTTGCTGATCGCCGAGGGCCAGCGGGTCGAGGCGGGTCAGGTGCTCATGCGCTTGCGGCAGGTCGAGCAGCAGGCCCGGTTGCAGGAGGCCGAGGCGCGACTGGAGGCCCAACGCAACGCCCGCGAACAGCGCTGTCAGCAGGCTCATCTGGACCGACGCGACCTCGATCGCCTGGGCCAACTGGCCGACCGCAAGCTGGTTGCCGCCGATCGCCTCGATCAGGCCGAGACCAAGGCTAACCTGGCGAAGCTGATGTGCAATGCCAGTGCCGTGCTGATCCGCGAGGCCGACGCCAGCCTGCAGTTGCAGCGTTCACTGCTGGAGCAGACGACCCTGCGTGCGCCATTCGCCGGCATAGTCGCAGAAATCAACGGCGAACTCGGCGAGTTCGTCACCCCTTCGCCGCCGGGTATTCCCACGCCGCCGGCAGTCGACCTGATCGACGACAGCTGCCTGTATGTCGAGGCACCGATCGATGAGGTGGACGCTGCCCGGGTTCGCCCCGGAACCGCGGTGCGGATCACCCTGGATGCCTTCCGTGGCCAGCAATTCGCCGGCCGCGTCAGCCGCATCGCACCCTATGTGCGTGAACTGGAGAAACAGGCGCGCACCGTCGATGTCGAGGTGCGCTTCGACCAGCCGCCGGCCGATCTGGTCCTGCTCACCGGCTACAGCGCCGATGTCGAGATCCTCCTGGAGCAGCGCGAACGTGCTTTGCGCATCCCCACCGAGACCCTGCTGGAGGGGCAGCGCGTGCTGCGCTATGACCCGAGCGCCCGGGTGTTGCGCGAGGTGGAGGTGCAAACCGGGCTGAGCAACTGGCGCTGGACCGAAGTGCTCGCAGGGCTGGACGAGGACGCGCGCATAGTCGCCAGCCTCGAGCAGGAAGGGCTCAAGGACACCGTGTCGGTGATCCCGGTGGATGCGGCGGAGACTCAGCAATGATCCGCCTGCGCGGCGGCAGCCGCACCTTCCAGTTGGGCGAGCAGCAGGTGATGGGGCTGGACGGCCTGGATCTGGACATCGCCGCCGGTGATTACATGGCGGTGATGGGCCCGTCGGGCTCGGGCAAGTCGACCCTGCTGAACATCCTCGGTTTGCTCGATGCGCCGAGCGCCGGCGAATACTGGCTGCAGGGCGAGGCCACGGCGACGCTGAGCGAGGCGCGGCGCGCCCAATTGCGCAGCCAACTGATAGGTTTCGTGTTCCAGTCCTACCACCTGATCGCACGGCTGACGGTGCTGGAAAACATCGAACTGCCGATGGTCCTCGCCGGCATCGGCGCGGCGCAACGGCGCAAGCGCAGCAGCCAATTGGTGGCGCGCCTGGGGCTGGGCGATCGCATTGCCCACCGCCCGGGCGAGCTGTCCGGTGGTCAGCGTCAGCGCGTTGCCATCGCCCGGGCGATGGTCATGCAACCGGCGCTGTTGTTGGCCGACGAGCCCACCGGCAATCTCGATAGCCAGGCCGGCGCCGAAGTCTTCACCCTGCTGGAGGAGCTCAACGAGGAGGGGCTGACCCTGATAGTGGTGACTCACGATGCCAGCCTGGGCGCCCGCGCGCAGCGCCAGTTGCACATGCGTGACGGGCGGATCCACAGTGCCGCGTCGCAGCAGGCGCTGGCCTGATGCGCGCCGCCGATGCCCTGGCCTTCTGGCTCGGCGCCTTGCGCGGGCATCGCTCGCGCAGTCTGATGCTGCTGCTGGCCATCGCTATCGGGGTGGTGGCGGTCAATCTGCTCACCGGTCTCGGCGCGGGCGCGCGGGCCTTCGTCCTGAACGAGTTCTCGCTGCTCGGGCGCGACATCCTGATCGTTTTCCCGGGCCGCAAGGAAACCACGGGGCGCATGCCGCCGCTCACCGGACTGACGCCGCACGAGTTGACCTTGCAGGACGTCCAGGCCATCACCCGGTTGCCGGGCATCCGCCGGGTCGCGCCGATGCAGGCCGGGCAGATGGAGGTGATAGTCGGTAATCGCAATCGTGAGGTGCTGACCCTGGGCACCACCCGGGACTTCTTCGCGATTCGCCAACTGACGGTCGTCCAGGGCCAGCCCCTGCCCGAGCTGGACCCTGAGCAGACCGAGGCCGTCTGCGTGATCGGCGGCAAACTCCGGCGCGAGCTATTCGGTGCGGGCCCGGCCCTGGGTGAATGGTTGCGCGCCGGCGACCGGCGCTTTCGGGTGGTCGGTATCCTCAGTGAGCGGGGCGAATCCCTGGGGATGGATTTCGCCGAAATGTTGATCATCCCGGTGGCCAATGCCCAGGCCTTGTTCAATCGCGAGGGGTTGTTGCGAGTGTTTGTCGAGGTGCGTGGACCGAGCTTTCTCGAGCGCAGCAAGCGGCAGATACTCGCCGCGCTCAAGGAGCGCCACGAGGGTGAGGAAGACATCACCCTGATCAGCCAGGACAGCCTGCTCAGCGCCTTCGACGAGATACTCACGGTGCTGACCCTGGCGGTGGCCGGGATTGCCGCGATCAGCCTGCTGGTGGCAGGCATCCTGATCATGAACGTGACCTGGATTGCGGTGAGTCAGCGCAGCGCCGAGATCGGCCTGCTCAAAGCCATAGGTGTGACGGCGGCGCAGTTGCGTCTGCTGTTCCTCGGCGAGGCGGCGCTGCTCGCCCTGGCGGGGGCGCTGGCGGGGCTGCTGCTGGCCGAAACCTTGCTCTGGCTGGGGCGCCTGGCGTTCGATCTGCCGCTCTATGCACCCTGGTGGGCGCGGGCCAGCGCGGTGCTGCTGGCTCTCGTCACGGCGCTGCTGTTTGCCTGGCTGCCGGCCGCGCGGGCCTCAGCGCTGGAGCCGGTGGCGGCGCTACGCCCGCCGGGAGCGCACTGATGCGCTGGCAAGATGGCTTCCGGCTGACCAGCTCGGCGCTGACCTGTCGACCCTTGCGCAGCCTGCTGACCCTGCTCGGGGTCGCGATCGGGATAGCCGCCGTGGCGCTGCTCACGGCCATAGGCGAAGGCGTGCGCGGCTATGTGCTGGAGAACTTCTCGCAGTTTGGTACGCGGATCATCACTGTGCGCCCGGGCAAGACCCAGACCAGTGGCCTCGGCGGTCTGCTCGGCAGCGTACGGCCACTGACCCTCAGTGATACCGACGCCCTGCGGCGCTTGCCGCATGTCGAGGCGGCGGTGCCGATCATTCCGGGCAGCGGGGATGTCCAGTTCGGTCAACTGAGCCGGCGCAGCGACATTCTCGGTGGCGGCCATCAGCTGGCGCAGGCCTGGCGCATGCGGCTGAGCATGGGTGAGTTCCTGCCCGTGGCCCGTGACGGTCGTTCGCCGCCCTATGTGGTGCTCGGCCATCAGCTGCGAGTCGAGCTGTTCGGTGCACGCAATCCGCTGGGCGAGCTGATCCGCGTCGGTGGCGTGCGTTTCCGGGTGATCGGCGTGATGGCGCAGAAGGGCCAGTTGCTCGGCTTCAACCTCGACGATATCGCCTACATCCCGGTGGATTGGGCCGAAAGCCTGTTCAACCGCACCGGGGTGGTCAAAGTCCATGTGGTGTTCGGCGCCGGCACCACTTCGCGGGCGCTGAGCGGGCAGATTCGCCAGGTGCTCGGCGAACGGCACGGCGAGGAGGACTTCAGCCTGAGCACCCAGGACGACATGCTGCGCGGCTTCAACCGCGTTCTCGGCACCCTGAGCCTGGCCATCGGTGCCTTGGGGGGCATTTCCCTGTTGGTCGGCGCCGTCGGCATTCTCACCATCATGACCACCACTGTGGGCGAGCGCACGGCGGAAATCGGCCTGTTGCGGGCGATTGGTGCCAGTCCGCGGCAGGTGCTCGGGCTGTTTCTCGCCGAAGCGACGCTGCTGTCCCTGGCCGGTGGTCTGCTGGGTCTGCTGTTGATGGGCCTGCTGCTCGGGCTACTGCACCTGGCCATGCCGAGCCTGCCCTTGGCGCTGCAGCCAATGTTTCTGCTGCTGGCGCTGCTGCTGGCGGCGGTGCTCGGCATTCTCGCCGGCCTGGCGCCGGCACTGCGGGCGGCCCGCCTGCATCCGGTGGCGGCTCTGCGCAGTGAATAGCAGCCAGGCCAATGAGCCTGAGGGGCTGGCTGTGCGCTGGGTGACGAAAACGAAAACGCCGGCGCTGGGCTGGTGATTTTAATGGGGGGGCGGCGGCAAAAACCGAGTGCAAAACTCCGGCAACAAGTCCTCGGAATTCAGAGTGTCCATAGAGGATACATTCCTACGGGTTTACGTTGATCAATGTTTCGAGTGATCGCTTAGGGTCGGTTGAGGCCTGTAACGAAGGGCTGCAACCGACCATTGCAGACGTTCGCTAACGACTGCAAATGGCCCAGGCTGTGTAAAAACGCAGGTGCCATTTTGAAGTCTGCGTTGCTACGTGAAATCAGCCGGTGTTGCGGTCAGTCGGAAGACCTGAAATTGGCGTGCGTTATTTGACACGACTCAGCCCGCTATTACTGGTCGAAAACGTTTTTACACAGTGTCGGCCGATAGCTGCCCCTCCTGAAGGTCTGCAATCGAGTGTGGATTCAATCGGTCGATGCAAAAGATCGCCTGGATTCTTCAGCGGTACTTCCCTGTCATTTCCGTCTTCTACCCCTTTGGGGGTACTTATTCTGCGTGATAGGAACTTTTTTCACGATACGCATACTTGTTGGGCCTTTGACAAAGTCATCCGCTTCCTGGCCAGGACGCTATTTACCTGAAGGTCTGACAATGAAACTTGAACTCGTACAGTTGGCGGGTCGCGATGGCGATGTCGCTTACAACCTGGAACGCATCCTGCGAACGATTGCCGAAAGCGCACCTGGCACCGATATCGTAATTTTCCCCGAGTCGTATATCACCGGCTTTCTAAGCCACGAGAATATTGCCCGGTTCGCCGAGCCCGTTTCCGGGCCCAGCGTCCAGGCGATCTGCGCTGTCGCCCGGGAGCGAGATATCGCGGTGGTTGTGGGTTTGATCGAACGCGATGGCGAGAGCTTCTACAACACCACGTTATTCATAACCCCGGAAGGCGTGGCGCTCAGTTATCGAAAGACTCACTTGTGGGTTGGCGAACCCGCCCTCGTACTGCCAGGCGACCGTTTTTCGACAGTGCAATGGCGCGGCGTGTGTATCGGGCTGTTGATCTGCTATGACATCGAATTTCCGGAAAGTGCGTGCGCATTGGCGGCACTCGGCGCTGAGCTGATTCTAATCACTGATGGCAACATGGAGCCTTACGGCCACGTGCACCATACCGCCGTTGCCGCCAGAGCCCAGGAAAATCAGGTCTTCGCCGCCATGGTTAACCGGGTCGGCGAGGGCGCAGGTGAAATCTTCGCAGGGGGCAGTACGGTGGTCGACCCGTTCGGCCAGCGACTGTTTGAAGCCGGATCGCAGGAGTGTCGACATGTCGTGGAATTGGACATGACGCGGATCATCCCGGCACGCGCACTCTATGACTATCGCACGGAGAAACGCTTGCAATTACACGGTGCTCTCAATGTACAGCCGGATGGTCGCCGCGAGTTATTGATTCCCTGAGCGGCGAATGCTGTTTCGATTTCAAATAAGAACAATTTTGCAGCGGATCCCCGATCGAAGGCCGATTCGCCAGGAGCACCCCATGAAATCTATGCGTTTGCTGCACGTTAGCCTGTTTACCTTCTTCGGGCTGGGCATGGGCGCCAGTTGGGCGCAGGCCCCAAGTGTGAACTTTTACAACTGGTATGACTTCATTGCCCCCGAAGCGCCAAAGGAATTCGAGAAGGAAACCGGTACACCCATGGTGCTTGATACCTTTGACAGCTCTGAAGTGATGCAGAGCAAGTTGATGGTTGGACGGAGCGGATACGACGTAGTGGTGGTGACGAGCAGTGCGCTGCCCAACCTGATCAAGGCGGGCGTACTCAAGGAACTGGATGGCGGCCAATTGAACAACCGGTCGAACCTTGATCCCGAGATTCTCGCCAAGGTTGCGCAGAACGATCCCGGTAATCGCTATGCGATCCCCTACATGTGGGGCACTACGGGCATCGGCTATGACGTGGATCAGGTGGCCAAGGTACTGGGTGCGGCTGCCCCGGTGGATTCCTGGGATCTGATCTTCAAGGAAGAAAACATCGCCAAGCTCAGCCAATGCGGTGTTGCGATGCTCGATTCCCCAAGCGAGATCATTCCGATCGCCTTGCATTATCTCGGCTTGCCACCCGACAGCAAGAACCCAGATGACTATGCAAAAGCCGAAGCGCTACTGCTCAAAATCCGTCCCTACATCACCTACTTTGATTCGTCACGGTTCATCACTGACCTGGCCAACGGCAATATTTGCGCCGTGGTGGCCTGGTCGGGTGGGGTATATGACGCGAAGGTCAACGCCGAACGGGCCAATAACGGTCGCCAACTGGCCTACCGCATTCCGCGCGAAGGCTCGTCGGTATGGGTGGAAACTCTGGTGTTGCTCAAGGACGCTCCCCATCCGGAGCAAGGCATGAATTTCATCAACTACATGATGCGTCCCGAGATCATCGCTAAAAGCTCCAATTACTTGGGTTATCCCAACGGCAACAAGAGCGCCATGCTCTATGTCGATGAGGGGCTGAGAAACAATCCTGACGTCTATCCTCCGGCAGCAACCCTGGCCACGCTGTTCCCCGACCAGCCTCTTCCTCTCAAAATTGAGCGCATTCGTACCCGGGTCTGGAGCAAGGTTAAAAGCGGAACCTGAATCCCGTTGATCGCCTTCTCGCTGCTTGCTTCAGGGCAAGCCGCAGGGAGGTTTGATTGAGAGGTTAATGCACAAAGACAGTGTCCGCTTTTGGCCGATTCTGTTGAAAAAGTCGGTTCTTCCAGATCGCTCACATACTGATCGCTGAAAATGCGTTTTTTGCGCGCCGCTACGTGAAATCCGAGCCCGGAATCCTCTGCTCAAATTAAAGATTTCAATCTCAAGCGCGTACTTTTCTGCCGTGGAAACCATGGCCGACTTTTTCAACACAATCGGCCGATTTCTGCCTGTCATCAGGGTAGCAATCGACCGTGTGTTCAACCGGTCGATCTTCTGCTACGCGTCATGTGTATGAGGGCCGATCGGCTGTTTCCCAAAGAGGGTCGTTCCTCAATGGCATAAGGCACAAATCCAAGCTTGGGGTAGAGCAGCAGCCCTGCCGTGTTTTCGTTGAAACAGGAAATCTGCACCTCGTTGGCTCCGTAACGTTCGAATGCCAAGCCGGTCATCGTCTCCACGATAAACGTGGCCACTCCTTCGCCCCGAGCGCTCGGCGAGACGATGACATTGCCGATACAGCAAACGCCATTGCGTTCAGCTCGATAGAAATTGGCAAACCCAACGACAGTCCCATTGATCTCCACGACGGTAGAGTCGAAGCGTTGGGAGATTGCGGTAATCAACTGCGTTTCCGTCAGCGGGAAGTGCGCCTTCGGAAACATGAAAAACAACTCTTGAGCGTTCTGAGGAAAGCCGCAGATCATTTTTACGTCGCTAGCCTTCACTGGCCTGTGGTTCAGTTTCATTGCTCGTCTCTAAGCTCCATGAATCAGTAATTTAGCTGAGTCCCAAGGCTAGCGCACGGTGATGGAAAGCAATGGCATGTCCGCAAATGGCCGATTTCTGCCTGTCGCCACCATCAGCTTTGGGTCGGTTTTTGCCTTCCATGATCGGCTGAAACCGACCCAAAACGCACATCAGTGGCAGGCACCGCCTCGGCGATGTTCAAGGCGGAGCAGGGCGCCTGATGCAGAACGGGGGATTTTGACAAGCCTGCGTGGCTCAGGCCGTTGCGAACCCCACTCAGGCGGGGAACCGGGCTATCCAGTGCCTGGCAATCTCTTCGCGCCGGCAGATCCACACCGCGTCGTGGCCTTGCACGTAATCGAGAAAGCGCGCCAGCGCCATCGCACGACCAGGATGGCCACTGATCCGCCCATGCAGGCCGACGCTCATCATCTTCGGGTGTTGCGCGCCTTCCTGCCACAGCAGGTCGAACGCATCCTTGAGCAGCCGGAAGAAGTCTTCACCGCAGGCGAAGCCGTTCGGCAGCAGATAGCGGGCGTCGTTGTTGACCAGTGTGTAGGGGATCACCAGGTGGGCGGGCGAGCCCGGGAGCCAGTAGGGCAGGTCATCGTTGTAGGCGTCCGAGCTGTAGAGAAACCCGCCTTCCTCACGCAACAGGCGACGGGTGTTCTGGCTGACCCTTCCTGTGTACCAACCGACGGGGCGTTTGCCGCAGGCCTGTTCGATCACGTCGAGGGTGAGGCGGATATGGCGACGCTCCTGATCTTCAGGCATGTCGCGATAGTCCAGCCAACGGTAGCCATGCCCGGCAATCTCGTGCCCGGCCGCGCAGAGCGCCTGGCCGATCGCCGGGGTGAGCTCCAGTGCCCGGCCGACGGCGAAGGCGGTCAGCGGCAGGCTTCGGGCGCCGAACAGTTCCAGAATGCGCCACACCCCTGCGCGCGATCCGTATTCGTACATGCCCTCGACGCTCAAGTCCGGTTCCCCTACACGCGGCGGGCGGCCGGGTAGCTCGTGAAGCCAGGCTTCGGACTGGGGATCGCCATTGACGAGGCAGGATTCCGCACCTTCTTCGATGTTGAGTACGAACTGCACCGCGACGCGCGCTTCACCGGGCCATCGCGGGTGGGGTGGACGGCCGCCATAACCGATGAGGTCGCGGGCGGACATCAGCCCAGCTCGAAGGTGGTGACGCCGAACACACGTTCGTGCGCGATCGCCGGAGGCGGGCCGAGGTACATGCGTGCGCAGCCGAACACCTCGGTCATGCCCTGTTGGCGCACGAGCGCCATCGCGGCGGGGTTGTTCTCCGGGGCATCGAGAAACAGCGGGCCACCCTGCGCAAATTCCGCCAGGCGCGCGTAGAGGGCATTGGCCGCCAGGGCGTCATCGGCGAACAAGGGACCGATCTTGCAGCCTTCCCGGCAGCGCCTTATTACGCCATAGCCGCTCAGCCTGCCTTCGCGCCGACAACCCACGGCGAGTGCATCGGCCTGGGTTATCCACCCGCTCAGGAAGGTTGCGCGCGGGGCGGGGAAGCAGGTGCGGTCGTAATCGACCACCTGATCGAACGGGAAAGCGGCCAACGGGACGATGTCCTGGTCGTCTGCCTGGGAGGTCGTCGGGCGCTCGGTGATTTCGGCACGAAAACGCAGGTTGCGATGGGAGAAGACGAAACCACCCTTGGCGTAGTAGTCCTGCATCGCGAAGACGCCGTCCATGCCGATGCTCGCGCCCGGGCGCAGGCGGGCGAGGAGTCGCTCGCGGCGTGCGTGCCAGAGGGTATTGCCCAGGCCCTGGCTGCGATACTCGGGCCGGACGATGAAAAAACCCATGAAACCGAATTCGCCATGGTAGGAGGTGATGGCGCCACCGCCGATCAATTCCTCGCCCCGGGACGCCGCGATGAAGGCGGCAGGGTCCGTGGCCCAGAACAGCTCGGCATCGTGAAGGCCGGGGTTCCAGCCCTCACGGGCAGCCCACTCGACGAGTTCGTCCAGTTCGGGACGGGTCATGTTGCGTATGACCAGCTGATTCGACACCGTGAAATTCTCCTCAGTCGCTAATCGAGCGTGTGGTCCATCCCCGCCCGGAACCCTTTCGGTATAGCTTCAAGCCGGGTAATGATCCAGCTCGTGATGTCGCCCTAAGGCGTTCACCGGGACGCTTTCAAAAAGCGCTGTTCATGATCCGGATCCGGCAACAGGCAGGTGTCGTATTTCCCGAAGAGCCGATAGCGATTGAGCGCAATGCGGTCGTAGGCCCAATCTCGAAGTTGGCGAGGGATGATGCGCAACAGGTTCACGGGGCGCCAGATGGCGGGCAACTGGGCAAAGACTTCGAAAAAAGCTTGCGAACGCTCCCAGTAGTATCGGTCGCGGATCACCGCCATGCTGTGGAATTGATCCATGGGCAGACCTGCCCAGGCAAGCAGCGCCTGCCCCTCGGGTGACTGAACCGCCGCCAACCGCACGCGCCGCTGACGGTCATGGCGAATCACGAACCTCACCCAGCCATTGCACAGCTTGCAGACACCGTCGAACAACACCACCGTCTCACCGGGTTTGAGCAGCGGCGCGGGGGAGGGGAGGGTTTTCGAGGCTGGCATGAGCGTGGGTCCAAGGGCGCCTGGGTATCCCCGATCATAACCGCGCGCCGGCGTTGAAGTCTGCAATTGGCTGATTGCGCTCGGTCACGGAGGGGGGGCGACAACCCAAAGCGGACATCCTTCGAGCTACGGCTTGAAATGTCGGTCTTCTTGAGATTTACAACCAGGTCAGTTGTCAATGTGCTTGTAGCAAGAGGGCCTCAGGGAGGCCCTCGTCGCTAAAGCGTGGTTGTACTCAGTTCTTCACGACCGGCACCGTCACGGTTTTGCCTAAGGCCGACTTGATGGTCGCCGTCGGGGCAGCCGACGGGCCGCTGCCGACGGTTGTCACCGCTATATTCCAGCGCGCGCCTGTCGGCGTAATGGTCAGGGTGGCGGTGCCAAGGTTCACCGTGCCGGTTGTGGTCGTGGCCGTCGCCGTGATGCTATTGCCCGTGCCACGGGAGGTGGTGCCGGACAGGACCCAATACCAGCGGCTGTTGCTGCGGGCGGTGACGGTGGCACTGGTGACGATCAGGTTCTCGACGACCCCTGCCGAGACCGCCACGGACACCGTCGCCGGTGCCGATTCCGCGTTCCTGGCATCGCTGGCCCTATAGGAGAAGGTCGCGGTGAACGGCGCGGGGACCGTGGCCGGTGGTGTGTAGATCACGCGCAGACCGTCGGTGCTGACCACGCCCTTGCCGGAGTCCGGTTGCTCCAGTCCCACCACTTTGAGTGGCACGTTACCGTCAGGGTCGGTGTCGTTGGCCAGCACGTTGATGATCACCGGTTGGCCGGTGTTACTGATGGCGCTGTCGGGGTTGGCAATCGGTTTTTGGTTATCGCCGTCCTCTTCACGTCTATCGCCAGTGCGGAAGGTCGGCAGCGCAGCGGAATTGACGTAGGTGACGCCGTCCCATCCGGGCAGGGGGGTTGGCATCAACTGGAACTGGCCGGGGTGCTCGACATCCCAGCGCAGCAGCATGGAGGTGTCCTCGTGCTGGGTGTTGTGGCAGTGCTCCAGGTAGGTCCCGGCAAACTCGCGGAAGCGGATCGCAATGTCCACGGCCTCCGTACTGTCGATGCCTTGGCCGATGAGATAGACGTCCTTGCGCGCCCATTTTTCCCATTCCGGCGGCGCCTTGCCGTCACGGTTAAGAATGACGCCTTCTTCGAAATGCACGTGCACCGGGTGACTCCAGCCGTTGCCGCCGTTCCTGATTTTCCACACTTCCAGGGTGCCGTCGCCGGAGAATCCGGCAGGGGTCGGACCGGTGGCCAGTTGCGGAGCGGCGCTGATGATCCGAGGGTCCATCTGGAAGCCCAGACCGCCGTCGGTCTTGATGGTCCAGGGTTCTTCGTCGGTACCGTCGGAACGGCCGAAGATGAACTCGCGATGCCGCGCGGCGTTGAGCTTGGCCTGCACCACCGGGTCGTCACGGTTGAGGGGCAGCGGGATCATGCTTTTACCCGCCGGCTTGCCCGGCTTGGCGGGTTCGAAGTCGGCGGGGTTCATGCTCACGTCCTGGCCGGCATAAGGCTGGACCACCATCTGCATGAACTTGCCCACCGCCGGGTCGCCGTTCTCCCATTGCAAGCCGTTACTGCCCAGCTTGAGCACCGCCTTGTACTTGCCGGACAGGACATCGGCCAGGCTCAGCGGCAGACTTTCCGGCCCCTTGCCGTCGTGATGCTCCATCAGGTTGACGAAGTACAGCTTGTCGCCAGTCCTGATCCCGTATTTCGAGAAGTTGACGATGATGTCGAAACGCTCGGCGATACCCATGGAGGGCAGGATGGCGTTGTGGTCCTGCAGGTCGCCGTCGGCGTCCAGATCCATGCTGCCGTCGAACGGCACGGCGTGTTCCATGAGGTTGCCGTCGTTGGCGATCAAGTGGAACGGCACGCGGGTGTAAGACAGGCCGGAACCTGTGGGGCCAGGGAATTCGCCACCGGTGCCGATGATTTCACGCACCAGTGCGATCCTGAAGAAACGTGACACCGAGCCGTTGAGGATGCGGAAGCGATAGCTGCGCGCCCGCACGTTCAGGCGCGGCAGGTACTGCCAGTTGACCAGCATCTGGTCACCGAGAAAACCATCGGTGTTGAAGGGGTTGAACCACAGTTGGCCGTTCTGATCCCAGGCCTTGTCGGCCACAACCAGGTTCACATCGTAGTCGCGGTTGCCCCAGGGCAAGGCCGAGCCGCTGGGCAGGCGCAGATTGACGCCGTCTACAAACGCTTCGTTACCGCGATCCAGGGCGCTGTAGTAGTTCATCATCGTCGCGCTGCCCTTGTAGACGTTCTGCGCGGTGAAATCGAGCATGTGGTCGTGGAACCAGTGGGTGCTCATGGTTTCGCGCCAGTCGCCACGAATCTTGATGGTGCCGTTGTTGCAGGTCTTGAGGCCCGGCGTGGCATCGTTGACATACAGGGTTTCCCCCGGGGAACAGGGGAACGCCGCGCGGGGATCCTGGGCGCTGGTATTGATGCTGTCGTAACCAGCCAACTGGATCGGCCAGCGATAGTCGTAGTACTGCCCCGGAAAGAAAAACGCATTGGCAAAGCCGTCGCTTTCGGCGGGGGAGTGGCCGTTGTGTTCGTGGGTACTGAGGGTGTGCAGGCCAAACCCCATGTTGGCCGATGGATCGATCGGCAGGGCGTTATAGTGACGCATCAGCACCGCTTGGCCGTAGCGCACCATCAACAGTTTTGGCGGAAAGGTACCGTCGAAGGTCCAGAGCGCCTTGTGATTCTGGATCGGCATGTTGGGATGAAAGCGCGTGTCGATGCTTTTGGTGGTGCCCGCGATGATCGGGTTGTCCGAGGTCTGGTTGTACAGTCCGCCTGGCCCGAACTCACCGACCGCATAGTTGTGCAATTGCCGACGGTCGCGCATGCCGCCGTTGAGCTTGGCGCCTGCTTGGGCGGTCTTGAAGGCGACCTGTGGGTAGAACTCGTTCCAGCGCTGGTGCGACCAGCCTTTTCCTGGCGGACGCCCCTCGGCCGGCGAGCCGACCGGATGGCGGTTGAGGAAGGCTTCGATCTGCGCTTTCCACGGGTTGCGGTCCAGCACGTTGGAAAACTGCGACGGAAACGGGTACAGCCCCGGTTGGCGCATGAAGGCTTCCAGCGCCGCGGCCGAAGGACCACTGCGGGCAATATTGTTCGGATCCTGCTGGGGCGCCGGACCGACGATCGGTACCGGGAAGGTCAGGGTGGGCGGCGGCAGTGTCGGGTCGAGTTTTTCCGTGCCGAATTCTTCGAACAGCAGCAATTGCTGGGTGTACGGCTGGGCCCCGAACAACGGGCTGGGCTTGCCGTTGGTGGGGATTTTGAAGGAGGTCTGCAGGTTTGGCGGCAGTACGTTGTCGACCGTTGGCGTGGTGCGAGTGCCAAAAACGCCATTGGGCAGGGCAAAGGCGCCCGTGTTGGCGGGTGGCATGGCCTCTATGGCTTCCAGCGCGGCCTTGGGGTCGGCCGGTGGGTTGGTAAACGCCGAGGGGTCTGTCGGTGGTGGCGGGCCGAAATCATCCAGCGGCGCGGCTTCTGCCATGGCCAGGGTAAGGAACATCGCACAAGGCAGGCTTGATTTGCGCAGTAAGCCGAAGGAATCGCAAGGTGGAGTCGCGCGTTTCATTTTTCACCCCTCGCGTGATGTCCCGTCGTTTCAATGGCCGGGACGAACTGTTGCGGGTATCAGGGGGTGTGCAACTAATGAGCCACTACCTTGGGGTGAAGAAAAAGTTCAATGCAATTAACAGGCAGTTTTTGTGTGTTTTCAAGCCAGAGAAGGGGAGTGGGGAATATTCCTCAGGTTTGGTGGTAAACGCCCGGCTGGGTGGGTGTAGTGCCCCATTTATGGCGGTAGCAGGGGCCCGGTTTCCCTTAAAATAGCCTGGTGATTTCATTCAGGATCCGATCCTGGGTTTGAGTACTTGGCCTGTGGCGATAAGCTACTGCGAGAAAAGCAACGCCTTCGTAGTCGCAGCGAATCGCAAAAGTCATGCCTTCACGCAACCCATAGACTGATCTGTCTCCGGCTTCAACAAAATACCTCGCTTTTGTAAGCGCCGCTCTGGCGTGCTGAAGGCAACCCGTTTGGCTAAGTGAGTGTTGCAGCCAACTGGTTGTGATTCGCACAGACGACGTCTCGCTGTCATCGACAGGTGGTCGAGTAATTTCTTTGGTCGCTGCAGTCATGTTCTCGTCGCTGGTGCAAGCGGTCAGCCCCATTGAGATAACACCCAGTAAAAAACCAGAACGAACTCTTGAATGCTTGAGTGGATTTCGCATGGTGGGGCGTACCTGTGATGATCTGCAATGAATGAAGTGTCAGGCCGCATTTGCCGGTTTCAGTGCTGCCCTCAGGACTGCGGGTCGAACCCGAAGACGCGCAGTTCCTGGTCGCCCAAGGATGGCCGCCCATTGCAACCGCGCCGTCAGCAGAGACGAGTATGGGCGGTACGTCGTCGTCGATTCCGCCGCCGAAGACGTAGAGACCGGCGGTTTTCGCTTCATCAATCACAGCGCGTTTAAAGGCTAGCGCATTGGGCCACCGCAAGGCTGCCGCTCGTCGGCGACAGCGCCTGGCCGAAAGCTGCCCGTTGCGAAGGGCTGTTCGGCATGCCTCCCGATGTGGTCTGGCAATGGCTTGAAGCTAAAAATGAAAATTACGTCAATATTGAAATATTCATCAATATTGCATACCTTGACCCTGCCTGACGATGAGACCTGTGCGCCTCACGACTTCAATCACAACAAGGGCTCGAGATGAACAACAACAAGAAAGTTTGCGAATTGCCTTCCTCCACCGTCGATGTACTGATCGTCGGTAACGGTCCGGTAGGGGTGACAATCGCGGCGCTGCTCGGCCGCTACGGGGTTACGACCCTGGTGCTGGACAAGCTCCATGAAATCGTCCTGATGCCTCGTGCCATTGCTCTGGACAACGAGGCCCTGCGCATCCTGCAACTCGCCGGATTGTCGGAGGACGCTTTCGAGAAGATCGCTATCCCTGAAGTGAGAATGCACTCTCCGGTCCTCGGGCAATTCGGTCGAGCCGATACTCAAGGGTGCATCGATGGCCATCCCAAGCTTGTGACGTTCTATCAACCCGACCTCGAACGAGCGATGCGTGGCCAGGTTGCCCGACTCAAATCAGTGACCAGCCTGGGTGGTTTCGAGCTGGAGAGTCTGGTTGAAGAAGCGGACGGCGTGGTCGCCACCGTACGGGATGAAAATGGGCAGTCGCATGCCGTTCGCGCCCAGTACCTGATCGGCGCGGATGGCGCCAGCTCCAGGGTCAGGGCTCTGATCGGCCAGGAGTTCGAAGGGCAAACCTATGCAGAGGATTGGCTGATTGTCGATGCCAGGAACCGGCATCAGTCAGCCATCGATCACATCGAGTTTATCTGTGATCCACGGCGGCCCACGCCGCACATGCCCGCCCCCGGTGGCAGGGAGCGCTGGGAATTCATGCTGCAGCCCGGCGAATCCCGGGAGGAGCTGGAAAGCCCGGAAAGCATCGCGCGTCTCATTGCGCCATGGGTCGATCCGCAGGAACTGGAAATCGAGCGCAAGGCGGTCTATCGATTCCACGCGCGTTGCTGCAATAGATTCAGCAAGGGACGTACTTTCCTGGTCGGCGACGCCGCACACATCACCCCTCCTTTTGTGGGACAAGGTCTCGTAGCGGGCCTTCGTGACGGCGCCAACCTTGCCTGGAAACTGGCTTGGGTTCTTCGTGGCCATGCCGCGCCTGCGATACTCGATACCTATGATGCAGAGCGCCGCCCGCATGCCCGGGCCATGATCGATCTGGCAAAGCTCATGGGCCGCCTGGTGATGCCAAAGAACAGGATCGCCGCATTCTTCATCCACGGCCTGATGCGCACGCTGGCGTTGACCCCCGCTACCAGAAGGTACTTCGAGCAGTTGGACATCAAGCCGAAAAACATCTTCAAGCACGGCCTGTTCGTGCAGCATCGCAGGGGTGACAAGTTGGTCCGTGGCAGCCTGTTTCCCCAGGCTTGGGTTCGCACCCTGCAAAAGCAGATCAAGCTGAGCGACGATGCACTGGGAGACAACCTGACCCTGGTTGGATTCGGTGTTGACCCGTTGTCGCTGCTCACCACTGATCAGATCGTTTCCTGGGAAAAGATGGGGGGCCACTTCCTGGCGGTCAGACCCCGCGGTCAACGTTCCGGCGGCCGTTGTGACTTCATCGAAGACATGAACCATGACATCCTGCCGCTGGCTGCAAAAGGAACGCTGGTCGCCGTTCGCCCTGACCGTATCATCATGCATCACGTCCCTGGCACAGAGGCCAGTAGACTCCTAGGAGACTGTTGGGGTCTGCTGATGAGTGATGACGCCACGCCTGACCGCGTTTCCATTACTATCAATGAGCCCACCCGATTGCGAGCTTGATCATGCCTTCCCCCACACTTTCTTTAGAAGATGCCGCGCCCCAACCTCTTACCAGGGGCTACAAGAAGCGTGAGCGCACCCGTCGCGGCCTGGTGGACGCGGCGTTGCGCCTGGTTGCACGCAAAGAGGTGGGGGAGATCGCACTGTTGGAGGTGGCCGCGGAAGCGGAGGTATCCAACGGGACCATCTACAACTATTTCCGCACGCGCGACGAAGTACTGGAGGCGGTGGGCATCGCCATGGCCACCGAGTTCTCTGACGCCATTTCCGTGTTGACCTCGGACGTGCAGTGCGGCGCGCAGCGGCTTTCGATTGGTGTTCGCATGTTTATCTGTCGGGCCGCTACCGACCATCAATGGGCAAATGCGCTGCTGCGCATCATCCATTTCGATCAGGCAATGCGCTCGCGCCTGGCCACCCATGTCCTTGACGATTTGCGCGAGGGGCTGCGTGCGGGCACTTTCGCCTACGTGGACGAAGGCGTTGCCCTGGACATGGTCTTGTCATGCACCACTGGAGCAATGCGCGCGGTTGTCGAGGGCCGTGCAGCGCTGGAGCACGATCTGCGGGTCAGCGAAATGATTCTCCAGGCGCTGGGCGCAACACCTGCCAGAGCCAGGAAAATTGCCAGCAAGCCGCTTCCCGCCTGATCGGATGTCATTCCGACGTTGCCAGTGACTATCAGGCCGAAGCCACTGCCCGAAAATGCTGAACATGCATGTTCATTTGCCTGCTGTGCGAAGAGCTCACTTTGAGCCTTTTATGGCTTCGTACACCCTGTTTTCAAGAGTTATAACGCTTTTCATGGGGATTGACGGATTTAATTCAAAAACCACTGTTGACGTCAATTGAACACGCGTGTTCAATTGACGTCATAAAGGTAATCCTGGAGAGAGAACCGTGGAATCCCTGAATCCAACGCAACGCCGCCTTCATCAAGCCGCTTTTCGCCTGTTCGCGGAACGAGGTACCTCGCAAGTGAACATCCTGGACCTTGCACAAGAGGCCGGCGTGGCTCGCGGAACGGTCTATAGCAACATCGACAATATGGAAAGCCTGTTCGAGGCAGTTGCCGGGCAGCTTGCGGCGGAGATGCATGAGCGCGTCAGCAAGAGCTTCAACTCCCTGTCCGACCCCGCTCAGCGCCTTGCCAATGGCATCCGGTTCTTCATCCGTCGAGCGCATGAGGACTCCCAATGGGGGGCCTTTATCCATAAGTTCGCCATGAGCAACCCGGCATTGCGCGAAATGTTCAGCGGCCAGGCGACTACCGATCTTCTGAACGGACTTTCCAGTGGGCGCTACACCTTTCGCCAGGAGCAATTGCTCTCGATACTCACGCTGATATCGAGCAGCGTCCTCGGCTCGATTTTCCTGGTGCTGGAAGGGCATAGAACGTGGCGCGAAGCGGGCTCTGACACGGCCGAGCTGGTGCTGCGGGCATTAGGCATTCCACCGCAAGAGGCTCGTGCGCTGGCAACCTCGGAGTTGCCGGTACTGCCGTCTCCAGACTGATCACGTAACCCACTCGACCCGATAACACCCCCCCGGTTTTTCAGGGGGCGGGATAGCTTTGCCCTAAAAAACCGGAAAACAACAACAATGACCCACAAAAAAGAACGGCACCGGCTGGCAACTCCGCAACCGGCCCGGCATCCGCAGCCGACAGTGAAGGCGCAGGATCTGACGCACCTGATCTTTCAACGGCCGGACTTGAACCAGGCGGCGTGCTTCCTGACGGACTTCGGCCTGACGGTAGGTCAGCAGGACGCCGATACGCTCTATCTGCGCGCGACTGAAGCGAGTTCATACTGTTACCGCGTCCAGCGTGCCGAGCAGGCACGGTTTGTCGGGTTCGGTCTGGCTGTAGAGTCTCTCGACGATCTGGAAAAACTGACCCAAATCCCGGGCGCGTCATCGATCGAGAAGTCGGACCATCCTGGTGGCGGGTATTGCGTCCAACTGAAGGATCCTTCCGGTTTCATCGTGGAGGCTGTTTGCGACCGGACGCCAGCTAAACCTTTGGAACACAGGGCGCCTCTATCCTGGAATCTGGCGCAGCAGCAACTGCGAATCAACGCCACACAACGCCCGCCGAATGGTCCGCCTGAGGTACTCAAACTCGGTCATATCGTTATTGAAGTGGCCGACTACCAGTCGACCTGTGCCTGGTATACCCGGCATTTCGGATTTATTCCCAGCGATGTGCAGGTACTGCCCGACGGCTCGCCTATCGTCGCCTTCATGCGCCTTGACCTCGGCGAAACGCCCGCCGCCCATCATACGCTCGCGATAGCGCAGGGGTTCATGGCTGCCTATAGCCATAGTGCCTTTGAGGTCGTCGATGCAGATGCGGTGGGCATGGGGCAGCGCGTCCTGCGGGAGCAGGGGTGGGAACACTCATGGGGGATCGGTCGGCACATTCTGGGCAGTCAGATCTTCGATTACTGGCAAGACCCATGGGGCGACAAGCACGAGCATTACTGCGACGGGGATGTGTTCACGGCCACTCGGCCTACGGGCATCCATCCCGTGAGCCCGGAAGCAATGGCGCAGTGGGGGCAGCGCATGCCCAAGCGTTTTACCAAACCCAAGATGAGCTTTAGCAACATGCGAGCGCTGGTCCGCAACCTGCGACGCAGCCCGGACTTGACGATTCGCAAGTTGATCACGCTGATGCGGATGTTCGGGTAGAGCGGCCGCCATGTCGGGCATCGCTACCCGGTATAGCCGGCGAGACCTACTCAAAGCCGGAGCCTTGATCGCCAGCGGCTCGTTGATCTACCGCGTCGCCAGCCCACTCTCAGAACAACACCACAGTTCTCGCGCCGTCGAGCGCGGGACAAACGCTGCCCCAGGAGTACCTTCAATGTCCGCTGTACACGTCGTCCGCTTTGAGTTTGAGAACGGTATCCACTGGGGCGTGCTGCGCCAAGACCGTATCACGATTGTCCCGGGCACTTTTGAGACCACGGGTGACTTCATCTGCCAGAACAGTATCGACGACCTCGCTCAACTCGAAGGTAAGCAGTTGGAGGCGCACGAAGTGAAGCTGCTGTCGCCGGTGACCCGCAACCAACAGTTCGTCTGCCAGGGAGCCAACTACCGGCAGCACATGATCGAGTCGGGCATGGACCCGGATGCGAAGAAATACAACATGATGTTCACCAAGGCGACCAGTTGCCTGGTGGCCGCAGACAGCGTTCTGATCAAGCCGCGCACCGTGCGTTTCCTTGACTATGAGATCGAACTCGGGCTGGTGATGAAACGCACAATCAGCGGCGCAGTGACCGTCAATGACGCCAACCTGCATGAGTTCGTTGCGGGTGTGGTCATTGTCAACGACTACTCGGCACGCGACATCCAGATCCCTCAGATGCAGTTCTACAAGGGCAAGAGCTTCCGTACTTTCGGCCCGGTCGGTCCGTATCTCTGCCTGCTGGATGCCCAGGACATGCATTACCTGAAAGCCTTGCAGTTGCGCCTGACGGTCAACGGCGAAGTCCGACAAAGCGACAGCACGGCCAACCTGG
Source organism: Pseudomonas sp. ACN5 (assembly GCF_002303975.1). Lineage (NCBI taxonomy): Bacteria > Pseudomonadati > Pseudomonadota > Gammaproteobacteria > Pseudomonadales > Pseudomonadaceae > Pseudomonas > Pseudomonas sp. ACN5. The sequence continues at coordinate 89,905 of NZ_MRCP01000015.1, read as the reverse complement.
TGTATGGCCCCGCTGAAACCCTGACCGAACTCTCCACCGTCCAGGATCTCGCCCCCGGCGACCTGATCGCCACCGGTACGCCTGCGGGATGCGCACTGACCATCCCTTCGCCGGCCAAACAGCGCATTGCCGCCCTGATGCCCGAAGCCACCAAGTGGAAGCTATTCCTCAAGGCGCAGGAAGGACGGACGCAGTATCTCAAGGCAGGCGACGTGGTCGAGGCGCGCATTCGCAGTGCCGATGGCGTGATCGACCTGGGTGTGCAACGCAACCGAGTCGTAGAGGAGGCCTGAAAATGATGGTGCGATCTCTGGGCGACATTGAACGTATTGAGCAGGTCCCGCTGGCAGAGCGTGGCCTGGCTTCAAGCACTTATGAAGCACTGACCCGGACAGCCGGGCTTGGCCCCAACGCGCCGGCACTGAGTTTCTTCGCCGACGCTACCCGTTTCAGGAACACCCACCACTGGAGCTATGCCGAACTCGTCAAAGACATCACTCGCGCGGCGAATGCCTTCCACGACCTGGGCATTACCCCGGGTGAAGTGCTGGCCTTCATCCTGCCCAACCTGCCGGAAACCCACTTCACCATCTGGGGGGGTGAAGCGGCCGGTATCGTCATGGCGATCAATCCGCTGCAAGAGGCCAAACAGATAGCGACCTTGCTGCGGGCCGCGAACGCCAGCGTGGTGGTAACGCTCGCGCCGACTCCGGGCAGTGACCTGTGGCCCAAGCTGGCCTCAGAGCTTGATCAACTTCCCCGGATCAAGCACGTCGTGTGGGTTGGCATGGGGCCTTACGTTGATGCAGCTCAGCGTGAATCCCTTGAATCCCTGGCAGAAAAAGAACGTGAGTTGCACAAGGGCGTCACGATTCACGAACTACGCACGCTGATGGACGCTCAGCCAGGCACGCACTTGAAGAGTGCCCGGCTGTTCAGTCCGGAGGATCGTTCCTCTTACTTCTGCACCGGCGGCACCACCGGCCTGCCCAAGATAGCGATGCGTACCCATGGGGCGGAGGTGTTCAACGCGTGGGCCATGGACACGCACCTGCAGCCACACGGGAGTGGCCAGGTCATTTTCTGTGGGTTGCCGCTGTTCCATGTCAATGCACAGCTGGTGACAGGCCTGATGCCTTGGAGCCAAGGTGATCATGTCATCCTCGGCACGCCGCAGGGTTATCGCGGTGAGGGTGTGATGCCACGCTTCTGGGAGATGGTTGAGTACTTCGGCATCAACTTCTTCTCCGGTGTTCCAACCGTCTATTGCGCACTGTTGCAAAACGAGCTGGAAGGCCGCGACCTGTCCAGCCTTCGTTATGCCATGTGTGGTGCCGCGCCGATGCCGGTCGAACTTTTCCGGGCGTTCGAAGGCCGGACCGGGGTGAAGATCCTCGAAGGTTATGGACTCACGGAGGGCGCGTGCGTGTCCTCGGTCAACCCGGCCCATGGCGAACGCTACATCGGCTCCATCGGGTTACGGATTGCCTATCAGGACATGCGCACAGTCATGCTCGATGACGCTGGAGAGTATCTGCGCGACGCTGACCCCAACGAAATTGGCGTGATCACCATCACGGGTCCGAACCTGTTCGAGGGCTACGTTGAGGAAAGCCATAACCGGGGTCTGTGGATTGAGATCAATGGTCAGCGCTGGCTGAACACGGGCGATCTGGGGCGCCAGGATGAAAATGGCTACTTCTGGCTGACCGGGCGCAAAAAGGAGCTGATTATCCGCGGCGGCCACAATATCGATCCCAAGCAAATCGAAGAGGCGCTGCAAGCCCACCCGGCGGTGGCGTTGGCGGCGGCCATCGGCAGCCCGGACGCCTATTCGGGCGAAGTGCCGGTCGCCTACGTGCAACTGCGACCAGGCCACGTCTGCAATATCGAAGAACTTGAGCAATTTGCTCAGCACCACATCAGTGAGCGGGCGGCCATTCCCAAGCGGATCGAAATCCTCGAAGCACTACCATTGACGGCCGTTGGCAAAATCTTCAAGCCCGCCTTGCAGCAGCGCGAAGTAACCCGAGTCGTTCGGCAGGAAGTGCAACGCATGTGTCTGAAGGACATTGCGGTCGAGGTCATCCAGCATGAACAACGTGGGTTAGTCGCGTGCATCCGCGCCGGAACAGATCAAGCGTCTTTGGCCCTCCTTCTTGGTCGCTATAGCTTTCAAGTGGAGTGGCTCAAATGATCCCGGCTTCGTAAGTTCGGCGCCTGGGCCCTGATAGTCGTCAGCCAGGGCCTTTCACAACTTCGATCAACGCCTGCCGGCACTGCCAAGTGCACCGGAAGGCGAAGCTTTGCCTGCGCACCAATCAATAAAAACAATTCGAGGTGGGAAATGAAACTGAGCAAGCGTGCAACCCCGTGTCTCTCAGCTGTGCAAGAAGTGTCTTCCTGGATCAGATTCACAGGTGCCGCGGTAATACTCAGCGTTTCAACAAGCGCAAGCGCCAATGGCATTGCCCTTAACGAACAAAGTGCAAGCAGTGCGGGAACTGCTTATGCGGGACGGTCATCTTCCGCGCTGGACGCCAGCACCATCTTTGGCAACCCAGCGGGCTTGACCAAACTGAAGCGCAGTGAGATTTCCGGCGGAGCCGCGGTTGTCTCGGTGAGCGATGACATCAGCGATGCGCAGAGCAGTGCTCCGGGAACGAACAAAGGGGACTCGGTACCGTTGGGCGTTGTGCCCTTTGCCTATATGTCGACGCCGCTGGATGATCGATTTTCGATTGGACTGGGTCTCTATGCTCCGAGTGGTCTGATCAATGATTACGAAAGCACTTTTCAGGGCCGCTACCATGGCTCCTATAGCACGACCAGGGAAATAACCCTGCAGCCCACCATTGCCTGGCGGATCAACGATTACGCATCCATTGGTGGTGGACCGACCATCAACCGTTTCAATGCAAAACTTCAGAACTACCTGGCCACCGGCGCCCTGAACAACGGCGAGGACACACGGGTCACCATCAAAGGCGATGACACGGCACTTGGGTACAACGTCGGCATCCTGGTTGACTTTACCGAGGCTACCCGTTGGGGGATTAACTATCACTCGAAGGTGGACTATGAACTCGAAGGGCATACTGAGATTTCCGGCTCCCCGAGCGTTGTCCCGCTGGACGGAAAGTATGACAACAAGATAGACCTCACGATGCCCGAATCCGTGGACACCTCTATCACCCATCATTTCAACAGTCGCTGGACGGGCTACCTGGGGACCACCTGGAAACGTTGGAGCCGGATCAAGAAGGTCGAGGCCGTCAACAGCGGTCTTACCCCCTTGGGCCAGGCGGCTGGCCTGGGGCATGTGATCGAAGAAATGAACTGGCGGGACACCTGGAGCACCGCCGTTGGCGCCTCGTATCAATTGAACCAACAATGGCTGCTGCGCGCGGGCTACGCCTATGATCCTTCGCCCATCAGAAATGCCGATCGCAGCGTGCGCGTTCCGGTTGGCAATCGCCAGGCCGTGACCCTGGGAGGTGCTTATTCGCCGAGTCCGGATCTGACGATAGACTTTGCTTATGGTTATCTCTGGGATTCCAAAGTCTCGGTGAAGCAGTCGAACAACTCCGGTCTTCAACCGCAATACAGTGCCAACTACCAAAATAGTGCGAATGGCATTTCAGTGCAGGCAACCTATCGGTACTAAGCGACACCAGGTTCCTTGCTGTCGGTGCACTCCGGTCATTCGGGGGGCAGGGCGGAGCGTTCGATTTCCCCTTGCAGCAACGCCAGGGCCCGATCGAAGTCGAAGCGCTCAAGCTGCTGCGCTACCCGGCTCAGACGCCTGGCCAATGCATCACCGAGAGACAGCCGCCGTAACTCATCAAGCGCCTCAATGGCTGCGGTGTCACTCTCGGCCAATAATTGCCCGAGCCGGGTGAGCCGGTCACTGAGCTCCGCCTCGGGCTGCGGCGGCTGCGCCCCTGAAGCCGTTTGTTCCTCGGGCAAAAGCGCCAGCGCGCTCAACACGGGTTTCAAACACCGCCTGACTTCGGTCAAGTGAGCTTGCACGCCGTCGCTCGGCTCGCCAACCCGGCACGCTTGCTCCAGCCGTGCTGCAGCCTGTGCCAGCGCCCTGGCACCGATGTTCCCCGCGTTACCACGCAACGTGTGAGCCATGCGAACAGCCGCCGTCGGATCGGCATCGGTGATTGCCGTTTTGAACTGTTCGACAAAGTTATTCTGGGTCGCATGGAATGTGCGCAACAGTCGCAAGTAAAGGGTCGTCTTGCCCGAACAGGCAGCCAGACCGGCGACCTGATCGATACCTGCAAGCTCGGCGGGCAACTGTCCGGATGTCTTGGCAACGGTCACCTCCCGCGCCCGGCCCCCGCGCCCGGGCCGTGGCTTGATCCACCTGGCCAGCGTGGCGAACATGCCGTCTACGTCCAATGGCTTGGACAGGTGGTCATTCATGCCGCAGGCCAGGGCGCGTTCGCGGTCCCCGGCCATGGCGTCGGCGGTCATGGCGATGATCGGCAACGCCGCGAGGTTCGATTGCTGGCGAATCCTGCGGGTCGCGGTATAGCCGTCCATCACCGGCATCTGGCAGTCCATCAGCACACCGTCGAAATCGCTGTCCCGGGCCAACCTGTCGAGTGCCTGTTGGCCATCATCTGCCAGCTCGAGCTCGATGCCTGCCTCTTGCAACAAGTCGCACGCCAGCTCCCTGTTCAGTTCGTTGTCCTCCACCAGCAACAGGCGCGCCCCCTTCAGGCGTGCCATGTTGTCAGCGCTCTGCTCGTTGCGCTCATGGGCGCGGGTACCGGTTTGCGGCACTTTGCCGAACACTGTGCCTATGGCTTCCAGCAAGGTGGACGGAGTGACCGGCTTGGTCAGCACCACCGGCAGATGGACGTCCTGGTGCCTGGCCTGTTCAAGTAACTCCTCGCGATCAAGGGCGGTGACCATGATGACTGACGGTGTGCGGGCCAGGTTGGCGCAGCGCATCTGGCGGACCGTCTCCACCCCATCCATGCCCGGCATCCGCCAGTCCATCAGGACCAGGTCGAAAGGCAGTGAATCTTTCTCGGCCTGCGCCAGCATGCGCAAGGCCATGCGACCACTTTCGGCGACGTCCACTTCGACACCGAAGCTGTGCGCCATGCCCGAAAGAATTTCCCGGGCACTGGCGTTGTCATCGACCACCAGCACGCGGATGCCCAGCAGCTCATCGGCGGTGAACATGCGTCGCGCAGGAGCATCTGCCTGCATGTCCAGACTCACGCAAAAGTGAAACGTCGAACCACTTCCCAGCACACTTTCGACCCAGATGCGGCCTCCCATCATTTCCACCAGTCGCTTGGAAATCGCCAGTCCCAGGCCGGTCCCTCCGTACTTGCGAGTCGTGGAACTATCGGCCTGGATGAAAGACTGAAAAATTCTCTGGCATTGCTCTTCGCTCATGCCGATGCCCGTGTCGCGCACCCAGAAATGCAGCTCGACCTTGCCCTCGTCACTCCCGAGGCGCTCGATGCCCAGCACGATTTCACCCTGTTCGGTGAACTTCGTCGCGTTGTTGCCCAGGTTGGCCAGGACCTGCCCCAGCCGCAGCGGGTCGCCAATCAGTGCGGTCGGCAGATCGGCAACCGTGCTGTAGAGCAGCTCCAGGCCTTTATCCTCGGCCCTCAGGCCTACCACATTGGTGAAGTTCTCCAGCACGTCTTCCAGGCGGAACGGAATACGCTCCAGGTCCATCCTGCCGGCTTCGATCTTGGAGAAATCGAGGATGTCGTTGATGATCCCCAGCAGGTTCTCCGCCGAACGATGCACTTTCACAATGTAGTTGCGTTGCCGGTTATCGAGGTGGGTGCGCAGCGCCAGGTGGCTCATGCCGATAATGGCATTCATCGGCGTGCGGATTTCATGGCTCATGTTGGCGAGGAATTCGCTTTTGGCCCGTGTCGCCTCTTCGGCGATCTCCCGGGCGTGCTGTACTAGCGCCTCGGCGGCCTTGCGGTCGGTGATGTCGTAATACCAACTGGCGCTGATGTTGCGCTCACCGAGTGTCAGGGGGACGGCCGAGAGCAAGACCTCGAAACGCTTTCCACCATCGCGCTGCAGGCTGGCCTCGAAGTTTAAAACCGCGCCCTTGGCGGCCGCGTCCAGGAAGCGGCCGCGCGCTTGTGCATCGCACCAGAAGCGACTCTCGTCCATCTCGCCAAGTTGCTCGCGGCTGACGCCGAACAGGCCCTCCAGCTCCGGGTTGCAGTAGCTCAGGCGGCCATCATCGCCACGGATCAGCATGGCCACCGGACTGCTGTCCAATACTGCACGCAACTGCGTTTCGCTGGATTTGAGTGCCGCTTGCATCTGCCGTCGCTCGCTGACATCGCGAACCGAAGCGCAGATACAGGTGCCTCGCCCCTCCAGAAGCGGCAAGTGCGACAGGCCGATCTCCACGGAAAACTGGCTGCCATCCTTGCGAAGGCCTTTGAGGTCATCCAGTTTCGCGCCCATCTGCCGGGTGCTGCCATGGGCGATGAAGCCATTGCGCAACGTTACATGCCGGCCGCGCGCCGCGTCAGGCACCAGCCGCTCGATGGTCTCGCCCACCAACTCACCCGTGGCATAACCGAACAGCGTGTCCAGTTGCGGGTTGGTCATCAGGATTTCGCCCTCGGCATTGATGACGATCATGCCGTCCGGTGCCGCCTCGAGGATCGCGCGATACCAGGCCTTGGTGGCACGCAACGCAGTCTGTTGTGCCTCCAGTTCCTTCGATTGCAGCTCAAGCCGCAAGGCCTGCTGACCCATTTCGTCGGCCTGGCGCCGGGTCTCGATCAGCAAGGATTGCACCGCCAGATGACGCTCCATCACCGCCAAGGCCCCGGCCAGGCGTGGCATGGCCTCCTGCAACAGCGACTGTTCACGGGCCCCCAGCGGTTGATGACCCGCCAGTTCGAGCACGCCGAGCAGACGTTCACCACGCAATACCGGCTGCACCAGCAGATAGCTGGCCGGCACTTCACCCAACTGCGAATGCAACCGTCCGAGCGACTGCGTCAGCCCCTGCAATTCACGGGGCGCACGATCCAGGGCGCATTGCCCTAGAAGGCCGGCTCCCAGAGCCACCGTCGGCGCTGGCGGGTAATCAGGATCGGTCGCGTAACCGCCAATCAGTTGCAGGCTTTCATCTTGCTCTTGCACGCTATAGAGCACGCCTCGGCAGATGCCGAGCATGCTCGCCATATGGCGCAAAAAGACCTGGGCCAGCTCCCGTGGCGTTTCCGCTTGTGGCAAGTCAGCCTGGAGTTGCTCGGTTTGCGCCTTGACCCAGCGTTGGCGTTCCAATTGTTGCGACTCGGTCTGCAGCGTCGCGATGGCACGCGCCAGATCACCGGTTTCATTTTGCAGATCGGTATGGGGAATCGTCCCGTCCAGTCGGCCGGCGGTCAGCTCGTCAACGGCGGCGCGAACCCGGTAAAGGGGCAGGCGAATCGAACGGCTGATCAACCAGCCCATCAACCACGCCAGTGCCAGGCCACCGAGCAGTAATTGATAAGTGAGCCGGGTGCTGCGCCCGGCAAATTCTGCGATCTGTTTGGCCGTGTCATGAATGGACGCCTGTTTGATTTGCGCCATCTGCTTGAGCAAGTTGTCCCCTCGCTCATCCACCCCCTGGAACCCGACGCTATTGATCAGCCGCAAGGCTTGCGCTTGCTCCCCTTCATCGGCCAGTTCCAGAGCTGTCTCACCGTCGTGCAGCAAACGCTTCAACAAAACCTCGAAGGTGGCGAATCGCTCTTGATTCTCCTCGCGCCAGAGGGTCGGTTGTGTTTGCAGCAACGCTTCTTGAAGATGTTGTCGAGCCTCACGAAATTGCTCGACGCCCTTGCTACGATCATCTTCGCTGTTGCTGCCGACGGCATGCTGCAATCCCTGCATGAGATGCGACATCTGCACCCGTGCTTCCTGCAAGGGTTCGATGCCCGCCAACTCATGCTCGTACAGCCTCTGCATGTCCGCTTTCAACAAATCCTGGGTACGCAGGCTCTGCACGCCGAGCACCAGAACCAGCGCCCCTGATGTCGCAAAACCGAGGATCAGCTTGATACGAAGAGGCAGACGTTCCAGCAGAGCGAGCACTCGGGTCATGGCCATTCCCGTTGATGAAAAACCGGCGTGTTGAACGTTCAGGGTTTCTGGGTAGTGCGATGCAGGTCGACCAGCCTGGCCATGTCCTGATCGCTGTCCGCAAAGCGCTCGGCAATGACATGAAATTGCTCGGCATTGGCCAGGAACACATCACAGACGTCTGGATCGAAATGGCTCGCGCGCCCCTGCCGAATGATCTGCACGGCCTGGTCGTGCGGCATTCCTGCCTTGTACACACGACGACTGATCAGCGCGTCATAGACATCCGCCACCGCCATCAATCGGGCGCTCATGGGGATTTCTTCGCCAACCAGTCCCTGCGGGTAGCCGCTGCCATCCCACTTTTCCTGGTGGCTGTAGGCGATTTCCTTGGCCATGCGCAGAAAGTCCACCGAAAGGCCCAACTGATCCTCGGCACGCTGAATGGCATCGCGTCCCAGGGTGGTGTGGGTCTTCATGATTTCAAATTCTTCCGGGGTGAATCGCCCCGGTTTAAGCAGGATGTGATCAGGAATGCCGATCTTGCCGATATCGTGCAGCGGTGCCGACCTGAACAGCTGGCGGATGCTGTCATCGTTCAGAAATTGACTGAAACGCGGATGATCACGCAGCAGTTCGGCCAGCAGCCTGACGTAATGTTGGGTGCGACGGATATGGTTGCCCGTCTCGTTGTCGCGGGTTTCGGCCAGTGAAGCCATGGCCTGGATCGTGACGTCCTGAATGGCGATGACCTCACGGGTGCGGCGCTGGACTTCCTGTTCAAGGAAGTCGTTCTGATCGCGAAGGAAGTCAGCCGCGGCCTTGATCTTCAGTTGGGTCTGCACCCGGGCCAGAACCAGTGGCGGACTGATCGGCTTGGTGATGTAGTCGACCGCGCCCAGCTCCAGGCCCTGGATTTCGTTTTCCATTGACGCCAGTGCAGTGAGAAAAATGATCGGAATTTGGCGGGTGCGCGGATCTTGCTGCAGCAGCCGGGCGACGTCATGACCCGACAACCCCGGCATCATGATGTCGAGCAGGATCAGATCCGGCAGTGGATTGTTTTGCAGCACGCGCAACGCCGTTTCGCCGCTGTTGGCGGCCTTGACCCTATACCTGTCCTTGAGCAGGTCGGCCATCAGCATCAGATTGTCTGGCGTGTCATCGACCACCAGAACGGTGGCCGCAGGATAAACATCCTGTTCAATTCCCATGTCTTTTGGCTCCGCTGCCCTATGAAGGATTGCGCACAGTCTCTCCATTGCAGACAAGCGTAGCTCTATTCATGGCAATTGCTGATGGAGAACCAGGGCCGCTCAATAGCCGCCCCCGGAACACACGACACTACGAAACACCCGCTGAACGATTCAGCCAATCTGTTGCATCGACCGGTTGAACCCACAGCCAATAGCGACCGGTGAGTGTGAGCGTTCGCTTGAGCCATTCCCGGTACTAACGATGGTTGCGATAGCGTTCGGTCAAGGACTGCACGAGGGTGACGTAGGATTGCGTCTCGGCGTAGGGAGGCACCCCGTTGTACTCGACCACGGACGCTTCGCCGGCGTTGTAACCTGCCAACGCCAGCACCTGGTTGCCGTTGAAGCGCTTGAGCAGCCAGGCCAGGTAGCGCACGCCGCCACGAATGTTCTGTCGTGCGTCGAACGGATCGTCCACGGCGAAACGCGCGGCGGTGGCGGGCATCAACTGCATCAGCCCCTGGGCGCCGGCTTCGGAAATGGCGTAGGGGCGAAACGCCGATTCGGCATGTATCACGGCGCGGACCAGCGCCCGGTCGACACCATAAAGACCCGAAGCGGCTTCGATCTCCCGCCGATAGGATTGGGTGTCCAGGCGCAGTGAGGCGACCTTGAAATCCTTCGGCGCCCTGCACAGATAGCAGCCCTTGATGAAATAGAGATCAATGACATCGACCCGTGCGGAAATCCCGACGGGGCGCCGGCTCACATATTGACGAACACCCCTGTGGATGAAGGTGAACACCCGAACCCGCACCGCGCCTGAGTTGTCGTCCTGCACAAGCCGGGGCAGGGCCTTTGCCTTGGCGCCGACACCGGCGCCCGCCATGCCATTGAGACGAGTGCAGCGGGCGCTGGCGATGGCTTGGCTGGTGTAGCTGATGGCTCCGTCCCTGGCCTGGCACTTGTACATGGCGCTGGCGCACAGTGGAGCGACCAGCAAGGTCAGCCCGATGCAGCCAAGAAGGCTCTTGCGAGCCCATCGCCATGCACTGGATTTCATCACATCGCTCCGCGCCGCAGGCGCCAATCAGGCTCGGGGCGCCTGGCCCGGGCGCTGCCGTTGGAGGGCTTGTTCCGGGTGGCCCGCCTTTTGTTTTGATAGTTATACCCCTTGTTACCGGTCTTGGAACTTGCGTTGACGTACGGGCTGCTTGCGACCCAGGCTGACAATCACGATGCAATCCCACACCCGTTACGCAATAGCTGAAAGCGTATGATGGTGAGCCTTCATTACTGATAAGGCCTGCTCAGTAGTGCTTTCTTCCGTCATCCTCAGGCTGGGGTGAAACTGCTGAAGGGAACCATTGAAAAGGGAGAAGCACCAGGTCAAGCAGCCATGCAACCGGTTTCCTGCTGCTCAAGCATCAAACTGCGCCAAACGATCACTGGCGGTTCAATGAACACAACGTCCGGTTGCGGCTCTTGTTTTCGCGACTCTGGCGAGGTCACCTCGGATGATGACCGCTGAGGCAGTGAAAGTTGCTCAGCCCCTGCGGTTAGCTGACCGAGCGATCCGCGTTATTTACAGAATATGGAAGCTGGGACTGAATAAGTCCAAGCATCGGTGTCGATCAATGAACAATCTTCACTCTGCTCTAGCTTATTCACATTGCCCCGCTAAATCACGGGGCAATGCAGTTCATCGTTACTGTTTGATCAAATCACTGGGCTTCCAGCTTTGGTCGAAGAACGCTTGCTTGGGACCATACAAACGTACGATCACCAGGAAACCTTTGCCCGGTACGGTACGAATCCAATTCTTGCCCGTACCTGGTGATTCGGGGCCGAAGTAGAGGTCGGTCGAGCCATCGCTGTTCTGCGCCGGCTTGTCCATCTGGTTGAGCGACGGGAACGGCTGGCCGTTGTCCAGGCCCGATGCCGTCAGGTTGTCGTAGGCAGTCACCGACCAGAACAACGCCGCCGGCACATTGGCGGGCAGGTTGAGCTTGTAGGTGTGGGCGCCGTCGAGGAACTTGCCGTCGGCATCGCGGGTGGTGGCGGGATATTTGGCGCCGGCGCCGACCATGTTCATCACCATGCCCGGGCTGTCCGAGTAGGCAGAGGTGAAGAAAGCCACACGCTGCTCGAGGTTGGTGAACGTGCCGCTGGACTGGAACTCGGTGTTTTCCCCGGCGAAGGTGTTCACGTACTGGCGATCTGTGTAGTACAGGCCGCCCGGCTCTTTCATCAGCAGATGACTGGTGACCACCTTGCTCATCTTGAAGGCGGTGCGCGCTGCATCATCCAGTAGCTTGCGCCGCTCGGCATCCGGGGCGAAGGCCTTGCCCTTTTCGATGCCGATGGTGTGCAGGAAGCCGCGCATGTCCATGTCCGCCGGATCGACCGCTTCGGCTTCAATGAAGCGCGACAGCAAATCGAAGTACCGGCCGTCCTCGGGGAACAGCATGTTGATCGGTGCACCGGTGGCATCGGGGAACTGCATCGGCAGCGCCGAATCCTTCTTGCCCAGCGGATAGATCTTCGTGCGCTCGACTTCGGCCACCGGCACGCTCAGGTCTTTCGGGTCCTTGAAGAAGGTGCGCCAGAACAGGAACACGTTGTTGGTGCGCGAGCGGTAGACGAAACCTTCGGTGGGCTCCGGGCCGGTGTAGCCCGGCGGCAACAGTACATAGGTGCCGCCCTTGCCCTTGTCGGGGCCGGCCAGGCCGACGTCGCCGCGCCAGGTCTTGCCGTCAATGGTCGGACCGACAATCGGCCGCTGGAAGAAGTCGTCGAACATGCCCTGCACGCCGGGCGGTGCTTCGACCACCAGCGGACCGTACTTCGCCAGGTCCAGATAGCTCATGGCGTAGACCAGATCGGAGTTCGGCGTGGTCACCAAGGTCTTGGCGTTGATGCGCTTTTTCCAGGTCGGCAGGATGTTGTAGCCGGCGCCGAATTGTTTCTCCGACGCCTCCTTCATCGACCAGATGTTGATGGCTGGCAACGACCAGAGATACGACTGCACAGCACGCTGGAAAATCAGCTCGTCGATCAGGCTGCGTGCGGTGGCCTCGGTCGGGAAACCGTTTTCGAAGGGCTGGTTGGCCAGCTCTTCGTAACGCGTGGCGGCATCGGCGACGCCGCTCAGGGAGACCGCCACTGCCAGGGCGGTCAGGGTGTTACGCAAGCTGCTCATGGGATGTCCTTATGTGGCGCAGTTTGAAGATAAAACCCGGCGTGGTTTTCAGTTGAGCTTGACCACCGCTGGCGGCGTCCACTGGCCGTTCATCGCAGCGGCTTCAGGCCAATAGGCGCGTACGTAGAGGGAGAAGACGGCGCCCTTGGGCGCGGGCAGCCAGTTGCTTTCCTTGTCGGCACCCGGGGATTCGCTCTGCACGTACAGCGTCAGCGAGCCGTCGGCATTGGGCTTGAGCGATTTGTTCTTGGTGCCCAGGGAATAACGGCCCAGCGGGTTATCTGCGAAGAAATGCTGTTCGTTATACAAAGTCAGCGACCAGAAACCCTTGACCGGCGGCAAGGCATCTTTAGGGAAGGTCACGCTGTAGCGCTGGCCGCCATTGAGGCGCGCGCCGGACTGATCCAGGTCCTGGTAAAAGTACTTGGTCTCGATCTGCTTGTTGACGAAGATGTTCGAGCGGGCCACCGCCGTGCGCAGGAAGTAGTCGGTGCCGAACGCGGCGCCGTTGTCGATGGTGCTCCAGTGATTGGGCAATTGCTTGCCATAGTTGCGGAACTGCAACAGCGGCTTGACCACCTCTGCATCAGACTTTTGCGCCTCGTCGATCATGGCCTTTTTCAGCTCCGGATCACGCTGGGCGATCTGTGCCAGTACCGACAACTGCGCATAACGGGCTTCTTCGCCGGGCAATGGCTTGGCGTCCTTGAGGAGTGCCGGCAGTTCATCGAAGAATTTTTCCGGGAGCACCCAGCGGGTTTCTTCGGCACCTGCCGCTTCTGCCGGGAATTTCGGCGACTTGCTCCAGTCACGCTGCTTGAGCTTGCCGTCGTATTTGGACACCGGGTACATATCGATGCCGGACAGGTACGGCTGGATCGCCTTGCGATCCTCGGTTGTATCGTCCTGGAACACCCGTGGAATCACGAAACCGGTGTTGGTCTTTGCGCGGAAAACCTGAGTGATGCCCTCAGGCACCTTGCCGTTCCAGTCCGGGCCAACCAGCAGGTAGAAACCGGGTTTGGTGCCGTACATTTTGCCCAGTTCGGCAAAACTGTCGGAGCGCAGATCCACGACCTGATACACCCAGAACCGGTCACCGAAATCCGGTACCTGCAAGACCACCGGCTCCAGATCCAGCGCGATGCTGCCGGCGCCGTAGACCACGTCCTGGTTCGGGCAGGCCACCAGGCGTTCACCCGGCGAGATGTAATCGGTGAGCATCGACAGATGATTGATCGGCGCCACGGGCACGATGCCGCCCATCAGGCCGGCTTGCGGCAGATCCTTGAATTTTAGCCGCCGGTTATAGATGTTGGCCATCGGCCAACCCCAGAAATACGCTTCGCGCGCCATCATGCGCACATAGGTTTCGGTCACCTTCACATCGGCCTCAGGCCCGGACACCTGAGCCACCGGCTCACTCTGCGCCTGCACGGCAGTCGCGCCGAGCAACATCGCCGTTGCGAGCAGACAAAGGGTGAAAAGAGGGGGCTTGTTCATGAAGGCGCTTCCTTGCTTGGGCGTTTTATAGAGACGTGTTCTTCGCTGTAATCACATTTAGAGAAATCTATCAGACGAATAGGGTGCGACCAAGAAGAGGCGTGAGCCAGGTCATGTTGTTCGCCGTTGCTGTCCGCAAGAAGATTATTGCCAAACTGGCGTGCTTCGAGCCTTCAAGCCGACCGGTTGAGCATTAGCAAACGTGCTGCCAGAGCAGTCATTACCGCAGCAAAGGTATAAGCGCCAAGGCGTTTAGAGATTATGCCCTCCCGGAGACGACCATGCAGTTGTCCACTGAAGAGTCCGAGCAGGGAGTGGAAGATCAGTGCGATCAGCGCAAGCAATAATCCTAAGAATATCAATTGCGAGGTAACGCTGCTGCCACCCACGGTGACGAACTGCGGCAGGAATACCATGAAGAACAACAGCGCTTTGGGGTTTAACAGACTGTTGAGCGTGGCTCTGGTAAAGATCTTGCGCATCGAAGCCTGTGTTGCTTGAGCATCCGTATCGACAGGAGGAGCCTTCAATGCTTGCCAGGCCAACCACATTAGATAACAAGCGCCTGCCCACCGCAGCAGGTCAAATGCAGGAGCCCAACTCATTACCAGTGCGCCAAGACCCGTGCTAACAATGATGGTCATCAACACATCGGCCAGGGTTATTCCCAGAGCTGCGGCGATACCCGCGCGCCAGCCGTGGGCAACTGCATGGCTGGTGACGATAGCCATGTTAGGGCCAGGCACTATCAGCAACAGCAAGGCTGCAACAACGAAAAGGTAGAGATTAGTGGCGTCCGGCATAAAAAGTACGTCCTTCGGGAAGAAGTTATGCTAACCGGTGGTGGTTAGGCAGACGCAGGTACAGTGGGGGTAGATTTGGCCATAACAGTCAGACATGAAGAGAAGAGAATCTGAAAACATGTCGACTGGTTGAAAACAAAGTCAAAAGCAGCCCTTCATGCTAGCGAGTAGGGCCGCATCTCACTACGATCAGGTAATCACACAGAAGGAGCTGCTTGAATGGATTGCCTAATTCGAAACGCGATGAACGCGGATGCCTCAGCCATCAGTCGGATCATCATTGGCACCCTCCGCGAGTCCAATGCTCAGGACTATTCATCCGAAATCATCGATCAAGTGGAACTGAGCTTTTCTCCACAGGCGATTCTTGATTTGTTGACCCGGCGTCAGGTGCTTGTAGCGACATCTGACAGGCATATCGTCGCAACAGCCAGTCTTGATCGGGACGTAGTCCGCAGCGTGTTTGTCGACCCGATTTATCAAGGGAGAGGCATTGGAAGAGAGCTGATGGCAAGGATTCAATCGATCGCCATAAAAGATGGTATCACCCTGCTGCGTGTCCCCTCTTCAATCACCGCAGAAGGTTTTTACGCTTCGCTTGGCTTTAAAAAAATTCGAGACGAATTTCACGAATCCGAGCGCACTATCATCATGGCGAAACCATTGGTGCACTAACTTGCTGCGTGTATTGAAAATGCAGTTTTGGGTCGACGACTGCTCTCGCTAGACACAAATCATGGACGACGGATGAAACAGGTACAGTTTCAACAAATCAAGGATCTTCCTCCACAGCTTCTGACACTGGAAAAAGCAGCGGCCGCTGAGGGATTCAGGTTTCTCACACGCTTGATTGCGGACTGGAATACCGGGGCGAATCGCTTCGATGCACCAGGCGAATTACTGATAGCAGCCTATCTGGACGACTGTCTGATTGGTATCGGAGGACTTTCAGTTGATCCGTATGCTCAGAATGGTACGGGCAGATTGCGTAGAGTGTATGTCGCAGCGTCGTTAAGGGGACGAAACATCGGGCGAACCTTAGTAGAAACACTTCTTAAACACGCCGCGAAACATTTCCGCATCGTGCGCCTTTGCACTGATACATCTGAAGGCGACTCCTTTTATCTGCGCTGTGGTTTCCAGCGAACAGATCACACCCACGCCACTCACACTATGCTTCTTGGAGAGACGGGATTCGGACAGCAAACAGTCGATCACAACCGATAACGAGCGTCCGCTTTGGTCGTTTTCTGCCTGTCGTCCCCGGCTGAGACGACCCTAAACGGACGGTCGCCCTGGTCTGTGTTCAGATTGATCAAACCGGCCGCTCACCCAACCGCTCTACCAACCTCACGAGATAACCATCGGGATCCTGGACGATGAATTCGCGCTGGCCTACTTCTACATTGCTAGCCCGATACCAGGTGTCTTTGCATTCTCGATAGAGTTGAAATCCAGCTTGGCCAAGTTTTTGGATGATTGGTACTACGGCCATAACGTCAATCTGCAGGTTTATTCCTCTTCCAAACGGCTTGGTCAGGGGCGCAGTCAGCCATTGGCCTGCGTCCGGATCAACCTGCTCAAGCATTACTTGAGCACCGTTCAAGTCGAGGTAAGCGAATCCATCCTCTGGGCGTTGATAAGCTACTTCGAACCCTAGGCAAGACACCCAAAAAGCCAGACTGCTATCCAGGTCAGTGACCATTAACTCTGGAACCAGTTTGTTACGTTCAAACATGAGATGACTTCCATTTCAATAGGCTCATTCGCCAGGGGCGGGCAGTGTAAATACCTGATTCGCGGTAACAGTGTTCTGCTCTTCTGGCCCTGGTGCCACAGGAGATGATGGCGAGCATCATGATGCACGGTCGGGTGAGTATTATCGAGTCGCGTTGAATGGCGGCTCCTGGCCGATTCTGTTGAAAAAGTCGGTCTACCCAAACTGCCTGATCATTTACTCGTGAAAACGCCTTTTTCGCACGCTGCTACGTGAAATCCGAGTCCGGAAGCCTCTGCCAAAAGTAAAGATTTCAATCTCGGACGCGTACTTTTCGGATGCGCAAACCATGGTCGACTTTTTCAACACAATCGGCCGTTTTCTGCCTGTCACGAAGGGCAGCTGTCGATTCATGGCTGCCCTTCGCATAAGGTAAAAAACGGCCAGAAGCGGCCGCTCAAATATGTCTACAAATCTTGGGGCGATTCAGTTGAAGTTTAATGCAAACGTCTTGGGTTGTGCGGCTATAGGCAGCGTGCCGTCTCCTCCATAGGCTTCCCTGTCGCCATGATCTCCGGCCTGTCATAGACAGGGTAGGCCTTGCGAGTGAATTGAATTGTGAATACTGATGGGGAAAGTGATGGGGCCATTAGCCGGGCTGAAAATCGTAGAGTTTGAAGGGATAGGGCCGGGGCCGCTGGCGGGGATGCTCCTGGCCGACATGGGCGCCGAAGTTACAGTGATTGCCCGTAAGGGGGGCGTCGCCCTCACAAAGCAATTGGGTGGGGACGTCGATTTCGAAATCCTCCAGCGCGGGAAGCATCGGGTAGTCGTCGACCTCAAGCAGCCGGAAGGAGTCGCCCTGGCTCTGGATTTGTTGGGCGAGGCTGATGCCTTGATCGAGGGCAACCGTCCCGGTGTCATGGAGCGTCTGGGGCTCGGGCCTGAACAATGCCTGGCGAAGAATTCGCGTCTTATCTACGGTCGCTTGACTGGTTGGGGGCAGGACGGCCCCTTGGCCCAGGCCGCGGGTCATGATCTGAATTACATAGCACTGACCGGGTTGCTCGGTCTAACCGGTGGGCGCAGTGATCCGCAACGTCCCCCGGCGACCTTGGCTGGGGATGCCATTGGTGCTCTTGGCATGGCTTTCGGTATCGTTTCAGCAGCTTTTGAGGCGCGCAGTTCAGGCAAGGGGCAGGTCGTCGATGCAGCGATCGTCGATATGGTTGCGGTGCTCGGTTCAATTGCGCATTTCATTCATGCCGCTGGGCAGATCGGTGGTCCGCAACCCAGCGCGTTCTACGATTCGCCATTCTATGACCTGTTTCAGTGCGCTGACGGCGAGTGGGTCTCCTTGGCGCCGTTGGAGCCTCACTTCTATGCGCAGCTGATGGAGCGGTTGCAACTATCGGATGTCGTGGTCAAGGCTCAGTATGACGTTGCTCAGTGGCCAGCGCTCAAGGAGCGCCTGACCTCGATGTTCCGCAGCCAGCCGCGTGCGCACTGGTGCGCGTTGTTGGAAGGCAGTGATGTGTGCTTCGCTCCCGTGCTTTCACCCATGGAAGCGGCCGTTCATTCGCACAATGTTGCACGTAATGTTTTTCAGACTCAGCCGATTGTCCAGGCCAACCCGGCGCCACGCTTCTCTCGTACCCCTGGTGCGATTCTTCAAATCGATCGTCAGGAACAAGCACCGCTTTTAGCGACGGTGGCAGTAGAGCGGCTGGAGCAACTGCGTCGGTCGGGAGTGTTGGCCTGAAGGCTGCCTTTCGGAGCAGGAGGAGGGAGGCAAGAACAATGGATGCCCGCTTCGATGAGCGGGCTTTTCATTCAAGAAAGTAAAAGGCGCAGCCGAGACCTACAGCTGACGAGCGATCAGGTCCTTCATGACTTCATTGGCACCGCCATAGATCTTTTGTACGCGCGAATCGACAAACATCCTGGCGATAGGGTATTCGTCCATATACCCGTAACCACCGAACAGTTGCAGCAGTTCGTCGGTGACCTTGCACTGCATATCGCTGCACCACAACTTGGCCATGTAGGCGGCCTGAGGATCCAGCTTGCCGTCGAGCAAGCGCTGGGTACAGTCGTTGACGAATGTGCGGGCGATGTGGGTGATGGTGGCACACTCGGCCAGCTTGAACTTGGTGTTCTGCAGGTCGAACAGTTTCTGGCCGAACATCCGGCGTTCCTTGGCGTAGTCCGTGGCCAGTTCCAGCGCACGCTCCATCACCGCCACGGCGGGCACAGCCAGCAACATGCGTTCATAGCAAAGTTGGCTCATCAGCTGGATGAACCCGTTGCCTTCGACCGGGCCGAGCAGATTGGCGACCGGTACGCGCACGCTGTCGAAAAACATTTCGCATGTGTCCGAACCATGCAGGCCGATCTTTTTCAGCTTGTTGACGCTGTAGCCCTTGAGGTTCTCGGTCTCGATCACCACCAGCGAAATACCCTTGGCGCCATCGTCGGAAGTGCGCACGGCGATCACCACCAGGTTGCCGCTGTAGCCGTTGGTGATGAAGGTTTTGGAACCATCGATCACGTACTCGTCGCCATCACGGCGGGCGCGTGTGCGCAGGGTCTTGAGGTCGGAGCCGCAATCGGGTTCGGTCATGGCGATGGCGGCGAAGAGCTCGCCGCTGGCCAGGCGGGGAATCCATTTTTGCTTCTGCTCTTCGGTACCGTAGTCGAGGATGTAGTGGGTGGCGATGGAGTGAACCGCAGTACTGGGCGGCATTCCTGCGCGAGCCAGTTCATCCAGGGCGACCAGTTGATAGGACAGCGGCGCGCCGGCACCGCCGTATTCCTCACTGATCTCCGGCAGCAGAAAGCCCATCTCGCCAAAGCCCTGCCAGATCTCGCGCGGCACGTAGCCCTGTTCGCGCCAGGCATCGTTGTGCGGTGTCATCTCATTGGCGATGTAGCGACGTACCTGGTCGCGATAGGCCTCGATGTCGCTATCCATCCAGGAATGTTGGTGCAGTTGGGGCAGCATAAGCTCGATCTCCGCAATTTTGGGCTTCGCCACCGATGGCAGCGAGCGAAATGCGAGCCTAGAACGAGGGGCCGTGAGCGCACATAGCCGCTGGCCCCAAAGCTGTTGCACTTGGCCTCAATCTGTCAGTTGCCCTTGCGAACCTGGCCCGGGGTCTGGCCGGTCCAGCGCTTGAAGGCGCGCTGGAAGCTGGCGCTGTCGGCGAAGCCAAGTTCCTCGGCCAGCACCGGTGTCGGCAGTTTGCTGGTTTTCAGTCGGTAGATCGCCCAGTCGCGGCGCAGGCTATCGCGGATGTTCTGGAAAGAGGCGCCTTCCTGAGCCAGGTGGCGTTGCAATGAACTGGCCGAGCAGTGCAGGGCGGCACTGGTCTGTTCAAGGTCTGGCCAGCCGCTATGGCGCGCGCGTTCTTCACGCAGATAGACCCGCACCCGGTCGCTGACGCGTGCGGGTATGGCGGGCACCAGAAGGTCGAGCAGGGCCTTGGCCAGGTATTCATGCAGATGGGAACTGTCACGGCGCACGGGGGCCTGCAGTGCCTGGGAGTCGAACCAGATAGTCGAGAAGGCTGTGCCGAAGCGCAGTTCCGTAGGGAAGAGCTTGCGGTAGTCGCCAACCGATTCAGGTTGTGTGAATGCCACGTCGATACCGGCGGGGCGCAGGCTCCCGCCTTCCAGCCAGGCCATGACGCGCCAGATCAGTCGCAGAAACAGCACATGGGCGAAATCGCGGGACTCGACCTGAGTGGTGAGGAAGTGCAGTTCGACCCGTACGTGCCGACCGTCGTCCAGCAGCACCGGGTCAAGGTCGTCTTGCAGGAGCCGCAGGGTGTGGGTGAATTCCCGCAGGGCGCCGAACAGAGTGTCGCCGGTCAGGGCTGAACGCATCATCAGCATGAAGCTGCCGCGGCGCAATTTTCGCGAAAACAGCGCGATGCCTTCGTCATCGAGACCCTTGATGGTCTTGCGCAGCAGTGCAACGTACTGGTCGACGGTGACGTGGTGGTCCAGGTCCTGAGGCTGCTGTGGATCGATCCCTGCGTCGCGTAGAAAACCCTCGATCTCGTAGCCGCGATCACGGGCTGCAGCGAGCAGGGAGGAGACGAAAACGGAGGCGAAGGTAACGGGGGTTGGATTCGACATTGGTGGATTCTGCAAGTCATTTGCGGCGCCATGACATTGGCGGTTTTGCGCACGGCCATCACATTAAGCCCACAAAGTCACACCGTGCCGCAACTTAAATTCAGGAAAGCCGCTATGAGTCGCAATGTCTATGTGATTGGGGTCGGCATGATCCCTTTCGTCAAGCCGGGCGCCAACGCGCCCTATCCGCAAATGGCCGCTGCCGCCTTGCGTGCCGCGATGGTCGATGCCGGCGTGGGTTACGCGCAGGTAGAGCAGGCGTACGTCGGTTACGTCTATGGTGACTCCACTGCAGGCCAGCGCGCGCTATACGAAGTCGGCATGACCGGTATCCCGGTGGTCAACGTCAACAACAACTGCTCCACCGGTTCCAGCGCGCTGTTCCTGGCCAACCAGGCAGTCAGCGGCGGTTCGGCGGAATGTGCCCTCGCGCTGGGTTTTGAGCAAATGAGTCCGGGTGCGCTGGGCACGCTCTTTGGCGACCGCCCCAGCCCCTTCGAGCGCTTCGACCTGGCCACCGATGAGTTGGTCGGGCACGCCGGCATCCCGCTCGCGCTGCGCTACTTCGGTGGCGCTGGCCTGGCGCACATGCAGGAGTTCGGCACCCGCCTGGAAACCTTTGCCAAGATCCGCGCCAAAGCCAGCCGCCATGCCGCCAACAACCCGATGGCGTTGTTCCGTAACGTCGTCAGCGCCGAAGACGTGATGAACTCGCCCGCCGTCTGGCCCGGCGTGCTGACGCGCCTGATGGCTTGCCCGCCGACCTGCGGCGCCGGGGCGGCGATCCTCTGTTCGGAGGACTTCCTCAAGCGCCACGGCCTGAAGGGCGCAGTGCGCATTCGTGCGCAATCCATGACCACCGACACGTCCAGGACGTTCGACGCGAGAGACATGCGCGAAGTGGTCGGTTTCAGCATGACCCGCACGGCCGCGCAGAATGTCTACGAGGCGGCCGGTGTCGGTCCGCAAGATATCCAGGTCGTCGAGTTGCACGACTGTTTCGCACAGAACGAGCTGCTCTCCTACGAGTCGCTGGGCCTGTGCCCGATCGGCGGGGCGGAGCGCTTTGTCGAGGACGGCGATAACACTTATGGCGGCAAGTTCGTCACCAATCCTTCCGGCGGGTTGCTCTCCAAGGGCCATCCACTGGGCGCCACCGGCCTGGCCCAGTGCACCGAGCTGGTCCAGCAGTTGCGTGGCGAGGCGGGTCCACGTCAGGTAGACGGCGCGCGTCTGGCTCTGCAACACAATCTCGGGTTGGGCGGCGCCTGCGTCGTCACCCTCTACGAAAAAGTCTGAGGGGCGACGGATGATCGACAAGAAGTGGATCGGCCACGAACTGGCCGCCACCACCATGACGCTTGAGCGCGGGCGTCTTTGCGCATTCGCCCGGACCATTGGCGAGACCGATCCGTTGTACACCGATCTCGCTGCCGCCCAAGGAGCCGGTTTCTGCGACGTGCTGGTCCCGCCGACATTCCTGTTCGGTGCCGAGCTGGATGCTGGCACCGTGGACAGCATGCTGGCGGATCTGGAAATCCCGATCGCGAAGATTCTTCACGGTGAACAGAGCTTCACCTATCACAAGCCGGTGTGCGCCGGGGAAACGGTCACCGTGAAGTCGCGGATCGCTGACATTTTCGACAAGAAAAACGGCGCGCTGGAGTTTCTGGTCAAGACCTCGCAAGTCCACAACGACAAAAACGAGCTGGTCGCCGAGTTGCGCACCGTGCTCGTGGTCCGCAACTGAGGAGTCCCGACCATGAGTCATTCACTGCAACACGTGAAGGTCGGTGACCGGCTGCCACCCCTGACGCTGGCGGCGGTCGACCGCACCACGCTGGCGCGGTTCGGTTGCGCCTCGGGCGACCTCAACCCGATTCATATCGACGTGGATTTCGCCCGCAAGGCCGGCATGCCGGACGTGTTTGCCCACGGCATGTTGAGTATGGCCTGGCTGGGTCGCCTGCTGACCCAATGGGTACCGCAAAGCCGGCTGCGCAGCTTTGGCGTGCGCTTCCAGGGCATCACTCACCTGGGGCACGTCATCACCTGCAAGGGCCAGGTAACCGAGATCGTCGAAGTCAATGGCGAACGCTGCGCCAGGGTCGAGGTGGCCACGGTCAACCAATACGGCCAGGTCAAGATCGTCGGCGACGCGTTGATCGCCATCGCCATTGGCTAACCCCCTTTTTTCAACCTTTTGCGGAAGAGACAGATGAGCAAGAAACTCGAAGGTAAAGTTGCCCTGATTACCGGTTCCGGTCGTGGAATCGGCCGTGCCATCGCCCTGAAGCTGGCAGCCGATGGTGCCCGCGTGGTGGTCAATGACCTTGACGCCGAGCCGGCTCAGGAAGTGGTCGAGGCCATCAAGGCCATGGGCGGTGAAGCCGTCGCCTGTATCGGCAGCGTTTCAGCGCCTGACTTCGCCGAGCGCTTCGTCGGCACCGCGGTCGAGCATTACAAGGGGCTGGACATCATCGTCAACAACGCGGGCTACACCTGGGACAGCGTGATCCAGAAGATGACTGACGAGCAGTGGTACGCCATGCTCGATGTGCACCTTACCGCGCCTTTTCGCATCCTGCGCGCGGCGCAGCCGGTCATCCGCAGCCTGGTCAAGGCTGAACAGGACGCCGGCCTGCGTAACATTCGCAAAGTGGTGAACATTTCCTCCGTTGCCGGGCTGTTCGGTAATGCCGGTCAGGCCAACTACTCCACCGCCAAGGCCGGTATCACCGGCATGACCATGACGCTGGCCAAGGAGTGGGGGCGCCTGAACACCACCGTCAACTGCGTGGCCTACGGCTTTATCAAGACTCGTCTGACCGAAGCCACCGCCGACGGTAACGCCACCGCCGAGATCGAAGGTCGCGAGATCAAGGTCGGTATCAACCCTGACCTGATGACCATGCTCGAGCGCAGCATTCCGTTGGGGCGTGCCGGCACCCCGCAAGAAGCTGCCGGTTCGGTGTACATGTTCTGCATTCCCGAATCCGACTATGTCAGTGGCCAGACGTTGATCTGTAGCGGCGGTCTGACCGGAATCTAAGCGCCACCGCTGTCCGGACAATCCGAAGCATTCAGTCAAAACAACAAGGACAAATCATGAAAGACAAGCGCGCGTGGTTGTCGCGGATGGCCCTGGTGGGCGTCTCGTTGATAGGCCTTTCGGCGACAGCCGGGGCGGCGGATAAACCCAATATTCTGGTGATCTTCGGCGACGATATCGGCCAGACCAACATCAGTGCCTATAGCCATGGCGTGGTCGGCTATAAGACACCGAACATCGATCGCATTGCCAACGAAGGCATGATGTTCACTGACTACTACGCGGAGAACAGTTGCACCGCAGGACGTTCTTCGTTCATCACCGGCCAGACGCCGTTGCGTACGGGCCTGACCAAAGTCGGAATGCCCGGGGCGCCAGTCGGCCTGCAGGCGCGCGACATTACCATTGCGCAGGCACTCAAGGCTCGAGGCTATTCGACCGGTCAGTTCGGCAAGAACCACCTGGGTGACCGCGATGAGTTCCTGCCGAGCAATCACGGTTTTGATGAGTTCTTCGGCAACCTGTACCACCTCAATGCCGAGGAAGAACCCGAGCGTGCCAATTGGCCTAAAGATGATCCGGACTTTGTCAAGGCCGCCGCACCGCGTGGGGTCATCCATTCCTATGCCGACGGCAAGATTGAAGACACCGGCGCACTGACCGCCAAGCGCATGGAAACCATCGACGACGAAACCACCGCCGCTGCTCAAGCGTTCATGGAGAGACAAGCCAAGGCAGACAAACCGTTTTTCGTGTGGATGAACACCACCCGCATGCACCTGTTTACCCATGTGCGCGACTCGATGAAAGGCCAGAGTGGCATGCCCGGCAACGAGTACGCGGACGGCATGCTTGAGCACGACGGTGACGTCGGCAAACTGCTGAAAACCCTCGACGACCTGAAAATCGCCGACAACACCATCGTCGTCTACACCACCGACAATGGTCCGAATCAGTTTTCCTGGCCGGACGCGGCAACCACACCGTTTCGCAACGAAAAAAACTCCAACTGGGAAGGCGGGTTCCGTGTGCCGGCGATGGTTCGTTGGCCGGGCAAGATCAAGGCGGGTGAAGTGTCCACTGAAATGTTCTCCGGTCTCGACTGGTTCCCGACCTTGCTGGCGGTAGCGGGTGATACCGACGTCAAGGAGCGCCTGCTCAAGGGGGCGAATTTTGCGGGCAAGAACTTCAAGGTGCACCTGGACGGCTACAACCAGCTCGATTATTTGACCGGCAAGGCCAAGAGCGGTGCGCGCAAGGAGTTCTACTACTTCAACGACGACGGCGTGCTGGTCGCGTCGCGTTTCGGTGACTGGAAGGCGGTGTTCTGCGAGCAGCGCAAGCCAGGAGGTTTCGAGGTCTGGAGCGAACCTTTCGTCTGTCTGCGGGCGCCGAAGATCTTCAATTTGCGCATGGACCCCTATGAAAGGGCGGACGTTGTTTCCAATCAGTACTACGACTGGATAATCAAGAACGCCTACCTGCTTGGTGTGGCCACGATGAAAGCCGCGAAGTTTCTGCAAACTTTCGTCGAGTACCCGCCCAGCCAGAAACCGGCCAGCTTCAGTATCGACCAGGTACGCAAGCGGGTGGATGCGCAGATCGAAGAGAACGCGCGGCAGCAGAAACAGCAGTAATCCATCGATGCCACCTCCGGGTGGCATCTTTGTTTGCGCGACGAAGATTTCACCCGCGTGTTGTGCCAGGCAAGGCGGGCAGCAACTGAGGTCAAGTGCAATAGCTTTGATGTCTTCGGCTATTTGAAGTCCACAGTGACGGCCATACCCTCTGCTCACGCAGCGATACCTGCATGGTTGAACGCGACAGTGGGTGTTGGTGGTCTTCAGTTCAGAGGAATCAAGGCATGATCCAGGAAATGGCGGTTCAGCGAGTGGCCCGCGTGTTCAATACCCAGCGTGAGGCTTTCCGTGCTCAACCTCATTCCTCGCTGGCTGAGCGCCAGGCCAATCTGATCGCACTGCGCACCCAGCTACGGCGTTACCAGGACGCCATTGTCGCGGCGATGAGCGCCGATTTTGGCCATCGCTCCGCCGTCGACACCAAGTTCCTTGACCTGATGGGTTGCATCTTGCACATCAATCACACCCTCAAGCATCTGGGGAGCTGGATGAAGCCAAGCCGACGCCCCACAGAGCTGCTGTTCAAAGGCAATCAGTTGTGGGTGGAGTATCAGGCAAAAGGCGTGGTGGGGGTCATATCGGCATGGAACTTCCCGGTTTACATCGCCATTGCGGGTCTGGTCAGTGCGCTCGCCGCAGGCAACCGGGTGATGCTCAAGATGTCCGAGTTCAACCCGCACACCAACGAGGTACTCAAGCGTCTGCTGGCAGAGGTGTTCGACGACTCGCAAGTGGCCCTGGTCGGTGGTGAGCTTGAAGATCCGGGCTTTTTCTCTTCGCTGCCATTCGACCACATCATCTTCACCGGATCCCCCGGGGTCGGGCGTCTGGTCATGCGTGCCGCCGCAGCCAACCTGACACCGGTAACACTGGAGTTGGGTGGCAAGTCGCCTGCGGTGGTACTGGCTGACTACAACCTGAGCGATGCCGCGCGACGTATCGTTCACGGCAAGGGCACCAATGGCGGGCAGATCTGCATCGCACCGGACTACGCCCTGGTTCCCCAGGACGATATCGAGCGCTTCGTCGGCGAAGTCCGCGGCCAGTTTCAGGCGCTGTACGGCGCGCAGCCGGCCGCTAACGATGACTACAGTTCGATCATCGATGATCGTCAGTTTCAGCGCCTCCAGGGCCTGCTTGAAGATGCGCGGGCCAAGGGCGCCCGGATCATTGTCTGTGGCGAGGTTGCCCCGGGGCGCAGGATGCCGTTGCACATCCTGACGGGTGTGACGCCGGAAATGCGGGTGATGCAGGAAGAAATTTTCGGCCCGCTGCTGCCGGTATTGGGTTATGACAGCCTCACTGGTGTGGTGGCTCACATCAACAGCGGGCAACGTCCCCTGGCGCTGTACATTTTTTCAACCGACACGACGAGCATCGATCGATTGCTCAAACGGACCCATTCCGGTGGCGTGACCATCAACGATTGGGGCTGGCACGCTTTCAACCACGGTGCTCCTTTCGGTGGCACGGGAAATTCCGGTATGGGCAACTATCACGCAGAAGAAGGGTTTCGCGAACTCAGTCACGCACGCACCGTGTTCAAGAGGCGAACCTGGTTCCCCACCCATCTCTTCCATCCACCCTTTGGCGGCCGGCTTCAGAGCCTGGCGCTGGCGTTTTACCTGGGCAAGCCGGATGCGGATGTGAAGTCTTGAGGAAGATTGATATGAGTCAGAGTGTGTTCGATTACGTGGTGGTGGGTGGCGGCTCGGGTGGTTGTCCGGTGGCGGCGCGCCTCAGTGAAGATCCTCAGGTCAGTGTTTGCCTGCTCGAGGCCGGTGGCAGTGACAAGAAAGTGTTGATTCAGGCACCACCGGGCGTAGTGGTGATGATGCGCGAAGGTTTCCATAACTGGTCCTACGAAACCGTGCCCCAACCGGGGCTCAACGGGCGCAACGGCTACCAGCCGCGTGGCAAGGCGTTGGGCGGGTCCAGCTCGATCAACGGCATGGTCTACGTCCGCGGCCATCGCTGGGACTATGACCATTGGGAGAGCCTCGGCAACCCCGGTTGGAGTTATGAAGAGGTTCTTCCGTTTTTCAAGAAGTCGGAACACAACGAGCGCTTTGGCGAGAGCGAGTTCCATGGCGCTGGTGGCCCGCTGAATGTCGCTGAACTGAAGTCGCCGAGCCCTCTGTGCGAAGTCTTCATGAGCGCCGCCGAGGAGCAGGGCATCGCGCGTACTGACGACTACAACGGTCGCCAGCAGGACGGTTGTTTCCGCTACCAGGTGACCCAGAAGGACGGAGAACGCTGCAGCGCGGCCAAGGGCTACCTGTGGCCGATTCTTGATCGGAAAAATCTTCAGCTTTTCCTCAATGCTCCGTTCCACAGCCTGATCTTCGAGGGCAAGCGCTGCGTAGGTGTGCGTTACCACAACGGCAAGGATGTGCAGGAAGTGCGTGCCCGCCGTGAAGTGATTCTCGCCGCTGGCGCCTTTGGTACTCCACAGGCCTTGATGCTGTCGGGCATCGGGCCGGCCGGGGAGCTGTCCCGGCTGGGTATCCCGGTGCTGGTGGACCTGCCAGGCGTAGGCCAGAACCTGCAGGATCACATCGACTACACGGTGCCCTACAAGGTCAGTCATCCGGAGGGTTGCCTGGGCCTCACCGTGGGTTCCAGCGTCAAGCTGGCGGCTGCTGCCGTGGAGTGGGCGAGCAAGCGCAGCGGCATGCTGACCACCAATTTCGCCGAGGCCGGCGCCTTCCTGCGCTCCGATCCGGCGCTGGACAAGCCCGACCTGCAGATGGTCTTCGTGACCGCCGTGGTCGACGACCATGGTCGTCACCTGCATTGGGGTTATGGCTACAGCTGCCATATCGAGGTACTGCGCCCGAAAAGCACAGGCACCGTGACCTTGCGCAGCCGCGATCCGCTCGACGCGCCGGTCATCGATCCACGCTTTTTTGATCGGCGTGAAGACATCGAGTTGTTGATCCAGGCGGCGAAGACCCAGGCCCGGATCCTCGAGTCCACCCATTTCGCCCGTTTCGGGCCGCAACTGATCTATCCCGTCGACTGGAATGACGACCGGCAGATCGAGCAGGACATCCGCCGTCGCGCGGATACCCAGTATCACCCGGTAGGCAGCTGCAAGATGGGTCCTGACAGTGACCCGCTGGCCGTAGTCGATGCGCGTCTGCGAGTGCGCGGTGTCGAAGGCCTGCGGATTGCCGACGCCTCGATCATGCCGACCATTCCCGGGGGCAATACCAACGCGCCGACCATCATGATCGGTGAAAAGGCCGCCGCCATGCTCAAGGAAGACGCGCGTCACCTGTGAGCCTGTCTGTGATTCGAGTTACTTCCACGAAGCGATCAAGGCCCCGATCCACCAAGGGGCCTAGTGTCAAGCATGGGGTGTCACAATGGATAAAAATGATAAAGAGCTCTCCCTGCAAGCCGCCAAGCACACGCTTAGCCTGAATCCAGCGTTCGGCCCTCGCGGGCGCGACATACTCAGCAGCGCTCGCATGGTCCTGCAACAAGTGTTGAAGCAACCCGTGCACAGCGCCCGACACATGGCTGCGTTCGGCATGGAACTGAAAAACATCCTGCTCGACCGTTCGGAACTCAAGCCGGCGGCGGGGGACAAGCGTTTCGATGAGCCAGCCTGGCAGGGCAACCCGCTGTATCGTCGTTACATGCGGGCTTACCTGGCCTGGTGCCGGGAAATGAACGACTGGATCAGTAGCAGCAACCTCAGCGATCAGGATGCCAGCCGTGGCCAGTTCGTCATCAACCTGCTGGCCGAGGCGATGGCGCCGACCAACACCCTGGCCAACCCTGCGGCCCTCAAGCGTTTCTTTGAAACCGGTGGCAAGAGCATTCTGGATGGATTCGCGCACTTGACTCGCGATCTGATTGAAAATGGTGGCATGCCCAGTCAAGTGGACAAGACGGCCTTTGAGGTGGGCGGCAATCTGGGCACGACGCCTGGCGCGGTGGTGTTTCGAAACGAGGTGCTGGAGCTGATTCAGTACAAACCTCGCAGCGAGCAGGTGCTGGAACGCCCGTTGCTGGTGGTGCCGCCCCAGATCAACAAGTTCTACCTGTTTGATTTGGCGCCGCAGAAGAGCCTGATTGGTTTCCTTCTCGACAGTGGCATCCAGACCTTTGCCGTCAGCTGGCGCAATCCGGGCAAGGCGCAGCGCGAGTGGGGCTTGTCCACCTATGTCGAAGCCCTGAAAGAGGCGGTCGACGCAGTGCTGGCGATTACCGGCAGCACTGATCTGAACACCTTTGGAGCGTGCTCCGGAGGCAGTACCATGTCATCGCTTTTGGGCCACTACGCGGCACTGGGCGAGAGCAAGGTGAATGCCTTCACCCTGGTGGTCAGCATGCTCGATATTCGCCCCGACACCCAGGTCTCGCTGTTCGCTGATGAGAAAACCCTGGAGGCGGCCAAGCGCCGTTCTTATCAAGCGGGTGTGCTGGAAGGTCGTGAGCTGGCAAAAGTCTTCGCCTGGATGCGCCCCAATGACCTGATCTGGAGTTACTGGATCAACAACTACCTGCTCGGTAACGAGCCGCCTGCATTCGATGTCCTCTACTGGAACAACGACACCACCAACCTGCCGGCCGCGCTGCACGGCGAATTCATCGAGATGTACCAGACCAACCCGTTGGCCCGTGCCGGCGCCCTGGAGGTCTGTGGCACTCCAATAGATCTCAAGCAGGTCACCAGCGATTTCTATTGCATGGCGGGCCTGACCGACCACATCACCCCATGGGATGCCTGCTACCGCTCGATGCACCTGTTCGGCGGCCAAGGTGAGTTCGTGGTGTCCAACAGCGGGCATATCCAGAGCATCCTCAACCCGCCGGGTAACCCCAAGGCCCGCTTCATGACCGGCAGCAGCTTGCCGGTTGATGCCCAGGATTGGCTGGAAGGTTCCACTAAAGAGACCGGCTCCTGGTGGACTCACTGGCTGGCCTGGTTGCAAGCACGCTCCGGTCAGAGCAGGAAGGCCCCCGTCAAACTTGGCAATAAGGCTTATGTCGCGGCTGAAGCGGCTCCTGGCACCTACGTGCACGTGCGCTGACTCGCTGTAGCCGGACGGGCGCTTGCGTCCCGTCCTGTCCACGTTCCAGATCCCTTGGCCCGGCGCCGCAGAAGGAACCTCCGTAACATGTCACAGCCCTTTGTCTATCGCACCATCGAACTGGAGGGCGGGCATCTGCGCGTTGCCATTCGTCCAGGCAAGGCCGATCTGCCGCCGTTGCTAGTTTTCAATGGCATTGGCGCCAACCTGGAGCTTTTGTTTCCATTCGTCCGGGCGCTTGATCCGGACATGGAAGTGATCGCCTTCGACGTGCCCGGCGTCGGCGGCTCCTCCCTGCCGAGCTTGCCTTACCGGTTTTCTGACCTGGCGAAGCTGGTTTCTCGCATGCTCGATTATCTGGACGTTGGCCAGGTCAACGTGATCGGCGTGTCCTGGGGCGGAGCGCTGGCACAACAGTTCGCCCACGATTTTCCGCAGCGTTGCAAGAAACTGATCTTGGCCGCCACGTGCGCGGGTATGGCCATGCTGCCGGCCAAACCCAAAGTGCTCTGGAGGATGGCCACTCCGCGCCGTTACATCCAGCCGTCCTACGGCGCGCGGATCGCGCCGGACATCTATGGCGGCGCTTTTCGCCATGACCCGGCACTGGCACAAGCGTTCGCCAGCAAGGTGCGCTCCGGCGGCAGGCGCGGTTACTACCTGCAACTGCTGGCAGGCCTGGGCTGGACCAGCATCCACTGGCTGCATCGGATCCATCAGCCGACCCTGATTCTGGCCGGCGATGACGACCCGATCATTCCGTTGCCCAACATGCGCCTGTTGGCCAGGCGCATTCCCAATTCGCAGTTGCATGTGATCGGCGATGGCCATCTGTTCCTGGTGGCCCGGGCGCAAACCGTTGCACCGATCATCTCGTCCTTCCTCGCGCAGGAACGGCAGCGCGCTAGAATTCATCAAGCGTGACATGAGCAGTTCATTGGTTCGTTAGCCTTATGAAATCCTCCAACACGATACTCATCCGCACCAAATGGTCGCCGCCCCGAATCGATCCCCGGTCGCTGCCGCGCGAGCGTCTGCTGGA
This sequence comes from Pseudomonas sp. ACN5, assembly GCF_002303975.1. NCBI lineage: Bacteria > Pseudomonadati > Pseudomonadota > Gammaproteobacteria > Pseudomonadales > Pseudomonadaceae > Pseudomonas > Pseudomonas sp. ACN5. Next base: position 58,462 of record NZ_MRCP01000015.1, on the reverse strand, counting down.
ACTGATCGAGGCAGGGCGCGAGCGCAAGTTGACCTTGATCCTGGGACCTGCGGGCAGTGGCAAGAGCACACTGGCGGCGCAATGGCGCCAGCGCTTGATCGGTGCGGGGCTGGACGTCGCCTGGTTCAACCTGGGGGCCGACGACGAGACGCTCTGGGCGGCGTATCTGGTCGCCAGCCTGGGGGCCGCGGGCCTGGCTGTCGGCGACGACATCATTGGCCTGAGCGAGCGCACTGACCAGCGTTCGCTGGAGGTGTTGCTGTCACTGCTGGTCAACGCGCTCTACGAGCATCCTCGATCCATTTATCTGTTCCTCGAAGACCTGCATTTCCTCTCTGCGCAGCCGGCATTGGCGATGATCCAGCGCCTGATCGATCTGGCACCGGACAATTTCCATCTGGTGATTACCACACGCCAGCGTCCGGCGCTCAATCTGTTGGCGATCGGCATCAAGGGGCAGTTGACCCAGATTGATTTTGCCGACTTGCGCCTGACGGCCCAGGAGCAGTTCAGTCTGCTTGAGCTCAATGGTCTCGAAAACCTGTCCGGCCAGCAGCAACAGCGTCTGTATGAGCTGACGGACGGTTGGGCCGCGGGCCTGCAGATCGGTGTCCTGTCACTTCGCCACAGCGGTAATTTTGAACAGAGCCTGCGAGCCTGTGGCGGCATGGTCATGGCGATCGATGAATCAGGTCTCGATGCCTACCTGGATGACTGCATCAGTCGTGTGCTTTCTGCCGGGCAAATCGCTGCCATGGTCCAGGTTTCGACCTGCCGACGATTCAATCGCGAGCTGTGCGTCGCATTGACGGGCAGCCCGGAAAACGCGGCGGTGCTTGACATATTGCTCGAGCAGAATCTGTTCCTGTTGCCGATCGACCTCGAGGGTCGCCTGCAGTGGTTCCGTTTCCACCAGATGTTTTCCGGGTATCTGCAACGGCGCCGCAATGAGCTGCCGGTTGTGGAGGTGATCCGGGTCAATCATGCCGCCAGCCAATGGTTTGCTGACCACGGTTTGTACGTCGAGGCGATTCGTCATGCTCAGGCAGCCCAGGATCTTGAGGGCAGCGTGCAGTTGCTGGCACGGGCGGCGAGGTCGCTGATCGGTGACGCGCATTTTGCACAATTGCTGCAGTTGGCCGACGAGTTGCCGCGTGAGGCCTGGTCCAAGCAGATTGACCTGCTCCTGGCGGTTGCCTGGGCAGAACTCACCTGCAATCGCATGGAAAGGTTCGAGCTCACACTCGCCTCGATCGAAGCTCACCCGGAAGTCAGCCGGTCGGAAATAGACACTGAGTTGCAATTGCTGAGGGCCATGTACCTGCTCAGGAGGGACGATACGACAGCTGTACTGGCGCTGCTCGAGCCCTTGATGGCGCAGCCGCCCAGCCAGCGCCACTTTCACCTGCTGATGCTCTATACCCTTGGCGGCGTGGCATTGCTCAAGGCGGGTCGAACAGTGTTTGTACGGGATCTGGTCTACAGCACGCGAGGTCTGCTCCGGCGCGCGCAAGGTCCTCGGGCCCGGCCGTTTTTCGATGCGCTGTGTGGCCTCAGTTTTTTTGTCCAGGGCGATATGAACCAGGCCCGGCGCGATCTCGAAGGTGTCCTGGTGCAAGTGACGCGCAACGAGTCACTGGCGCAGGATGTCGCCATCTTCATCAAGTCCACCCTGGCCTTGACCTGCTATCACTTGAACAGCCTGGAAGCCGCCGGGGATTACGTTGAAGGCTGTTTCGGGGTCGCCGAGGTCCTGGGGACCTCTGACTGCATTTTGTATACCTACCTTGCCCAGGCGCATTTGCAGTGTGCTGCGGGCAGGCTGGAGGCGGCCCACGCCACCCTCGATCGATTGGGCGAGATCGCCGAAAGCATTGGCCTTGATCGCCTGCAGGCGTGGCGTTTTGCCGAGCAGATACGTATTGCCTGCCATCAGCATGATCTGGCCCGCGCGCGCGAGCTGTTTCGCAGACTGCGCGCGCTGGCCATGCCTTACCTGGACAAGCGCGGTTGTGCCTGGGCGGAGATCCCCCTGGCCTGCGCAATGGCACACACGGCCTTGGCCCTGGCCGAAGGCGACTATCGATGCGCGATCGAGGTAGGGGAAAGCTGGGCACTGGTCTGTCAGGAGTGGGGGCAGTTACAACCAGCTACCGTGCTGCGTATCCGTGTCGCCATTGCCAGGACAGCGCTCCATGAACCACAAGAGGCCCAGCGCCACATGTCCACGGCACTGCGCAATGCCTGCGAATACGGGATGTTCCGGGTGTTTCTTGATGAAGGAGCGGCGGGGCTGCGCCTGCTGCAATCGCTCAGTGTCGATGCACTGACAGCGCTGGAGCGTGACTACATTCAACACTGTCTGATGCACGGTGCCGATTCGCAGAGCCTCTCGAGCGGGACAGGTGAGGGTGGTCGGGCGCCTGCGCCCGGCAGCGATATCCTCTCGCCCCGTGAGCTTGAAGTGGTCGAACATCTGGCCCGTGGACTGTCAACCAAGAGCATCGCCAAGGCCCTCGATCTTTCGCCTGGAACCATCAAGTGGCACCTGAAGAATATCTTCGGCAAGTTGGGTGCCTTTTCTCGCGAGGATGCAGTGAGCAAGGCGCGGCAAGTCGGCTTGCTTAACTAACGCAGCATCGCCTTGGCACCCTCGCAAAAGTCCAGGTATTGAACCGGCGAACCGCGCCACCACCCCTCCCTAGATGGGAGGGTTACCAGCATTCACCTTGGGGTAGGGTGCCGGGTAACGGTGGTGAAACCGTGCATGCAGGGTTCATGTGAGCGCTGATGGCTCCAGACCTGCAATGCTCCTGCCCCCAAGTGGTGAGCGCCCGGCATTGCCGTCTCCTGCCGTCAAGGCACGGACAATAACAATAGCTGCAACTTCAGGAGAGACCATGTACTTCACTCAGCCCTTGCACCGTAATCTACAGTGCGCGCCCGAGCGATTAATGACGATCTACGGCGATCGCAGTCGCACTCTGCAGCAGTTTGTCGAGCGTGTTGCGAGACTGGCCGGAGCGTTGCGTGAGCTTGGCGTACAGAGTGGCGATTGCGTCGCCATGCTGGGTTTGAACTCTGATCGTTACCTCGAATATTGCTTCGCCGTGCCCTGGGCCGATGCCGTTCTCAATCTTTGCAACACACGCTGGAGTGCGGAGGAGAACGCTTATGCCCTGACCGATTCGCAAACCTCGGTACTGTTGGTTGACGAGACCTTCAAGGACATCGGTCTGCGGTTATCCAGGCAGGTTCCTTCGTTGCGTCATGTCATCTACGTCGGTGACGGCACCACGCCGGATGCGATGCTGGATTACGAAACGCTGATTGCCCGGGCCTCGCCCATGGAGGATGCCCGCCGTGGCGGCGATTCACTCCTTGGTGTGTTCTATACCGGTGGCACCACGGGTTTTCCCAAGGGCGTGATGATCAGTCATACGGCCTTCTGGAGCAGCCAGATTGCGCTGGATGTCGAGGGCCTGGTACCGCCTGATTCGGTCATGCTGCGCGCAGCACCGATGTTCCATCTTGCGGACATGTCCACCGGTTATGTCGGTGTGCTCGAAGGCGCGACGCACGTCATACTGCCGGCGTTCCAGCCGGCCGAAGCGATGGCGGCGATTCAGCGTCACGGCATTCAGGTGGCCATGCTGGTGCCGACCATGATTCAGTTGTTGATCAATCATCCCGAGGTGGGCAATTACGACCTGTCCTCCTTGCAGCACCTGGTGTATGGCGCTTCGCCCATTCAGGAGCAGACGCTGTGGAGCCTGCAGGCCATGCTGCCGCAACTGCAGCTGTTCCAGGCTTATGGCCAGACGGAGATGTCGCCCATTGTTTCGCTGCTCGGCCCGGCTCAGCACACCGCGGCGGCCGCCGCTGCCGGCATGCTGCGCTCCTGTGGTCGTGCCACCCGGGCGGTGGAAGTCAAGATCGTCGACGACGATGGCTGTGAGGTGCCACGTGGCAGCATCGGTGAAATCGTCGTTCGGGGTCCGAATGCAATGAGCGGGTACCTGAACAAACCCGAGCAAACCCTGGCGGCTCTGCCTGGCGATGGCTGGTTGCGTACGGGGGACGGGGCCAGGATGGACGAAAATGGCTACATCTTCATTGTCGACCGCCTCAAGGACATGATCGTCACCGGTGGCGAAAACGTGTTCTCGGCGGAGGTCGAGAATGCCTTGTGCAGCCACCCGGATATCGCCATGTGCGCGGTGATCGGGATCCCTAGCGAGCAATGGGGCGAGGCGGTGCATGCCGTGGTGGTACTCAAGCCTGGCGCCGAACCGAATGGCGAAGAATTGATCGCCCATTGCAAGCGTCAGATCGCTGGCTACAAGGCGCCGAAAAGCGTGGAGTTCCGTGCTGCGTTACCGCTGTCGGGCGCTGGCAAGGTGCTCAAGAGTGAACTGCGTGAACCGTTCTGGCAGGGCAGTTCACGGCGTGTTGGTTGAGCGATCCATCTCCGGGTGCAATCGACCATGGATGACTTGAGCTGGCAACTGCCAAGTCATTGATGAGCTCTTGTGGACGGGCTTTGCGCCCCGGTTGTTTCTCCCTTCCTGCTTGATTCGCCCCGGCTGTTGTGCGCAACAGCCGGCAGCGGCGTGCGCCTGCATTCCCCATTCGCCAGTGCGGTGTGACTCCCTTTCCTGTCTCCCTCCCAACCCCCTCCCATCTCGGGAGGGTTAAGCGCTGCGCAGTCAATGTTTACTTGTCCGGCCAGTCTCTGGCGGCCGGGTGGTTGGGGAGGGAGGTTTTTTCACAGGGAATCCAAGAGCCAAAGAGTGGTGGGTTGAACCGTAGCGTCGGGATTATTTAGGAATGTGAACAATGATAAGAATAAGTTCGCCACAAACAGGCTTTGTCCGGCATCAGCTTGGTCAGGCAGTCGTGCTTGGAATTCTCGGAGTGGGCGCCGGCAATGCCCAGGCATTCAATTTTGATACCGAGAGCGGTTGGTCGGGGAGCCTCGACACCACACTTTCCGTTGGTAGCAGCTGGCGCGCCGAAGGGCGTGATAACGAGTTGTACAGTCGACTCGACGGACAGGTGATCGGCAAGACCGACGGCCTGGGCGGTTCCAATACCGATGGCGGCAACCTCAACTACGATCGCGGCGACCGGTTTTCTACCATCGGCAAGTTCCTCACCGAACTGAACCTGCACAACGGCGACATGGGCGGCATGCTGCGCGTGAAGGGCTGGTACGACCAGGCGCTGGAAGACGAAGACGTGCACTTTGGCAACCAGGCCAATGGTTACCAGAAAAAGCCATTGTCCGATAACGGCTTTGACGACCTGCAAAGGAACAAAGGCGTTTACCTGCTCGACGCCTACGTCTACGACACCTACCACCTGGACGATCACCCGCTGCAGGTGCGCCTGGGTCGCCAGGTGCTGAACTGGGGCGAGAGCATCTTTGTTCAGGGGCTCAACCAGATCAACCCGATCGACGTTCCTTCACTGCGCCGTCCGGGCACCGAGGTCAAGGAAGCGTTGCTGCCGGTGTGGATGATTTCCAGCAGCTTCGGCTTGAGTGACGGGCTGTCGCTGGATGCGTTCTACCAGTTCAAGTGGGAGCCTACTGCCGTTGAGGGCTGTGGCAACTACTGGTCGACCACCGAAACCATCATTTCGACTCATCCGGGTGGTTGCACCATGGCCACGTCGCTGCCTAACGTCAGCAACCCGGTCGGCTTTCGCAATGGCATGAACGTCCCACTGAGCACTGGCGATGAAGCCCGGGATTCGGGGCAATGGGGGGTGGCGCTGCACTATCTGGTCGAATCGATCGACACGGAGCTTGGTGCCTACGCCATGACCATCCACTCGCGTACGCCAATCATTTCCGCCCAAAGCGGCGATTGGGGCCGAATTCCCGCCGGGGCGCGAGCACCCTTCCTCAACCCGGTGCAGGTCCATGAAAATCTGCCGTTCGGTGCGACCTCGACGACTGCCTTCTGGGAGTATCCCGAAGACATCCACCTGTATGGCCTGAGCGCCGCCACCACGCTGGCCAGTTGGTCGGTCGGTGCGGAACTGAGCTACTCGCCAAACACGCCGGTACAACGTAACGGCAACGACCTGCTTGCCGCCGCTGCCCAAGGGGTGGGGCCGCAAGGTGCGGGCGCGCGAGCCGCTGGCCCGAATGCCTATATCACCGGGTATGACCGCTTCGACAAAACCCAGCTGCAGATCAACGGCATCAACCTGTTCCCCAACGTTCTGGGCGCATCGAGCCTGCAGGTGGCCGGTGAAGTGGCCTTCCAGTGGAACGACATCCCTCAGGGTGACAGCGACATTCGTTACGGTCGCGGTTTCATCTTTGGCCCGGGTTCGGCGCCCAGCTATGGCGGGAACCTCTGCGGCACTGCGACCAACCCGCAACCCGACGGCTGCAAGAACGACGGTTACATCACCGACTTCGCCTGGGGCTACAGATTGCGAGGGCAACTGGAGTACCCGGACCTGTTGGGCGTAGGCGTCAGCACTTACCCGAGTTTGTTTCTGGGGCAGGACGTGGAAGGGGTTTCGATGGACGGTCAGTTCAACGAAGGCCGGTTTACCGTCGGTGCCGGCGTTCGTTTCGACTACCTGAAGGCCCACAGCCTGGAGTTCAACTATGTGACGTACAACAACGACGCCAAGTACGACCCGTTGCGTGACCGGGACTACTACTCGATGAATTACAGCTACAAGTTCTGATGAGGAACAAGGCATGAAAACAATAAAGACTTGCCACACCCCGCGTGCCCTGGCTATTGCCATCGCACTGTTGCTTGGCGGGAACGACGCTTTCGCCAAATTGACCGACGCAGAGGCTGCGCGCCTTGGTAACGACCTCACTCCGGTTGGCGCCGAGAAGGCCGGCAATGCCGATGGCAGCATTCCAGCCTGGCAGGGCGGCCTGACGGCTCCTCCGGCAGGCTGGAGTCCGGAGAAGGGCTACGTTGATCCGTTCCCGCAAGACAAGCCGCAGATGGTGATCACTGCGGCCAATGCCGATCAATACAAAGACAAGCTGTCTCCCGGCACCCTGGCTTTGTTGAAGAAGTATGACAACTTCAAGATGCCGATCTACCAGACCCGGCGCACCGCCGCACTGCCGACTGAAGTCACCGCCAAAGCCAAGACTCAGTCCACTCAGGTCGAGTTGCAGGGTTTCGGCTTGAGCAACCTCAATGGCTCGAACATACCGTTCCCGATCCCGAAGAACGGTCAGGAAGCAATCTGGAACCACTTGGTTCGCTACTTGGGCGGTGGCTTCGAGCGGACCTATCACTGGTTCCCGGTACGTAGCAGCGGCGAGTTCTACAAGGTCGGTTTCCGCGAGAACCGCGTGTTCGACCAGAACATGGATCGCAGTATGGACAACCACCTGTTTTCCTTCCTGGGCTACTTCCTCGAACCGGCCACGTTGCAGGGCACGGTCTACCTGGTGCGCGAACCGGTGGACCAGGTCAAGGAAGCGCGCTCGGCCTGGATCTACAACGCCGGTGCACGTCGTGTGCGCCGCGCCCCGGATCTGGCGTATGACAACGTCAGCGATGGCACCGAGAGCATGCGGGTGACCGACCAGTACGACGGCTATAACGGCGCGCCCGACCGCTATGACTGGAAACTGGTCGGCAAGCAGGAAATCTATGTTCCGTACAACGACTACAAGTTGTCCGATAAGTCGCTGAAATACGAAAACATCCTGCAAAAAGGCACCGTCAATGCCGACCTGATGCGCTACGAACTCCACCGTACCTGGGTCGTCGAGGGCACGCTCAAGGCCGGGCAGAAGCATATCTACGGCAAGCGCGTGATGTATCTCGACGAGGACAGCTGGACCGTGTTGCTCGAAGACGCCTACGACACCCGCGGCCAGCTATGGCGCATTGGCGTGCACCCGACGATCCAGTTCTACGACGTCGGTGTGCCGTGGTACCGCGCCAACATCTTCCATGACCTGAGCAACGGCAACTACATGGTCTCGGGCCTGGACAATGAGGTCAAGCAACCCTGGAAGTTCGGCGTCAAGGGACGTCAGGCCGACTTCCAGCCCGATGCCCTGCGTCGCGCTGGTCACTAAGCCCTCAGGCAGTCTCAAGGCGACCCGATTGCGGGTCGTCGATTACAAATACAAGAGAGGAGCGGCCAATGGCTATTTTGGGCAAGTCCGTTCACAGGGTGTTGTGGGCGGCACTCATCGCGGCATCTGCTGTACATGCCGAGACGCCTGGCTCGATCCAGACCGGGATCAATTCACAGCGAATCATCCTGCTCGATATCCAGCGCGTGGGCAGTCAACTGTTCAGTGCCGGCGAGCGCGGCTGGATCCTTCGTTCCGCGGATGAAGGGCAACATTGGCAGGGCATTCATACGCCAGCCGATCGAACGCTGACCGGGCTTGCGTTCGCCAACGACCGACTGGGCATCGCCGTTGGACATGGCGCGACCCTGTTGCGCACCACCGATGGCGGTCAGCAATGGACAGCCGTAGGGGTGGACGGTATCGGTCATGATTCGCTGTTCGGTGTCACCTACCTGGGCGGCCAGCATTTCGTCGCCTATGGCGCATTCGGTCACTATCTGGAATCCGTCGACGCTGGCTTGAGCTGGAGCAAGAAAACGGTGATGGGGGAGGACTTTGATCGGCACATCGCCAAAGTGCTGAAGGTCGGTGGTGACCTGTTCCTTTTCGGCGAGTCCGGCACCTTGCTGCGCTCGCGTGACCTGGGGCTGAACTGGGACGCGTTGCAATCCCCTTACGAGGGTTCTTTTTTTGGCGGACTGCAGACGCCAAGTGGTGCGCTGTTGGCTTTCGGCATGCGCGGCAATCTGTATCGCTCAAACGATCAGGGAGATACCTGGCAGCTGATTCCCCTGGACGCCAAGGTTGCACTGCAAGGGGGGCAGGTTTTGTCTGACGGGCGTATCGCCCTGGTCGGCAATGCCGGGCTGCTGGCACTGAGTAACGACGATGGCAAAAGCTTTGAGCTGAGTCACACCGCCCGTGGCGGGCTCTCGCAGATCGTTGCGGTGACCGGCGGTGCCCTGGCCGTGGGCGATGCCGGTGTTCAGTCTCTGAGCTTGACGCAAGCGACAGCCAATTGAGGTTTCTATGAGTAAGTACCACGACAATCAGGGGCTCGAGCTTGTGGGCGACGTTCAGGTGCTCGACCGCCACCACTTCTCCCGTAGTCTGGTCGGTCAGGTGTCCTGGTGGATTTTTCACTGGCGTCGCCCGCTTCTGATTTTTTTCATTCTATTGACGCTGCTGTTTACCTTCACCGCCACACGGCTGCGTGTGGAGGCGGGCTTTTCCAAGATGATCCCGCTGCAGCATGAGTACATGCAGTCCTTTCTCAAGTATCAGTCGGTTTTCGGCGGCGCCAACAAAGTATTGCTGGCGTTGAAGAACGAAAAGGGCGAGATCTTCGACCCCGGATTCATGGAGAGCTTGCATCAGGTCACCGAGGAAGTTTTCTACATCAAGGGCGTCGAGCGTAGCTCGGTCACTTCGTTGTTCACCTCCAATGTGCGCTACAACGAGGTGGTAGAAGACGGCTTCAGGGGCGGCAACATTGTTGCGGCCGACTTCTCCGGTACTCCAGAGCAACTGAAGGCAGTGCGCGAAAATGTGCTGAAGTCCGATTGGGTCGGCCGTATCGTCTCCAATGACTTGAGCGCCGCCATGGTGGTGGCGAACTTGCAGGAAGTGGACCCGGAGACCGGCTTGCGCCTGGATCTGCAAGCGGTCAGCCAGTCCCTGGAGGCGATTCGCGCCAAGCACGAAAAAGATGGCGTCAGCGTGCACATCATTGGCTTCGCCAAGTCGACCGGGGATATCGCGGACGGTGCCGCCGGGGTCCTGCTGTTCTTCGCCGTGGCCTTCGTGATCACCGCACTGTTGCTTTATTGGTATTGCGGCTCGCTGATGCTGACGTCCTGGGCATTGGTTTGCGCCATGGTCCCGGTGGTATGGCTACTGGGTCTACTGCCGCTGTTGGGGTTGGCCCTCGACCCCATGTCGATTTTGGTGCCGTTCCTGATTTTCTCCATTGGTGTCTCCCATGCGGTGCAGATGACCAACGCCTGGAAACTGGAAGTGTTGCATGGTCACGACAGCATTACCGCTTCGCGCAATTGCTTCCAGAAACTCTTCATACCAGGTGCCATGGCGCTGCTGGCCAATGCACTGGGGTTCCTGGTAATCGCCTTCGTGCAGATCGAGATGGTGCGGGAACTGGCCATCACCGCTACCTTGGGGGTCAGCCTGATGATCCTCACCAACAAACTGCTGTTGCCGATCCTGCTGTCTTACATGCGTATTTCAGCCAAGGATGCCGAGCGCCTGCGGGGCAAGGAAACCTCTGGGGACTGGTTGTGGGAGCACCTGGGGGGGTTGGCAACCCGCAAGGGCAGTGTGCCGGTCATCCTGATTGCGATGGTTCTGCTCGGCGTCGGCATGTGGCAGGCGGGAAAGTTGAAGGTGGGAGACACGGGGCAGGGTGTCCCGGAGCTGCGTGCCGATTCGCGTTATAACCAGGACGTGGCGATGGTCACCCGTAACTTCGCCATCGGCGTTGACCTGTTGCAGGTGGTGGTTGAGGCAAAGGGCAACGAGTCGCCCTGTGTTGATCGCAACATTCTGGGCAAAGTCGAAGATTTCGAATTCGAGATGAAGCAGACCCCGGGTGTCGGTACGGTGCGAGGGCTGGCGGGCTATGTCGGGCAGATCACCCAGGGCTACGCGGAAACCTTCATCAAATGGCGCACCATTCCCGAGGAGCAGGCGCAAATTGCCCAAGGCGTGGGGTTCGCTACGCGCCTTGGCAATGAACTGATGAACTCCACCTGCAGTGCCATGCCGATCTCGCTGTACACCGAAGATCACCAGGCCTCGACTATCAGCAACATCATCGAAAGGATAAAAGCGTTCAAGGTAACCCACGACGGCGATGATCTTCGTTTTCAGCTGGCCAGTGGCAATGTCGGGGTAATGGCCGCGACCAATGAGGCGGTCGAGGCGGCGGACAAGTGGGTGAATCTCGCGCTTTTCGGCTCGGTGACCTTACTCTGCCTGCTGAGCTTTCGCTCGCTGCGTATCACCCTGTGCATCATCCTTCCACTGGCGCTGGTCACGGTGCTGTGCAACGGGTTGATGGCATGGCTGGGTATTGGTCTGAAGGTCAACACGCTACCGGTGGTGGCTCTGGGCGTCGGGGTCGGCGTGGATTACGGCATTTACTTGTTCGAGCGGATCAAGCACGAAATGCATTCACGTCATTCGGACCTGCGTCAGGCGTTTGTCGAAGCGCTAAAGCAGCGTGGCACTGCCTCGTTGTTCACCGCCATGACAATGACGGTGTCCGTGTCCACGTGGGTGTTTTCCACCCTCAAGTTCCAGGCCGACATGGGCGTGCTGTTGGCGTTCATGTTTCTGGTCAATGTCTGGGGCGCCATCCTGTTGCTACCGGCACTGGCGGCATGGCTGCTACCGCCGGTGCAGGCTGGCAAGCATCCTGAACAGCCACCCGCAAACTAACTCCATGCAGTACTTTGGCGGCCTTCGGGCCGTCTTTTTTTTTGGGTGGAGTCAGGGGGGCTATGCTTGTATCGATACGCTTGGGCATCTGTCAGTTTGCTGCAAAGGAGTGGAGATGTCGCCCCGTAAGAAAAAGCCAGCCAACGTAACAGTCAACAAACTCACCGCCACAATAAATGAACCCGTTTTTCGCTCGCGTAAAGAGCGTATGAGCGCTGGGGAGCGATTGAGATAGAGCCTGCCGTATTCGTTACACGCCGAATGGAAACTGCGCGTAAGCATCATGACCCCAATGAAACGTTGGAAGAGTCAAACCGTTACCGGCAACCCAGTCTGGTACCTCTACGCTACGGGCGCATGCTGCGTAGCCCCCTAAATAGACCAGCAACCCTACGGATTGAGAAAACCAGTCAGAAAGCCCTTCGCCACTAAGTCTTTTGACGGGCGCTTGATCCAGTCTCATATGTCCGGAAAGTAAGGCCAAGGCCAGTAATCTGGAGGCCAGGTACATCAGAATGATCACACCGCTGACCATACCTAAGCATCTTCAGCGCACATTTGAGCGGCTGGCCAGTCGCTCAAATGGTGAGTTGTGCCAATAGCGCCCCTTATTTCAGATTGCCGCTGAGGAACTGCTGCAGGCGTTCGCTTTTTGGGTTGCCCAATACGTCCTCGGGCGCCCCCTGTTCTTCGACCCGCCCCTGATGCAGGAACAGCACCTGGTTCGACACTTTGCGCGCAAAGCTCATTTCGTGGGTCACCATGATCATGGTGCGGCCTTCTTCGGCCAGGCCCTGGATCACTTTGAGCACTTCGCCCACCAGTTCCGGGTCCAGGGCCGAAGTCGGCTCGTCGAACAGCATGATCTCCGGTTCCATGCTCAGGGCACGGGCAATGGCGACCCGCTGTTGCTGGCCACCCGAGAGGAACGCCGGGTATTGGTCGGCCACCCGCGACGGCAGGCCCACCTTGTCCAGGTAGCGCCGGGCGCGTTCCTCTGCATCTTTCTTGCTGACGCCCAGCACCCGGCGTGGGGCCATGGTGATGTTTTCCAGCACCGTCATGTGGCTCCACAGGTTGAAGTGCTGGAACACCATCGCCAGGCGAGTACGGAGGCGTTGCAGTTCATTGGCGTCGGCCACCCGCATGCCGTGGCGGTCATGGACCATTTGAATCGGCTGGTTGTCCAGGCTCATGGCGCCGTCGTCGGGCGTTTCCAGGAAGTTGATGCAACGCAGAAAGGTGCTCTTGCCCGAACCACTGGCGCCGATCAGGCTGATGACGTCGCCGGTCTTGGCGTTTAGCGAAACGCCCTTGAGGACTTCATGGTTGCCGTAGCTTTTGTGCAGGTTTTCAACGGTCAGTTTGTACATGAACAAGCATCCTGAATTAGTGAGCCGGGCCGAGGAAAGACAACCAGCGGCGTTCTGCCAGGCGGAACAGGCCGACCAGAGAGAAAGTGACGGCCAGGTAGATCAACGCGGCAATGCCGAACGACTGGAAGGTCAGGAAGGTCGCCGAGTTGGCGTCCCGTGCGACTTTCAGGATGTCCGGGATGGTCGCGGTGAAGGCCACGGTGGTCGAGTGCAGCATCAGAATCACTTCGTTGCTGTAGTAAGGCAGCGAACGACGCAGGGCCGATGGCATGATCACATAGGCATACAGCTTCCAGCCGGTCAGGCCGTAAGCCTTGGCGGCCTCGACTTCGCCGTGGTTCATGCTGCGAATGGCCCCGGCGAAGATCTCCGTGGTGTAGGCGCAGGTGTTCAGGGCGAAGGCCAGGATGGTGCAGTTCATTGCATCGCGAAAGAACGCATCCAGTACTGGCTGAGCGCGCACGGCGGCCAGGCTGTAAATGCCGGTGTAGCAAATCAGCAGCTGAATATAGAGTGGCGTACCCCGAAACAGATAGGTGTAGAACTGCACCGGCCAGCGCACCCAGACATTGGTTGAGACCCGGGCAATCGACAGCGGGATCGACATCACGAAGCCGAAGAAGATCGAGGCGCTGAGCAGCCAGAGGGTCATGGCCAGCCCGGTGATGTGATTGCCGTCCTGGAACAGGAACGGTTTCCAGTATTCCTGCAGTAGCTCGATCATCGCACGGCCTCCCGGGTGCCTGCGGCGTAGAAGATTTCCATCCGGCGCAAGACGTAGTTCGAAACGGTGGTTATCACCAGATAGATCAGGGCGGCCAGCAGCAGGAAGAAGAACAGTTGATAGGAGCTCTTGCCCGCGTCCTGAGCCACCTTGACCAGATCGGCCAGGCCAATGATCGACACCAGCGCGGTGGCCTTGAGAATCACCATCCAGTTGTTGCCGATGCCCGGCAGGGCAAAGCGCATCATTTGCGGGAACACCACTAAGCGAAAGCGCTGGGCTCGGGTCAGGCCGTAGGCGGTGGCCGCTTCCATCTGCCCTCGCGGTACGGCGAGGATGGCGCCGCGGAAGGTTTCAGTGAAATACGCCCCGTAGATGAAACCCAGGGTAATGACCCCGGCGCTGAAGGGGTTGATCTCGATGTATTCCCATTCCATGAAATCGGTGAACGAGGTCAGCCAGGTTTGCAGGCTGTAGAAAATCAGCAGCATCAGCACCAGGTCCGGCACTCCGCGGATCAGCGTGGTGTAGGCCTGCGCAGGGACGCGTAGCAGTGCCGATCTTGAAAGCTTGGCACTGGCGCCGATCAGGCCCAGGCCAACGCTTACCAGCAAGCACAGAAAGGATAATTTGACAGTCATCCACGAGCCTTGCAGCAGCAGCGGGCCGAAGCCCTTGAGGCTGAAGCCTGACAGCCCCAGAATCGTCAACAGGTTTTCTAGCATTGGGCAGCCCTACATCAATCAAAAAAGGACCCATCCGCAAATGGGCGCAGGGTCATTATTTGCCGCTGTACAGATTCAGATCGCCAAAGTGCTTCTGTTGGACGGCCGCATAGGTGCCATTGTCGTGCAGCGCCTTGATACCTTTGTTCAGCAAGGCCTGGAGCTCGGCGTTGCCTTTGGTCAGGCCCACGGCGGTTTTGGCTGGCAGTAGCGGGCTTTCGACCGGCTCGCTGACCTGGAAGTCGACGCCTGGTGGCGACTTCAGGAAACCCAGTTCGGCTTGCAGCATGTCCTGGATCGAGGCATCGAGACGTCCGGAGATCAGGTCAGCGTAGACCTGGTCCTGGTTGGCGTACGCCTGGGTTTCTACCCCGGCCTTGTCCAACACCGCCTTGGCGTAGGCTTCCTGGATGGTGCCTTGCTCGTAGCCGACTTTCTTGCCCTTGAGGGAGGCCGGATCGGTGCCGACGGCCGCACCTTTCTTGAATACCAGCGCGGTCGGGCCAGAGAACAGCTCGCTCGAGAAGTCGATGACCTTCTCACGCGCCGGGGTAACGGTCATGGAGGAGATCACGCCGTCGAACTTGTTGGCCTTGAGGCCGGGAATCATGCCGTCGAAGTCGCTTTCGACCCACTTGCACTTGACCTTCAGCTCAGCGCAGATCGCGTTGCCCAAGTCGATATCGAAACCCACCAGGCTGCCATCGGCAGCCTTGGATTCGAACGGCGCATAAGAAGGGTCGACGCCAAAACGCAACTCCTTGTACTCCTTCGCCAGTGCAGAACCGGCAGTCACACACAAAGCCAATGCAGAAAAGGTCAGAAATGTTTTTTTCATTGTTTTTATTCCTAAGGACCAAAATAAGCGCTTGTGGCACATGAGCACGGCTATGGATCTCACTTTGGAAAAAGCAATACCCAACAGCTCGCGCTCTTGGCGAACAAGGAGCTAGTGCACCCGGGGAGAGGAGTCTAGAGGCAATCGTGTACGACAATAAGACGCAGAATGCGTTGATTTGACGAGTTATTGGTCATTATGACGAGCAATAGTGAACATATGATGCTTTGGCTGGTGCCACTGCAGAAAAACCACCCCAATAAAGGCTATGTTGCCGACTAACGAGAAACACCCTCCGAAAATGGGTCAGAGCGTCCGAAGCAACTCAACCGGCGTATCGGCGTTGCGCAGCCTTCAACAAATTCAGTCCATTTGCCCAACGATTGCTGTTAGCTGGGAGTTGCCCAAAGGTGACCGTCTGCTTTTGGCCGTTCTCCATCACATACAACAGCGACACGATGGAGTCGGTGGGACAGTGTGCGAGTCAGGATACTTTGCATGAATTCCTTCGTACGACCCGCGCCGGGCAGGTCGCTTGTGGAATGAAGGCGGTTCTACGCCAGGCCAGGTGTGCGGGGCATTGCGCCGCCGGGCGCTGCATTCCACCGACGAGTGTGGATGATTCATCGCGGTGAAGTCTGTTCGCTAGCGAACATAGGCCATGTCAAACGCGGGGGCTGGGTCACTCAAGGTGGACAGTCGCTCAGGACTCCTGCGCTAAACCTGCTACGGCCTGCAAGAGTCTGGGCATGTTTTCCAGGGCTTTTTTTCTGGCTTCAGTAAATCGGTTCAACACTGCAAGCTTTTCAGGATCCCCCTCCTGCAGGCTTCTCAACACGGTTGGCAAAAGGTGCAAGTGGCACTGCGCAAGCCAGTTGGACAGCCCCGCATGGTGCTTCCATTGCCGCTGATTGCCAAGATAAGCGGCCCACATCCTGACCCAGTCCACCGGTGAGCGTGGCAATGGGACAAACCCGCATAGTTTGTTCATCTGCATCTGATCGTCGAGGTGGCTTTCCACGTAGGCGATGACTGCGGCACTGAACAGGATCTGATAACTGCTGACTGTCACCAGGTTGATACGATTGCCATCAAACGCTTTCACGCTTCCCTCAGGAATAATCGGGACAGCGCTGGCGCTGCAGTCGATATAAAGGGCGTCGGGATCTGCAGCGATGCTGCCCCTTTCGAGGGATATACGGCTGGCTTCAATCGCGCAAACCCGCCCCAGGCGCACGACATTGCTTATGCGCCGCAGCGCACGCAATTCCCCCTGTGAAATGGTCGCAGCGCGGAAGGCGGTGGGCTCGACGGCTTGATCGATGCGCAACAGTTCGCCGGCACTTTCGAGTCTGAGGAAGAGGTCCGGGATCGAATCTGCAGCACCTATCGCTTCGAACTGGTTCGCGAGACTGCCGATCGTTCGTACAACATTCTCCTGGCCGGGTTGAAAGTTGGCGCGATCCAACAGCCAGGGGGCGTTTGGAACGATCCATTGAATCCTGCCGGGTGCCACGCCATTTTGCAGCAGCCACAGGCAGGCATCGATACCGGTCTTTCCTCCCCCCACCACCACGTAACGCGAGCAAGGCTGTCCGACCTTTGGCAAGTCGTTGAGCGGTATGCACCGTATACCGGGCTCGACCCGGTAATGCGGTGGATGGGTCGAAGGAACGGCTGTCTGTGCCATAGTCGCATCCACCAGCTTCCTTCGTACCCGGACAGCCTTGCTTTCGCCGGTAAGCAAGGAGGTGATGCAATGACTATCGCTGCGATCACCTTCGTAGTTGTGCATCGGAAAATAGTGCACCCGACCTGATGGCAAGAATCGATGCTGCATGAGCTGATCGAAGTAACTGACAACTTCGCTGCCTGAGGCCAATTCATATAAGCCACCGCCCCATTCGGATTCGTCCTTTTGCCCGGAACCCAACTCGCAGGAGTTGACGCCATAGAAGGCAGACGGCTGGTGCAGGCGGACGAACGAGTAGGCATCGTTCCAGTGTCCACCCGGTTGAGCGTGTCGATCCACCATCAGCACACTCGCATCCGATTGATCGAGCAACGTATCGACGAAGGCCATGGCGGTTGCCCCCGCGCCAACAACCAGATAGTCCGTCTCCAGGGTGGTTGTGTTCATTGGAATGCCCTAATGAAGGTTGAAAGTACTCCTCCATCGAATCAGGCTAGTTCTTTTCGCTCGTCGTAAAAGAACAGTTGCTCCTTGTCTACATAGCCAACAGGTTTAAAGATTCTCCAGAACCCATGACACTTAATCTGCCTGTTGGTCAAAGGGGCGTATTGGAAGAACCCACAGCCGCAAGCAGACGTTCATTGCCCCGTCACTCAGGCAAATGCAGCCTCTACAAATGCCTCTAGCGCCTTGTCTTCCAGGATTTCGATAGAGAAGTGCCCGAAGCGCTTGGGCAACCAGATGATGCGTGTCCCGGACGGGGATTGCAGGTTCGCGCGGGCCAATGGCTTGCCGTTTTCATCTTCTGGCTGAACACCGGCGACCATCAATTCGTCATAGGCCTTCTCGATGTCGGGGGTCGAATAGCAGTGGCGATAAATCATCCCTTCACCCGAGGCGTCCAGTAGCTCCCTCAGGTTCCCGGCCAGCGGCTGTACCAGCATGAAACGCTCTTGACCGATCAGCGCAATCGCGTAGCGCACGTGCAGGCCACCTCGTTCCCAGACGAGTGTCTTGGAGATCCTGGCGTTCAGTATCTGCGCGTAGTAGGCACAGGCTTCGTCGAGATTCTTGACCAGTACATCGATGTGACTGAACTTCAGTTCCATTGCATGCCTCCTGCTGCCCCGGCGTCCTGGTGTCCTGGTGTCCCAATGATGAAAAGCTGTCTATGCCTGGCCTTGGCTTGATCGACCCTGCCAATCGCGCAGCCATTGCAAGCCCTTGGAGGTGTCGCCGCGCGGCCTGTACTCGCAACCCACCCAACCGGTGTACCCCAGTTGATCGATCAGCTCGAACAGGTAGGGATAGTTCAGCTCGTTGTTCATGTCCGGTTCGTGGCGATCCGGCACGCCGGCGATCTGGATATGGCCGATGTTGGCGAAATCCCGTCGCAGCTTCGTCGCCACGTCACCCTCGACGATCTGGCAATGGTAGACGTCGAACTGGACTTTGAGGTTGGCCTGGCCGACCTCTTTGCAGATGGCCTGGGCCTGATGTTGGTGGTTGAGGAAGAACCCCGGCATGTCGCGGGTGTTGATCGGCTCCAGCAATACGGTGATGCCAGCCTTGGCCGCTTGTGTCGCTGCGTGGCTGAGGTTTTCCAGGTAGGTTTGCTGGTGCCTGGCGCGATCCGCTTCGTTGGCCAGCAGGCCGGCCATGACATGGATGCGGTCGTTGCCCAGTACCGTGGCGTATTCCAGGGCCTTGTCGAAACCGGCGCGGAACTCCGACTCACGGCCTGGCAAGGACACGGTGCCTTTTTCGCCGGCCGCGATATTGCCAGGCGGTGCGTTGAACAGGGCCTGGACCAGGCCATTGTCGTCGAGCCGCTGTTTCAATTGCTGTGGGCTGTAGTCGTAGGGGGACATGTATTCCACGGCCTGAAATCCATCGGCGGCGGCGGCGGCGAAACGGTCAAGAAAGTCATGTTCGGGGTAGAGCATGCTGAGGTTGGCAGCGAAACGAGGCATGAAGACTCCTGCGGTCAAAAAATCAATCTGTGGGTTACCACTGCACACCAAAGGCTTCGTGCAATTCATCCACCGCCTGGGGCAGCGGCGACAGGATGTCATCCTCATGCCAGACACCGGCTAGCGTCAATGCCACCCGGTGGGTCGAGTGGATGTGGACCACGCCTCGTCTGTGCACCTCTCAGTCGAGATGACTGCCCACCACGTCGACTATCCGTTGAGCAATCTGCACGGCGTGGGTCTCCAGCGCGAAGTGGCCGGTATCGAGCATCTCGACCACCGCATTGGGGTTGTCACGCTTGTAGGCCTCGGCACCCGACGGAATGAAAAACGGATCGCCCTTGCCCCAGATCGCCAGCGTCGGCACTTGGGCATCGCGCAAGAATTGCTGGAACGCCGGGTACAGCTTCAGGTTGTTCCGATAGTCATAAAACAGATCGAGCTGAATGCCCTTGTTGCCGGGCCGTTCCAGCAATAGCGCGTCCAGATGATAACCCTCGGGTGCAATGAGATCGGGGTTGCTCACGCCTTCCACATACTGCCAGCGCGTGCCTTCCAGGTGCAGGATGGCATCGTTGATCACCTGGCGGTTGCCGGGGGACGGCTCGTCCCAATACCGGCGGATCGGCGCCCAGGCATCCCCCAGGCCTTCGAGATAGGCATTGCCGTTCTGCGAAACGATCGCGCTAACCCGCTCCGGGTACGCCAGCGCCAGGCGCAGGCCGACCGGCGCCCCATAGTCGAAGAAGTACATCCCGTAACGCTTGAGGCCCAGCACATCGACGAACTGGCGGATCGTCTCGCCGATGGCATCGAAGGTGTAGACGTAGTGGCGTTCGGCGGGCACCTCGGTGAAACCGAAACCGGGCAGATCCGGCGCAATCAGGCGGTATTTGTCGGCGAGCCGCGGGATCAGGTCCCGGAATTGGTGGGACGAGCTGGGAAAGCCGTGCAACAGCAAGAGTACGGGAGCGTCGGCAGCACCGGCCTCGCGGTAGAAAACCCTGATGCCGTCGGCTTCGACGAATTTGCAGACAACGGTGGTGTGCGGGAGCGTGGTAATGGCGGATCTCCATTGTAACTGTTTAAAGTTATTTATACGGGTTACATATTTTCATTTTGCACAGACTTTGTAACTGGTCAAATCTTTTTTGTGGGTTACAATCCGTGCATCGATTCCCGGGAGATTTCCATGATTGACGCCGTCGCCACGCCTGACTTGCCTGTACCGTTGGTGCTGGCCGACCATCCGGCGCTGGATCTGCTGAACACCCGAAGGGTGGTCGATGGCCAGCGGCGCGACCTGCTCAACAGCGATGCCGACGCGGCGCGCTGGCTGGAGCAGATCGGTTTCGGTCTGGCGACGGACGTGGCGGTGGGTGACGGGCAGTTGCTTGCCCGGTTGCGCAAGCTGCGCGACTGCATCGAGGGCCTGCTCGCCGCCCGTCGAGAGAACCGCGTGGCGGATCCGGCAGTGCTTAATGCCTTTCTGCTGCGGGTCGTGCCGCAACTGGTGTGGGAGGAGGCGGGCGCGCCGGTGCTGGATCGCTTGCACCAGGGCGATGCCGGCCACCAGCGTCTGGGCAGGCTCGCTTACGCCGCCGCGCAGTTGCTGGCCGAAGGCGATTTCAGCCTGGTCCGCAAATGCGAAAGCGCCGAATGTTCATTGATGTTTTACGACCGCACCAAATCGCACAAACGACGCTGGTGCAGCATGGCGCTCTGCGGAAACCGGCATAAGGTCGCCGAATTCCGCAAGCGACGTCAGGGTGTCGCGGACTGAAGGCCATGACGCTGCGGGGTATTGGCGGGGCGGCGACCCGGTCAGCCTGAACCACAGTCATCCGATCTTTCATCGCGCGTTGCTGCCGGTGAAGACCGCCTCGTCGAAGGGTGCACGTTGAAATTTCCTGCCGCCATCACACTCATCCATGGCGCTTTGTGCGAAAACCCGCTCGTTTGCCCAGGGTTTTTGCACGAATCTGCACCGTTGTCGCTCGTATCATTTCACTCGGTAAAAACGCTGAGCATTTGCGATGACAAAAAACACGACACTGTGGGACATCAGTCCACCCTTGAGTAGCAAAACACCGACCTGGCCGGGGGACACGCCTTTTCTGGAAGAGCGGGTCTGGACCTACGGTCCCGAGTGCCCGGTGAATGTCGGACGCATCACCCTGTCACCGCACACCGGTGCCCACGTCGATGCGCCGCTGCATTACAGCGCTGACGGCGCGGCGATTGGTGAGGTCGCGTTGGATGTGTATATCGGGCCTTGCCGCGTTTTGCATTGTCTGGACAGCGGCGACCTGGTGCAGCCCGGGCAACTGGAAGGGCGTTTGCACGATGTGCCCGAGCGTGTGCTGCTGCGGACCTATCGCCAGGCACCGCTGGCTGCCTGGGATCCGGCGTTCACGGCCGTTGCCAGGGAAACCATCGATTTGTTGGCCAGCCTGGGTGTGAGGTTGATCGGCATCGATACGCCGTCACTGGACCCGCAGCAATCCAAAACGATGGATTCGCACCGAGCCGTGGCCCGTCACGGCATGGCCATTCTTGAGGGGGTCGTGCTCGATGACGTGCCGGAAGGGGATTACGAGTTGATCGCGTTGCCGCTACGTTTTGCCAACCTCGACGCCAGCCCGGTCCGGGCGATTTTGCGGCCGTTGGGTACACATCAACGCGAGTGACCCTTTCGGCCACCGGAACCGGGCGCCGGTTCCGGTAGCGGGTGTCAGGCGTTACTCTCGGTGAATTTTTCGTAGTACAGCTGCACGCTTTCCAGTGCTTGTGCCTGCAACCAGGTCTTGATCGATTCAACCATCGGCGGCGGCCCGCAGACGTACATGTCGACCGGGCCGTCGCGCAGTTCGGCGACGTCGAAGTGTTCGGCGATGTAGCCGCGCTTGCCGGTCCAGTGCGGCGACGGTTCGCTGACCACCTCGGTGTATCGCAGCCCCGGGAGGCGTTGCGTATACGCCTGGATGCGCGCCTGTTCGCACAGGTCGGCCGCATCGCGCACGCCGTAGTACAAATGCACGGGTTGCTCGCAGCCGCGTTCAGCGAGTTCGTCGAGCATGCCCAGCAAGGCAGACAGTCCGGTGCCGCCAGCCACCAGGATCAGTGGCCGGGCGACGTGCCGCAGATAAAAAGCCCCCAGCGGTGCTTCCAGAACGATGGGGTCACCCACCTGACAGCGGTCGCGGATGTAGTTGCTCATCACGCCATCGGGCAGCAGGCGAATCAGAAACTGCAGCCGATTGCTGACGCCCGGCCGGTTGGCGAAGGAGTAGGAACGCTTGTTCTCGGTCCCCGGAATCTGCAGCCGGGCGTACTGCCCGGGCAGGTAATCCAGCGACTGGCCCACATCGCCCAGATCCAGATGCAGGATCGCCGTGCTGGCCGACACCTGTTTGACCTCGGTGACCGTTGCCGTGAGTTGATCGGGGCCAGCGGCGTTGCACAGACTGGAAGCGAAGTCGAAATAGAACGCGGCGTCGGATTTGACCCGGGTCTGGCAGGTGAGCATTTTGCGTTGTTGCAGGTCCTGGCTGGAGAGGGCTTCCTCATCCACATAGTCCTGGCTGTAATCGCCCGACTCGCAGCGCCCCTGGCAGGTTCCGCAGACGCCTTCGCGGCAATCCAGGGGTATGTTGATGCCATTGCGCAGGGCGGCGTCGAGCAGGATTTCATTGGCCTGCACAGGGAAGAACAGCGTTTTGCCGTCGGCAAAGCTGAACGCGACTTTATGGTTCATGCCCGGTCTCCCTGGGTTCAGAGGTGATAGAAGTCGAGTACCGAATTGATGGTGTCGTTGAGCAGCAACACATGCTTGCGAACGATCAGCCAGCTATCGGCGTGGGGCTTGAGGCGGTAGGTCGCGCGGCCGAAAAACTGTTCGGCCGTGGCCAGGCGGTAATACAGGGTGTGCCAGTTCAACTGCACTTGCAGTTCATCGTTTTCCAGGGGGGCGATCCGCACGTTGCTGATCTGATGCAGGGTGCGCGGCATCGGCGTCGAGGACGCGGACTTGCCCGTGCGCAGGCGGAACACGCGGTCCTCCAGGCCTGAACGGTTGGGGTAGTAGATCAGCGACATTTCGCGTTTGGGGTCGCGGGTGTAGACGTGTTCGGAGTCCCATTGCGGCAAGTGGAACTCGCTGTGCTCGGCGAACAGCTGGACATAGGCATCCCAGTCCTGGGCGTCGCACAGTTCGGATTTGCGATAGAAAAACTGTTCGATGCGGTACTGCAGTTGCGCATTCATCATTGCACCTCACGGAGTTTCAGGGATTTGGCGTCCAGGCCGTCGAGCAGGAATGTCTGCCAGTTGCTGTGCTGGTTGACGTAAAGCCCTTCATGGGTGAATTCGGTGCCGGTCATGGCCGGGGCAATGCCGATCGCTTCGCTGTTGGGCGTGGCGCCGCTGGCCCAGCGGTGACTGCCGCGGGAGATATCGCTCCAGCGTTCCAGGCGCGCCTGGAAGCCACGCTGGGCTTCACGGAATTCCACCAGGTCATCCGGCGTGCCCAAACCCGAGACGTTGAAGAAATCCTCGAACTGGCGAATGCGGTT
Source organism: Pseudomonas sp. ACN5 (assembly GCF_002303975.1). Taxonomy (NCBI): domain Bacteria; kingdom Pseudomonadati; phylum Pseudomonadota; class Gammaproteobacteria; order Pseudomonadales; family Pseudomonadaceae; genus Pseudomonas; species Pseudomonas sp. ACN5. The sequence goes on along the minus strand of NZ_MRCP01000015.1, from coordinate 35,014 downwards.
TTCGCGGTCGGCGTCCGACTCGTTCTTGACCCCCAGGCACTGGCTGATGATTTCGGTCTTGTTCCACGCCACCGGACGGATGATGCGCAATTGCGAGCTGATCTGATCGAGGAAAAACAGGCTTGGATAGATGTTCAGGTTGCGCAGGCGATGCATCATCCACTCGGCCTTTTGCTGGCCATGTTCTTCGATCAGCCGCGGCATGATCGTCGCGTAGCCGGAGCGTACCGAAGGGTTGGGCATGTCGCTGAACAGCAGGCTGTGACCGTTGTTGAACGCGAACCAGCCATCATCGGTATTGGCGTCGCCGGCGCCGAGCTTGCTGTAGTCGAGGGTGCTGCTGGCGGCGTTGCCGTTTTCGCTGTTGACCTGCTGGCGATGCTGCACCGTGGCGACGTAGTTGTAGTGGACGGTGCTGACGTGATAACCGTCGAGGCCGTTTTCGTTTTGCAGCTTCCAGTTGCCGTCGTAGGTGTAGGCCGATTTGCCGGGCAGTACTTCCAGCTCACCGGTGGGCGACTGGGCGACCATCATGTCGAAGAACACTTTGGCATCGCCGAGGAAGTCTTCCAGGCTGTTGTCGGCGTGCACATCCAGGCTGATGAAGACGAAACCCTTGTAGCTCTGGATGCGGGCTTTTTTCAGACCGCGCGTGGCTTTGTCGAAGCCTTCCGGGTACTCGCCCGGTGCCTTGACCTTGACCAGGCGGCCATCGCTTTTGTAGCACCAGGCATGGAACGGGCAGGTGAAGGTCGACTGATTGCCCTTGCCCACGCGGGTCAGCGTCGTGCCGCGATGCTGGCAGGCATTGATCAGTGCATTGAGCTGACCCTCACCGTCGCGGGTAATGATCATCGGCTGGCGGCCGGCGCGCAGGGTCACGAAGTCGTGGTTGTTGGCCAGTTCGCTTTCGTGGCAGGCGTAGATCCAGTTCTTCTCGAAGATCAGTTCCATCTCCAGATCGAACAGCTGCGGCTCGGTGAACATCTCCCGGGCGATGCGGAAAACACCTTCTGCGGGACGGAAGTCCAGGCAGCTTTCGATAAACGTTTTCCATTGCTCGACGTTTCTTTCGCCACTCATGGTGTGCACCTTTTTTTATTCGGCTAATCGGTGCGCTCATTAGAGAAGCGGGGCGGGTGATGGTCTATCCGATAAGTTGGCGAAGGCAGTCCGTAAAATTGGGGGGCAGGTAACAGTCGATTGGGCAGCGATGACACAAATCCGCCACCAGGTGATAAACGGCTGCACCTGATGGCGCCAATCAGATACTGTTTTGCACGACGTCGAGTGCGGATCGAGGGCTTTTGCGGCTTCGCCAGCCATGTCTTGTCCGCTTAGTTGCCAATCACTATCCGTTAAGTGGGCGCCGACGTTTTATGGCGTGGAAGTTGCTCCTTTGCAGCCTGACAAGCGCCCCCAGAGCGCGCAGAACCAAACTCCGTGAGTGCACCCTGATGAGTAGCAAAGTGGATCCGCAGTTTCGCGACATTCGTGTCGACAGCGATGACCTGGAGGCTGCCAGAAGCTGGATGTCCGGTATCTGCGGACCCCATCGACTCGTGAGCGCGACCCCCGAACGGATCCGCTTTCATCACAACGCCAACATGTTCAAATCGATGGCCACCACCCTGGGCACCATCGAATACGGTACCGACGTCACCATCGATATCGAAGACGCCGAGCACTTCAGCAGCTATAGCCTGAGCCTGCCGTTGTCGGGCGAACAGGAGCTGAGCAAGGCGGGCAGCGTGGTCAGGTCCGACCGCGATCAAGGGGTCATCATTTCCCCCAATGAACACCAACTGCTGGCAATTTCCGGTGACTGTCGCAAGGTCCAGGTGGTGATTACCCGAGTGGCGATGAGCGAGGCTCTGGAAGGGATGCTGCAACGGCCGCTGGATGCGCCGCTGCGCTTCGAACCGATGATGGATGCGATCGAAGGGGCATCGGCGTCGTGGTGGCGCATGGCGCGTTATTTCATCGACGAGATGGAACGAAGCAGTGAACTCTTCGAGCAGGTGGCCTTCACCCGGGACATTGAAAGCTCGCTGATCAAAGGCTTGATCCTCGCCCAGCCCAACAACTATTCGCAGGAACTGCGGGACGCGTTGGGCGTGAAGTTGCCGCACTACCTGGTCAGGGCTCGACAGTACATCCATGACAACGCCCGCGAAGCGTTGCACCTGGAGGACATCGAAGCCGCAGCCGGCGTTTCACGCTTCAAATTGTTCGACGCATTCAGGAAGTACTTCGCCTTGTCGCCCATGGCCTACCTGAAAAAGTATCGCCTGAATGCCGTACGCCAGGAGATTCTCGAGCACGGCTCGTCACGCAACATTTCCGGGATAGCCATGGGCTGGGGGTTCATGCACCTGGGGCGTTTTTCCACCGAGTACCGCAAACTGTTCGACGAGACCCCGAGCATGACGTTGCAGCGCAAGGAGGCCCGGCGCCTGCACGGGCTCTGAAGAACGCTGCGCTCTTACTTGCGTACCACCAGATCAAGCAACTGCTCGCGCTCCTTGATTTTCTGCAGGACGATCTCCGAACGTATGTCGGTGACGCCGGCGGTGCGGTTGAGGTGATTGACGATGAAATCCGAGAAGTGTTTGAGGTTGCGGGCCTGGACCCGCAACACATAGTTGCTCGCCCCGGTAATGACATAGGCGGTGACCACCTCCGGCCACTGCTGGACCTTCTTGATGAAGGTCTCGTGCCAGTCCTCGACGTCCTGTCGCAACGACACATGGACGATGGCTTCCAGCTCGATGCCCAACCGCTCGGCATTCAGCACCGCGCGATAGCCGGTGATGATTCCTTCGCTTTCCAGCAGGCGCAACCGACGCAGACAGGCCGACGGTGACAAGGCGACTTTCTCCGCCAGTTCCTGATTGCTGATTCGGCCATCCTGTTGCAGCTGATGCAGGATTCGCAGGTCTGTCGAGTCAAGATTCATGGTTTGAATAAATCCGCGTTTATTGAGGTCAGGTTCGAATTATCTGCGAAATAACTACTACATGGCTGGTTACTTTGCACGAAAATTCTCCAAAGATTCGTTCATTATCTCTCTACCCAAAGGCAGGTTGATCGCCTTGAACCAGGGCGCCTGATCCGGCTGATGCAACCCGCCCGGATGGCGTCCCAAAACAAAAAACAGGACACCCGATGACGACAAGAAACAGTTGCCTGGCGCTTGATGCCCAGGACGCTCTGGCGCCCCTGCGCCAGCAATTCGCGCTCCCCGAAGGGATTATCTATCTCGATGGCAATTCCCTCGGTGCGCGGCCGGTCGCGGCATTGGCGCGGGCACAAGCGGTGGTCGCCGAGGAATGGGGCAATGGCTTGATCCGCAGCTGGAACAGTGCCGGCTGGCGCGAGCTGTCCGAGCGTCTGGGCGACCGCCTGGCGGGTTTGATCGGCGCGGGGGCGGGGGAGGTCGTGGTGACCGATACCACCTCGATCAACCTGTTCAAAGTGCTGAGCGCTGCCTTGCGCGTACAGGCCACAAGGTCACCGCAGCGGCGAGTGATCGTCAGCGAATCAAGCAATTTTCCCACCGACCTGTACATCGCCGAAGGCCTCGCGCAGATGCTGCAGCAGGGTTATACCCTGCGCCTGGTCGACAGTCCTGAAGCCTTGCCGCAAGCCATTGACCAGGACACGGCGGTGGTCATGCTCACCCACGTCAATTACAAGACCGGCTACATGCACGACATGCAGGCCCTGACCGCGCTGACCCACGAATGTGGCGCGCTGGCCATCTGGGATCTGGCGCATTCCGCAGGCGCAGTACCGGTCGACCTGCACCAGGCCGGTGCCGACTACGCCATCGGCTGCACCTACAAGTACCTCAATGGCGGGCCGGGCTCGCAGGCTTTTGTCTGGGTTTCGCCGTCATTGTGCGATCTGGTGCCACAACCCTTGTCCGGCTGGTTCGGCCACTCGCGGCAATTCGCCATGGAGTCGCATTACGAGCCAAGCAGCGGCATCGCGCGTTACCTGTGCGGCACTCAACCGATCACCTCATTGGCGATGGTCGAGTGCGGCCTGAACGTGTTCGCCCAGACCGACATGGCCAGCCTGCGCCGCAAATCCCTGGCCCTGACGGACCTGTTCATCGAACTGGTCGAGCAGCGTTGCGCGGCTCACGAACTGAAGTTGATCACCCCGCGTGAGCACACCAGACGCGGCAGTCATGTCAGCTTCGAACACCCCGAAGGTTATGCGGTGATCCAGGCCCTGATCGACCGTGGCGTGATTGGTGACTATCGCGAGCCGCGCATCATGCGGTTCGGTTTCACCCCGTTGTACACAACCTTCACCGAAGTCTGGGACGCGGTGCAGATCCTCGGCGAGATCCTCGACCGGAACATCTGGTCGCAAGCGCGATACCAGGTTCGCCACAGCGTGACTTGAAACCTGCGGCGTCCTGGTCCAGCTGCGGGCATTTTCCCGCGGCGGGCGTTCGGTCGCCGGCAATAACCAGTTCTGCAATCACAATAATAAGGAGCACGCAGAATGAAACTGTCCCTCTGGCCTGCCTTGCCGCTCGCCATCTCCAGTTGCCTTGGCCAAATGGCCTGTGCCGCCTCTGACAACGGATTTGTCGAAGACAGCAGCCTGACACTGACCAATCGCAACTTCTATTTCTACCGCAACAACCTCAACAACCCGGGCGGTCAGAACTATCGGGACGAGTGGGCCCACGGGATCATCCTCGACTACCGCTCCGGCTACACCCAGGGAACGGTGGGTTTTGGGGTCGATGCCTACGCGCAGTTGGGCATCAAGCTCGACAGTGGCAAGGGGCGCACGGGCACAGGGTTGTTGCCGGTCGATTCCGATGGCCGTCCCGAGGATGAGTACTCCGAAGCCGGTGGTGCGCTGAAGGCGCGGATTTCGCAGACCGAGCTCAAGTACGGCAACCTGACACCGCTCAATCCGGTGTTCGGCACCGGCAATGCGCGACTGTTCACCAGCAGTGCCACCGGCTTCCAGCTGACCAGCAATGAGCTCAAGGCATTGCAACTGGACATTGGCCACTTCACTGCCGGCAACGACAATAATTCGACCAATGCCGATGGCGCCCTTAAAGCGCTGTACGCCGGGGTGGAAACCCGCAGCGTCGATTACCTGGGCGGCAGCTATGCGCTGGGCGATCAGTTGAGTGTCAGCCTGTACGGTTCGCAGTTCACCGACATCTGGCGGCAGTACTACGGCAACGTCAATTACACCCATGTGCTGACGCCAGACCAGTCGCTGAACCTGGATTTCAATCTCTACCGCACCCACGATAACGGCGACAGCCTGGCCGGCAGGATCGACAACACCACCTGGTCGTTTGCCACCGCTTACAGGTTCGGCGCCCATCGGTTGACCCTGGCGTACCAGCGGGTCGATGGCGAAGAGCCGTTCGATTACCTGGGTTTCGACCAGCAACCGGGCACGTCGATTTTTCTCGCCAACTCGATTCAGGTCCTCGACTTCAACGCCCCCAACGAACGCTCCTGGCAACTGCGCTATGACCTGGACATGGCGCCTTTCGGCGTGCCGGGGCTGAGCTTCATGTCGCGCTACGTCAGTGGCGACCACATCGATGACAGCCATTACGACGGCGGCCCCAATGGCGCCTATGGACGTTACGGCGATGACGGCAAGCGCTGGGAACGCGACCTCGAGGCGCGCTATGTCGTGCAGTCGGGCAAGGCCAGGGACCTATCAATACGCGTGCGTCAGGCCAGTGTGCGCTCCACCGCGCAAGTCGCCCGGGCCGACACCACGGACAACAACGAAATCCGGGTGATCGTCGAGTATCCACTGAGTATTTTCTGATCCGTGTCCTGCTGTGCGTGGCTGATCCCCACCGTTAAACCCACGACGTGCTCTTCAAGAAAGACAAAATCCAGAGGACATAGAAATGACCGATAACTGCGGTTTCGAAACGATATCCAACCGTGAACATGGCCTGCGGCGTCAATTGACGTCGGGGCAGATGAGCATGATCGCCATTGGGGGTGCAATCGGCACCGGGCTGTTCATGGGCAGCGCCTATGCCATTGGTTATGCCGGGCCGAGCGTGCTGTTGAGCTATGCCATTGGCGCAATCATCACCTTGCTGCTGATGGGCTGCCTGGCGGAAATGACCGTGGCCCATTCGACCTCGGGTTCGTTCGGCGCCTATGCCGAATTTTATGTCAGCCCGCTGGCCGGGTTCCTGGTGCGCTATGCCTATTGGGCGGCGATTGTGCTCGCGGTCGGTACGGAAGTGACGGCGGTGGCGATGTACATGAAGTACTGGTTTGCCAACGTGCCGGAATGGATCTGGATCGTCTCGTTCTCCAGCGTGTTGATCGTGCTCAATGCCATCAGCGTGAAGACCTTCGGTACCTTCGAGTACTGGTTCTCGACCATCAAGATCGGCGCGATTGTCGGCTTCATTATCCTGGCGGTGTATGTGGTGTTCGGTTCCGGCAATCCGGAATACGGTGTGCACAATTACACCGCTCACGGCGGCTTTTTCCCCAATGGCCTGCAAGGGATGTGGATCGCGGTGATCGTGTCGATCTTCAGCTACCTGAGCGTGGAGATGATCGCGGTGGCTGCCGGTGAGGCGAAGGATCCGGAGCAGGCGGTGAAGAAAGCCTTTCGCGGGACTATTGTGCGCCTGGTGGTGTTCTACCTGTTGACCCTGGCATTGATGCTGGCGATCGTGCCTTGGGTCCAGGCTGGCCATGCCCAGAGTCCGTTCGTCACGGTCATGCAGGCCATCGGTATTCCCGGCGCCACCGGTGTGATGAACTTCGTGATCCTGATTGCGGCGTTGTCGGCGATGAACAGCCAGTTGTACATCACCACGCGCATGATGTTCAGCCTGTCTCGAGCCGGCTACGCGCCAAAATCCATGGGGGCATTGAGCAAGACCGGGATCCCGTTGAACGCGCTGTTGCTTTCCAGTTCAGGGATCGCCCTGGCGACCTTGCTCAACATCCTGTACCCGGAAAGTTCGTTCACCCTGATGATGGCAATCTCGATGTTCGGCGCGATCTTTACCTGGTTCATGATCTTCCTCACTCACTACTGTTTCCGTCGTTTTCATGAACGCAATGGCAACCGTAAACTGTCGTTCCGCATGCGTCTGTTTCCCTACAGCACATTGTTGGGGTTGGTCCTGATGGGGGCCGTGATGGTCACGACCTACTTCACTGAAGCCTTCAAGATGACCCTGGTGTTCGGTGTGCCGTTCTTGCTGGTGCTGTCGGTTGTCTACGGTATTTTCTTCAGGAAAACCAAGGCCGTTACGGTGCTCAATCCGCAGCCCAGGGGCTAGACCGAAGGGAGCCCCGCAGTGGCGGGGCGCCTTTGTTTGTAAAGCCCGGCCGAATATCTGTTGACCAGACTGTTTCGTACCAACAGACTTTCCCCTTTTGTGTATTCCTAAAGGTCTGTCTGATGCGTAAGTCATTCACTGTCGTGGCATTAAGCCTTCTTGTATCGCAGTACTCCCTCGCTGGCGAAACCACCAATACGGCTATCGGTGGCGGTGTCGGCGGCGCCCTTGGCAGCGTGGTCGGTCAGGCTGTGGGAGGTAGCACCGGCGCTGCAATCGGAGCCGGCGTCGGTGGCGCGGCCGGGGGCGCAATGACCGCCAAGAGTGGCAAGAAGACCGAGTCGGCTATTGGCGGAGGTCTCGGTGCAGCGGGTGGCCAGGTCATCGGCAACAGTGTCGGTGGTTCCACCGGCGGCCTGATCGGTGCGGGTCTGGGCGGCGCAGCAGGTGGTGCGATCGGCAACAATCTGGCCGATGACGACGACCACCACGATTCCGGCTACAAGCAAAAGAATAAACACAAGAATAAACATAAACACAAACATCACGACTGATCGCGGGTGCCGAGAGCCGAGACTAAGCCGAGACCCTGAACCTGTGGTGAGGGAGCTTGCTCCCCCGCCACAGGTCGCAGTGGGTATCCATGCAGAAGCGGGGGACGATCATGGTGTCCACGTCGGCGGCGACGACGACAGCCGGACCTGAAGCGGCCTGATGCCCCATGCAAAACCCGGGGAACCGGTTCTGCAAGGGAGCACGCAAAAGATACTGCCTGCATTCATGGGAATATTTCCCACGCAGCTATACTTGGGTTAACTGTCCAGGAATGCGCTGAATGCAATCGTCTACCTTGCCCACCTCGCTCCTCAAAGCCTTGCGCCATGTCATGCGGCCGCTGGTACGCCTGATGCTGCGCAAAGGCGTCACGTACCTGGTTTTCGCCGACCTGCTCAAGGAGGTTTTCGTCGATGTGGCGGACCGTGAGTTCCGTCTGGACGACAAGGCACCGACCGACAGCCGCATCAGCCTGCTCACCGGCGTGCATCGCAAGGACGTACGGCGTTTGCGCAACAGCGGCGACCCCGCTACTTCCACGCTTCCGGAAAACATCACCTTCGGTGCGCAACTGGTCAACGCCTGGACCCGCACACCCTTCTGCAACGACGCCGGCCAGCCGTTGCCGCTGCCTCGCTTGGCCAGTGTCGGCGGCGACTGTTCCTTCGATGCGCTGGTGGCGAAGGTCAGCACGGACATCCGGGCGCGGGTGGTACTGGACGAATGGCTGCGCCTGGGCGTCGTGCGCCTTGACGAACAGGAGCGTGTACACCTGGAAGCCCAGGCCTTCGTGCCGCAAAAGGGCTTCGATGAGAAAGCGGCTTACCTGGGGCATAACCTGCACGATCATGCCTGCGCTGCGGTACACAACTTGAGCGGCGAAGCCCCGGCCTTTTTTGAACGCAGCGTCCACTATGACGCACTGGCCCCGATGAGCGTCGAGGCGCTGCGCGAGGCCGTTGCCAGCGAGGGAATGCAGGCCCTGTTGAGCTTCAACCGACTCGCCGCCGAGCTGGAATTTCGCGACCTGCCCAGCCTCGAACCGCGTCAGCGCATTACGGTCGGCCTGTACTTCTACACTGAAGCTTGCGACCCCAACTCACCGACGGCTCCCAAGCCATGACCATCAATCTGCGCCTGATTCGAGCAGCCGCCCTCGCTCTGGGCCTCGGGCATGCGATTGTGTTGCAAGCCGCGCCGGCCTGTGTCAGCCAGAATGACGCGGGCAGCAGTGAAGTGCCGCTCATCCAGGCTCCGGGTGGCACCGGCGGTACGGGCGCGGCGCCTGGTGGCATGGGCGGTACGGGCATCGGTACCGACAACGGCGGGGTGGGCGGTACCGGCGCACCGCTGAACAAACGCCCCGGCGGCATTGGCGGCACCGGTGCCGTTGCCGGCGGCGTGGGTGGCACGGGCATCAACAACGACAACGACAACGGCGGGATCGGTGGCACCGGGATTGTCGGCACCATCACCGGGTTCGCCTCGATCTGCGTCAATGGCATGGAAGTGCACTTCAACAAAAATGTCCCTGTCAGCGAGAACGGCATTGCCGCCACCAGCACCCGCCTGGCAGTTGGCCAAGTGGTTGCCGTGCAAGCGTTCAATTCCCGGCGCGGTCTGGAGGCCGGGCGCATTGCTATCCTGCATGTCTACGAAGGACCTTTGACTGCCCTGCCCAGAGACTCCCTGCCTATGCGTGTCATGGGTCAACCGGTACGCCTGGCCAACGGTGCTCAAGTCGCTCCCGGTCTGCGTGCAGGTGATCCTGTTCGGGTCAGTGGGCTGCGCGATGCCCGGGGTGAAGTGGTGGCCAGCCGCATCGACCGTGCGCCCGGCCTCAAGGAGGCCAGCGCCATCGGCCCGGTCGATCGCAGCGGTTATCTGCAGGGCCTCAAACTCGGCAACCATCCGGGACCGGCGCAGGAAATGCTGGTGCGCGGCCACTGGTCGGGCCGCGAGCTGGAGGTGAGCCAAAGTCGCCCCGACCCGAGCCTGCCATTCATTGGCCGTGCACACAATGCGGTGATCGAGGGCCTGGTACAGGGCCGACAAGACCGTCGCCTGGTGGTGGGCGGCTTTAACGTGACGATGGCGCGCGACACCGTGTTTGTCGGTGTGCAGTCATCGCAGCTGACGCTGGATCGACGCGTGCGGATCACCGGCGTCTTCAGCGGCGCACGGGACGTGCAGGCCACGCGTATCGAATTGCCCCGCGAGCGCTCCGATTCGCCAGCCGGCAACCAGCACGGGCGGCTTCGAAACAGCGAGCAAAACACGGACGACTCAAGTGGCCCGGGCAATTCGGGCCGCTCGGAGGATTTCAACAGCGCCGGCGACTCGAGCGGCTCCAACAGCTCCGGCAACTCGCGGGATTCGGGGAACTCGGGCAGTGACAGGAGCGGCCGTTCCGAGAGCGGTGGCAGCGTCGTCGACGATACTCGCCACGGGGGCAATGACAGTCATGGCGGTGGCGACAGGATCGAACGCGTGGATGTGGACGTGGACAAGTCCGGCAAGTCGGAGCGAATCGAGAAGGTCGAGCAATCCGGCAAAGTCGAGAGAGTGGAGAGGGTAGAGAAGGTAGAGAAAGTCGAAAAAGTCGAAAAAGTCGAAAAAGTTGAACGTCCGGAGAAAGTCGAGAAAGTCGATCGGCCAGAAAAGGTTGAGAAAGTAGACAAGGTTGATCGGCCAGAAAAAGTCGAAAAAGTCGAAAAAGTCGAGACTGTTGAAAAAGTCGACCGCTCTGGCAAGTCGGGTTAAACAGTGAAGGCATGATGCACTTGCGCCATAAGTCACTAGGCTGTGTAAGTCACGCAACAAAGCCTGCGTGTGAACTTCGATGACGCAAGACACGAGGTGAACATGGACCCCAAGCGCATCCTGCTCGTCGGTTGGCTGGCCAGCCTGGCCTTGCCGGCCCTGGCTGATACCTTCTCGACCTCAATCGGAACCGACTACTCCCGGGGCGATTATGGCACCGGCACCACTTCCGAAACCTGGTACGTCCCGCTGGTGGGCAAATACGAAACCGGTCCCATGACCTACAAGCTCACGGTGCCCTGGCTGCGGATCACCAATCCTTCGGTCGGCCCTGACGGCGAGCCGTTGCCCGGCGGTTGCGACAAAGTGGAAAGCGGTTTGGGCGACACTGTTGCCGGTGCCGACTATGCCGTGCTTGACGGCAATATTGGCGGGCTGTTCGTGGACCTGATCGGCAAGGTCAAGTTGCCCACCGCCGACGAAGACAAGTGCCTGGGCACCGGAAAAACCGACTATTCCGCCCAGGTCGATGTCGCCAAAGCCTTCGGCCGGGTGACCGGGTTCGCCACGCTGGGCTGGAAAAAATTCGGCGATCCGTCGGGCTCCGACTTCGACAACCCGATATTCGCCGGCCTCGGCTTCGCCATGCCCGTGTTCGCGCGCACTTCGGCGGGGGTGTCCTACGACTGGCGGCAGAAGGTCGTATCCACGGGCGACCAGATCAAGGAACTCACCCTCTTCCTCACGCACAAGCTCAATCAGAACTGGAAATTTCAGTTGTATGCCGTCAAGGGGTATTCCGATGCGAGCCCGGATGGCGAGGCTGGACTGGTGTTCACCCACACCTACTGATACTCGCCTGTTTCCCGGCCCTGATGCGCTTAGTCGTTTCAACCCAGGCCTGCGCCTGCTCCAGTCCTGATGTTCGGTCGTTGACACACGGGCTGACAGAACTAATCTATAGGTGTGGGAATATTTCCCACGCACAGATGCCGACTGGCTCTGAAGGATCGTTCGGAAACCGCAGTTGCTTGTTTTTGCTGCAAATTAATGGCCGTGCCGGTTGGCTGGCCGCTCCAATGGGCGGCCGGGAACTCACTGGACATTGCGTTCGATACGGACATGACTACGCAACTCCAAGCGGAGGTGCATCATGCTTCTCAAAAAATGTTTGTTGGCCCTGGCAATTGGCGCAGTCCTGTCTGCATCGACTGTGCTGGTGCCCGATTATGTCGGTAGCTTCTCCAGCGTGCATGCCAAAGATGGCGGCAGCGGTGGTGGCGGCAGCGGAGGAGGCGGAGGAGGCAACGGAGGCGGTGGCGGTGGCGGTCACGGTGGTGGCGGCGGCGGTGGCTCCGGAGGCGGCGGTCATGGTGGTGACGGCGGAGGCGGCCACGGTGGCGGCGGTGGTGGTAACAGTGGTGGTCACGGTGGCGGCAGTGGCTCCGGAGGCGGTGGTCACGGTGGTAATGGCGGAGGCGGTAACGCTGGCGGTGGCCATGGCGATGGTGGCGGTGACGGTGGCGCAGGACATGGTGGCATGGGCCGCGGCGATGCTGACCATGGTGGTGTTGCCGGAAACGCAGGCCAAGGCAATGCCCGTGGCGATAAGGCCGATAAAGCCGATAAAGCCGATAAGGCTGATAGGGCTGATAAGGCCGACAGAGCCGATAGAGCCGATAGAGCCGATAGAGCCGATAAGGCTAATAGGGCTGACAACAATGCCGCAGATGCAGCCAGGGACGCTGCCAAAAATGACGCAGATGCAGCCAGAGACGCTGCCAGAGCTGATGCAGACGCAGCCCGGGATGCTGCGAAAGCGGATGCAGATGCAACCCGAGATGCCGCCAGAGCTGCGGCGGATGCTGCCCGTGACGCTGCAAAAGCTGCAGGTGTAGCGGGTGCAGATGCAACCAGAGATGCTGCCAGGGCCGCCGCAGATGCCGCCAGGGACGCTGCCAAGGCAGACGCGGATGCTACCAGAGATGCAGCCCGGGCTGCTGCAGATGCTGCCAGGAACGACGCCAAGGCTGATGCGAACGCGGCCAGAGAGGCGGCCAAGGCCCAGAAGAGGGACGCCAGAGAGGATGTGGCGGATGCCCCTGACGCTCCAGACGCCCCGGATGCTCCGGATGCCCCAGACGCGCCGGATGTCGACGTGGTTGAGGTACAGAACTAGGCCTGCACGCTACACATGGCAGGCATACCCGTAGAAAACGTCCCGGGAATTTGAAGGACGTATCGAAAAAAAAGTCGCAAACCCTGCAGGGTTTGCGACTTTTTTTGGTTGTTCACGTAATGGCGGGGAACACCGATACCTGTAGGAGCGAGCTTGCTCGCGATGGAGGTCAACGATGATGCGGGGAGCCTGACACCCCGCGGTGCTCTCAGGTTTTTCGTCGGAACGCCGCCCGGAGCAAGCTCGCTCCTACAGATATTTCGTTATTTGTGTGCCCCGGGACTCCGTGAAGTCCCTTTTTTGCCATCGTGTTGCGCGGTCGCGCTACACCGATCAGCCGTTGCTGCGATTGGTCGCCTTGGCCTTGCTTTGAGCGACAGCGGCTTCAGCCTTCTGCTTCTGCGCAACCTGGAAGGCTTCCATCGAGACCTTGCGGGCCGACTCCATGCGATTGAATGTCTTGTCACCACCACCGGTGGCCATCGCCAGAGAAGAAGCGGTCAGAGCGGCGATTACGAAGAGAGCTTTCATGGATTTCATTTGGATATCCTCAAGTGAGAAAAGTGAGATGGGTAAATAGTTAAAAACGGAATTCATTGGCAAAGGCTGAACGGGCTTGTTCAACCTGACTTCACCAGCCAGCCAGAGCAGCGTTTCCGGTTCCCCAGGTGCGTTGCTCCATACGGCCTTCAGCGTTTTTGTTTTTCGCCCAGACGGTGAGCAGCACCATCATTCCAAAGCCACCGACGATGAGAACCGGATAGGCCGCCAGCAACTCGACCAGCGAGTATTTCCAGGCCAGCGGACGACCGACACCGAGCATGGCGGCATAAAACCAGGACACACCAGAGAGCGCGCCGGAGAACAGCGCCAGCATGCGCAGGTTGAAGGAGAGTTTGAGTATCGAACCGGCTTTCTTCAGTGCCGGCAATACAGCGCTATGCAACAGGAAACCGTTAAAGGTCAACAGCACAACGATGCCGATTTTGGCTTGCAACTTTGGATTGAGGAAATATTCCATCCCCTTGCCGGCATAATCTATTCCGACAATAGCAATGCCCGTAATCCAAAGCGCTACAAGTGCAAGCGATACGGTTTTTTGAAGGCTTTCCAGATGCGCGTCATCATGGTGACCCGACACATCCCCCTTCAGGAGTTGCTTGACCATGGCAATGTCACTGGTCAACACAAGCCCGATTGCCACGCAGCAGGCGATAAGATGGAAATATACAACGCCCAAGCGAATATATTCCGCGGCTGGCGAAGTCAGTATACCAAGTTCCATGATTACCTCTTTGTACTCTTAGTGGATCAACATGACTTCAGCACGGCTAGTTGAATTTATCCGTTGCTGACTGCAGTCAGGATCCAGCAATTTCTATTGTTTAATCTTGCGGCGTTGTGCTGCGAAGAAAAAAGCGAGTTTAGCGAATGAACTTTTTTATCATTCGGTTAGTTCCATTTTCAGGTAACAAAAAACCTCATTCGCACTGGGCGTCTATATGAGGTTTAACTTCCGCTTCTTGAGTCAGCTGAGCATCGGAGCCCGTGTGACCTGTTGCGTATTCTGAACGAAAAAAGCCGTCTCCGTTCATTTTTTGATCAATTTTGCTGACCAACGGCAGTGCCGAAACTGGTCGCATATTGCTATCACAGGAGGGCGCAGCCAGCACCATGACTGGCTTTCAGCGAGTCGGGGGGCGGATAAAAGCCCCGTCGATTTTTTCGTCTTTTTTTGCATATTCCAGGGTAAAAATCGGGGGGTATAAGCCAATCAGCCATCAAAAAAGCCCTGGTCGGGGTAAAAAACCAGTGCAATGCACTGCCATTTTTTTTCGAAAAAAGCACATTCCGGACAGTTGATTGCGTCGGCATTAACAGGGCGGTCAGCACCGACTGGGAAGTAGTGCTGACCGGCCGGTGTTTATCTCACCGAACCAGTTCGACCTCGCTCGGGCGCCACGCTTTCGTGAAGAACGACTCAAGCGGGCTGTAGAGGCGCAGGAGCATGAACCAGCCCTTGTCCGGCATGGTTTGTATCCAGTTGCCGGCTTTGGCGTCCGCGGGTCTGGAAGGGCCGAAGTAGATGGTCATGGAACCATCCGCGTTTTCGACGGCCGCCGGTGAAGGGTAGGTTTGACTGCCGGCACGGGGGTAGCGCTGTGGTGTCTGGAGCATGGAGCGCGTCTGGTTGTCGTAGACGGTGAAGGACCAGAATTTCGCCGCAGGGATCTTGGGTGGCAGGGTCACCTTATAGGTCTTTGCGCCATCGAAGGGGTTCTTGTCGGCGTCAGTGAAACCCATGAGGTACTGCGAGCCCACGTTGGGCACGCGCATGATCATGCCCGGCGAATCCATGGTGTAGCCGTAGTAGAACGCCGTGCGCGAATCAAGCGTGCGCGCGCCAGTCGGTGGCAATGGCTTGAACAGGCCTTCCTTGGTGATCAACGGCGGCGGTGTTTCAAAATTGAAACCGCCTTGCCACAGCATGTTGGCCCACATCGAGTTCGGGTAATAGGACCAGCCGGGATACTCGGCGGCCCGCCAGTTCAGCGCTCGTCCAGCGGCGTTGCCCACGGCGGCCGCGTCGCTGAGGATCTTCTTCATCCGCTCGTCCGGAGCAAAGGGCTTGCCCTTCACGATACCAATGGCCGCCAATTGCCCCATGAGTTCCGGGCTGAACGAGGTGGCGGGTTCCAGCTGTACAAGCTTGTCGAGCATCTCGAAGTAGGAAAAATCGTTGGGCGGGATGGTGTTGAAGGATTTGCCACTGCCCTCGATGAACTTCGTTGGCGGGATCGGGGGAATGGGCTCCAAGCGGATGTTGCCTTCGAGTGCCGTGGCAATGCTGGTGCCGTGGCCACCCGGTGTGTAGGGGTAGATCTTCAGTTTGTCCTTGATCAGATCAACGGCAGGTTTCGGGTCGTTGTTCTCCATAAAGGCGCGAACGGCGTAGAGCACATGGTTGGTCTTGGAGCGACCGACAAAGTAGCCGCCATCAGGAACAGGACCCTCGTAGTCGGGTGGCAGAACCAGGTATTTACCCCCTTCACCCCGATCGGGTCCGGGCGCGCCGATGTCGATGATCCAGCCAAACCACATGTCATTCAGCGTGCCGAGGGCCTTGGGTGGCACTTCAATCACCAACGGTCCTTTCGTCAGGTCGAGCGTTGCCACCGAGTAGATCGTATCGGCGTTGGCCGTGAGAAAGAGCGAGTTGGAGTCCATCAGCTCGGAGAAAATGACCACCGAGTTGTCTTCAGCGCCAATGCTGTGGAAGCCCTCGCGAATCGCATAGGCCGAGGCACCCGAAAAACTGTTCACGAAGGCATCGACACCCCGAGTGAACGCCAGTGTGTCATAGACATTCCGGGCGGTTTCGGCGCTTGGCGCGCCATCCTTGAATTCCAGCACGCCGATTCGGGTCTCGACACGGTCCGGCGTCTTGACGGCGGGTGGAGTGTCGGTGGCCGCCTGCGCCGAGGTCAGCACCGGCAACATCAGGGTAAAAAAGGACGTGAGTACGGCGATGGGTTTGAGAAGGTGCGCCATGGGTGTCTCCCGGGGGGGAAGTTTGAAGTATTGATGACTCAAACTGAGGAAGGGCATGGCGCAAGGATTTTCGAAAGCCAGGCCAACCACAGCCTGGTTCCAGATCATCGAAGGTGTGCTGAAACTGATACGCCCGGATGACCATTGACGGAAATTGCGCACAGGTGACGGAGCAGCACGGAATGCTCGATCAGTTCTTCCAGCCGACCCAAGCATAGGTGCACATTTGCCATCGCTCCAGCCAGCGGCAACTGTTGGCCGATTCTGTTGAAAAAGTCGACCATGGTTTCCGCAGCAGAAAAGTATGCGTCCGAGATTGAAATCTTTACTTTCGGCAGAGGCTTCCGGACTCAGATTTCACGTAGCGGTGTGCAAAAAAGGCGTTTTAACCAGTCAATGACCAGGCTGTTTGGGCGAACCGACTTTTTCAACAGAATCGGCCGTTTTCTGTCGGTCGACATCGGCAGCGATGGGTTGATCAGGGCTGATCGCGATAAGGACTGTTTGGAGGCTCTGCAGGCATTGCGCCTGGCACCGAGCGAACAAGGCGGACGCTCACGGGGGCCGCGATCTGACCGCAGGCAACGGCCGTACTATAATTAATGTCTGTCAATGTTTGTGTGGCGAGCGCGCCAAAACGAATCAGGTATCCATAGCGTTCACCTGACAGGCAAAGGGCAGCACAGCAAAAGGGATGGACAATACGTCTGATTACTCGAGAGAGGGTTCAGCCATGAAAATTCACTCCTTCCAGCATTACTCTCATGGTCTGGAAATGGCCGTTCACGATGCATGGATTACTGCCAAGGTGAAGTCGGCCCTGGCATTTTCCGATCCGACCCTTAGCCTGCATATCAATGTCAAAACCCATGCGGGCATAGTGGGGTTAAGTGGCCGCGTCAACACTCATAGACAGTGTGAACAGGCCATTGATCTGGCCCGTTCGGTTCATGGTGTCGCCGAAGTCGATGCCAGCGACCTGCAGACCCATGTGTTCACGCCAGGGAGTTTTCCAGAAGCGCCCAACGCCGAAGAGAACACTGAGCGCCGGCCACAATCGTCAACAAAGATGGACGACAAATGACAATGGCAACTTTGTAGGCGCCGCGCTCCCAGTCGGGAACCGGGAGCGCAGGGAAGCTGAATACCTGTGCGCCCCAGAGTGAAACGCCCATGGTTTCGTGGACATTCGCGACTGGCTGCTCAGGCCGTTTTCCGCCTGTCATCCAAGGGTCTGCATCAGGCTGCGTAATTGGAGAATCGCCTGCGCAATCGGGGAGGTTGGCAGGCGGCGCAATCGCTAGTTTAGGGCCCATCCAACCACAAGACCTCGCTATAGGAAGGCTTATGCATTACGGGCTTGCCATCTCGCACTGTTCGCCCTGCGCTTTTGAGTTGACTAAGGGAAACCTTTAGCCGGGTTGAAGTTTTCCCCCCAACGGATGCTGTTCATCTCGATATCGGCGCGGCGCCTACTGACTTACCTTGGGTAGGCAAGAGGCGTGTCGTCTTGGCTGGCTGTTGCATTGAGCCCGCCTGGCGTTTTACCCCATAACAACAATAGGCCTGACAATGCTCGAACCCATCGTTCTTTATATCCCTGATGCAATTCGCCTTCCTGCGCAAGAAGGCTCGGTGTTCGGCTGCCGGCATTTTTAACTTTTAGTTCGAATCTGCTCCTATAAATACAGTGCCCAGCACATACAGATGTGGAGAAGTTAGATGCTTCAGGTAAAACAATCTTGCCGTGGGCTTGGTGTTGCCGGCGTGTTGGGAATGATCTGTTCGCCATTGGCAGCCTATGCCGATGTTGTCGATGATAGTCACTTGAAAGTGGATACGCGTAACTTCTATTTGCACCGTAATTACACCAATAACAATGCGCCGGTTTCTGAAGTGCATAGTTGGTCTCAGGGTTTCGATGCACAGTTTACGTCCGGTTACACCGACACGGCTCTGGCGATCGGCCTTGATGTGGATGCGCAATACGCCGTGCGCCTGGATTCATCGGGCAACGACGGTTCGCTGCCTTTCAGCGTCAGTGACCAGCAGACGGCGGATGACTACAGTCGCGCCGGTGCAACCTTCAAGATGCGCTACAGCAAGACCGAGTTGAAGGTCGGTGACCTTCGCCCTCAATTGCCGGTGGCGTACGATGACACCAGTCGGCAACTGGATACGATCTATCAAGGGGCGGTGGTCGAGTCCAGGGAAGTCGATGGATTGACGATGACCGGTGGCCGGTTCTGGTCTGCCGTGACGCGGGAATCTTCCAACCACGAGAAGCTGTACAAGTTTGGCTCCACCGATAATCTCGACAGTGACGGCCTGGACTTTGGCGGCGCCACTTACGACATTACCAAGACCCTGCAAGCCAGTTATTTCTATGGCGTGTTGCATGATATTTATCAGCAGCACTATTTCGGCCTGATGCATATGGCTGACTTGGGTAATGGCTACAAACTCAAGACCGACTTGCGCTACTTCAATAACAATGAAGATGGTAGTGCCTTGAACGGTGAGATCGACAACCGTTCCTACGGTGGCTTGTTCACCTTGCTCAAAGGCGCCCACATGTTTGGCCTCAGTTACCAGCGCATGCTCGGTGACAGCGTGTTCCCGACGATGAACGGGTTTATCCCGCAACCTTATCTGGTGCACTGGTCGTCCCTGGGGTTTGTCCGCCCGGATGAAAAGTCCTGGGGCGCGCGCTACAGCTATGACTTTGCCGGGATGGGCATGCCGGGGCTGAAGCTCTACACCCGCTACATCAAGGGAACCCACTGGGACCGTGGCGCCAACCTGAGCGACAACCAGGAAAGCGAACGCTTCCTGGGGCTCAGCTACGTGGTGCAGAGCGGGGCGCTGCAAGGCCTGGGGCTGGACCTGCGCAACATCGACGTGAAACAGAAGTACGGCTACGACTACAACGAATTCCGTTTCGCCACGACCTACACCTGGAAGTTCTGGTAAGCCCGGTCCATCCGGGGTTTGACCCCATAACAATAAGAGGCCTGACCATGTTCGAACCCTTTGTCCTTTACATCTGCCCCGCAACTTCCCAGTCGGTGTCCTGTGCACCGTCACCCGGCGCGCTGCGCCCATGAGTGGATTCCAAGAGGAGCAAACACGAGTGAATATCCAGGTCGATAACGCGGTCCTGCAACAGCAGAAGCAGAAAACCTACATTTACGAGTGGTACGTGGTCGGCCTGTGCATGATCGCCTACATCTTTTCATTTGTGGATCGGCAGATCCTGGCGCTGATGATCGAGCCGATCAAAGCCGATCTGCAGATCAGCGACACTCAGTTCAGCTTGCTGCACGGGCTGGCCTTTTCGTTGTTCTACGCGTTCATGGGCATGCCCATCGCCTACCTGGCGGATCGCTTCTCCCGGCCGAAGATCATCGCCGTCGGCGTGGTGTTCTGGAGCCTGGCGACGGCTGCCTGCGGCATGAGCAAGAACTTCCTGCACATGTTCCTCGCCCGCATTGGCGTCGGTGTCGGCGAAGCGGCCCTGTCGCCCTCGGCCTACTCGATGTTCAGCGACATGTTCCCCAAGGAAAAACTTGGCCGCGCCGTGGGCATCTACTCGATCGGCTCGTTCGTCGGTGGTGGCCTGGCCTTCCTGGTGGGTGGCTATGTGATCGCGATGCTCAAGGACATGAACACCATCGAAGTCGCCGTTCTCGGTGCGATGAAGGCCTGGCAACTGGCGTTCTTCATTGTCGGCCTGCCCGGTATCGTGGTCGGCCTGTTGATCTGGCTTACCGTGCGCGACCCGGCGCGCAAGGGGCTGCAGGTCGATGCACAGGGTCAGGCCAAGAAGGTTGCGATGAGCGATGGCTTGCGTTTCCTCGGTCGCCACCGTGCCACCTTCACCTGCCATTACCTGGGCTTTTCGTTCTACGCCATGGCCCTGTTCTGCATGATGAGCTGGAGCCCGGCGCTGTACATCCGCAAGTTCGGCCTGTCGCCAATGGAGGCCGGCTACATGCTCGGCACCGTGCTGTTGGTGGCCAATACCGCAGGCGTGCTGTTCGGCGGATGGCTCACCGACTACCTGGCCAGGAAAGGTCATCAGGACGCCGCCATGCGCACCGGCGTCATCGGTGCCCTCGGCATGGCGGTGCCGGCCGTGCTGTTCCCGCAAGTCGATCAACTGTGGCTGTCGGTGACGCTGTTGGTGCCGGCGATGTTCTTCGCTTCGTTCCCGATGCCGGCGTCCACGGCGGCGATGCAGATCCTCGCGCCGAACCAGGTGCGCGCACAGGTCTCGGCGGTGTTCCTGTTGATCAGCAATCTGCTGGGCCTGGGCCTGGGCACCACGCTGGTGGCGCTGTTGACCGACCGCTACTTCGGATCGCCCGCGGCGGTGGGTTCGTCGATGTCGCTGGTGATCGCCGGTGCATCGGCGTTGACGGTGCTACTGCTCTGGCGTGGCTGCCGTCGTTTTCGGGAAAGCTATGCCCGGGAGTATCCGACCCGGGCCTGATTGGTCATAGTCCACGATCGGCGCCTCGGCCTCGCTCCCTTTGAAGGGCGCGGGGCCGAGGTGCTCCAGGACAGGAGAACCCGTGATGTTGAATGATGTACACCTGCTGGAACGGCACAGCCTGCTCAGCTCGGCCGATTACCGCGAGATCAAGGACAAGGTCAGCCAATACCTGTGCCCGCACAGCTTCAACGTGCTGCGTGACGAGCCCATCCACACTCGGCTCAACGGGGTGTTTTTCGGCGATTCGGCACTGCTTGACCTGCGCTATGGCGCGCCGGTGGAAATCACCATCGGCGACATTGCCGATCAGTACCTGTTTCGCATTACCTTGCAGGGGCACTGCGAAGTGGCCCACGGGCGGCGCAGCGCGGCGATGCAGTCGGGCTACCTGAGCGTTTCCTCACCTTTCGCGCAAAGCCGCATCGTCACCGATGGCGAGTGCCGCAACCTGATCCTGCGGGTCGACCGTGATGCCCTGGAGACACAATTGCAACGCCTGCTTGGCCGCAGTCTGCGGCAGTCGGTGATCTTTGATGTCAGCGTCGACCACCTGGGCGCGGGCGTCGTCAGCCTCTATCACACCCTGGACTACATCTGCCGGCTGTACGGCAGCGGCGTGGACGGTTCGCGTCTCGCCAGCGGCTTGTCCGAATACCTGATGCAACTGCTGCTCACACAGCTGCCGCACAACTACTCGGCGGATCTGTTGATCGACTCGCGCGCGCCGCTGCCGCACCACGTGAAAAAGGCCCGTGACTACATCGAGGAACACCTCGACGAACCGATCAGCCTGACGACCTTGAGCGAACTGTGTGGCGTCTCGGTGCGCACCCTGCAAAACGGTTTCAACCAGTTCCTTCAGCAGGCGCCGGTCGAGTACATCCGTGACCGGCGCCTGGCGGTGATCCACGAGTCGCTCAAGCAGGGCAGGGCCGGTGAAACCGTCACCGATATCCTGTTGCGTCATGGCATCAACAGTTTCGGGCATTTCTCCAGCGCCTATCGGCAACGCTACGGCTGTCTGCCGTCGGACACCCTGCGGCGGCAGAAGCATTGAGACTCCTGCGCAATCCGTCAGTCGGCTGCGCAATCGGAAGAGTCTGCGGCGGTGCGGCTCGATAGGATCGAGTCACTGACAAAAAGGAGTATCTGCATGAATATTACTGTGCTGGGTGGTGGTCACGGCTGTTACGCCGCTGCTGTCGAAATGGCTGAAAAGGGGCACCCGACCCGCCTGTGGCGTCGAGACTCCACCGCGCTCAAGGAGCTGCTGGCCATCGGCAGCCTGACCATCAAGGACTACAAGGGCACTCGCCAGTTGTCCGTCGGCCAGCAGGGCGACAAGCTCTCGTTCACCGACGACCTGGCCGAAGCCCTGGGTGATGCGCAACTGGTGATCATCCCGCTGCCGTCGACCTCCCACGAAGACCTGGCTAAACATGTTGCACCGCACCTGCACGACGGTCAGGTGGTGTTCTTGCCGCCAGGCACTTTCGGCAGCTTCGTGTTCGCCAAGGCCATGGCCGATGCGGGCAACCGGAGCAAGGTCGCCTTCGCTGAAACCGGTACGTTGCCGTATCTGGTACGCAAGCATGGCGCCAGCGACCTGGTGATCAGCGGTTACGCCACCCGCCTGCCAACCGGCGTATTCCCCAGCAACCTGTCCGAGCATGCTTTCGCGGTACTGCGCGAAGCCTACCCGAGCGTCGAGCCGATTGAAGACGCCCTGAGTGGTGCGCTGATGAACGCTGGCCCCATCATCCATCCGCCGCTGATCATGATGAACGCCGGTCCCCTGGAGCATTTCGAGGCCTGGGACATTCATAACGAAGGTACCCAACCGTCGATCCGCCGCGTGACCAACCAGCTCGATGCCGAGCGCATGGCCGTGCGCGAAGCACTGACCTACGGCGCTCCGCACTTCCCCCTGGCCGACCACTACAACACCACCGAAGGCGATGAGTGGATGTACGGTCGCGGTGCCCACGGCAAGCTGACCGACAGCGGCGACTGGCGCGAAGACATCGACCTGCAGAAGCACCGCTACATGCTCGAAGACACACGCCTGGGCCTGTCCTTCCTGGTGTCCGTCGGCCGCTGGGCCGGTGTGCCGACTCCGGTCGCGCAGGGTCTGCTGAGCATTGCCTCGGTTGTTGCTGCACGGGATCTCTACGCCGAAGGCCGCACCCTGGAAAACCTCGGTCTGGCCAAACTGAGTCGGGCGCAGATGACCGAACTGCTGACCAAGGGCTACAACTGATGAACGCCGCGCTGCCCCACGTCAGCGTGGTCGGCGCCGGCCGGATGGGCGAGGGCATTGCCCTGGCGTTCATCCATGCGGGCTTGCCGGTCACCCTCATCGATATAAAGGATCGCGCGGAGGATGAGCGACATGGCTACTTCGAGCGTGTGCGCAACAACATCCGCAGCGAATTGCAGATGCTGGTACGCCTTGGTGTGCTCGAGGGGGATCAGGCGGACATCGCGATAGCCCGGCTGACGGTGCAATCAAAATCCCAGGCCGCGGCGACACTGCCTCAGTGCGACCTGGTGTTCGAAGCGGTGCCGGAGGTCATCGCGGTCAAGCAGGAGACCTTCGCCTGGGTCAGCGAGCATGTCCCGGCGTCGACCATCATCGCCTCGACGACGTCGACGTTTCTCGTCACCGAGTTGAGCGAAATGGTCAGCACGCCTGCGCGCTTCGTGAACGCGCACTGGCTCAATCCCGCGTACCTGATGCCGCTGGTGGAAGTCAGCCGCAGCGAAGCGACCTGCCCTCAGGTCGTCGAACGGCTGCTGCAACTGCTCAAGCGGATCGGCAAGGTGCCCGTGGTGTGCAATCCGGTGGCTGGCTACATCGTGCCGCGCATTCAGGCATTGGTAATGAACGAAGCCGCACGGATGGTGGAGGAGGGCGTGGCCAGCGCAGAAGATATCGACACCGCCGTGCGCGTCGGTTTCGGGCTGCGCTTCTCGGTGCTGGGCCTGCTTGAATTCATCGACTGGGGCGGCGGCGACATTTTGTACTACGCCTCGCGCTACCTGAGTGGAGCGCTGTCACCG
Source organism: Pseudomonas sp. ACN5 (assembly GCF_002303975.1). Classification (NCBI taxonomy): domain Bacteria; kingdom Pseudomonadati; phylum Pseudomonadota; class Gammaproteobacteria; order Pseudomonadales; family Pseudomonadaceae; genus Pseudomonas; species Pseudomonas sp. ACN5. The sequence continues at coordinate 11,074 of NZ_MRCP01000015.1, read as the reverse complement.
CGCTTCGAATCGCCACAGGTGATCGCCGACAACATGCAAAACGGTCGCAATGGCTTGCGAGATGGCCAGGGTTTCTACGACTACCGTGACATGGACGTGGAAGCCTACAAGCAGCAGCGTCTTGGCGATTTTGTCCGCAAGCTGCAATTGTCGGGGTTGACGCCAGCGTTCGATGGCGCCTTGAAGCAGGCCTGAGCCTGAGGGCCCGGATGCCGGGCCCTGACTACATGGGGTTGCAGCGGGGGCCTTCGCCATAGCGTAGAAATGGCGAACAGCTCGCCGCTCGCCGCCGCTTCCTGTAGCAGGCGGACTCGAACGCGAACCGATTCCTCGGGATCGTGTTCGGAGCCGTTGTGCCAGTCGGGATGGGCTTCTGGCCGTTATCTGCTTGATGCAAAAGCCAGTTATCCCAGGCACGCAGCCGGCCCGCGCGGCTATCGGTCCAGCAGAGGTGCCAGCAATGCACGCATACCGCGCCAGTGCGAACCCTCCCAGTAAACCCGTTTGCAGGCGTCGCAGCGCAGGAAGTGCGAATAGAGGGCGCCAACGCGTGGCGGCACCTGCGGCCGAGCCAGTTCCGGGCTGATCTCGTGCAGCGGCAGGTTGCAATGAAGGCACAAGCTGAATGGCCGTGCGCTACGCGCCAAATCGAGGCGCTCGTACAGTTCGCGCAGCTGCAGCGACGGTTTCAGGGCATGCACATAACAGCCATGGCTGATGATCCGTCGCTTGAGCAGTTCGCGGTCGCGGGTTAGCACGATGCGTCCTTGCTGCGCAGCGATCTCGGCGATCTGGCCATCCTCGAAGCCATTGTCATAGAGAGTGTCGAAGCCGCTCATGCGCAGCAGGCTGGCCAGCCCGCCAAGGTGCGCATCAGCGACGAAGCGCAGCACCCGTAAAGGTTGCGCACGAACCTTGAGCAGCGGGCTGATGTCCAGCGCCTCGAACTTTGGATACACCGCCAGCCGGTCACTGTCGAGGATCACCCGCTCGAAGCCCACCGACTCGCCGTTGAGCAGCACCAGCTCGACCTCGGTGTGCGGTACCCCGAGCGCCTCGATCATGTGCTTGACCGTCGCCCCTCGCGCGCATTTGCAAGTGAAGGACTGCCGCCGCCGTTCGGCCGGCAGGAAATCGTTGAGCTCCTCGTAGAAGCGAAAGGTTGCACTGGTCATGCTGAACAGTATGGCAGGGCTGCAGGATGAGCGAGTCCGGTCCGGACATTTTCTCCGGCGGGTCCCAAACTACGATCGTCATCATGTTGAAATGGATGATGCCATGGAGCTTCGATGCTGGATGTACTGCTTGAAATTGTTATCCGCGTCAGTCGATGGGCAGCGATATGCTCAATCTCGTGCCTTTGTCCGGTGCGCTGTCGATCGTGAACTCCCCACCCAGCATGCTGATGCGTTCCTTCATGCCCACCAGCCCGAACGAGTCCAGTTTTTTGCGATCCGTCATGCCTACGCCGTTGTCTTTGATCTGCAGGTAAAGCCGGCGACCCTCCCTGGAGAGTTCGATGTGCACCTGTGTCGCATGCGCGTGCCGGGCAATGTTCGACAGTGATTCCTGCACGATGCGGAACAGCGTCGTGGCGGATTTTTCATTCAGGTCGCAACGGAAGTTTTCGTCTTTGGCCGACATCGTGCAATCGATCGCGCTGCGCTGCCGGAACTCTTCAAGTTGCCACTCGATCGCGGCCTGCAATCCCAGGTCGAGTACGGGGGGCCGAAGATCATTGATGATACTGCGCACACTGCGGATGGCTGTATCGAGGTGATTCAGCGCATCGCTGGCCTTTTCGTTGAGCCTGGGGTGCATGGTACGGGTGCGCGCCTGCAGCATGGAGACATCGATTCGCAACGCCAGCAGACTTTGTCCCAGCTCGTCGTGGATGTCGCGAGCGATGCGCTTTCGCTCTTCTTCCTTGAGGTGCTCCTGATAGGAGGCCAGTTCACGCAGCTGCCGTTTCGATTGCTGCAATTCTTCGGCCTGCATCGTCAGTTTGCGCTGCAAGTAGAACAGGTCGACAAACACCTGGACCTTGGCGCGAAGCACTTCGGCCACAATCGGCGAGAAGATGTAATCCACGGCGCCGGACGTGTAACCGCGGAAACGCTCGGAATCGGTGTCGGCCTCCGCGGTGACGAAGATAATGGGTGTATGGGCCGACTTCGGGCGGCCGTGAATAAGTGCAGCGGTTTCAAAACCGTCCATCGCCGGCATTTTCACGTCGAGCAGTATGACGGCGAAGTCGCGCTGCAATAGCAGGCGCAGCGCCTCGCGTCCGGAAGTCGCCGTGGCGACATCGAGGCCCATGTCGGTAATCACTGCGGCGAGCGCGGTGAGCTTGGCGGGGTTGTCATCCACTAGCAACACCGATGCTGGCACGCCATCAGGCGGGGCAGGGTGCCGCACCTGGGCGCTCTCTTTGAATACCGGAGGTTGCTTCATCGATAGAGCCATCTGCGCATCAGTGACAGCAGCTGGTCGGTATCCACCGGCTTGCTGACGTAGTCCGAGGCGCCTGCCTCGATGCACTTTTCACGGTCACCCATCATCGCCTTGGCCGTCAGCGCAATCATGGGCAGGGCTTCAAATCGTTTGAAGGTACGGATCTGGCGCATGGTTTCAAAGCCATCCATCTCGGGCATCATGATGTCCATCAGCACGATGTCGGTATCGGGCTGCTGCTGCAGCAGTTCTATGGCGGTCCGGCCGTTTTCCGCCGTGGCCACCCGCATGTTGTTGCTCTCGAGCACGCTGGTCAGGGCAAAGATATTGCGCACGTCGTCGTCGACCACCAGGGCCTTTTTGCCCTCGAGGCTGTCCGACCCCTCATAGAGTTTTTCCAGCATCCTGCGCTGGGTCTGCGACAGCCTGTCGACGACCCGGTGTAGAAACAGTGCGGTTTCGTCGAGTATGCGCTCGGGAGACTGAACGGCCTTGATCACGCCCTTGCCCAGCAGTGTCCGGAAACGCTCGTGTTGCGGCTTGGTCAGTGTCTCTGCACCGTAGACGACGATCGGCAGTTCACGCCTGGCCTGGTCTTCCTGCAACGCCTCGAGCAGCTCGATGCCGGATGCGTCGGGCAGTTCGAGATGGATTGCCATGCAGTCGTAGCGTTTCTTTGCCAGTTTCTTCAAGGCTTCAGCGCCGCTGGCGGTCGTTTCGATCTTCAGGTCGGTGTTGCCGAGCAGATCGAGGAGGCGGGCGCGGTTCGCTTCGTCAGCGTCGATCAGCAGCAGGTTCCTGGTGTTGCGCCCTGCGAATGCGACGATGCCCACCAGCGCATGTTGAATCTCGTCGGCTGTGACTGGCTTGAGCAGATAGTCGTATGCGCCATAGCGCAGCCCGCGTGTGCGGTCGTCAGTGTTCGAGATGATCTGGACCGGAATGTGACGCGTGGCGAAATTTCCCTTCAACTGCTCGAGCAGCAACCAGCCATCGATGTCCGTCAGGCCCGGGTCCAGTGTGATTGCGGCGGGATTGAAGCGCTCGACCAGCTCCGGCGCATCCGCGCCACGGGTCGTGACGATCGCCCTGAATCCCTTCTGATGCGCGGCCTCGAGCATCAGCAGCACCTGGTCGCCGGGTTGGACCGACTCGCGGTCGTCGAGTATCTGTGCAGAAGGGCCGGACATAAGGTCGCGCCTGACCTGGCCAGGTACTGCCTCTGTTGCGGGTTCGTCCAGCGTCTGACGCTGGGCATCCTGTGTTCGCAAGGGCACGTACAGCGCAAAAGTACTGCCCTTGCCGATCTCACCGGGGATCAGCCGCAGCTCACCGCCCAGCCGGTGTGCGAGCTCGCGGCTGATCGACAGGCCGAGGCCGGTGCCGCCGTATTTTCGTGAGGTTCCGGTATCGGCTTGCTGGAACGCCTCGAAGATCAGCTTCTGCTTGCCGGCCGATACGCCGATGCCGGTGTCGGTGACCACGAAGGCGACCACCGCATCGGCGCGATTCAGTTCGCTGTGATCCACACTCCACCCGGACACAACGGGCTCGATGCTGATCTTGACGCTGCCTTGTTCAGTGAACTTGAAGGCGTTGGACAGCAGGTTCTTGACCACCTGCAGCAGGCGCTTTTCGTCGGTCCACAAGACGGGGGGCAGGGTAGGTGCCAGTTCAATCGTGAAGGTCAGGCCGCGGCTTTCGGCGACCGGCCTGAAGGTGCGTTCGATCTGGTCGTGCAGATCGGCGAACCGCGCTTCATTGAGATCCAGTGTGACCGTACCCGACTCGATCTTGGACAGGTAGAGAATCTCGTCGATCAGCTCCAGCAGGTCTTTGCCCGCGCTGCGGATGGTCTTGGCATATTCGACCTGCCTGGGGGTGAGATTGTGTTCCGCGTTGTCGCTGAGCTGGCGGGCCAGGATCAGCAAGCTGTTCAAGGGCGTTCTGAGTTCATGGGACATGCTGGAGAGGAATTCGGACTTGTACTTCGAGGTCAGCGTCAGCTGCTCCGCCTTCTCCTCCAGCGACAGTTTGGTGATTTCGACTTCACGGTTCTTGCGCTCGACTTCGGCTTTCTGCTCCGCCAGCAGGCCGGCTTTGTCCTCCAGTTCCTCGTTGGTCTGTCTCAGTTCCTCCTGTTGCCTTTGCAGTTCGTGCGCCAGCGATTGCGACTGCTTGAGCAGTTCTTCGGTCCGCATATTGGCTTCGATCGTGTTGAGCACGATACCGATCGATTCGGCGAGCTGATCAAGGAAGGTCTGATGAATGATGCTGTAGCGCGTGAACGAAGCCATTTCGACGACGGCCTTGACCTTGTTCTCGAACAGGATCGGCAACACGATGATATTCAGCGGGGCGGCAGCACCCAGACCGGATGAAATCGCGACGTAATCGGCCGGTACATCGGTCAGCAGGATGCGCCGCTTCTCGTAGGCGCATTGCCCGACCAGGCCCTCGCCGAGCCGCCACTCATCGTTCACATTGATGTTGCCCTTGTACGCATAAGCGGACAGCAGCTTGAGTTTCGCCGGATCCGGCGGGTTCTCGTCCATCATGTAGAACACACCGTGCTGGGCGTTGATCAGCGGCGCCAGTTCAGACAGCACCATCTTGGAGACTGCCGCCAGATCGCGCTGGCCCTGCAGCAGGCGGTTGAATTTCGCCAGATTGCTCTTGAGCCAGTCCTGCTCCGCGTTTTGCCGCGTGGTTTCGCGCAGGTTGCGGATCATCTCGTTGACGTTGTCCTTGAGTTCCGCCACTTCACCCTTGGCTTCCACCTCCACGTAACGGGTCAGATCGCCCTTGGTCACGGCCGTCGCCACATCGGCAATTGCACGCACCTGGTTGGTCAGGTTGGCGGCCAGACCGTTGACGTTATCCGTCAGGTCGCGCCAGGTGCCGGCAGCACCCGGCACGTTGGCCTGGCCCCCCAGCTTGCCCTCGACGCCCACTTCACGCGCCACCGAGGTCACCTGGTCGGAGAACAGCGCCAGCGTATCGGTCATACCGTTGATGGTGTCGGCCAGTTCGGCGATCTCGCCCTTGGCTTCCAGTGTCAGCTTCTTCTTCATGTCGCCGTTGGCGACGGCGGTCACCACTTTTGCGATGCCTCGCACCTGGCTGGTCAGGTTGGCTGCCATGAAGTTCACGTTTTCGGTCAGATCCCTCCAGGTGCCGGATACACCTTGCACCTGTGCCTGCCCCCCGAGCTTGCCTTCGGTGCCGACTTCGCGCGCCACCCGCGTCACTTCGGCGGCGAAGCTATTGAGCTGGTCCACCATGGTGTTGATGGTGTTCTTCAGCTCCATGATTTCGCCCTTGGCTTCCACGGTGATCTTGCGCCCCAGGTTGCCTTTGGCCACTGCCGTCGTCACGTCGGCGATGTTGCGCACCTGGTTGGTCAGGTTGGCCGCCATGCTGTTGACCGAGTCGGTCAAGTCTTTCCAGGTCCCACCGACGCCCGTCACCTTGGCCTGGCCACCGAGTTTGCCGTCCGTCCCCACCTCGCGAGCCATGCGCGTCACTTCGTCGGCAAAGGTCGAGAGCTGGTCCACCATGGTGTTGATGGTTTCCTTGAGCTGGAGAATTTCACCTTTGGCTTCGGCGGTGATCTTGCGCGACAGGTCGCCGTTGGCCACCGCCGTCGTCACGTCGGCAATGTTGCGCACCTGGGTGGTCAGGTTGGCCGCCATGCCGTTGACCGAATTGGTCAAGTCCTTCCAGGTACCGGACACGCCGGTGACTTCGGCCTGTCCGCCCAGTTTGCCTTCGGTACCGACCTCCAGCGCGACCCGTGTCACCTCCGAGGCGAAGCTGGAGAGCTGGTCGACCATCGTGTTGATGGTGTTTTTCAGTTCGAGAATCTCGCCCTTGGCTTCTACGGTAATTTTCTTGCCGAGGTCGCCACGGGCCACCGCCGTCGTCACCTGGGCGAGGTTGCGCACCTGGGTGGTCAGGTTGGCCGCCATGCCGTTGACCGATTCGGTCAGGTCGCGCCAGGTGCCCGAGACGCCGCGCACTTCCGCCTGGCCGCCCAACTTGCCTTCGGTACCGACTTCCAGCGCCACGCGGGTCACCTCCGCCGCGAAACTCGAGAGCTGGCCGACCATGGTGTTGATGGTGTTTTTCAGTTCGAGAATCTCACCCCGGGCTTCGACGGTAATCGTCTTGCCCAGATCGCCTTTGGCCACTGCCGTGGTCACGTAAGCGATGTTGCGCATCTGGGTGGTCAGGTTGGCGGCCATGTCGTTGACGGAGTCGGTCAGGTCTTTCCAGGTGCCGGATACCCCTTTGACATTGGCCTGCCCGCCGAGAATCCCCTCAGTGCCGACTTCCCGCGCCACGCGGGTGACCTCGGAAGCGAAGGAGCCCAGGCGCGTCACCATGGTGTTGACGATCTCGGCGGATTTGAGGAACTGGCCCCGCAGTTTCAGACCGTCGAGTACCGGCGGTACCTGCTGGCTCAGATTACCCTCGGCCACCGAACCGACCACGCGAATGATCTCGTTCATCGGGCTGATGAGGTCACTGGTGAGCGCATTGCTGGAGTTGACGATCTTTTGCCACGAGCCTTTCATCATCGGCAATTGGATTCGCTCGTCGACCTTGCCCTGCTTGCCGATCAGTTGCGCCACGCGTTCGAATTCGGTGGTGGTCTCGGCCGCCATGTCGATGATCTCGTTGAGCGTGTCGGCGATCTTGCCCGGCATGCCGGTCCAGTCTTCCGGCATACGCGTGGTGAAGTCACCTTTGCGCAACGATTTCAGCGCTGCCAGCAATGTCTTCATGTCCAATACTTCGATCGGTGTCGTCACTGTGGCCATGTCTGTGTCCAGTCAAAATGGATGCCGCGGGCAAGGCATTACCCCTTGCCGCAGGAGCCGGCTTCGCAGTGTTTACCCTGTCGAACACTGAGCGCTGGCTTACGAAATACTAGCAAGGTTGGCGCAATGCCCCGGATCCCGGGGGGAATTGTCATCTTGCAGTGCAATCCCGACCTGCTAACGTAGAACCCGACAGCCGATGCAATGGCTTGCTGGCCACTGGCCGCAGGGTGGGTGTGGGAATGCATGAGCACGCGCATCTGTGTCGGCGGGGCTCGCGGGTTCAACATCATCTGTACATCGAGACACGAAACGGCCAGGGCCTTGCGGGTGCGAATGGAAAAAACAGATGACTGACCACAAAATCAGAGTCTTGCTGGTGGATGATCACAGCATCGTTCGTAGCGGTGTGCGACGCATGCTGGAGACGGCCGGCGAGATCGACGTAACGGGTGAAGCCGAGACGGCACAAGACGCCATGCTCCTGGTCCGCGAGCAGGATTTCGACGTGGCGCTGGTCGATATTCAGCTTCCCGACAAGAACGGCCTCGAACTCCTCAAACTCATGCGCGCGCACAAGCCCAAGCTCGCCGTTCTGATGTTGAGCATGCATTCGGTCGAGGCCTATGCGTTACGCGCAATCAAGCACGGCGCAGCGGGATACCTCACCAAGGATATTTGCGCAGCCACCCTGGTGGCGGCCGTTCGCAAGGTGGCCTCGGGCGGCAAGCACGTCAGTCCCGAGCTGGCGGAAAAACTGGTCAATGCTATTGGCAGAGGCGACGAGGCACCCCACGAAGCGCTCTCCGACCGGGAGCTTGAAGTACTGAAGCTCCTCGCTGCAGGCGAAAGAATTGTGCGCATCGCTCAGATACTGCACTTGAGCCCGAGCACCGTCACGACGTACCGGGCACGCATCCTGGAAAAAACCGGGATGGACAGCAACGCGAAACTGGCCCGCTATGCACTTGAAAACGGCTTGTTAACCTAGAGTGGCTGCTTGTAGTGGAACCACTACAAGCTTTTGGCTGATATCTCCACAAAGAACTCCTGCTAACGTCGATAGCGGGGGCCGTCCCAATCAAGCATATTTACCCCTCGGAATATATTGGTCTGCTCAATGGAGTTGTCTTCGTCAACGAGTCAGAAAAGACTCCGGAATGGATATTCACAAGTTGAGCACTGAGTGCACGCTGCATTCATGTTGAATCAACGTTCAAACTGGAGGGCGTCATGATGATAGGTTATGGGTTATGCGCATTACTGTGGGGTGTGGTGCTGCTGGAGGAAATCCAACTCATGCCCCGTCAGGATTGGAAAGAAGAGGGTCTGAAAAAGGTTCTATTGCTGCGCCGGACCAGAACACAGACTGGCTACTTTATTGCGTTGATCGCGGGCGCCCTGTGCCTTTACAGCGAAATCCTGGTGGCACCGGTCGATCAGAGTATTTTCAATCCGGAGCTGATACTTGCCGTATGTGGTGTTCTTTGGGGGGCTTATCTTTCCGTAGTCTGCATGAAGGGGAAACGATAGAGGCCGCTGGATCTCGTTTAAACCGGCGTTAGCAGCACCGTTTCGGAACTGCTAACAGCGAGTTTTATTGGCTGAAGCCGAACTTCCTTGTTCAGCCTGGCTTCACCATCCAGCGAGGGCGGCGTTTCCTGGAGTCCTGAAGCCTTGCTCCCTACGCGCTTCGGTGTCTCTGTCTTTTGCCCAGGCAGTGAGCAGGACCATCATCCCGAAACCGCCGACGATGAGAACCGGATAGGCTGCCAGCAACTCAACCAGCGAGTATTTCCAGGCCAGCGGACGACCGACACCGAGCATGGCGGCATAGAACCAGGACACGGCGGAGAGAGCGCCGGAGAACAGCGCCAGCATGCGCAGGCTGAAGGAGAGCTTGAGTAACGAACCGGCTTTTTTCAGCGCCGGCAATACAGCGCTATGCAACAGGAAGCCGTTAAAGGTCAGCAGCACGACGATGCCGATTTTGGCTTGCAGTTTTGGATTGAGGAAATACTCCATCCCTTTACCGGCATAATCGATCCCGACAATACCAATGCCAGTAATCCAAAGCGCTACAAGTGCAAGCGATACGGTTTTTTGAAGGCTTTCCATGTGCGCGTCATCTTGGTGACCTGACGCATCCCCCTTCAGGAGTTGCTTGACCATTGCGATGTCACTGGTCAAGACCAGCCCGATTGCCACGCAACAGGCGATAAGATGAAAATAGACAACGCCCAAACGCACATATTCCACGGTGGACGAAGAAAACATACTAAGTTCCATGGTGACCTCTTTTATTCAATAGTGAATCAACTTGGCTCTTGGCACGGCTTGATTACCGTTGCTGACTGCCATTCAGATCCAGCCATTGTTATCAATTAATCCTGGGGCAACACGCCACCAAGATAATAGTGAGTTTCGCGAATGAACTTTCAGTCATTCGAATATGTCCATTTTCAGGTAACACAAAACCTCAATCGCACTGAGTGCACAGGAGGTTCAACTTCCGCTTCTTGTTAGGGGGCGGCTAGGCCCGGAACCCGATCGAGGAGTTGATCAGGCAATGCTGGTAGGGTCGGCAGGGCTTCCACCCCATTCGAGGAAACGGATCTTGTGAATCTCGCCCTCGCTGTCTTCGTAGACCAGGGTCACCGGTACGACGCCGGTCTTGTCGGATGTATCGGTGCGCTGCAATACCCGTTTCACATCGATGTCCATACCGTAGTGGTATTCGACGGCTGAGACATGTGCACCGGGGTCTTGCAGATTGTTCTGGTCAAAGACACTGGGTGCGAGACTGGAAATCACGGCACTGACTATCGTGGCCATGCTCATAAGGCTGTACCTCCACTGAAGTTCACTTGACAAGGACTTAATGTGACACGTCATGAAAGTGAAGTTCACTTCACCGCGACGAACGCGCCCGTCAGAAAAGCCTGTAGTGGCTGCAAACTCCCTGCAATTCCCCGCGCTTGACGCCTCTCGACCATTCGTCCTAAAACCCCTGAATTTGTTGGTTAAAGTCCGTTTTTCAGGGAGGTCATAACATGTCATGACGGATTTTTATGCAGGGTGAATCAGTGCCTTCAAGCCAGTCGACCGAGTCCTTCGTGACAGGCAGCAATCGGCTATGGATTCGACCGGCGCTCACCACACTCGAGCCCGGCGGTTGATGGGGCGTCCGTCTGGCGCGCGGGCTGCAGCCATTAATTCCATTGGTTATGGAGGTGAGCAGCATTCGTTCTATTGAGCGCGGCATTGGTGGCTAATCTACGGAAGTTGAGGGGACAACCTTCAGGGCGGTGCAGCCATATGGACGAAAATCCGATCGAAACCGATTACCTGGTCATCGGTGCTGGCGCGACGGCCATGGCCTTCGTCGATACGCTACTCAAGGAAACGAATGCACGCATCGTGATGGTGGACCGACACGAACGAGCTGGCGGGCACTGGAATGATGCCTACCCCTTTGTACGGTTGCACCAGCCCTCGGCCTTCTATGGCGTCAACTCAAGGGAACTGGGTAGCGGAACGAAAGATACGACGGCACTGAACGAGGGCTTGTATGAGCTGGCCTCCGGCGCGGAGGTGGTGAGCTACTTCGATCAGGTGATGAATCAGCAGTTTCTGCCATCAGGTCGAGTCCGTTACTTCCCCATGTGCAACTACACCGGCGACCGCATTGACGACCACCGGTTTACCTCGCTCGTCAGCGGTGCAGACCATCAGGTGCGGGTGCACAAAAAGGTGGTGGACGCCACCCATGCCCAGACAGCAGTGCCCTCGAC
>NZ_MRCP01000014.1:0-217394 GCF_002303975.1 Pseudomonas sp. ACN5 | reverse complement strand
ACATTGATGGTGACTGACACTCCGCTTTCGCGAGCAAGCCCGCTCCCACAGGGGGGGGAAGTGTTTAGTTCGAGGTATCAGGCAGTCGGCAAGCTCGGTGCCAGCACGCCCTGACGCTTGCGATGAATCAGGAAGTACGCGCCATAGCACAGCGCAATGAAGCCAAAGCCCCAATACAGCGACGGACGCTGGGTTTCATCCAGGGCCAGGAACACGAACAGCGAGCAGCACAGCGTGATGCACATCAGCGGCAATACCGGGAACCACGGTGCGCGGTACTTCAGGTCGCTGAGTTTGCCGCCGTCACGCAGGTACGCCTTGCGGAACTTGTATTGCGCCAGGGCGATGACGATCCAGGTCACGGTGCCGGACATGCCGCTCACCGCCATCAGCACCATGAACAAGGTGTCGGCGGCAACGAAGCTGGTCATCAGCGATACCAGCGCGAAGCACAAGGTGATGCTCAGGGCACGCAACGGCACGCCACGCTTGCTCAAGGGCGACAGGCTTTTCGGTGCCATGCCGGTTTTCGACATCGCCCACAGGATGCGCGTCGAGGCATAGAGGCCGGAGTTGCCCACCGACAGGATCGCGGTGAGGATCACGAAGTTCATCAGGTCGGCGGCGTAGGGAATGCCAACCATGTCGAACACCTGCACGAACGGGCTTTCCATCAGGCCGGCCTGCTGCCAGGGCACGATGGCCGACAGCACGATGATCGCCAGCACGTAGAAAATCAGCACGCGGAACACCACGTTACGCACGGCCCGGGGAATGCTCTTTTCCGGCTGGTCGGTTTCACCGGCGGCCACGCCCATGATCTCGCACCCCTGGAACGCGTAGACCACGGTCATCATCACCGCGAACACGGCGGACAGACCGTTGGGGAACAACGAATCGCCGATCAGGTTGGTCGCCATCGGTGCCGGTGCGCCGCTGCTCAGGGGCATCACGCCGAAGATCACCAGCACACCGACCACGATGAAACCGAGAATGGCCGCGACCTTGATCCCCGAGAACCAGTATTCGGCTTCACCGAAAGCGCGGGTGGCCAGGGCATTGATGCCGAACAGCACCACCACGAACAGCGCCGACCAGTACCAGATCGGCACTTGCGGAAACCAGCGGGTCATCAGCATGCCGGCGGCGGTGAATTCCAGGCCGACGGTGGTGGCCCAGCTCATCCAGTACACCCAGCCGATCATGAACCCGGTGGCCGGGCCGATGTACTTGGTGGCGTGGGTCTGGAACGAACCGGACACCGGCATCTGCACCGACAGTTCACCCAGGCAGACCATCACCAGGTACATCAGGAAACCCGCGACCAGATAAGCCAGGATCGCCCCCACCGGGCCGCCCTGGTTGATGGTCACGCCGGAGCCCATGAACAGCCCGGTGCCGATGACGCCGCCCAGGGACAGCATGAAGATGTGCCGGCTCTTGAGAGCGCGGGTCAGCTGTATGCCTTTTTGATGGGTGCTGCGATCAGTGTTTTCGTTCATCTCGGCACCTCAGCAGTCAGTGAGGAGCGCAGCGCGCGACAGGACGTCACGGCGCAGGGAGGGATCAGCTTTACGGCAATTCATTATTATTATCTCCAATAAGCTTCGAAGACCGCGCTGCGGCGGTTGCGTCGATTATTGGAAAGCCATGTAAGTTCGCGTTGACCGTAAAGATCGAAGTTGTACAAAGTCGTAACAAATTTGTACGTCAGCTCTGCAACAGGCCTTTGAGGGTATCGAGCGAGTGCTGCAATTGCTCATCCAGCGCCGGGTTCATACGCTGGATGTCCGACTCATCGTTGGCCAACGCCAGGGTTTCCAGCGTCCTCAAGGTGCTGGCCAGGGCCCTGAAACCCAGGGAATCGCAGCTGCCGGCCAGACGGTGCGCCAGTTGCGCGACCTCTGTGCAGTCAGCGGCGGCCATGGCTTCATGCAGCGCATCGCGGTGCTGCAGGATCGAATCGCGCAGCACCGCCAGCAGGCCCTGGACCTTTTGCTCACCGAGCAAGGTGCGATGGGTCTGCAACAGCGGCCAGTCCATCGCTTCATCGCTCATCAGCGCCCCGGCGAAGTGAGTACGCCCTTCCAGCACCTGGCGCAGGTTTTCCAGCTTCAAGGGCTTGGCCAGGACACCGTCCATGCCGGCCTCCAGATAACTGCGCACCAGTGCCGGTTGCACGCTGGCGGTCAGGGCGAAAATGCGCGTATGGCGGTTCGGCCCGTCGCTGTGACGGATCTGCCGGCATAACTCGACACCGCTGATGCCCGGCAGATGCACGTCCAGCAACAGCAAATCGAAAACCTGCGTTGTGCAGTGTTGCAGCGCCTGCTCCGCGTCTTCGGCGAGCCACACCCGGTGGCCGTCGCGCTGCAGCAACCCCTTGGCCACTTCGCGGTTGAGCGCCACGTCTTCGACCACCAGGATATCCAGTGCCGGCCCCGCCGCCAGAACCGGCGGGGCCTCTGCCACGCCGCTGGCCGGCTGCAGGGACAGCTCGAACCAGAAACAACTGCCGCGCCCCTCTTCGCTGTCCACACCGATGCAGCCGCCCATCTGCTCCACCAGGTGTTTGCAGATCGCCAATCCCAACCCGGTGCCGCCAAAACGTTGCGCGACTTCTTCGCTGGCCTGGGTGAAACGCTCGAAAATCTTCGCCTGCATCGCCGGGGCAATGCCGATGCCGTCGTCAGTGACACTGACCCGCAGCCGCTGTCCCACTTGTTCGCCGGTTTCGCCGAGAAGCGCCACCTGGACACTGACTTCGCCGCCCTCGGTGAACTTGATCGCGTTGGCCAACAGGTTGCTCAGCACCTGGCGCAGGAATTGCTCGGCGCCGTGGTGATGGTCGGCAATCCGCTGGTCGACCCGGCAACTGAGGATCGTGTCGTTGTTCAAGGCTCGCGGCTCCAGCAGCGTCAGCACCTCGTCGAGCAACTGGCGCAGCGAGAAATCCACCGGCTCGGGATGGCTGACGCCCTCCTCCAGCTTGGCGAAATACAGCACTTCGTTAAGGATCGTCAGCAAGCCTTCGCCGGCCTTGTGCAAGGCATCCAGGCGTTTGCCGTCCTGGGCATCCAGGCGCGCGCCGCGCAGCAATTCGGCCATGCCGAGGATGCCGTTGAGGGGCGTGCGCAGTTCGTGGCTCATGGTCGCCAGGAACCGCGACTTGGCAAGGTTGGCCGCTTCCGCTTCATCCTTGGCGCGCATCAGGCTGGCGGTGCGGCGCTCGACCATTTTCAGCAGCTCGTCGCGGTTGTCCTGCAAGGCCAGGCGATCGCTTTCCCGGCGCTCGATGTCGTGCAGGATCGCCCGGCGCATATCGTCCAGGGCATGGGCCACGGTGTCGATTTCGTCGCTGCCGCGGCGCTTGTCCAGTTGCAGGGGTTCCTGCCATTCACCGGCGGCGATGCGCCGGGCGAACTCGGCCATGACTTTCAGGTGTCGGGTCACCAGGCGATAAAACAAGCCCGACAACGCCACGGCCAGACCGCAGAGAAACACCGCCATCCACAACAGGCTGGTCAAACCGGTGGCGTACAGACGCTGGTACACCGCGCCCAGATCGGTGCTGACTTCCAGTTCACCCAGGTTACGCAACGGGCCGGACGGCGGCTGATAGTCCAGGGCAAAGCGCTCGATGCGCAGCGGCCCGACCGGCTCGGGATTGCCCTGTATCAGGTCGAAATCGGCGCTGGTCAAGTGCACCCGCGCGACGTCGGAGAAGTCCACCAGCCCGCGCAACTGCACGTTCAGCTGCTCCTGGTTCAAGTCCCACAGGCTGCGTTCCAGGCTGGCCAGGTAGCCGGCGCGGATCAGTTCCATGCGCGAATCGATGTCGCGCATTTCCCGTCGATACTCGATGTACAGTTGCACGCTGCTGGCCAGCACGGTGAAGCACAGGCTGAACAACAGAATGAACAGCAACAGGCGCCGCAACAGTCCACCGGGACGCGCGCGAATCATTGCGCATCCGCCGGCAGGTTGATCATGTCGCGGTAGGTCACTTCGCTTTGATTGAGCCAGCGTTCGATATCGCCGGCATCGACCATGCGCTGCAATTGCGCGTTGATCTCGGGCATGCGATTGGCCAAGGGCGAGCGCCGCGACACGGCAACCCGCAGATAGTCCACGCTCAAGGCTTTGGGCAAGGCGACGATGTCCTGGCCGCCGGGCAGGTTTTCCACGTACAACTGGCCGGTGCGCCGCTCCTGGGTGATGAAGTCGATGCGCCCGCGAATCAGCTTGCCGAAGTTCTGGTGGCTGTCGGACACCCATTCGATGTTGTTGTTGCGCGCGACCATGCGATCGAACTCCACACCGTAGCTTTCGCCGAACAACAGGCCGCCACGGTAATGGGCCAGGTCATCCAGTTGCTCGAATTTCACCGGGTGTTGACGGTTGATGAACAGCGCCACTTCTTCACGCAATACCGGCACCGTCGAGAACAGCATGCTCTGCTCCCGTTGCGCGGTGCTGTAGGCCAGCACCACATCGACCCGACCTTCGGCGGCGTCCAGCAGGCAGCGTTTCCAGTTGCCCAGCACGACCATCTCGACTTCGTACCCCAACTGACCGAACAGGTTTTTCACCACGCTCGGCGCCAGGCCACGCACCTGTTTGCCATCGCTCCAGGAGACCGGCGGGTACACCGGGTAATCGCAATAGCGAACCTTGTCCGCCGCAACGCCCTGGCCGGCCACCAGCAGCGCCAGCAGGCAAAGCCATCGCGCCATCCGGTTCAGGCCGCTACGCCGGCGGTGAACAGGTAACCGGCGCCGTGAATGGTGATGATCAACTGCGGTTCGGCCGGATCGTCGTGCAGTTTGCGACGCAGGCGCCCGACCAGCACGTCGATGGAGCGGTCGTTGGGCACCCATTCGCGGTTGCGGATCTGGCTGAGGGTGTGGCCGCTGTTGCGCAGGAACACGCTGAGCAACTGGTATTCGCCGTGGGTCAGCAGGGTTTCGTTGCCCGATGGATCGATCAGGCGACGGCGGTCGGTGTCCAGCGAATTGCTCTGGACGGGGTGATTGAGGGTGTTCCCCGCAGCGACTGCTTCGACCAAACCGAGCAGAGAACAGTGAGTAGTCATGCGAGCCCTCGAATTAGTGTGATTGGTCAGAGGTGATGTGTCTGAGGTCAGACTAAGCACGCGTTCAGAAAAGTGGGAGATGGTGTCGACTGAAACAGCTTAAAGCAAACTATCTACTGTGCTCATGGTTTTTTTGTGAAAGATGGATTTGGAGACGATCGCGCTGTTACAACTATGAACAACTGGAGACACGCTCATACTACAACACACAACCTCGTATGAACCAGGCTTGCCGGCGAAGGTGATCTCAAGAGCGCTTTCGCCGGCAGCCTGGCTCATACAGGTTATTACCCATAGGGAATGTGCTTGATGTTCAGAGCCGAACCTTCGGCAAGCTCGGCGCCAACACGCCTTCGCGCTTACGATGGGTTGGAGAACTCCAAGGCAGATTGGCAGCAATAACTATCGTGCCCAATATGCCTGTACTCGTTTTTTACATCAGGACTTTGGAGAAAGAAGCATATACCCTCTGCTCTCTCCGGTTGTACCGGGACGCTTCATTGAATCATACAGCTCTGCCAAGGGCACCCAAGGATCATCGCCATATTTATAATTTGCATGTTCAACAAGATGAAGATAACAACGACCTTCCTCATCAACCCTCATTTTGTCAACGTATGTAAAATGCCCAGTATTTTTACTAGTAAAGTGGGGTGCATATTGATCTAGAGGCTGCTCGACCTTTCCCAATTGATACAACTGCGCCCCACCAAAGTTCACGATCAACCTCTTCCCATCTAACTGATTTAACTGTTTTGCAAAATCCTCAAAAGAGGTGTTGGGAACTGGAAAATATTCCGCGCCCCATGAGATACCACAACCATCAAGGAGGCGACCACCAATGTTTGTTAATTGCTGTAGACTGAAGCCATCCGTAAATACATGTGCTCGCTCTTCATCGGTTAAGAACCCAATGGCAAAATCCAACTTGTCGACAACAGTTGCCTGCGCGATAAAATTCGGCGCCAATAGATCATGCACAGCAGCTAAAAAAGAAGTGAGATGGCAAGTCCTGGGCGTTGGTTGCGTGTAGCTCAGGGCTGTGACAGAGTTACCACTTGATAGATCCACCTCATACGCTGAGGGCTCTATTGCGAACTGCAGGGCTTTTTCATTTTCAAGTTGGTAAAGCGCTCTGCGTATTTCATTAAACACTGCTGGCTGAGCTCTCCAAAGCGTCCCTGCCCCGCTATTTTTTGCGGATGCAAAGTTCGAGTTATCAATGGCTATACTGGGTAACGACTTTGACTTTGATAATGGTGCGAAGCCCTTACTGGCATTCGAAGCCGATACGAGTTCTCGAGAAATAACACCAGGCACTTCGGTAGATGAGAGCTTTGATGAATCAACAGCAGGAAGCTTAACTGTAGAATTAAATGCTATGGGCATTATATCTCCTGAAACAGGTTGTTTTGCTTTTTTGTACAGGCGTAGACGCTGGCGCCCTCGCATTAACACATGAACCATCTAACGAGTCTTCAAAGCATTTCATAACATTTCGAAATCCTGCTAATGACTCAGACAGTTTTTCCATGCACAACAATAAGTTAGCGCAACCTGCTGCATGAAGCTCCTGAAAGAAAATTACATTTTATTGCATCAACAAAAACCAAGTGCACGCGTGACATCTGTAGTTATATGTGGCTAGTTTTGATAGGCCTGTAGTACGCCAATGAAAATCACGCCGCCACGCCGGCGGTGAACAGGTAACCGGCGCCGTGAATGGTGATGATCAACTGCGGTTCGGCCGGATCGTCGTGCAATTTGCGACGCAGGCGTCCGACCAGCACGTCGATGGAACGGTCGTTGGGCACCCATTCGCGGTTGCGGATCTGGTCCATCAATTGATCGCGGCTGAGGGTGTGGCCGCTGTTGCGCAGGAACACGCTGAGCAACTGGTATTCGCCGTGGGTCAGCAGGGTTTCGTTGCCCGATGGATCGATCAGGCGACGGCGGTCGGTGTCCAGTGCCCAATCGGCGAACTGCTTGACCGGTTTGGCCTGCGCAACGGCTGGCTGTGGTATCTGCGCATGACGTACCCGGCGAATCAGGTTTTTCGCCCGGGACACCAGTTCCCTTGGATTGAGGGGTTTGATCACATAGTCATCGGCGCCGCATTCGAGGCCGACGATGCGGTCGATTTCATCGTTACGCCCGGTGATCAGGATGATCCCGACCTCCGAACGCACCCGTAGCTCGCGGGTCAGGGTCAGACCGTCCTTGCCCGGCAGGCGGATGTCGAGCATCACCAGGTCGACGGACTGGCTGGCGAGGAAGGTTTCAGCCAGTTCCGCCGTGGCGGCGCAATGGACGTCGTAGCCTTCCTGGGACAGGTAGGCATGCAGCAGATCGCGAATCAGCGGATCGTCATCGACGATCAGTACCCGAGGAGTCATCGCTTGGTGTCCGGCTCAGGCCCGAAGGCCAGTTTCTTATTAGAGTGTTTTCCCGCATCGGCGCCAGAGAGTATCCAGTGTTGAACAACTGATCAACAGTCGCTCGTCTGCACGCAAAAGCGCTGGCGTCCACCGGCCCGCAAACCATCGACCCAGGCCTCGCAAATCTGGATGCCCTGTTCCGGGGTAAAGGTCCCGGGGTTCAGCCCGGACTCCAGCCACAGGCCGTCGAGCAAGGCGCTGAGGCTGATGGCGGCAAGGTCGGCGTCGAAGTTTTCCCACCCCTCCTCCTGGGCCAATTCCGCCAGCACCTTGCGCAGGATGGCGCGATACTCGCCATAGGAATGATCGTGGGCCTTGTTGATCGCCTCGGCGGTTTTCACCGCGCCCCAGAACGCCAGCCAGGCATCGATCAGTTGCGGATCGAGCAGTTCAGCGGAAAACGAACCGCGGAAAAACGCCGACAAACGCTCCCGGGCATTCGGTGCGGCCTGCTCCATGGCGTCGCGCAGCAGGGTCATGACCCGCCCGGTGATTGCCATGTAGGCCTCGGCCACCAGTTCATCCTTGCCGGAATAGTGATGGCTGATCAGTCCCACCGAGACCCCGGCCTCGGCGGATATCTTGCGGATCGACGCACCCTGGAAGCCGTGACGCTTGAGGCACACCAGCGTCGCCTCGATCAGGTTGGCTTTGCGCAGCTCCGGTTCCATGCGGGAAAAACGGGCTTCCTGGTTCATGGGCGACACGCTCCTTGGTTCAATCGTTTGGGCCGGCGCGGGTTGGCGGCGGGCTGAACGACTGTACAGCAAGAGTGGGCCTTGTCTCCAGTCAGATGGACCGCGGCGCCTGCTTCGCGAGCAAGCCCGCTCCCACAGGGTTTTGCGTACGGTGCAAATCTCCTGTGGGAGCGGGCTTGCTCGCGAAGAGGCCAGTTCAAACAACATAGGGTCTGGATCAGTCCCGATACCCCGGCGCCACCCGATCCAGCATCCGCAACAACGCCGCCCAGGCCAGTTGCATGGCATCCGGATCGTTCAACTCGCCTTCCTCCAACGGCCGCCCCGGATCATTGAACTGCCGCTCGGTATGCGCGCAGACCTCATGCGACGGCAGAACAACTTCACCGGCCGCTTGCGCGGCCAACTGGATTTCACAGGCCTTTTCCAGGTAGTACATGCGCAGGAACGCCTCGCTCACCGTTTCGCCCACGGTCAGCAACCCGTGGTTGCGCAGCATCAGGACCGATTTGTCGCCCAGGTCCGCCACCAGCCGTTGTTGCTCGCTCAGGTCCAGCGCCACCCCTTCGTAGTCGTGATAGGCAACCCGGCCGTAGAACTCCATGGAAATCTGATTGACCGGCAACAACCCGCACTTCAACGCCGCCACCGCACACCCGGACTTGGTGTGGGTGTGCAGCACGCACTGCGCATCTTCACGGGCGCCATGAATGGCGCTGTGGATCACGAAACCCGCCGGGTTGACCGGGTATGGCGATGGCTCCACAGCGTGGCCATCGAGGTCGATTTTCACCAGGTTGGACGCGGTGATTTCGTCGAACATCAGCCCGTAGGGGTTGATCAGAAAGTGATGCTCCGGCCCCGGAATGCGCACCGAGATGTGGGTGAAGATCAGGTCGGTCATGCGAAAGTGCGCAATCAGGCGGTAGCAGGCCGCCAGTTCCTCACGCAGGCGCTGCTCGGTGGCGCTGCGCTCAGGGGCCAGGTGGCTGGCGATTTTATTCATTGTCGTGGTTCTCCAGGCTGATCGGCTGGGCAGACAGTAAGGCTGGACGCTTGCACACGTCCAGCCACGCGCATTTATTTACTGGCCCAGGCGTTGAAGCGCTCTTCCAGCTCTTCGCCATGATCGACCCAGAAGCCGACGTTCATCGCCAGCGCGCCCTTGAGGTTCTGCGGCGCCGTAGGCACCCATTGCGCCAGTTTGTCGTCCAGCCGTGCGGCGGCCTGGATGTTGGTCGGGCCGTAGGGGATCTGCTGCACGTAGTTGACCTGGGCGTCCGGCTGATTGGCAAAGGCGATGAAGCGCTTGGCCTGGTCCACGTGCCTGGAGCCTTTGATGATCGCCCAGTAGTCCATGCCGTATAGGCTGCCGGGCCAGACCAGGCCGAGGTGACTGCCTTTCTGCGCGGCGTCGGCGATGCGTCCGCTGTAGGTCGAGGTCATCACCACATCGCCGGCGGTCAGCCACTGCGGCGGTTGCGCGCCGGCCTCCCACCACTGGATGTAAGGCTTGAGTTCAGTGAGTTTGGCGAATGCCCGGTCCACGCCTTGCGGGGTACCGAGTACTGTATAGACGTCTTCGGTTTTCACGCCGTCCGCGAGCAAGGCGAACTCCAGGTTGTACACCGCGCGTTTACGCATCCCGCGCTTGCCGGGGGTTTTCTTCACGTCCCAGAAGTCTGCCCAGGAGGTCGGGGCCTGGGCCAGTTTGTCGGTGTCGTAGGCAATCGCCACGCTCCACACCAGTGCGGCGGAACCGCATTCCTGTGCTGCTTCGGGGATCAACTGGTCGGCGTGACCCAGGCGGGTCCAGTCCAGGCGCTCGTACATGCCTTCCTCGCAGCCGCGCATCAGGTCGGGGCCTTCGATCTGCACCACGTCCCAGTCGACGTTGCCGGTGTCGACCATCACTTTGATCTTGGCCATCTCGCCGTTGTATTCGCTCTGGATCACCTTGCTTTGATCCACGGCGGCGAAGGGTTGAAACAACGCCACGTCCTGGGCTTTTTGTCCGGCTCCGCCGTATCCGACCACCACCATGTCCGATGCTGCCTGAGCGCTGCCCAGGCCCATGGCCATGGACAACACCAAGGGATAAAAACCGTGCTTGAGCGTGTGCGATTTCATCAAGGGTTCCTCTTGCAGGTGCTGCCCGGACAGAGGCCGGCGCAGCCCTTTTTTATTGTTGTGAGGTACGGCCCGGGAGCGGGCTCGAAATGAAATTACTCCACGCCGCAGTAAAAAAACAAGTTGATTTTTTACTGAAGGTAAATTTCTATAGCGCAATAATAACAACGCACAAAACCTGCTGCCTCTGTAGGAGCGAGCTTGCTCGCGATGGACGTCAACGATAACGCTGGGTACCTGACACCCCGCGGCGTTCTCGGGTCCATCGCGAGCAAGCTCGCTCCTACACAGGTCAGCCTGCCTGGAGTACCTGCACCATGCCGACCTCGACACCTGCCTTCGCGCACCTGTTCGAACCCCTGGAAATCCGTGGCAAGCGCCTGAAAAACCGCATCATGTCCAGCGGTCACGACACCTCGATGCCCACCGACAATCTGGTCAATGAACAACTGATCGCCTACCACCGGGCACGTGCCGAAGGCGGTGCCGGGCTGATCGTGCTGCAAGTGGCCGGTGTGCACGACAGTGCGCGCTACACCTCCCATGTGCTGATGGCCACCGACGATGCGTGCATCGAGGGTTATCGCAAACTGGCGCAAACCTGCCACGCCCACGGCACCCTGGTGTTGTCCCAGGTGTTCCATCCGGGTCGGGAGATCATGGAGTCCAGCGATGGCCTGCTGGCGGTGGCCTACTCCGCATCTTCAGTGCCCAACGAACGTTTCCGGGTGATGCCCCGCGCACTCGATCAGGCCATGATCGATGAAATCGTTGCCGGTTATGCCGCTGCCGCAAGCCGCCTGCATCAGGCCGGGATCGATGGCGTCGAAGTGGTTGCCAGCCATGGTTACCTGCCGGCGCAATTCATCAATCCGCGGGTCAACCGGCGCACCGATGGTTACAACGGAGATTTGGAACAGCGCTTGCGTTTCCTGCGCGAAGTCATCGAAGCCGTGCGTGCGGCGACCGACGAGCAGTTCATCATCGGCCTGCGCATCTCTGCCGACGAGCGCGACCCCGAAGGCCTGACCGAAGACGAATCCCTGGCCGCCGTGCAGTCACTGCAAGCGCAGCTCGATTACGTGCACATCGTCGCCGGGACTTCGGCCTCTCTGGGCGGCGCGGTGCATATCGTGCCACCCATGGCGATCGAAGCGGCGTACCTGGCCAAGGAAGCCGGGACGTTCAAGGCCGGTTTGAACATTCCGCTGTTCGTCACCGGGCGCATCAACCAGCCCCAGGAAGCCGAGCTGATTCTGGCTCGCGGCCAGGCCGATGTCTGCGGCATGACCCGGGCGTTGATCTGCGATCCGCAGATGCCCAACAAGACCGACACCGGCCGCGTCGAAGACGTGCGCGCGTGCATTGCCTGTAACCAGGCGTGCATCGGGCACTTCCACAAGGGCTTGCCGATTTCCTGCATCCAGCACCCGGAAACCGGTCGCGAGCTGATCTTCGGCGAACGCCAACAAGCGCCACAACGCAAACGCATCATGATCGCCGGCGGTGGCCCGGCCGGGATGAAAGCCGCCACCGTCGCGGCCCAACGCGGCCATGAGGTGACGTTGTACGAAGCCAGCTCGCAACTGGGCGGCCAGGTGTTGCTCGCGCAGTTGCTGCCACGGCGCAGTGAGTTTGGCGGCGCCAGCACCAACCTGCAGCGGGAAATGCAGCTGGCCGGCGTGCGCGTGCTGCGCAACACGCGGGTCGACCGGGCACTGGTGGAGCAGGAAAAACCGGACATGGTGATCGTCGCCACCGGTGCCGAGCCCTACTGGCCAAGCTTCGAGCGTGGCGGTGAATTGCAGGTGGTGGACGCCTGGCAGGTGTTGCGCGACGAGGTACGGATCGGCCGTTCGGTGGTGGTGGTCGACTGGCGCTGCGACTGGATCGGCCCCGGCATCGCCGAGCGCCTGGTTCGTGCCGGGCATCAGGTGCAACTGGCGGTCAACGGCACCCACTGCGGGGAAAACCTGCCGCTGTACGTGCGCGATCAACTGGCCGGCGAGCTGCATAAACTGGGCGTGCCGATCACGCCGTACGCGCGGCTGTATGGCTGCGATGACAACACGGTCTACCTGCAACACACCGCCAGCGGCGAGCCGATGCTGATGGAGAACATCGATACGCTGGTGCTGTGCCAGGGTCATCAACCAGTGGATACGTTGGGCGCCGAGTTGCAAGGGCTGGTGGAGTTTCGCCGCATCGGCGACTGCCTGGCGCCGCGCACCGCCGAAGAAGCGATTTATGAAGGCCTGAAAGTCGCGTGGGAGCTTTAAGGCTGTTTATACTCGGGGGCTTAGACGGCTAACACCACCCCTGTAGGAGCGAGCCTGCTCGCGATGAACCCGAGAACACCGCTGGGTGTCAGGCTTGCAGCGTTATCGTTGGCGACCATCGCGAGCAAGCTCGCTCCTACAGGGATTTGCGCCACTCCTCCCGGTTCGGATTTGACCATGAGCAACAGCAGCACCACACAGCCCGCACCCGGCAACGCCGAACCGCATTTCCTCGGCACACGCATTCGCGGCCTGCGCAAACGCCGGGGCATGACCCTGGCGGAACTGGCGCAACAGAGCGAACTCACCGCCGGCTACATCAGCCAGCTGGAACGCAACCTCGCCTACCCGTCGATTCCGGCGCTGTTCAACATTGCCCGCAGTCTCGGTGTCACCATCCAGTGGTTCTTCGCCAGTGAAGCGGTCACCGCCCCCGAAGACGATGGCGTCGTGGTGCGCAAGAACAGCCGTCTGAACGTGCATTACGAAGACGGCATCGTCGACCAGTTGCTGACGCCGCAAGCCAACCGCCAACTGGAAATGCTCCACTCACGGTTCCCGCCCGGCACCTACAGCCAGCAAAGCTACAGCCACGATGGCGAAGAAGCCGGTTTTCTGCTGTCCGGCAGTTTCGAACTGTGGGTTGGCGAGCGCCATTTCCAGCTCAATGAAGGCGACAGCTTCAGCTTTTCCAGCCAGGAGCCGCACCGCTACGGCAACCCCGGCGATGTGGACGCGGTGGTGATCTGGGTGATTACGCCGCCGACGTTTTAACGCCGGCCGCGCCCGATGGGCTGCGCGACACTCGCACGCTTGAGGGTGTCGCTCGGCAGTTCCTTGAACAGCGCGCGATAGCTGCTGGAAAACCGCCCCAGGTGCCAGAACGACCAGCGCATCGCCACTTCAGCCACGGTGGTTTGCGTGGGCGTGCGGCTCAGCAATTCGCGGCGGGCGCTGTTGAGGCGGCGCAAGCGCAGCCATTGGGTCGGCGCCATGCCGGTGTAGGTCTTGAACGCATGCTGCAACTGGCGCAGTGAAACCCCGGCCACATGGGACAATTCCAGCAGGTTGAGGTGTTCTTCCGGGGTGTCCGCCGCCCATTCCCCTACCCGCTTCATGATCGCCCGCTCTCCGGCACGGCGCTGCAATGCGCCTTGGTCGAGGCCGACACAGGCGTTGTCGAGAATGAACAGGCAGTCTTCCAGCAATTGCTGGGTCAGCGCTTCGCGGCTCGGTGGGTCGAAGGTCTGCGACAGCCGCGTCAGGGTCCCGCTGAGCCAGCGGCAGAACAGCGCGTTCTGCTGCGAGTTGAGCGGCGCCATGAACAGCCCTTCGAGCCGGGCGATGTCGAGGCTGTGGCGTTTTACGAACTCCGGCCCGAACACCACGGCGATTTCCTGGTAATTCTCCGGGGTGATCCAGATGTTGCGACTTTCGCCATTCAATACGTACAGCGCGTTGTCGCCGCGATCGAAACAGAACGACAACGAGCCCTGGGGCGCACTGAAATTCTGCTCGACCCGGGTATTCATCGACTCTTCGTAAATCTCCACGCCCTGCAGATCCAGATAGCGCACCAACCCCGCGAAATGCCCCGGCGACATCTGCTGGTAATGCTGAGTCCAACCCGGTGTGGCGCGGATTTGCTCGGCGACATCGGCGGTGTTGAAGGCTTGGACCTGGAGGGCGTTGGAACCTGTCATGGGATGACCTTACGCACTCTTTTGGTGCGCTTTGTGCTGCTTAAAGTGGATAGATGGAACCGCAAGGCTCGCCCAAGATAGACCTCAACGCGCTACAGGGGAAGTGTCCGGCGGATGAAACCGGCCTCTCCTGGCGTTAATAAAACCAATAACGAGGTCTTTATGAATGTCCCTTTCGATCAGCTGTTCACTTGGCTGAAAGATCACAAGATTACCGAAGTCGAGTGCGTTGTCAGCGACCTGACCGGCATTGCACGCGGCAAAATTGCACCGACCAACAAGTTCCTGCATGAGCGAGGCATGCGCCTGCCGGAAAGTGTCCTTCTGCAAACGGTAACCGGGGACTTTGTCGACGACGACATCTACTACGACCTGCTCGACCCGGCCGACATCGACATGGTGTGCAAGCCGGACGCCGACGCCGTCTACGTGGTGCCGTGGGCCATCGAGCCGACCGCCATCGTGATCCACGACACCTTCGACAAGTTCGGCAACCCGATCGAGCTGTCGCCGCGCAACGTGCTGAAGAAAGTCCTGCAGCTGTACACCGACAAAGGCTGGCGGCCGATTGTAGCGCCGGAAATGGAGTTCTACCTGACCCAGCGCTGCGAAGACCCGGACTTGCCGCTCAAGGCGCCGATGGGCCGTTCGGGCCGTGCCGAAAGCGGTCGGCAGTCGTTCTCCATTGACGCGGCCAACGAATTCGATCCGCTGTTCGAAGACGTCTACGACTGGTGCGAACTGCAAGGCCTGGACCTCGACACGCTGATCCACGAAGACGGCCCGGCGCAGATGGAAATCAATTTCCGTCATGGCAACGCACTGGACCTGGCCGACCAGATCACCGTGTTCAAGCGCACCATGCGTGAAGCGGCGCTCAAGCACAACGTGGCGGCAACCTTCATGGCCAAGCCGGTCGGCGACGAGCCTGGCAGCGCCATGCATATTCACCAGAGCGTGGTGGACATTGCTACCGGCCAGCCGATCTTCGCCGATGCCGATGGCAACATGAGCGAGCTGTTCCTGCATCACATCGGGGGCTTGCAGAAGTACATCCCGAAAGTGCTGCCGATGTTCGCGCCGAACGTCAACTCGTTCCGCCGCTTCCTGCCGGACACCTCGGCACCGGTGAACGTCGAATGGGGCGAAGAAAACCGCACCGTCGGCCTGCGCGTACCGACGTCCAGCCCGGACGCCATGCGCGTGGAAAACCGCCTGCCGGGTGCCGACGCCAACCCGTACCTGGCCATCGCCGCCAGCCTGCTGTGCGGTTACCTGGGCATGGTCGAGCGTATCGAGCCAAGTGCCGCGGTACAGGGCCGCGCCTATGAGCGTCGCAACCTGCGCCTGCCGATCACCATCGAAGACGCCCTGACCCAGATGGAAGAATGCGACACCATCAGCCGCTACCTGGGCAGCAAGTTCGTACGGGGCTACGTCGCAGTCAAACGCGCCGAGCACGAGAACTTCAAGCGCGTGATCAGTTCGTGGGAGCGTGAGTTCCTGATGCTCAGCGTCTGAGGCCTGCGCTCCCACAGGAGGCAAGTGATTACCAAAGAATTGCCTGAAGCATCCAATAATTCCAAGAAGGTATCGATATGCGTCTATTGAAATCCATGGTCCCGGCCGCACTGGCGGTTCTGTTCAGCGCCGTTGCCCAGGCTCAACCCCAGGTCAGTGTCTACAACTGGACCGACTACATCGGCGAAACCACCCTCGCCGACTTCCAGGCCAAGACCGGGATCAAGGTGATCTACGACGTTTTCGATTCCAACGAAACCCTGGAAGGCAAACTGCTTGCCGGTCGCACCGGGTATGACGTGGTCGTGCCGTCGAACCACTTCCTCGCCCGCCAGGTAAAGGCCGGCGCGTTCCTCAAGCTCGATCGCGAGCAGTTGCCGAACTTCAAGAATCTGGACCCGAAACTGCTGGCGCTGCTGGAGAAAAACGATCCGGGCAACGCCCACTCGGTGCCCTACCTGTGGGGCACCAACGGCATCGGCTACAACGTCGACAAGGTCAAGGCTGTGCTGGGCATCGACAAGATCGACTCCTGGGCCGTGCTGTTCGAACCGGAAAACATCAAGAAGCTCAGTGCCTGCGGCGTGTCGATGATGGACTCGGCGGATGAGGTGTTCCCGGCGGTCCTCAACTACATGGGCATGGACCCGCGCAGCGAAAACCCCGAAGACTTCAAGAAGGCCGAAGCCAAGCTGCTGCAGATCCGCCCGTACATCACCTACTTCCACTCCTCCAAGTACGTCTCGGACCTGGCCAACGGTGACATCTGCGTGGCGTTCGGTTACTCGGGCGACGTGTTCCAGGCCGCCAACCGCGCCAAGGAAGCCAACAACGGCGTGAACATCGCCTACGCCATTCCCAAGGAAGGCGCCAACCTGTGGTTCGACCTGCTGGCCATCCCCGCCGACGCCGGCAATCCGAAAGAAGCCCACGCCTTCATCAACTACCTGCTGGACCCGCAAGTGATTGCCAAGGTCAGCGCGTCGGTCGGCTACGCCAACCCGAACCCGGCCGCCAAGCAGTACATGGACCCCGAGCTGGTCAGCAACCCCGAGGTGTATCCGCCCCAGGAAGTCCTCGACAAACTCTACATCTCCACCACGCCGCCACAGTCGATCATGCGCCTGATGACCCGCTCGTGGAGCAAAGTGAAGTCCAACAAATGAATCAGTACACCCAGGAACATACCCACTCCTATTACGCAGCGTCCGCCAAGGGCATGAGGCAGCGTCCCGCGCTGGCCTCGGACCTGGTGGCCGATGTCTGCGTGGTCGGCGCGGGTTTCACCGGCATCAACACTGCCATCGAACTGGCCCAGCGCGGGCTCTCGGTGGTCCTGCTGGAGGCCCGGCGGATTGGCTGGGGCGCCAGCGGACGCAACGGCGGCCAGTTGATACGCGGCATCGGCCATGACGTCAGCGGCTTTGCCAGACATGTGGGCGCCGAAGGCGTGCAGTACCTGGAACAGGCCGGGGTCGAATCGGTGCAAGTCGTGGCCCATCGCATCCGCGAACACGGCATTGATTGCGACCTGCGCTGGGGCTTCTGTGAACTGGCCAACACCCCGGCGCATTTTGCCGGGCTGAAGGCCGAACACGCCCAATTGCTCGAGTCCGGTTACGCTCACGAAACGCGCCTGATCGAACCTGGCCAGATCCGCGAGCAGGTGGTGGACTCCGGCGTTTACGCCGGCGGCCTGGTCGACATGGGCTCGGGGCACCTGCATCCGTTGAACCTGGCACTGGGCGAAGCGCAAGTCGCCGAGTCCCTTGGCGTGCAGATCTTCGAGCAAAGCCCGGTGCTGGAGTTGATCCACGGCAGCACGGTGCAGGTGCGCTGTGCCGGGGGCACCGTGCGTGCGGCCACGCTGGTGCTCGCTTGCAATGCCCACCTGGAAGAGCTGGAACCGAAGCTCAGCGGCAAGGTACTCCCGGCGGGCAGCTACATCATCGCCACCGAACCCTTGTCGGAAGACGCCGCCAGGCAACTGATTCCGCACAACGTCGCGCTGTGCGACCAGAAAGTCGGACTGGATTACTACCGGCTCTCGGCTGACCGGCGTCTGTTGTTCGGCGGTGCCTGTCATTACTCGGGGCGCGACCCGGCGGACATCGCGGCCTACATGCGCCCGCAGATGCTCAAGGTGTTCCCGCAACTGGCCAACACGCGCATCGACTATCAGTGGGGTGGCATGATCGGCATCTCGGCCAACCGCTTCCCGCAGGTCGGGCGTCTGAGCCAGCACCCGAACGTGTTCTACGCCCAGGGCTACTC
This sequence comes from Pseudomonas sp. ACN5, assembly GCF_002303975.1. NCBI lineage: Bacteria > Pseudomonadati > Pseudomonadota > Gammaproteobacteria > Pseudomonadales > Pseudomonadaceae > Pseudomonas > Pseudomonas sp. ACN5. The sequence goes on along the minus strand of NZ_MRCP01000014.1, from coordinate 199,256 downwards.
CGGCCATGGCCTGAACGTGACCCACTGGTGCGCGAAGTTGTTGGGCGAAGCGATCCATGCCGGACACAGCAAGGGCTTCGACGTGTTCAGCGCCGTGCCGCACATGACCTTCCCCGGCGGACGCGCCCTGCGCTCGCCGCTGCTGGCCCTTGGCATGTTCTGGTATCGGATGCGGGAAATGCTGGGCTGACACAATTCTCCCGGGCGCCCCCTACCTACTGTGGGAGCGGCGGTGCGGCGATCCGACTTGCTCGCGAAAGCGGTCGGACATTGAACATTGATGTCGACTGACCCACCGCTTTCGCGAGCAAGCCCGCTCCCACAGGTTCAGCGGTTGAGCGCAAACCTGCGAACTACCCAAGTCATTGGGGAGCTTGCTCCTACAGGGTTCTGCGTATTCGCTCATCTACCCATCCCCTTGTTTCGACTTTCGATTTGCTCAATCGCGAGGCACTTCTATATTGAGGGGGTGCTCTGAACTTCCTGCCTCTTGTTGAGCTTGACCCATGGCAACTACCGATCAGCTGATCATCTGCGAGCACTGCGACAGCGTTTACCAAAAAGTCACGCTCGCCAAACATCAGAAAACCTTGTGTACGCGCTGCGGCGGCGTGCTTCAGCGCTATAACGGCCTCACGGTGGAGCAGCGTCTTGCGTTGACCTTTACCGCGCTGATGCTGTGGATTTTCGCCAATTTCTATCCCGTGATGAGCATCAGCCTCAAAGGCTCGAAGCACAGCGCCACCCTCTGGGACTCGGTGCTGGCCCTGAGCCTGGGGCCTATCACCTTCATCGCCATGGTGGCGGCGATCGCCATGATCATCGCGCCGATCTTCCAGTTGTTGCTGCTGATCTGGGTGCTGGGCTTCGCACTCGCCGGGCAACGCTCACCGGGCTTCAGGTTCTGCATGCGCTGGCTGGAAACCCTGAGGCCCTGGAGCATGCTCGAAGTCTGCCTGCTGGGCGCCATGGTCGCCGTGATCAAACTTGCCGGCCTGCTTGATGTGCTGCCCGGTATCGGGTTGTTTGCCCTGGCCGTGCTGAGCCTGATGATGATCCGCATCGCCGGGCGCGACATCCGCGAACTATGGGACATTGTATGAGCACGCCTCCGTACGCCGACGAGCTCAACCTGTGCCTGTGTCACACCTGCGGCCTGGCTTGCGACATGACTGACGAACCTCACGAATGCGAGCGTTGCGGTGCACCGCTGCACCGGCGCAAAACCAATTCGCTGACCCGCACCTGGGCCTACATGATCGCGGCCCTGGTGTTTTACATCCCGGCCAACCTGTTGCCGGTGATGAACACCGAGATGGTCGGCCATGGTGCCGACAGCACGATCATGAGCGGCGTGCTGGAGTTCTGGGAAGCCGGGGCCTGGGACATCGCCCTGATCATTTTCATTGCCAGTATCGCGGTGCCGGGCATCAAGTTCGTCGCCATCACCTTGCTGCTGATCACCGTGCAGCGCGACAGCGAGTGGGCACGCAAAGAGCGTTCGACGCTGTACCGCTTCGTCGAGGTCATCGGCTACTGGTCGATGCTCGATGTGATAGTCGTGGCCCTGGTGGCCTCGCTGGTGAAATTCCAGGCCCTGGCCGACATCGAGCCGCGTCCGGGCATTCTGTTTTTTGGTCTGGTTGTGGTGTTCACCATGCTCTCGGCAATGAGTTTCGATCCACGCATGATCTGGGATAAAGAGCGGGAAAACCCGCACAATGAGGAGGTCACGGATGAAGTCGCAAGCCACTGACGGGCCGCAAGCCCCTGGGCAGGCACCGATCAAGACCCGCCGTTTCAGCGTTTCGCTGGTCTGGATCGTGCCGATCGTCGCGGTGCTGGTGGGTATTTCGCTGGTGGTTCACAGCATACTGCAGCAAGGCCCGACCATCGTTGTCACGTTCAAGACCGGGAGCGGCCTGACGGCGAATAAAACCGAGGTCAAGTACCGTAATGTGGTGATTGGCCAAGTCTCGGATGTGGAACTGAGCAAAGACCAGAAGAGTGTCAACGCCACCATCAAGCTGGCCAAGCAGGCCGAAAGCTTTACCCGCGAGGATTCGCAGTTCTGGGTCGTGCGCCCGCGCATTGGCGCTGGCGGTGTGTCCGGCATCGATACCCTGCTGTCGGGCGATTACATCGGCGCCGATATCGGCCAGGCCAACAGCCGGGCAAAACACTTCACGGGGCTGGAAAACCCGCCACCCATCACCTACGGCGAACCGGGCAAGCGTTTCACCCTGTTCACCCAGGACCTGGGGTCTTTGGATATCGGCTCCCCGGTCTACTACCGCAAGATCCCGGTAGGTCAGGTGGTGGCCTATGCGCTGGACCCGGATGGCAAAGGCGTGAACATCGAGCTGTTCATCCACGCCCCCAACGACAAGTACGTTACCGAAAACACGCGTTTCTGGAACGCCAGCGGCATTGACGTGAACGTCGGCGCCAACGGTTTTGCGGTCAAGACCGAATCGTTGTCCTCCCTGCTGGTGGGCGGCATTGCCTTCCGCGCACCCGACTACAGCCCTGGCGATAAACCGGCCGCTGCGGAGTACGCCTACGAACTGTTCGACGACCAGCAAACCGCCCTCGCCCCGCCAAACGGCAAGCCGCAATACCTGGCCATGCGTTTCGACCAGGCGATGCGCGGGCTCAAGGTCGATGCTCCGGTGGAATTCCTCGGTGTGGAAATCGGCAAGGTGGTGACGGTCAATCTGGATTACGACGAGAAGAATCGTTCCTTTCCGGTCAACGTCGGCATCGTGATTTACCCGCAACGCCTGGGCAAGGCCCACGAAAAGATGCTCAAGGCGCTCAATCATGACCCCAATGACGAAGCGGGTGGCGTGCGCCTGATGGGCACCTTTATCGATAACGGCCTGCGTGCCCAGGCGCGCACCGGTAATTTCCTGACCGGCCAGTTGTACATTGCCCTGGACTTCTACCCCAAGGCAGAAAAAGTCGCCTTCGATCCAACGGCACGTCCGATCATGATTCCAACCATTGCTGGCAGCCTCGAGCAATTGCAGGAAAAACTCGAAGCCATGGTCGACAAGATCAACAAACTGCCGATCGAGCGAATCGCTGGCAATCTCGATGGCAATCTCGTGGAACTGCGTAAGGGCATGGCGCAATTCAATGGCAAGATCCTGCCTGGCGTGCAAACCACTCTGTCGGACTTCAGCAAGACGCTGGAAACCGCCAACACGACCCTGAAATCCGCCGGTTCGACCTTGGCCGACGACTCGCCGCAACGGGAAAAACTGGATCAGACCCTGGATGAACTGGGACGCACGTCGAGATCCTTGCGTGATCTATCGGATTACCTGGGACGGCATCCGGAATCGCTGCTTCGCGGCCGCCCGAACAATGCCCCGCCCATGGATCTGCAAGGGCCACCGCGCAATTGAGCACAGGAGCAACACCCATGGCTTTTCCGCTGAAATTCACAGTGTTCACCGCGTTGTTGCTGCTCGCCGCTTGCCGCAGTGACCCGATTCAGTTCCACACCCTGACCCCCGCCCAGGTGGGCGATCATTCCAGGACCACCGTCGGGGTGATTCAGGTCGAGACGCTAAGCTTGCCACCCCAGGTCGATCGTGCGCAGATCGTCATTCGCGAGGGCAACAGTGGCCTGGCGATCCTCGAAACCCATTGGTGGGGCGCAACCCTCGTCGACGAATTGAGCAGTGCGCTGGCCGATCAACTGGGCAACAGTCCCGTACAGGGCAGGTATTCGGTGCGGGTCGATGTGCAGCGCTTTGACTCTGTCCCCGGTCAATATGCGCTGATGGACGTGATATGGCGTCTGCGCAGTGCCGAGCCAGGCGACAAGAAACAGGTGATTTGCCGCAGCACCTTGCAAACGCCGTCCGGCGCAAGTGTCGATGAACTGGTACTTGCCCACCAAAACAACATCAAACGCCTGGCCGCGCTGATCAGCCAGGCGGCCACCCGCCCCCAGGCGAGTTGCCCTTCGTCCTGACGGCCATCCATTGCCAGCCAGCTGGCTCCTACAGACGCGGTCTCTTGTAGGAGCTGGCTTGTCGGGTCGCCGCATCGCAGCGATGGTCGTTAACGATAACGCGTGGGATCTGGATGAACGCGGCGCACTGGAGTCCATCGCCAGCAGGCTGGCTCCACAGTAGTTTCAGCGACCCGTTCCTCGGCACACCGGCAATCACCGAGCTATCCTTTCGCAACCCCGATGAACTCCGCGCGGGGCCAGCAGCAACTGGCATCGGGTGATTGAAAAAGCAGTCGTGGGCAGCGTCACATTCTGACCGATGACATCGTTTGATCGAAGAGTCGAACCACAGTGGACGCAGTACTGCTAATCTGAATGAAAATTACATGTATTAACGGTTTTTTTGACGTTATTTTCTCATTTGGATCTCTACATTTCCCGCAACTCAAAAAACATGCAAATGATTCGCATTGGTTAACTGGCGTTTCACTGCGCATGACTTTCAAAAAATGCACCAGGAGCAGCCCGCAGAATGATTCCAAAAATCCCTTCGTTCTTGAAAAAAGCCCTGCTGGCCACCGCGTTGCTGAGCGCTGGCCAGGTCTATGCCGCTGACTCCGTCGGCATCGTGGTGTACAACGCGCAACACGCAGGCCTGACCAAGGCCTGGGTCGAGGGCTTTACCCAGGAAACCGGTATCCCTGTCACCTTGCGCAACGGCGATGACACCGAAATGGGCAATCAGATCGTGCAGGAAGGCGCGTCCTCTCCGGCAGATGTATTCCTGACCGAAAACTCCCCGGCCATGGTGCTGGTCGACAACGCCGGGCTGTTCGCACCTGTCGATAAAGCCACACTGGAGCAGGTCGACCCGGCCTATCGTCCGGCCCACGGCAAATGGGTCGGGATCGCCGCGCGTTCCACGGTGTTTGTGTACAATCCGAGCAAACTCTCGGAAACCAACTTGCCGAAATCGATCATGGACCTGGCCGACCCAAGCTGGAAAGGTCGCTGGGGCGCGTCGCCAGGCGGTGCTGACTTCCAGGCCATAGTCGCGGCCATCCTGCAACAAAAGGGTGAAGCCGCCACGCTGGAATGGCTCAAGGGGATGAAAACCAACTACACCAGCTACCGGGGCAACAGCGCGGTACTCAAGGCGGTGAATGCCGGGCAGATCGAAAGCGGTGTGATCTACCACTATTACAGCCTGGTGGATCAGTCCAAGACCGGGGAAAACAGCAAGAACACCGCCCTGCACTATTTCAAGCACAAGGATCCGGGCGCTTTTGTCAGCATCTCCGGCGGCGGCGTCCTCGCTTCCAGCCAACACAAGGAACAAGCCCAGGCGTTCCTCAAGTACATTACCGGCAAGGACGGCCAGGCTGTGCTGAAGAACGGCAAATCGTTTGAATACGCCGTCGGCAAAGGCGCTGAATCCAACCCTAAACTGGTGCCTCTGAATCAGCTCGATGCGCCGACTGTCGATGCTTCAAAACTCGACAGCAAAAAAGCCGTGGAGCTGATGACACAGGCCGGACTGCTCTAATTGATGCCTGAAACCCTGCCTGCGGGAGTCGCCAAGGCGACTCCCGCACCATTGCGTCGACGATCCCGCGGAGTATTCGCCGGGCGTGGCGGTGTATGGGTGATCGGTTTGTCGGTGCTGGTTTCATTACTGGCACTGCTACCGATCGCTTACGTTATCGGCGTGTCCCTGCAGACAGGCTGGTCAACCGTCGTGACCCTGGTGTTCCGCCCTCGGGTCGGTGAGCTGCTGGTCAACACCCTGTTGCTGGTGCTGCTGACGATTCCCTTGTGCGTGGCACTGGGGGTGACGCTGGCATGGCTGACCGAACGCACGAATCTGCCAGGGCGGCGCTGGTGGTCGTTGCTGGCCACCGCACCGCTGGCGGTGCCTGCGTTCGTTCACAGTTACGCCTGGGTCAGCCTGGTGCCACCGATTCACGGCTTGTTTGCCGGTGTCCTGGTCTCGGTCATCGCCTATTTCCCGTTCCTGTATTTGCCGGTGGCGGCCACGTTGCGCCGGCTCGACCCGGCCATCGAAGACGTCGCCGAGTCCATGGGGCTCAAACCCTGGAAGGTGTTTTTCCGTGTGGTGTTGCCGCAATTGCGCCTGGCGATCTGCGGCGGCGCTTTGCTGGTCGGTCTGCACCTGCTGGCCGAATATGGCCTGTACGCCATGATCCGCTTCGACACCTTTACCACCGCGATCTTCGACCAGTTCAAATCGACCTTCAACGGCGCAGCGGCGCACATGCTGGCCAGTGTGCTGGCGCTGTGTTGCCTGGCCATGTTGACGGCCGAGTCCGCCGCCCGGGGTTCGGCACGTTACGCTCGCGTCGGTTCGGGGAGCGCCCGGGAGCAACGGGTCGTGTGCCTGAAACCGGCATCCACCCTGCTCTCGTTGACGCTGCAAATGGTGACCTGTGCCCTGGCCCTGGGCGTGCCCTTGATCACCCTGGGCAAATGGCTGATCGCCGGCGGCGTGGAAGTCTGGGACATGGCCGAGTTGTTGCCTGCTCTGGAACAAACCCTGTTGCTCGGCGTCGCAGGTGCCGCGCTCACAACTTTCGCGGCGATCCCGATTGCCTGGCTGTCGATCCGTTACCCCGGTCGAATGCAACGCGTGCTGGAAAGCTGCAACTACATCACCAGTTCCTTGCCCGGAATCATCGTGGCGTTGGCCCTGGTCACCGTCACGATCCATTTTGCCCGGCCGATTTACCAGACCACCTTCACCGTGTTGCTGGCGTACCTGCTGATGTTCCTGCCCCGCGCCCTGGTCAGCCTGCGCGCCGGCATTGCCCAGGCCCCGGTGGAGCTGGAGAACATCGCCCGCAGCCTTGGCCGTTCGCCAGCCCGGGCACTGTGGCTGGTCACCTTGCGCCTGGCCGCCCCCGGAGCCGCCGCCGGCGCGGCGCTGGTGTTCCTGGCGATCACCAACGAATTGACCGCCACCCTGCTGCTGGCCCCGAACGGCACGCGCACCCTGGCCACCGGATTCTGGGCCATGACCAGCGAAATCGATTACGCCGCCGCGGCGCCCTACGCCTTATTGATGGTTGTGCTGTCGCTGCCGCTGACCGGACTTCTTTATCACCAATCGAAAAAAACGGCTGGCCGATGAACACTCTTGAACTGAATGCCCTCTACAAGTCCTATGGCGCCCATTGCGCGCTGGACAACGTCAGCCTGTCGGTGCCGAGCGGCAGTCGCACGGTCATCGTCGGCCCGTCCGGCTCCGGCAAAACCACCTTGCTGCGTATGATTGCCGGCTTCGAATTCCCCGATTCCGGGCGTCTGTCGCTCAATGGCCAGACCCTGGTCGACGGCACCCACGAAGTGCCGGCCCATCAACGCCTGATCGGCTACGTGCCGCAGGATGGCGCGCTGTTTCCGCACATGACCGTGGCGGCGAACATCGGCTTCGGCTTATCGACCAAGGGCACTGAAAAACAACAACGCGTCGCCGAACTGATGGACAGCGTGGCGCTGGACGCGAAGATGGCCGAGCGCTGGCCTCACGAATTGTCCGGCGGCCAGCAACAGCGCGTGGCCCTGGCCCGGGCATTGGCACAACAACCACGGCTGATGCTGCTGGACGAGCCGTTCTCGGCGCTCGACACCGGATTGCGCGCCGCGATGCGCAAGATGGTCGCGCGGCTGCTGGAAGACGCGGGCGTCACCACCATCCTGGTCACCCATGACCAGAGTGAAGCCCTGTCATTTGCCGACCAGCTGGCGGTGATGCGCCATGGCCGACTGGTACAGTCAGGGCATCCGCTGGACCTTTACCGCTATCCCGAAGACGAACAGACCGCCCTGTTCCTGGGGGATGCCGTGGTGATGCCGGCGCGCATCGAGGCCGGTTGGGCTCATTGCGACCTGGGGCGGATCCCGGTCAACAACCACCGCAACAACAACTCGGCGCAGATCATGCTGCGCCCTGAACAGCTGCAATTGGCCAGTATCCTTCCCGGCGACCCGCAAGCCGATGGTTGCCGGGCCGTGGTCACCGATCGGGATTTCAGTGGCAACACTTGCACGCTGACGGTAGAACTCCAGTCATTGACCAGCCGCGAGCAACCGGGCCGATCACTGCTGGTGCGCAGTTCCGGCATGTACGCACCACCCGCCGGCAGCGCGGTTCAGGTCTCGACCATTGGCCACGCCCATGTGTTGAGCGAGCTGTAATCGTTCACAGGTCGAAACGATCCACTGCCCGACGCCGCTCGTTGTCGTCGCGCACATCGTAGTTGGCCGTAGTCTGAATGTTGCTGTGGTGCGCCAGTTTCTGCGCAATCGACAAGTCATGCTCTTCGATCACCCGGGTAATGAATGAACGCCGGAAGTCGTGGGGCATGATTTTCACTCCGACCTGCGCGCCCCGTTGCCGGGCGATGTAGTAGATCGCATGTTTGGTGATGCGCTCACGGGTGATATGGCTGCCACGGCGAATGCGATTGAACAGGAACGGATCGTCCGGTTCGCCTTCCTTGAGCAGGGAGCGGCGCAGTTCAAGCCAGGCTTGCAGTTTGGCGAAAGCCCAGGCCGGCGCGTACTTGATCAACTGCTTGTTGCCCTTGGCCGTCACCTGCAGGCTGCGCTGGGTGAAGTCGACCTGATTCAGCTCCAGGTTCACCGATTCGGACTTGCGCATTCCCGAGCCGTACAAAATCCCGATGATCGCCGCATCCCGCAAGCCTTGTGGCCGCGGATCGGCGGCGCAGACGGCCATCAGTTCCTGGATCAGCGTACGCCTGAGGTTGCGTCCCTGGGACAGCCGTGTACCGGCGATGCCCTTCACCGAGCGCATCTTCAACAGGTGCTCCTGCGAGATCAGGCTCATGCGCCACGCTTCGTTCATCACCCCGCGCACCGCGTTGACATACAGTGAAGAGGTGTTCGGCGCATAGCCGTCTGAACGCAATGTGGCCACCAGTGCGATCACGTCTTCGGGCTGCAGGTTGTGCCAGGGGATCTCCTCGATATCGCAGTCTTCGAAGCCCAGGCGGTCGGCGGCGTCCTGCAGCACGTAGCGCATGGTCAGCTGACTGGAGGGTGCCAGCCGCGCCAGATACAGGGTCAGCGGATTGGTGAGGGGCGTGCGAGAATCAATTACAGGTAAGTCAATCAAACGAAACGGCCTTGAATGAAAACAGGTCAAAGAAGCAGCTAAGAAGAGAAATAACGATCATATAAAAGACATTGGTTCTGTAGAACTTTTCCTAAAACACCATCAACGCGGGAAGTCTGAACAGCAGATTAAATAGCCTTCAGATAAACGATTCCCCCACCGCTTTTCATGTCCCTTTCACAAAATCGGGCATAACCTCCCATGAAGTCGAAGCAACCCGAATGGACGTCCAACCTGCCGCCCACGGCGAAAAAAGTCAACCGAAGCAGTTTTTTACCGCCGACCGGTAACTATCTGATTTGATGCAGGTTCTGATATCGAAGCGGCGATCACGCCGTGCACCAAAGCCATCATCCCGGTGTATTACGCCGGTGCGGCATTCGATCTCGATCCGCTTTACGCCCTCGCCGACAAACACGGCATTGCCGTGATCCAAAACGCCGCCCACGCCGCAGTCACTCAGCCAGAGCGTCAGATTGCCGAGCAACGACCTGGGCGCCGCTTCGGCGTTGTCCTGGCGGATGAAACGGCCGCAAGTGGCTTTTTTCAACACGATAAGCAAATTGAAATATGGCCTTGCCTATCCTGCTGACCTGCCTGGGCCTGGGTCTGCTGGTCGCCAGCGTACCGCTGTTCATCGAAGCGTCCAGCCTTACAAAGAGCCCAGGCGTGGCATTGGTCATCCTCGGCGTCATCACCATCAATTCCCGACCTGCTCGTGCGCCCGAACAAAGGAGTGCCCCATGAAAATCAGTGTGTTTGGTAGCGGCTATGTTGGCCTGGTGCAGGCCGCGGTACTGGCGGAAGTCGGCCACGACGTGATCTGCATGGACGTTGACGAGAAAAAAGTCGAACTGCTCCAACAGGGCCACGTGAGTATTTTCGAACCCGGCCTGGCCAGCCTGGTACGCGAAGGTCTTGACGCCAAACGGTTGCAGTTCACCAGCGACGAAAGATTAGCGGTCCAGCACGGCCAGGTGCTGTTCATCGCGGTCGGCACACCGTCCCGGGAAGACGGCTCGGCAGACTTGCGCTACGTGATGTCGGTGGGCGAAGCGGTAGCACGGTATCGCGAACAGCCGGCGATCCTGGTGGAGAAATCCACCGTCCCGGTCGGCACCGGCGACGCCTTGCGTGCCCACATCGACAAATGCCTGCTCAGTGTCGGGCGGTTATTGCAGTTCGATATCGTCTCGAACCCCGAGTTCTTGAAAGAAGGTTCGGCCGTGGCCGACTGCCGACGCCCGGACCGTATCGTCATAGGCTGTGAACGCGATGAAGTGCGTGACGTGATGCGTGACCTGTACTCCCCCTTCAACCGCAACCACGAACGCATCATGTTCATGGGCCTGCGCAGCGCCGAACTGACCAAATACGCCGCCAACTGCATGCTGGCGACCAAGATCAGCTTCATCAACCAGATCGCCGAACTGGCCGAACACCTGGGTGCCGACATCGAATCGGTACGCCTGGGCATCGGCGCCGATTCGCGTATCGGCTACCACTTCATCTATCCCGGTTGCGGCTACGGTGGCTCGTGCTTCCCCAAGGACATGCGCGCCCTGATCCACAGCGCCGAAGAGGCCCATTGCTCCAGTGACCTGCTGCAGGCAGTGGAAGCCATCAACGAGCGGCAAAAGCACAAGCTGTTCGAGCGCATCAACGCGTTCTACCGGGGCGATTTGCGTGGCAGGACCTTTGCCGTCTGGGGCCTGGCCTTCAAACCCAATACCGACGACATGCGCGATGCACCGAGCCGGGTGTTGCTGGAATCGTTGTGGGCCGCCGGGGCGAATGTCCGCGCGTTCGATCCCGAAGCCATGCAGGAAACCCAGAAGCTGTATCCGGATGAGTCGAAACTGATGCTCATGGGGACGCCTGAGTCGGTCTTGTCCGGCGCCGATGCATTGATCATCTGCACCGAATGGCAACAGTTCAAGGCGCCGGACTTCGAGTTTATCCGCCAACGCCTCAACACGCCGGTGATCTTCGATGGCCGCAACCTGTACGACGCGGACCGACTGGCACGCATCGGATTTACCTACTTCCCGATCGGTCGGGGTGAGTCGCACAAATTGCCGATGCCTTACCAGCAATGGCTGGCCGAATCAGTGGTCGCTTAAACCTCATGCTCCCAGCTGTTTGTCTCGCGAAAGCTGGCATCGGCGCTGCTGGTGCCTGGCGCCGTTGCGTTGTCAGGCTCACGGGAAGCCGGGCCGGCCTTGCGCTTGCAGCGTAGCGGGCGATTCGACGGGAATGACTGGGTGTTGCTGCACCGCCAGTAAATCCCGTAGCAACGACCGGGTGTCCAACTGCTAGAGTAGCGCTGACCATTGGACTGATGCCGGCCCGATCGAATAAGGACATTCACACCGTGACCCGATACTCCCCCCTCATCCGCCGCCTGCTGATCTGCTCGCTGACCATCGTTGTCAGCCGCGCCATCACCAGCCCGTTACTCACGTTGTTCGTCAGCGACAAACTTGGCCTCAACCAACAGGACGTTGGTCTGCTGCTCGGCATTGCGGTGTTCGTCGCCACCCTGCTCTCCCTCTACGGCGGCTACATCATCGATCGCTTCGAAAAACGCCGATTGCTCGTGCTGTCGATGGCGTCCAGCGCGGTCGGCCTGGTGTTGCTGACCTTTGCCGAAAACCTCTACCTGACCACGATCACCCTGATCGTCACCGAAACCGCCTCGGCACTGTTCCTGATCGGTTCGAAAGCGATCCTCAGCGACAACCTGCCCGTGGGCCAGCGGGCCAAGGCGTTTTCCTTGAGCTATACGCTGACCAACATTGGCTACGCGGTCGGGCCGATGCTTGGCGTGCTGATTGCCGGTGCCTTTGCCAGTGCGCCATTTCTGATCGCGGCGGCCATCGCTTTTTTCAGTATTTTCCTGATGACCGGCATTCCCGCGGATCCGGGCAAAGTGGCTCCTGCGGGTCAAGCGCAGAGTTTTCTGAAAACCCTGATCACCCTGAAAAACGACCGCACCCTGATCATGTTCACCGCCGGTTGCCTGCTCAGCACCGTGGTGCACGGGCGATTTACCTTTTACCTGTCGCAATACCTGCTGGTGACCAGTAATCCCCAGCACACCATGGAAATCATGGCCGCCCTGCTCGCCTGCAACGCCATCAGCGTGATCCTGTTGCAATACCAGGTCGGACGTTTTCTCAAACGTGAGCAATTGCGCCAGTGGATAGTGGCCGGCACCGGCCTGTTCATCCTCGGCCTGATCGGTTTCAGCCTGGCGGACAGCCTGGTGAGCTGGTGCGTGGCAATGTTCATCTTCACCCTGGGTGAAATCATCATTTACCCGGCCGAGTTTCTCTTTGTCGACACCCTGGCTCCGGAAGCACTGCGCGGCAGTTACTACGGCGCGCAAAACCTGGCTGCGCTGGGTGGCGCGGTGAGCCCGGTGATTTGCGGCTTCATGCTGATGCACAGCCCGGCGCCGACGATGTTTTATGCCTTGAGTGCACTGGCTGCGGTGGGCGGCCTGCTCTGCTACATGAGTGGCCGACGGGGCCACTTAAAGCAAAATTAATGCACTGAAAGCTCATTAATATGAATTTGTCAGTAGCTGGATTGAACGGCACACTGTGCCTGTTCCTCCCCCAACAGTTGGAACACCTTCAAGGGCTTTCTGGGTTTCCCAGCTAAGCCCTTTTTTTACCTCGTTTTTTTCTTCCGGAGTTTTCTCGCAATGCTTGCCCGCTGGTTGCCTGTCGCCATCAACACCCGCCCCACCGAATGGAGCCGCGCCGCCATCGGCATGGCCTTGGGCACGCTGCTCAGCGTCTGGCTCTGTAGCCAGGTGTTTGGCATCGAGGTGGCCCAGCACCTGATCGGCCCGCTGGGGGCCTCGGCGGTGCTGTTGTTTGCCGTGTCTTCGGGGGCGCTCGCCCAGCCCTGGTCGATTCTGGGTGGCTACTTGTGCGCCGGGGTGATTGCGTTGCTGGTGGCCCATGTGTTGGGCCGAACCCTGGGGAGCGCCTGTCTGGCGGCGGGCATGGCAGTGTTGCTGATGTGTTGGTTACGGTGCCTGCATCCACCGGCCGGGGCATTGGCCCTGACCCTGGTGCTGGCCGATCCGGTGACCATTGCCATGGACTGGAAAGCCATTGAGCCGGTCATGCTCAGCGCAGCGACGATGCTGCTCTGCGCCCTCGCCTACAACAACCTGACCCGCGTTCGTTACCCCAAGGGCAGCAGCGAACCGGCCGTCATGATCCCGGCCGATCACCCGCCCGTCGACAGTCAGGCCATCACCGCCGAAGACCTGAAACTGGCGCTGGCGGACATGGAAGCCTTCTATGACGTCACGCCCGAGGACCTCGAACAGCTGATCCAGGCCAGCCAATTGCACGCCAAACGCCGCAGCGTCACCGAGGTGTTCGCCCCGCGTCCGTAAGCCCCTGTTCTGGTGGAACTTTTGCCGTGGCCGGGCGGTTCTGGCATCCTGCGCCTCCATTTTCTGACCCGGCCCGCCTTCTGGCACGCAAACCACCATGACCGCCTCCGAAAAAGCCCCCGCGCCCCGTAACACTGATCTGATCTACGGCCTCGATGACCGTCCGCACCTGACCGCCACCGTCTTCGCCGCCCTGCAACACGTGCTGGCGAGTTTCGTCGGCATCATCACCCCGACGCTGATCATGGGCAGCGCCCTGGGCCTGCAAAGCGAAATTCCCTATCTGATCAGCATGGCGCTGTTCGTCTCGGGCCTGGGCACCTTCGTCCAGGCGCGGCGCTTTGGCCCGGTGGGTTCGGGCCTGTTGTGCCTGCAAGGCACCAGTTTCTCGTTCATCAGTGTGATTCTCAGCGCCGGCTTCATGGTCAAGGCCCGGGGCGGTGGCACCGACGAGATTCTCTCGACCATCTTCGGCGTGTGCTTTTTTGCCGCGTTCATTGAAGTGGTGTTGAGCCAGTTCATCGGCAAACTGCGCATGCTGATCACCCCGGTGGTGACCGGGACGATCATCACGCTGATGGGGTTGTCGCTGATCAAGGTGGCGATGACCGACATCGCCGGCGGCTTCGGCGCCCAGGACTTGGGGGCTGCCAGTCACCTGGCCCTGGCGGCGCTGGTGCTGGGAACCATCGTGGTGTTGAACCGGGTAGACGTGCCGTTTCTGCGCCTGGGGGCGATTGTCATCGGCCTGACCCTCGGTTACGGGGTGGCCTGGCTCATGGGCCAGGTGGATTTCAACGGCCTGCCCGACGTCCCGCTGATGAGCGTACCGGTGCCTTTCAAGTACGGTTTTTCCTTCGACTGGGTGGCGTTCATTCCGGTCGCGGTGATCTTCCTCGTTTCGCCATTGGAGGCCGCCGGTGACCTCACGGCCAACTCGATGATTTCCCGGCAACCGGTCAAAGGCCCGGTGTACATACGCCGGATCAAGTCCGGCCTGCTCGCCGATGGTCTCAACTCGGCCATGGCGGCGGTGTTCAACAGCATGCCAATGGTGACCTTCGCCCAGAACAACGGGGTGATCCAGCTCACGGGCGTGGCCAGTCGCTACGTGGCGTTTTTCATTGCCGGTTTGCTGGTGGTGCTGGGCCTGTTCCCGATGATCGGCGCGGTACTGCAACTGATGCCCAAACCGGTGCTGGGGGGCGCGGAGCTGGTGATGTTCGGCACCGTCGCCGTGGCCGGGATCAAGATTCTCGCCGAGGCCGGCCTGCATCGGCGCAACATGCTGATCGTGGCGATTTCCATCGGCATGGGCCTGGGGGTGGCCGCCGTGCCGGAAGTCTTGCGTGAACTGCCCAAGGCCCTGCACAACATTTTCGAATCGCCCATCACTGTCGGCGCGCTGTGCGCTATCGTTCTTAATATCTTCCTGCCTGAGGAGTTCATCGAGCTGGAGGAGGACGAATTCGATCCGGAAGCCTCTGTGCTTCAGGTGATGCAGAACCCCGATGTGACCACCAGGGATGAACCCGCAAAAGCTGCGCTGGTTGCACCGTAAAACCGCCGGACGGGCTCAGGGGCTGAGCCGGTAGCGGAACAGCCCCTTTCAGATGAGAGCACGTCCATGCGCAGCGTTCACGCGGTCCTGATTTCCCTCCTGCTCTGCCTGAGCGCCTGTTCCTCGCTGCCCAATCGAGACCCGCTGAAAATCAACGTCGTGGGTATCGAGCCCCTGCAGGGCGAGGGCATGGAAGTACGCTTTGCCGTGACAATCCGCGTGCAGAACCCCAATGACAACAACCTCACCTACAGCGGCGTGGCCCTGGATCTGGACATCAACGGCCAGCCATTCGCCTCGGGCGTCAGCGATCAGAGGGGCGAGATCGGGCGTTTTTCCGACACCGTCGTGAGCGTGCCGGTCAGCGTTTCGGCATTTTCGTTCATCCGCCAGACCTATGGCATCAGCCAGATGAAAACCCTCAACAACATGCCTTATATCCTGCGCGGCAAGCTCTCGGGCGGGGTGTTCAACACGAAGCGTTTCGTCGACAGCGGCACCCTCAATCTGCCGGGATCGACCACTGGCAGTCGCTAGCGAGAGAGGGGCAGGCTGGCGCTGGATTTACTCGACGTCATTGAGAATCAGGCTGCGGTAATGCCCCGGATTTGACCCCGACCACTTGCGAAAGGCCTTGTAGAACGAACTGGTGTCAGCGAACCCGAGCCGTGTGGCGATTTCGCTGAAGCTGATCGCCGGCTCGGCCAGCCAGACGATCGCCAGTTCCTTGCGCACGCTGTCCTTGAGACCTTGATAGGTTTGCCCTTCTTCGGCCAGCCGGCGACGCAAGGTCGATGCCGACATGCACAGGCGTTGCGCCAGGGCCTCGGTTTCCGGCCAGTGCTCGGCCGGCAGGTGACGCAGATCGTATTTGATACGGTTGGCCAGGCTCTGCGGATCACGGTATTTCACCAGAATGTTCGCCGGCGCGTGGGCCAGGAATCGCTTGAGCTCTTCGGGGCTGCGCTTGATCGGCAAATCCAGGCAATCGGCGGAGAAAATCATCCGCGTGCGCGGACGGTCGAAACGCAGGTTCTCGGAAAACATCACCTGATAATCATCGCAGAAATCCGGTTTCGAACAGCGCAGCTCAATGGCCAGAATCGGAATCCGCCGCCCTGCCAGCCAGCAGGCAACGCCGTGGACAATCATCCAGTAGGTGAAATAGGTGAAGGCCCGGCGTGGCTCTTTGTCGTCTTCGAGCAGGACGATTTCCGCCAGGCTTTGCTGACGCACCAACTGCGCCGGCAGGTGTTCGAGGATCAACGACAGAAACGCCAGGCCGCCAGCCAGTCCCGCCGCCACGTTGGGTTGGAGCATGGCGCTGCGGCACAGGAATGCGAAGCTGCCGGATTTGAGTTTGCGTGGGTCCATGCCAAAAAACTCGTCATCCCCACGCCGTGCCAGCAGCCGCCACAGGCGCGCATAAGCGGTGGCTGGAACCCGGGCGCCGCAATTGCCCAACAGCTGTGGGTCGATGCCAACCTTGATCAACACCTCGTCCTTGTCGATGTCTGGCGCACAGCTTTGCAACAGTGCTTCACGCACCAGTTGGATGGAGATGGTGTCTTTTTCCGACATGGATTGCGGCAAGCCCTGTTCTTGTTCGAGTGGGGGGCATATTAGCTGAAACCACCCATTGAACGCAGATCCCCTGTACGAGCGAGCTTGCTCGCGAAAGCAGTGTGCCTGTCGTTGATGTACTGAAAGTGAAAACGCCTTCGCGGGCAAGCCCGCTCCCACAGGTTATTCAGCGAACACAGAGTTTGTGTACGACAAAGATCCTTGTGGGAGCGGGCTTGCCCGCGAAGGCGTCAGTCGCCGCAGGCTGCGACCTTTTGATTTTAATCTTTAAAGAATCCGGTAAAGCAGCCGCTCGATCCGCACACGACTCACGCGCTTGAGGAACTTGGCCACGCCCACCGGGTATTCGGCGAGGGTTTCCAGGTTCTGGAAGTGCTCGATTCGCCGCGTGTGCTGGAAAATCTCCGCCAGTTCCTGACGGCGCGGCTCCAGCCATTCGCCGTGCGGATCATCGATCAACAAGGCGTTTTCCAGATCGAGCCGGAACGCCCGCGGGTTGAGGTTGTTGCCGGTCAGCAAGGTATAGCGCCGGTCGATCCACATGCCCTTGAGGTGATAGGTGTTGTCACCATCAAGCCACAGGTGCAGGTTCAACTGACCGCTGTCGATGTTGCGCTGATGACGCTTGGCAAAACGGCGCAAGCTGATTTCGTACAGGTACGGCAGCGCCGAAATGACCCGGAACGGTTCGCTCGGCGGAATGTAGAAGTCATTGGCCGTCTTGTCACCGACCACAATATCGATCTTCACCCCACGGGCCAGTGCGCGGTTGATCTCGCGGATGATCGCCAACGGCAGGTTGAAGTACGGCGTGCAAATGGTCAGCTGCTGCTGGGCGCTGGCGATCAGCTCGCAGATCACCCGGTTCAGCGGATTGTTCTTGCCGACGCCGAGCAACGGGCTGACGGACAGACCGGTCCGGTCGGTGGTGCCTTGCGTGGTGTCGTACGCCGCGTGCTTGAGCCGGCTGCGCAGGTCGCCGATGTCATTGCGCAGGCTGCGGGTCGTCGGCAGGTTCGGCAGGTCGAGGCGGTGCACCGCTTTGGAGGCCACCAGGCCGTGCTGCACCAGGTGCTGCATCGAATCGGCCAGTTCGCGATTGTGCAGCACGTGATAGCGGTCGTAGCGGTACTTGTCGAACTTGTGCAGGTAGACGTTGTTCAGGCTCGCACCGCTGTAGATCACGCAGTCATCGATCACGAAGCCTTTGAGGTGCAGCACACCGAACAGTTCGCGGGTTTGCACCGGGACGCCGTAGATCGGCACTTCACTTGCGTGGGTGCGGGTCATTTCCTGGTACCAGGCCGAGTTGCCCGGTTGCTTGCCGGCACCGATCAGGCCGCGCTGGGCGCGCAGCCAGTCAACGACCACCACCACGTCCAGTTCCGGACGCGCCAGTTTGGCCGCGTGCAAGGCATCGAGAATTTCCTGGCCAGCTTCATCCTGTTGCAGGTACAGCGCAACGATGTAAATGCGCCGGGTCGCACTGGCGATTTTCTCCAGCAGGCAACGGCGGAATTCGGCAGCGCCGGAGAGGATGCCGACGGCATCGGCCGTCAGCGGAAAACTGCGCAGCTTGGGCAGCAGGGAACGTTTGAAAAGCGACGGCATAGGGCTCGCAATGGGTCGAATCCGAAGAACCTGAGAGCTTACACCATCGCTGGGGTCGGGTCTTGTTACTGTCTGTAATGCCCTATTCGCGAGCAAGCCCGCTCCCACAGGGGAACGCATTTCAAATGTGGGAGCGGGCTTGCTCGCGAAGA
Source organism: Pseudomonas sp. ACN5 (assembly GCF_002303975.1). Classification (NCBI taxonomy): domain Bacteria; kingdom Pseudomonadati; phylum Pseudomonadota; class Gammaproteobacteria; order Pseudomonadales; family Pseudomonadaceae; genus Pseudomonas; species Pseudomonas sp. ACN5. The sequence goes on along the minus strand of NZ_MRCP01000014.1, from coordinate 180,800 downwards.
CCATTTATCAGGCACTGCAAAAATATCGATTGACCAAGGAGAACGATCGTTCTACTGTTAGCCACATGAACGAAATCAATAGCAACGACACACGCGACATCATTCTGGATGTCACCGAAAAGTTGATCTACAAAAGTGGCATAGCCGCCACTGGCATGGATCTTCTGGTGAAAACCGCCGGCGTCTCCAGAAAAAGCATCTACCGCTACTTCGCCAACAAGGACGAACTGGTCGTGGCCGCCCTGCAACGCCGCGATCAGCGCTGGATGCACTGGTACCGCAGCGAAGTCGGCCAGGCCCAGACCCCGGCCGGGCGGCTGCTCAACCTGTTTACCGTACTGAAGTCGTGGTTCGCCAGCGAAGGCTTCCGCGGCTGCGCTTTCATCAACACCAGTGGCGAAACCGGCGACCCGCAAGACCCGGTGCGACTGGTCGCCAAAGAACATAAACAGAAACTGCTCGACTACCTGTGCGAGCTGTGTACCGAGCATGGCGCCGAGGATCCGCAGAGGCTGGCCAGACAGCTGCTGATCCTGATCGATGGTGCCATTACCGTGGCGCTTGTAACGGGTGATCACAGTGCCGCCGATAATGCGCAATGCATGGCGCGCAAGTTATTGGACCTGTAGCAACCAGATCAAGCTCGACAATTGTTTTAACTTTAACTTGATACGGAGACTTGAAATGTCTAATGCCGAAGTTCGTCCGCCATTGCCCCCTTTCACCCGTGAATCGGCCATTGAAAAAGTTCGCCTGGCTGAGGATGGCTGGAACTCCCGCGATGCGGAGCGCGTGTCCCTGGCCTACACCCTGGACACCCAGTGGCGAAACCGCGCCGAGTTCGCCCATAACCGCGAAGAAGCCAAAGGCTTCCTGACCCGCAAATGGGCCAAGGAGCTCGATTATCGACTGATCAAGGAACTCTGGGCCTTTACCGACAACCGCATCGCCGTGCGTTATGCCTATGAATGGCACGACGACTCGGGCAACTGGTTCCGTTCCTACGGCAACGAAAACTGGGAGTTCAACGAGGACGGCCTGATGGCCCGTCGCTTCGCCTGCATCAACGACATGCCGATCAAGGAAAGCGAGCGCAAGTTCCACTGGCCGCTGGGACGTCGTCCTGACGATCATCCGAGCCTGTCGGATCTGGGTCTGTAATTTAAATCCACACTAATCCCTGTGGGAGCGAGCTTGCTCGCGAAGAGGTCGTCAGATCCAGCATCGATGCTGGCTGACACACCCGCTTTCGCGAGCAGGCTCGCTCCCACATTGGTTTTGTGCTGTGCAGGTGGTTAAGATGCTGCCCTTCCCCGCAGCCTCTTTCTGCACCCGCCGAATAAGCCGATCCCATGCCTTTCGAACTCAGCGTTGACCTCTCCACCCTGGCCATCTTGGCCCTTGTCGCTTTTGTTGCCGGTTTCATCGACGCCATCGCCGGTGGCGGTGGGCTGTTGACCACCCCGGCCCTGTTGACCGCCGGCCTGCCGCCGCACCTGGTGCTGGGCACCAACAAGCTCAGTTCGACCTTCGGCTCGGCGATTGCCAGTTTCACCTTCTATCGGCGCAAGCTGTTCCACCCCGCGCAATGGGTGCACGCCATCGTCGGTACCCTGGTCGGCGCGCTGACCGGTGCCGTGGTCGCGCACTACCTGCCAGCGGAATGGTTGAACAAAATGCTGCCGGTGATCGTCTTCGCCTGCGGCGTTTATCTGTTGTTTGGCGGTACGCCGAAAGCGCCGACGGACAGCGACGCACCGATCAAGAAAACATGGCAGTCGACCCAGGGTTTCAGCCTCGGTTTCTATGACGGCGTGGCCGGTCCCGGCACGGGCGCGTTCTGGACCGTCAGCAGCCTGTTGCTCTACCCCATCGACCTGGTGAAGGCCAGCGGCGTGGCGCGCAGCATGAACTTCGTCAGCAACGCGGCGGCGCTGTCGATCTTCATCTTTTCCGGTCAGGTGGACTGGATCATCGGCCTGTGCATGGGCTCGTCATTGATGGTCGGCGCCTTTTTCGGCGCTCGCACCGCCATCAGCGGCGGCGCGAAATTCATTCGCCCGGTGTTCATCACCGTGGTGTTGGGCCTGACCGTGCGCCTAGCCTGGCAGCACTGGTTCAGCGTGGCCTAAACGCCGCGCCACGTAGACATCGATCAGGTAACGGGCAATCGAGCGCGACGCCGGCAACGGCGGCAGCGCATGTACGTTGAACCACTGGGCGTCCTCGATCTCGTCTTCCTGGCAGACGATCTCGCCACTGGCGTATTCGGCATGAAAGCCGAGCATCATCGAGTGCGGGAACGGCCAGCACTGGCTGCCCATGTACTGGATGTTCCTGACCTCGATGCTCACCTCTTCACGAACCTCGCGAATCAGGCAGTCCTCGGCCGATTCGCCCGGTTCGGCGAACCCCGCCAATGTGCTGTAGACACCGCTGACAAAACGCGGTGAGCGTGCCAACAGCACTTCATCGCCTCGGGTGACCAGTACGATCATGCTCGGCGAAATCCGTGGATAGCTGCGCAGATCACACGGCTGGCAATACATCGCCCGTTCGCGCGGCACCTGGGTCATGGCCTGACCGCAGTTACCGCAAAAGCGGTGCTCGCGGGCCCAGGTGCCGATCTGTGCGGCGTAACCGAGCACCTTGTAGACCGTGTGATCGCCTTCGAGCATGAACGCCCGCAAGCCCTTCCAGTTACAGCCCGACACCTCGCTGTGACTGCGCAGCTCCAGCAGGTAGACCGGCTCGCCATCGAGATGACCGATGCCATGTTCGGCAAGAATCGGCAGGTCCTGACGCTTCAGCCATTCGCGCGGAAACAGTGCGCCATTGTCATCGAACAGAAAGCCTTCGGGGCTGCGCGCGACGGCCCAGCCGCCGGGTTGGTCGGTGTCCAGTACTGCAGTGGTCCAGCGAGGAATCATGGTTAATCAATCCAGAAATTCGGGTTTCTGTTTGCTCATATGGGCGGCCATGGCCACGCGCAGATCGGTGGATTGCAGCATGGCGGCGTTCCAGGTGGCGATGTATTCGAGGCCGTCATCGATGCGATGGTCACGCATGTAGCTGATCATCTCCTTGGTGCCGGTGACGGCGATCGGCGACTTGCTGGCGATTGCGTAGGCAATGCCCATGACGCCGTCGAGCAGGCTGTCGTTGTCGCTGTAGACGCGATTGACCAGGCCCATGCTCCGCGCTTCGTCGGCGCCAAAGGTGCGACCAGTGTAAGCCAGTTCGCGCAGCATGCCGTCACCGATGATCCGCGGCAAGCGTTGCAGCGTGCCCACGTCGGCGGCCATGCCGATGTCGATTTCCTTGATCGAGAACTGTGCGTCCTCGGCGGCATAACGCATGTCGCACGCGGCAATCAGGTCGATGGCGCCACCCAGGCAGTAGCCCTGAATCGCTGCGAGCACCGGTTTACGGCAGTTGTCGACGGCATTGAACGACGCTTGCAGGGTAAGGATCTTGCGCCGCAACAGCCGCGCATTGCGGCCAACGTCCTTGCCCAGTTCATTGGCCACACCGGCCAGCATCATCAGGTCGATACCCGAGGAGAAATGCTTGCCTGCCCCGCTGAGGACCACCACGCGCACTTCATCGGTGTCGTCGATCCACTGGAAGATTTCGACGATCTCGCTCCAGAACGCAGCGTTCATCGAGTTGATCTTCTGCGGCCGATTGATCTGCACATGGGCGATTTTATCAACCAGTTCGACGTTGAACGCGCTGTACTGAGACATTCCATTGATCCTTTTGCGGGCAGAAAACGAGGCCCGAACTATAACAAGGCATCGCGACCGGCAGTAAGGCAGTGGTTCCGCCAAATCCGGGACTTGGCACGCGCACCATATTGGTGCGCGTGCGCTCGATCACGTCGCACATTGATGTGACGGCCCGGTGACTTTTTGCGGCAAAAACGCAAAAAAAACATGCACTTCGTCGGGGCGTTTGCACCTCGATCAAGCACGTCCGTACCGTTACAAACCGATTGTCGAACAATTTTGCCATCTGCCCTTTACCGCTCTAAGTTCTGGCCTAGACTCATTTTCTCAAAGCGAAACCGGTCGGTCACAAAGTGGAAAAACAGTCGAAACTTTTTCCATTCCCGATCGGTCCTCTGACAAGAAGGTGCGTTGCGACTGGTGCAATCTTTGCAACGGCTCATTCACCCCTTTTGCTTCAAAGCATCGGGCAGCGCTTGCTCACTGATGCGCAGCGCTTTTGCGCCCGGCCACGGGAATTGGCCATGAAACACCGTTTGCCAGACCTAAGAATTAGATCAACAGCACGGGAGATTCATATGATCAGTACGGCTTTGGAAATACAGGGAGAGCGTGCTCATCAGGTCGGCGAATCGAGCGCCGTAACTGCCGCAAACACCCAACCCGTCAGCGTGCCCGGCACCAGGACGCTGACCCCGGCAGCCCAGCAGAATCCGAACCGTAAGAAAGTGTTGTTCGTGACCTCGGAAATTGCCGACCTGGTGAAAACCGGTGGCCTGGGCGACGTTTCCGCGGCGCTGCCACGGGCCATGGCCCATCTGCACGATGTGCGGGTGTTGATCCCGGGTTACCCGCAGGTGCTGCACAGCGAGAACCCCATTCATATCATCGGTGAGCTCGGCGGTCATGCCGCGTTGCCTCCGTGCAAGATCGGGCGCATGGACATGCCCGATGGTCTGGTCATCTACGTACTGATCTGCCCCGAACTCTACGAGCGCGAAGGTTCACCCTACGGCGCCAACAACGGCCGCGACTGGCCGGACAACCATATCCGTTTCGCCCGCCTGGGCCTGGCGGCGGCCGATATCGCCGCCAACCTCGCGCAAATCCACTGGTGCCCGGACCTGGTGCACGCCCACGACTGGCCGGCCGGCCTGGCCCCGGCCTACATGCACTGGCGTGGGCAGCGCACACCGACGCTGTTCACCATCCACAACCTGGCCTATCAAGGCGTAACCAGCCTGGGCTCGTGCCCCGAACTGGGCATTCCCCATCACGCGCTGCAACAGGAAGGCATGGAGTTCTACGGCAAGATGTCGTTCCTCAAGGCCGGCATGGCCTACTCGAGCCACATCACCACCGTCAGCGCGACCTACGCCCAGGAAATCACCACCCCGGATTTCGGCTGCGGTCTCGACGGTTTCCTCGCCGCAAAGACCCAGCAAGGCCTGCTCAGCGGGATTCCCAACGGCATCGATGAAAGCTGGGATGCGGCCACCGACCCGCACCTGTTCTGCCCGTTCGAAATCGGCGACTGGGACGGCAAGGCGGTGAACGCCGCCCATGTGCGCGAGCTGTTCGGCCTGCAAGACTCCGAAGGGCCGCTGTTCGCCGTGGTGTCGCGCCTGGTCTACCAGAAAGGCCTGGACCTGACCGAAGCGGTCTCCGAGTACATCGTCAAATCCGGTGGCCAGATCGCGATCATCGGTCGTGGCGAGCCGGAAGAAGAACAGTCGATGCGCGAACTGGCCCTGCGTTTCCCCGGGCAGATCGGCGTGCGCATCGGCTTTAACGAAACCGATGCCCGGCGCATGTTCGCCGGCAGCGACTTCCTGCTGATGCCTTCGCGTTACGAACCCTGCGGCCTGAGCCAGATGTACGCCCAGCGCTTCGGCTCGTTACCGGTGGCGCGCAATACCGGCGGCCTGGCCGACACCATCGAAAACGGCGTGACCGGCTTCCTGTTCGATGAATCCACCGTGCAGAGCTACCAGGAAGCCCTGAGCCGCGCGTTCAAGGTGTTCGCCTTCCCCGACCTGCTGCACGCCATGCGCTGCCGGGCCATGGCAGCGCCGTTCAACTGGTGCAAGGCGGTCGAACCCTACGCCGAACTCTATGAACAGCTTGTGGCGAAAGCGTTGGGGAAATCGAACAAACAGTAAGAGGCTTTCAAGATGCCGTTACGGACCCTTGAGACCTGGCCCCACGGCGCAATCATGCTGGACGCAGAGCACACGCGATTCGCGTTGTGGGCGCCAGATGCGTTTTACGTCAGTGTCGAACTGGAACATGGACAGTCCTTGCCGTTGTTGCCCCAGGCCGACGGCTGGTTCGTGAGCGACACCCGATGCGCGGCGGGCACGCGTTACCGCTACAGCATCGACGGCGAACTGGAAGTGCCCGACCCGGCTTCCCGCGCACAGGACGGCGATATCGACCGGCACAGTGTGGTGGTCGATCCGCTGGCCTATGCCTGGCAACACAGTGCCTGGCCGGGACGGCCGTGGAACGAAGCGGTGATCTACGAGTTGCACGTCGGTGCCCTCGGCGGCTTCAGTGCCGTCGAGCAGCATCTGGCGCGCCTGGTCGAACTGGGGGTCACTGCGATCGAACTGATGCCCATCGCGCAGTTTCCCGGGGAGCGCAATTGGGGGTATGACGGCGTCCTGCCCTACGCGCCCCAGGCTTCATACGGGTCACCCGAGCAGCTCAAACACTTGATCGACACCGCCCACGGTCATGGTCTGGCGGTGATTCTCGACGTGGTCTACAACCACTTCGGTCCGGACGGCAATTACCTGCATCGTTATGCCAAGGGTTTTTTTCGCGAAGACAAACAGACGCCGTGGGGTGCGGCCATCGACTTCCGCCGCCGCGAAGTACGGGACTTCTTCATCGAAAACGCCTTGATGTGGCTGCTCGAATACCGTTTCGACGGTTTGCGCCTGGACGCGGTGCATGCCATCGAAGACCCGGATTTCCTCCAGGAACTGGCGCAACGGGTGCGCCAGCAGACGGGACCGGCGCGACATGTGTGGCTGATGGTGGAGAACGAACACAACCAGGCCGGCCTGCTTGAACAGGGTTACGACGCGCAGTGGAACGATGACGGCCACAATGCCCTGCATGTGTTACTGACCGGCGAAACCGAGGCCTATTACGCCGACTACGCACACAACCCCACCGAACAACTGGCGCGTTGCCTGAGCCAGGGGTTCGTGTTCCAGGGTCATGTCAATCGCCATGGCGTGGCCCGCGGTGAACCCAGCGGACACTTGCCTCCCGGCGCCTTCATCCTGTTCCTGCAAAACCATGACCAGATCGGCAACCGGGCCTTCGGCGAGCGCCTGCATCAACTCGCCCACCCGCAAGCGCTGCGGGCCGCCACGGTGTTGCTGCTGTTGTCGCCGATGATTCCGCTGCTGTTCATGGGCGACGAGTTCGCCGTCGAGCAACCCTTCCTGTTTTTCACCAGCCATCACGGTGAGTTGGCCAAGTTGGTACGGGACGGCCGGCGCAACGAGTTCGCGGCGTTCAGCGTGTTTGCCGACCCACTCCTGCGCGAACACATTCCTGACCCGAACGATCCGCAGACATTTGCAGCGTCCCGCCCTGTCCTGCCTTCGACCGGCCATACTGAGATGCACGAGCTGTATTGCCGGCTGTTGCAGATCCGTCACCGGCTCCTCATCCCCCGCTTGCCGGGCACCCAGGCACTGGGGGCGGACAAGCTGGGCGAAGGCGCGGTCAGTGCCGCCTGGCGCCTGGGCGATGGCAGCGAACTGCGCATTGACCTGAACCTCAGCGACAAGCCCGTAGTCCACTCCTCACAGAGCGGTGCCGCGCGGTTGTTCGAATACCCGCCACAGAGCGCCGATCTGCTGGACCAGGGCACCCTTGCCCCCTATTGCGCGCTCGTCAGTCTCGCCGCCGCAGCCCCTATGCCACTTCGTATGGAGAGCGTCCATGAGTGATGCGCAACTGGAAATTCTGGCCAGCCGTGCCGGCCTCGCGGTCGACTGGATCGACGCCAACGGCCGCCCGCAAAAAGTCGCACCTTCCGTGTTGCGCAATGTGCTGACCGGCCTGGGCCACCCGGCGGGCAGTGCCCAGGAAATCGACGCCAGCCTGCTGGAATTGCAAGCGGTGCAACAGACCCATCACTTGCCGCCATTGATCACCGCCGATGTCGGGACAAGCCTGGATCTGGCGCGCTTTTTTGCACCTCAAACCCCTTGCGAAATCCACCTCGAAGACGGTTCGCGGCTCAACCTGAAACTGGACGCCAACGCAAAGCTGCCGGGGCTGGTACCGGTCGGCTACCAACAGGTCAGTATCGACGGACAAACCTTCACCCTGGCGGTGGCCCCCTCCCGGTGTTACAGCGTCGCCGATGCCGTGGATAACCCGATCCCCCGTGCCTGGGGCCTGAGCGTGCAACTGTATGCCTTGCGCCGCCCCGGCGATGGCGGGTTTGGTGACACCCAGGCGCTGGAGGACCTTGCCCGGGTGGCCGGTGAACGTGGCGCCGAGGCGCTGGCGATCAGCCCCTTGCATGCGATGTTTTCCAATGACACCCAACGCTACAGCCCTTACTCGCCCTCCAGCCGTCTGTTTCTCAACAGCCTTTACTGCGCCCCCGGCACCATTCTCGGCGAGCGCGCCCTGCGTACCGCCATCGATGCCACCGGGCTGGCCATTGAGCTCAAGGCGCTGGAAGAGCGTCCGCTGATTGACTGGCCGGCCGCCGCCGAAGCCAAGCATCGGCTGTTGCAGTCGCTGTACGAAGGTTTCGTCCAGGGTGAACACCCCTTGCATGAAGACTTCAGCAGTTTTCGTCACGCTGCCGGCGAAGCGCTGGAAAACCACTGTCGCTTCGAAGCCATCCAGGAGGCACGCGCCGCTCGCGGTGAACACCTCGACTGGCGGCAGTGGCCCGAACCCTGGCGTAATCCGCGAAGCGCTGAACTGGCGGCATTCGCCGAAGAGAATGCCGGGCGCATCGGCTTCTTCGCTTTCTGCCAGTGGCTGATCACCCGCTGCCTGGAGCGCGCGCAAACCGCCGCCCGCGCCAGCGGCATGAGCATCGGCCTGATCGCCGACCTGGCCGTCGGTGCCGATGGCGGCGGCAGCCAGGCCTGGAGCCGGCAGGACGAATTGCTCGCGTCCCTCACCGTCGGTGCGCCACCGGATATTCTCAACCGCACAGGCCAGGGCTGGGGAATTTCCGCGTTCTCCCCGGAAGGCCTGGTGCGCAATGGATTCCGGGCGTTCATCGAGATGCTGCGGGCCAATTTCGCCCACTGCGGTGGCTTGCGTATCGATCACATCATGGGGCTGCAGCGTCTGTGGGTGATCCCCAACGGCTCGCCGCCGGCCGACGGCGCCTACCTGTATTACCCGGTGGACGACCTGTTGCGTTTGCTGACCCTGGAATCCCATCGGCACCAGGCCATCGTCCTCGGCGAAGACCTCGGCACCGTGCCGGACGGCCTGCGGGAAAAACTCATCGCCCGTTCGATGCTCGGCATGCGGGTGTTGCTGTTCGAGCAGGACAACACGCACTTCAAGCCGATCCTTGACTGGCCGGACAACGCACTGGCGACCACCAGCACCCATGACCTGCCGACCCTCAACGGCTGGTGGCATGGTCGCGACATCGACTGGAACGCCCGGCTCGGCATGGTCGACGCCAGCGGTGAGATCGAATGGCGCCAGCATCGCGAGCGCGAGCGCGAGGGACTGCGCCGGGCGTTGAGCCAGGACCCGCAGAACTTCCGCGAAGAATCCCACGAAACCGACCAGGTGCTCGACGCCAGCGTGCGTTTTCTCGGGCATACCCGGGCCCCCTTGGTGCTGTTGCCGCTGGAGGATGCCCTTGGCGTGGAACAACAGGCCAACCTGCCCGGCACCATCGACACCCACCCGAACTGGTCACGGCGCTTGCCCGGCTACAGCGAAGCCCTGCTCGATGGACCGGATGCCGCGCGGCGCCTGGAACTGCTCGCCTGTGCGCGACTGCAGGCGGCTGAGCGTGACCGATGACCCGACAGCCGACCCGCCCGCTGCGCGCCACGCTGCGCCTGCAATTTCATAAAGGTTTCACGCTGGAAGATGCGGTGCCGCTGGTGCCGTATTTCGCACGCCTGGGCATCAGCCATGTCTACGCCTCCCCGCTGTTGCGTGCCCGAGCCGGATCGATGCATGGCTATGACGTGGTGGACCCGACCAGGGTCAACCCGGAACTGGGAGGCGAAGGGGCGCTGCGCAGCCTGGTCAACGCCTTGCACGAGCAGGACATGGGGTTGATCCTCGACATTGTCTCCAACCACATGGCGGTCGGCGGCGCTGACAATCCCTGGTGGCTGGACCTGTTGGAGTGGGGACGCCTGAGCCCCTACGGCGAGTTTTTCGACATCCAGTGGCACTCTCCCGATCCGTTGATGGAAGGCCAGCTGCTCCTGCCGTTCCTGGGCAGCGATTACGGCGTGGCACTGCAGGACGGCACCCTGCCCCTGCGCTTCGATGCCTGGCACGGCAGCTTCCATGTCGAGCACTACGAACACCGTTTCCCGATTTGCCCCCGGGATTACGGCGAACTGCTCAAGCCCGATGCAGCGCTCGATACGGAGCAGACCGAACAACTGAAAAACCTGGCCGATCGCTTCAGCACCCTCAGCTACCAGTTCGACGCCCACAGCCTGGCCATACCGTTGAAAGCGGAACTGCGCGATCTGGTCAGCGATCCACTGATTGCTCAAGCCATTGAGCAACACCTGAAACACTACGACTCACTGACCGGCGAAGGCTTCCAGCGCCTGCACAACCTGCTGGAGCGCCAGAGCTATCGCCTCGCCAGCTGGCGCACGGCCGCCGATGACATCAACTGGCGGCGCTTCTTTGATATCAATGAACTCGGCGGACTGCGCGTCGAACGTCCCGCGGTGTTCGAAGCCACCCACGCGAAGATCTTCCAGCTGGTGGCCGAGGGGCTGATCGACGGGTTGCGCATCGACCACATCGACGGCCTCGCCGACCCGCGAGGCTACTGCCGAAAGCTGCGGCGTCGGGTCGACAGCCTGTCCGCAGGCCGCCATCTGCCGATCTTTGTCGAAAAAATCCTCGGCGAAGGCGAGTCTCTGCACCTCGACTGGTCGGTGGACGGCACCACCGGTTATGAATTCATGAACCAGCTGTCACTGCTGCAACACGACCCACGGGGCGCGCAGACACTGGCCGAACGCTGGCAGCGCCACAGTGAGCGGCCCGCCGACTTCTCCCAGGAAGCACAACTGGCCCGCCAGCAAATCCTCAACGGTTCCCTGGCCGGCGCTTTCGAAAGCGTCGCCCAGGCCTTGCTGCAAGTGGCCCGGGACAACCTCATGAGCCGCGACCTGACCCTCGGCGCCATTCGCCGGGCCTTGCAGGCGCTGATCGTGCATTTCCCGGTGTACCGCACCTACATCAGCCCCCTCGGCCGGACAGGCCAGGACGAGGTGTTTTTCCAACAGGCCATGGACGGCGCCCGCCAGACACTGAGCGAGGCTGACTGGCCGGTGCTCGATTGCCTGGCCGGCTGGCTCGGTGGTGAGCCCTGGCGGCAACGCCCGGCCGGTCGCCAGCGCAAACGCCTCAAGCACGCCTGCGTACGTTTCCAGCAACTGACCTCGCCAGCCGCGGCGAAAGCGGTGGAAGACACCGCGTTCTATCGTTCGGGCGTCTTGCTCTCGCGCAATGACGTGGGGTTCAGCACCGAGCAGTTCAGTGTCCCGGTTGCCGACTTTCATCGGGCCTGCATCGAGCGCCTTGAAACCTTCCCGGACAATCTGCTGGCCAGCGCCACCCACGACCACAAGCGTGGCGAAGACTCACGCGCGCGGCTGGCGGTACTGAGTGAACGCAGCGGCTGGTACAGCGAGCAGATCGGCCTGTGGCGCGCCCTCGCCCGGCCCTTGCGCCAGGACGATCAAGTGCCGTCGGCGGGCGATGAGTTGATTCTGTACCAGGCCATCCTTGGCAGTTGGCCGCCGGGATTGGCTATCGATAATCCGCCGGCGCTCGAGGACTACGCCAGACGCCTCTGGCAATGGCAGCGCAAGGCCCTGCGCGAAGCCAAGCTGCAAAGCAGCTGGAGCGCGCCCAATGACGCTTACGAGCAAGCGACCGAGAACCTTATCCAGCGTCTGTTGCTCAGCCCCGAAGGTGAGCTGCTGCGTGCGGCCCTGGCCAGGGCGGCCCGTTCGATTGCCGCCCCCGGTGCCCTTAACGGTTTGGCGCAAACCTTGCTGCGCATGACCGTGCCCGGCGTGCCGGATTTGTATCAGGGCAACGATTTCTGGGACTTCAGCCTGGTCGACCCGGACAACCGTCGCCCCGTGGATTACGCCAGCCGCCAGCAGGCACTGCAGCACGCGGCAGACCTGCCGGACCTATTGTCGAACTGGCAGGACGGGCGCATCAAGCAAGCCCTGATTGCGCGCACCCTGGGCCTGCGCGCCGAACATGCCGAGCTGTTTCGACGTGGCACTTACCAGGCCCTGCAAGTGCTGGGCAGCGAGGCCCATCGAGTGCTGGGTTTTGTCCGCGAGCGGGAGGGAGAACGCGCCATCGTGATTGTGCCGATACGCTGTGCCGAACTGCTGGAAAACAGTGCCATCCCCCAGGTCCACGCGCCGCTGTGGGGCGATACCCGGATCAAACTGCCGTTCACCGTTGCAGACGAACATCTGAAGGGACTTTTCACCGGCATCACAGTCACAAAACACAGAGAGCTGCTGATCAGCGCCGCGCTGGGGGATTTCCCGGTCAACCTCATTATTCAAACTCACCACACTTGAGTTCAGTTCAGGAGCATTGCGATGAGTACCGACGATAAACGCATCCGCGAATTCGCCTATCAGATCTGGGAATCCGAAGGAAAACCCGAAGGTCAGGAAGCCCGCCACTGGGAGATGGCGTGCAAACTGGCGGAAGCCGAAGCCCTGGCACCAAAGAAACCAGCCAAAGCAGCGGCGAGCAAAACCCCGGTCAGCAAAACGGCCAATGGCAAGGCTGGCGATGCCAAGGTCGCCACGCCAAAAACCAAGGCCAAACCGGCGGCGGCTTCAAAAGTGATCCCGCCGGGAGAAAAGCCCGTCGAGAAAAAGCCCCGGGCGCCGCGAAAACCGCCCGCGGTTTGAATAGGTCTTGAGGCCCCTTCGTCGGAACGCCGCCCGGAGCAAACCCGCTCCCACAGGTTCCAATGCTGATCAGCGAGTATTTGTAGCCAGGAGCACTTATGACCAGCCCAAAGAAAGCCCCCACGCCAGCCCCCCGTGCCGAAACCACACGAATCCGCGAAGGCCTGCCCTTCCCGCTGGGTGCCACCTGGGACGGACTGGGAGTCAACTTCGCCCTGTTTTCCGCCCACGCCACCCGGGTTGAACTGTGCCTGTTCGACGACAGCGGCGAGGTGGAGCTCGAACGCATCGAACTGCCCGAATACACCGACGAGATCTACCACGGCTACCTGCCCGACGCTCATCCCGGGCTGATATACGGCTATCGCGTCTACGGTCCGTACGACCCGGCCAACGGTCATCGCTTCAATCCCAACAAACTGCTGATCGACCCCTACGCCAAACAGCTGGTCGGCAAGTTGAAATGGTCCGAAGCGCTGTTCGGCTACACCATCGGCCACCCCGACGCCGACCTCAGCTTCGATGAACGCGACAGCGCGCCCTTCGTGCCCAAGTGCAAGGTGATCGACCCGGCGCACACCTGGGGCCACGACCACCGCGTCAGCGTACCGTGGGACAAGACGATCATTTATGAAACCCATGTGCGCGGCTTCAGCATGCGCCATCCCTCGGTTCCGGAAAACCTGCGCGGAACCTTTGCCGGGTTGATGGTCGATGACGTGTTGGAACACATCCGCAAGCTCGGCGTGTCGACCGTGGAGTTGCTGCCGATCCACGCGTTCGTCAACGACCAGCATTTGCTGCACAAGGGCATGACCAATTACTGGGGCTACAACAGCATCGCGTTCTTCGCCCCCGACCCGCGTTACCTGGCCAGTGGCAAGATTGCCGAGTTCAAGGAAATGGTCGCGCACCTGCACGAAGTGAATCTGGAAGTGATCCTCGACGTGGTCTACAACCATACCGCCGAAGGCAACGAGCAAGGCCCGACCCTGTCCATGCGGGGCATCGACAACGCGTCCTACTACCGCCTGATGCCCGATGACAAACGCTTCTATATCAACGATTCCGGCACCGGCAACACCCTGGACCTGAGTCACCCGTGCGTGCTGCAGATGGTCACCGACTCCCTGCGCTACTGGGCTTCGGAAATGCACGTGGACGGTTTCCGTTTCGACCTGGCGACCATACTCGGGCGCTATCACGACGGTTTCGATGAGCGCCACAGTTTCCTCGTCGCCTGCCGCCAGGACCCGGTGCTGCGCCAGGTCAAGCTGATCTCCGAACCCTGGGACTGTGGCCCCGGCGGTTATCAGGTCGGCAATTTTCCACCGGGCTGGGTCGAGTGGAACGACAAATTCCGCGACACCGTGCGCGCGTTCTGGAAGGGCGACGACGGTCAACTGGCGGACTTCGCCAGCCGCCTGACCGCTTCAGGCGAAATGTTCAATCAAAGGGGTCGGCGCCCCTATTCATCGCTGAACTTCGTCACTGCCCATGACGGTTTCACCCTCAACGACCTGGTGTCATACAACGACAAACACAACGAGGCCAACGATGAAGACAATCAGGACGGCAGCAACAACAACCTGTCCTGGAACCACGGCGTCGAAGGCCCCACCGATGATCCCGAGATCAATACGCTGCGCCATCGGCAGATGCGCAACTTCTTCGCCACCCTGCTGCTGGCCCAGGGCACGCCGATGCTGGTGGCCGGCGACGAGTTCGCCCGCACCCAGGAGGGCAACAACAATGCGTATTGCCAGGACAGCGAGATCGGCTGGGTCAACTGGGACCTCAGCGAAGACGGCAAGGCCCTGCTCAAGTTCGTCAAACGCCTGATCAAGTTGCGCCTGACCTACCCGATCCTGCGCCGCGGGCGTTTTCTGGTGGGCAACTACAACGAGGACATCGGCGTCAAGGACGTGACCTGGCTGGCACCGGACGGCACGGAAATGACCACCAAACATTGGCACGATGCACACAACCGCTGCCTGGGCATGCTGCTCGATGGCCGCGCCCAGGAAACCGGGATTCGCCGCAAAGGCGCCGACGCGACGCTGATGCTGGTGGTCAACGCGCATCACGACATCGTCAATTTCCACCTGCCGCAAGTGCCTGACGGCGGTTTCTGGACCTGCATGATCGACACCAACCAGCCGTCGATCCGTGGCCAGGAACGCTTCGAGTTCGGCCACGAGTACTCGGTTACCGGCCGCTCATTACTGCTGTTCGAGTTGCAGCGTGAGGAAGAGGAGTGACGACGAAGTCCAGGCATTCAGCACGCGACTGCCGCAGAGCGGAAAAATCATTTTGGTCGGGTTCGCGACGCGACGAATAGCGTTGCATGAGCAATACTCGATTCGCGGCAATCCAGGGTTGGGGTTGTCGCACCTCGCTATCCACCAGCCCTCACGGGTCGGCCGGGCTTGTCTCGCGCACGACTGAAGGCGAAGCAGCACAAGGACGTATACCCATGAAATCCGTTTCCCTCAGCGAAGCCAGCCTGCCCTCCCAGATCTGGAACAGTGCCCCGCAACTGGACAGCATTGCGGTCATCAACACCCAAACCCTGGTGCCAGCCGGTGCACGCGCAGTGCTCATTGCCCCGCACCCCGGCGATGAAGTCGTGACCTGCGGCGGCCTGCTGCAGTTGCTCAGCAACCTGGGCCACCCGCTGCAATTGATCTCGATCTCCGACGGCAGCGCCAGCCATCCCGGTTCTCGACAGTGGTCGGAAAAACGCCTCAGTGTGTTTCGTCCCCAGGAAAGCGTGGAAGCCATCCGCCGACTCGGTTTGCCGATGCACAGCCTGAAGTGGATCCGTGGCGGGTTTACCGACAACGCCCTGGTGGAACACGAAGAACGGATCACCCAGTTCATCAGGCGCTACCTGCGCCCGGGTGATGTGGTGTTCAGCACCTGGTGCGAAGACGGCAACGTCGACCACGACACCGTCGGCCGCGCCAGTGCCAGGGCGGCGGCCAGTGTGGGAGCCACCTACAACGACGTGCCGTTCCGGGCCTGGCACTGGCCGGCGCGGGACCGGGAGCTGATCCCCTGGCACCGTGCGCGCAAGGTGCGCCTCGATGCCTGGACCGTCGCCCGCAAGAGCCACGCCACCCACGCCTACGCCAGCCAACTCGACGGTGAACCCGCCATCGGCCTTGCGCCGTCGCTGCCGCGCACGCTGCTGGAGCGCATTCGTTTGCCTTATGAAATCGTCTTCGTCTAAGCCCACTGCGCTTTCTGTAGGAGCGAGCATGCTCGCGATGGTCGTCAACGATAACGCTGGTTGGCAGGCGCCCCGCGGTGTTCTGCCGTTTTTCGCGAGCAAGCTCGCTCCTACAGGGGGCATTGGTCGCCGATGTTACGCCGCAAAGTGTCAGATCTGGCGCCTTGGCGTTAAAGGCAAACTGAACTGCCCGTCCATGCATCAGTCGCATGCATAGGCAGCCCCCAACCCCAGGAGCGAACGTGGCCAGTCATTCCAAGCGCCAATCAGCTGAACCGGTGCCGTTGAGTACTCCCCCGGACATCCACCGACTGCGCGTGCTGACGGTCAACACCCACAAGGGATTTACCGCGCTCAACCGGCGCTTCATCCTCCCCGAGCTGCGTGAAGCCGTGCGCAGTACATCGGCAGACCTGGTGTTTCTGCAGGAAGTGGTCGGCGAGCACGACCGCCACTCCTCCCGCTACAACGATTGGCCACAGACCTCGCAATATGAGTTCCTTGCCGACAGCATGTGGAGCGACTTCGCCTATGGGCGCAATGCCGTCTATCCCGACGGTCACCATGGCAATGCCCTGCTGTCGAAATACCCGATCCGCGAATACCGAAACCTGGATGTCTCCATTACCGGCCCGGAACGCCGCGGCTTGCTGCACTGCGTGCTGGACGTGCCGGGGCACAGCGAAGTGCATGCCATCTGCGTGCACCTCAGCCTGCTGGAAAGCCATCGTCAGCTGCAATTGCAGTTGCTCTGCCTGCTCCTCGAGTCCCTGCCGGATGATGCGCCGGTGATCATTGCCGGCGACTTCAACGACTGGCAGATGCAAGGCAATGCCGCCCTTGCCCGCCGCGACTACCTGCACGAAGCCTTCGAGCGCCACCATGGCCGCCCGGCCAAAACCTACCCTGCGCGGTTCCCCTTGCTGCGCCTGGATCGCGTCTACCTGCGCAATGCCAGCAGCCATGAGCCGCAGATACTCGGGAACAAGCCGTGGACCCACCTTTCCGACCATTTGCCGCTGGCGGTGGAAGTGCATCTTTGAATCGCGGCCGTTCGGTTCGAAGTGACGAAAGGTCATCCCCACCTGTTATTTCTGACAGTAGCCACGTTGTAGCGGTGCCTGCTACGTTGTTGCCGCCCTGACGGAAATCCGCAAGGGCTTGCGACACACACGTAGCGCCTTGGTTGCCGAAGGTACTTGCGGGTCATGGTTGCTCCCGATGTTGTCTTGCAACTCGCGCTGCCCAGCACGTCTGGTTCCTGGCCATCGATGACGGCCAAAGGAACGGAAGTTGATCCCATCGCGGAGGCAACATGGAGTTTTCGACAGATCTGTCCAAGTACCGTTATGGCGCCTGCCTGTTCTCGATCTGGTTATGTGCGAACTGGCCCCAACCCGCCTATGCAGCCTGCACACTTACCCCTACCGCCGGCGACGACAACTTCGTCTGCGACAGCGGCACCAGCGCGCCGTTGACCGACTTGTCGGGCAATAACACCCTGACCTTCCCCGCCAATGGCACCGGCAGGATCAACGGCAACGTGACCTTCGGTGCCGGCGCCGACGCTGTGAACATCGCCTCGGGCACTGTGATCGGAACGATCAGCCAGGGCAGCGGCATCGATGACTTCATCATGTCCGGCGGAATCATTGAGTCCCTGGCCCAAGGGGACGGCCGCGATACCTTCCTGATGATCGGCGGCACCATCGTCAAGGCCTTCGAAGATGGCGACGTGGCCAGGATGACCGGCGGTACCATCGGCCGGGTCGACATGAAACTCGATAACAATATCTTCGATATGTCCGGTGGGCAGATCCTCGGCAATCTGGTGACGGGTTTAGGCACCGATACCATCATCGTTTCCGGGGGGCGTATCGGCGGCAACATCAGTGTCAGCAACGGCAACGACAACATCACCGTCACCGGCGGAGAAATCGCCGGCGAGATTCGCGCCGGCAACGGCGATGACACGCTGGTGTGGGACGGCGGCGGGATCATCCGCTCGCAAGTCCTGATGGAGGCAGGCAACGACCGCGCCACTTTGAGCAATCTGACCGAAAGCACCCTCGCCCTGACCCCGAGTCTCAATGGCGGTAGTGGCAATGACTTGCTGACCTTCGATCACACCATCTCATCGGGCGCTGCCCGGTATATCAATTGGGAAACCCTCAATCTGGTCAAGAGCTCGCGACTGGATCTCGATGGCAATCTTCAATTGGGGGACAGCACCACGGGCACCGGCGTGTTCAACATCGACGGCAGCAGTATGCTTACGTCAATCCGGGGCAGCATCTCATCTTCGACCGCGGGCCGGCTCGCCACCTTGAACAACAGCGGGGTGATCGACCTTGCCAGCGGTAACTCGCGTACCAACGACACCCTGACCGTTGAAGGCAATTACGTGGGTAACGGCGGCCAGTTGCTCTTGCAAAGCGCAGTGGGCGATGACAGCTCCCCCAGCGACAAGCTGGTGGTCAACAACGGAACGCTGACCGGCAGCACCCTGATCAGCGTCACCAACCTTGGCGGCGCGGGGGGGCTTACCCAGCAAAACGGCATCCAGTTGGTTCAGGCCAATGGCACGGCGGTCAGCGACAACACCGCGTTCGCCCTCAAAGCCCCGGTATCGGTTGGCGCTTTCGATTACCGCCTGTTCAAAGGCGGTATCACACCGGGCAGCGAAAACAGTTGGTATTTGCGCTCCTCGGTGGTGGCGCCGCCCGTGGTTGCCGTCGCCAATCCTGATCCCGCTTTACCGCCGACGCTGGAGCCCATCGTGGCAGTGCCGGTCGCCGCGCCCGTGGTCGTGGCAACCGGGGTACAAGGATCTGAAGGCGTCGTGACGCTCAAAGCTCTTGCGTTACCGGCCGCCGTACCCGGCGCAGAACCTATCCCCCTGTATCGCGAGGCAGTGCCTGCCTGGTCGGTGGTGCCGCCGGCTGCAGCACAATTGACCCTGACAGCACTGGGTACCTTTCATGACCGTCAGGGCGATCAGCGTCTGCTGACCGAAACCGGCGCCTTGAGCGCAGGTTGGGGACGGGTCTACGGCAAGAACCTCGATCAGACCTGGGCTGGCACCGTCACACCAAGGCTGGATGGCTCGCTCAATGGCTTCCAGGTCGGCAATGACCTGTTCAGCTCACAACTGGCGGGTGGGCAAACCCAGCGCAGAGGTTTCTTCATCGGCCACAGTCGCCTGCAAGGGGATGTCGATGGTTTCAATCAGGGCTTCGAAGGCAAGCGCTCCGGCAACGTCGAGCTGAAAGGCGACAGCCTTGGCGCCTACTGGACCCTCACCGATCCCGCCGGCGCCTATTTCGATGCCGTGGCCATGCACACCTGGCTCAATGGCGACAACCGTTCCGAAAGTGGCCTGAAGATCGACAATGATGGCCACGTAACGACGTTATCAGCAGAGGTCGGATACCCGATCACCGTGGCAGGCAACTGGGTGGTCGAACCCCAGGCCCAGGCGGTTTACCAGAAGGTCAAACTCGACAGCCAGGACGACGGCATCTCCCATGTCTCGTTCGATTCCGACAGTGCCTGGACCGGCCGCGTCGGCGCACGCCTCAAGGGTCGCTACGAAGTCAGTGGCCGGCCGCTGGAACCCTATCTGCGGGCCAATATCTGGCACACCTTCACCGGTACCGACACGGTCACCTTTGACCATGTCGATCAGGTCGAAACCCAGCAACGAGCCTCGTCCGCCGACCTCGGAATCGGGATGGTGCTGAGCGTTGCGGCTTCCGTCAGTGTGTATGCCGGTGTCGACTACACCAGCAATATCGACAGCAACCAACAACGGGGGACATTCGGTAACGTGGGGGTTCGGGTGAAGTGGTGAGGAGTTGAAACCGCTCGATCCAGAGGGAGTTCGCCAAGACACCACCAAAGTCCAAAAAGCTCAGCGGGGTACCTCCCTATAAATCATACAAGACAAACTCAGGGAGGCACCTGCAAATACGTTATATCTGCGGCCGCAACATCAACACCGCCAACGGCGGCAAATTCAACACCAACGACAACGCCTGCCCATGGCTCGGCGTTTCCTCTGCAACCGCGCCTCCGCTATTACCGTAGTTGGAACCGGCATAGATGGACGAGTCGCTATTGAGCACCTCGTTCCACTGCCCGGCAAACGGCACCCCGACGCGATACGCCTCGCGCGGTACCGGTGTGAAGTTGGCCACCACCAGCACAGGCCGGCCGTCCTTGCTCCAGCGCAGCCAGGCATAAACGCTGTTGATCGCGTCATCGCCAATCAGCCATTGGAAACCCTGCGGCACATCGTCCTGATCATGCAGCGCCGGTTCTTCGCGGTACAGGCGATTGAGGTCGCCGACCAGTTTTTGCACGCCTTTGTGTTCGGGGTACTGCAACAAGTACCAGTCCAGTTGTTGATCGTGGTTCCACTCGCGCCACTGGCCGAACTCGCAGCCCATGAACAGCAGTTTCTTGCCCGGGTGTGCCCACATGAAACTCAGGTAGGCCCGCAGGTTGGCGAATTTCTGCCAGCGGTCGCCGGGCATTTTGTCGATCAGCGAGTGTTTGCCGTGTACCACTTCGTCGTGGGAGATCGGCAGGATGAAGCGCTCGGACCAGGCGTACACCAGGCCAAAACTCAGCTCGTTGTGGTGATGGGCGCGGTACACCGGGTCCTGCTGGATGTAATGCAGCGAATCGTGCATCCAGCCCATGTTCCATTTGTAGGCAAAGCCCAGACCACCCTGTTGTGTGCCCTGGCTGACGCCTGGCCATGCGGTGGATTCCTCGGCGATCACCAGGGCACCGGGTGCTTCCAGGGCGACCACATCGTTGAGGTGGCGCAGGAAGTCGATGGCTTCCAGGTTCTCCCGCCCGCCATGGCGGTTCGGCACCCACTCGCCGGCTTTGCGCGAGTAGTCGCGGTACAGCATCGAGGCCACGGCATCGACGCGCAGGCCATCGACGTGGAAATGCTTGAGCCAGTGCAGCGCCGACGCCAGCATGTAGCCGTGCACTTCGGTGCGCCCCAGGTTGTAGATCAGCGTGTCCCAATCCTGGTGGAATCCTTCCTGCGGGTTGCCGTACTCGTACAGGGCCGTGCCGTCGAACTGGGCCAGGCCGTGGGTATCGGTGGGGAAATGCGCCGGCACCCAGTCGAGAATCACCCCGATGCCGGCCTGGTGGCAGGCGTTGACGAACGCGGCGAACTGGTCCGGCGTGCCATAACGCGCACTCGGCGCGAATTGCGACAGCAACTGATAACCCCACGAACCGCCGAACGGGTGTTCCATGATCGGCATCAGTTCGATGTGGGTGAAGCCCAGGTCTTTGACATAGGGAATCAGTCGCTCGGTCAGTTCCGGCCAGGTGTATTGGCGGGCCACTTCACCCAGGTCGTCCAGCTCGCATTGCCACGAACCCGCGTGCAATTCGTAGATCGACAAGGGCGCCGTCACCCGCTGATGGTCGCCACGGGACAGCATCCAGTCCTGGTCCTGCCAGTCGATTTTCAGCGGCGAGGCGACTTTCGAGGCGGTGTCCGGCGGCAGACTGGTGGCCAGCGCCATCGGGTCGGCCTTCAGCGGCAGGATGCCGTGGGCACCGAGAATTTCGTACTTGTAGGCGTCCCCCGCTTGCAGGCGCGGGATGAACAACTCCCAGACCCCGGTGGGATGCCGCAGGCGCATCGGATGGCGGCGCCCGTCCCAGACGTTGAAATCACCGACCACCGACACCCGCCGGGCATTGGGTGCCCACACCGCGAAACGCACACCGTCGAC
Organism: Pseudomonas sp. ACN5; assembly: GCF_002303975.1. Taxonomy (NCBI): domain Bacteria; kingdom Pseudomonadati; phylum Pseudomonadota; class Gammaproteobacteria; order Pseudomonadales; family Pseudomonadaceae; genus Pseudomonas; species Pseudomonas sp. ACN5. The sequence goes on along the minus strand of NZ_MRCP01000014.1, from coordinate 158,881 downwards.
GCCGTCCACGGTCTTGAGCTGGGCACCGAGGCACGCACTGAGGTCGCGGTGATTGCCTTCGGCAAACAGGTACAAATCCATGTCGCCCAGCAAGGGGCCGAAGCTGTAAGGGTCTTCGGCCGTCTGCTCGCCACCGGCCCAACGGGTGCGCAGCAGATACGCTTGCGCGCGGTCGAAATGCCCGGCAAACAACCCCGGCGTCTCTGTGGCTTGAAGACTCCCAAGCGCTTCGCCCGAGCCCCTGGCCAGAACTTCTACACTCAGGGCGCCTGGCAGATAGGCGCGGATGAACTGTCCACCGGCACCATCACCGTGGGGGCCAAGTATGGCGAAGGGATCGATATGCTCGGCACGCACCAAGGCATCGATATCCCGTGCGCCGGGCAGCAGCGCTTCTTTGTGATGACCCTGTTCCTTGTTCGAGACACTCATGACTACTCTCCACCAAGATCGGAAAAGGGTTTAAGCCCACTCAATAATCCATATAAACCGTGCAACGGCACGGGCAACCAGGTGGGGCGATTTTCCGCCTCATAGGCCACTTCATACGCCGCCTTCTCCAGACCGAACAACGCCAGCGCAGCGTCCTCGCCTTCGGGATCTTGCCATGCATGGGCAAGACTAGCTGCCGCCAGCCGATAGGCGTCGACAAATGCTGTTCGCGCTTCACTCAAATAGCGACCGGTGACCCGCACACGCGCGGCATCGGCTCCCGCCGTGTTATCGACGCTGTGCACGTTGATCGCCATGGCCGCCGCATAGTCGAAGGAACGCAGCACGCCACTGACATCCTTGTACGGGCTGTGTTTGCCCCGACGTTCATGCAAGGGCCGCGCCGGTTCCCCCTCGAAGTCGATCAAGTACGCATCGCCCTTGATCACCAGCACCTGGCCCAGATGCAGGTCGCCGTGCACACGAATGCGCAAACCGCCTGCAGTCTTTTTGCCCAACGTTTGCACATGTCCGAGGATGGCTTTTTTGTTGTCCAGTAAACGGCTGACCAGGGTCTGGTCCGCCGGGCTCAGTTGATGTTGATGCTGCTTGAGCAAATTCAGCGCGTGCTCGATTTGCGTTGCGACATCCCTGGCCGAGGCCAGCGCGTCCTTTTGCGTGGTGACCTGCGGCAAGAAGTCCGGGTTGGCATTGGGCGCTGCCAGCACCTGATGCATTTCCCCCAGACGCCGGCCCAGCATACCGGCGAAATCTTTCAGTTCGACGAGCGCGTTGTAGTGTTGCTCCTGCTCGGACATGGCGTCGGCCAGTTCATCGCGCAGCGCCCGTTCGAGGTTGTTTTGCGTCCATTCCCAGGCATCGCCCTGATTGTTCAGGTAGCCCTGGGCGATCATCAGCAGGTTGTCTGCACCCGCCCCGTCCCGGCGCACCACGGCCCCCAGCAGTGGCGAGATATTGCTGAACCCGGCTGCGGTCAGACAGGCGCTCATCTCAAGCTCGGGATGCACGCCGCTGGCGACCTTGCGGATCAGCTTGAGCACCATGCTGTTGCCGATCACCACCGAGCTGTTGGACTGTTCCGCCGACAGGTAGCGCACCGGCGACTCCGCGTTGAGGCCGAGTTTTTCCAGTTCGGCGGTGGCCTCGAAGCGAATGTCGCCATCGCTGCAGGCCAATACGGTGCCAGCCTGAATCCCTTGCAATACGGCATGCACGAAGGACTCCAGGCTGAAGGCATCGGTGATCAGGCCGACCTGGCGTCCGCGCCGTACCCGCGACAGCGCCAGCTGCTGCGGCAACGGCGTACCGACCTGATCCTCGGAGATAAAGCCGAACGGCAACTGATAGCGACTGCTCTGGCCACCGCTGGTGACATTGATCTCACTGAACAGCACCGGATGCTGCGCATCGCCGAAGCGCACACCGTAGGCCAGATCGACCTGCTCGATGGCGGCGTCCTTACCGGCGAACCAGCGACGATTCTGCAACCAGCTGGGCAGGATGCTTTGCTCAAGGGTGTGGCGTGACGGCGCTTCGAGCAGTTCCTCCATGCGTTTTTTCAGCACCAGCGTGGTGAAGTCCGGCAGACTTTGTGCGGGTTCCACATGCCAGCTGGGCATCTGGTTTTCCGCGGCGAGGCCGAACCAGTAAAAGCCGTAGGGCGCGAGGGTCAGGAGGAAATTCAGCTGGCCGATGGGCGGGAACGCGTTACCCCCGAGCATCTCCACCGGCACCATGCCGACGTAGGCCGACAAATCGAGTTCGGCGGCCTGGGCACTGCGCGACACGTTGGCCACGCACAGGATGATTTCGTGTCTGCCGTCCGCCCCGGTGTATTCACGGGTGTAGGCCAGAATCCGCCGGTTGCTCGGCGACAGCATCTTCAATGTACCGCGCCCGAAGGCCTTGGATTGCTTGCGCACGGCGAGCATGCGCCGGGTCCAGTTCAACAGTGAATGCGGGTCGCCAGCCTGGGTTTCGACGTTGACCGACAGATAGCCGTATTGCGGGTCCATGATCGGTGGCAGCACCAGGCTGGCCGGGTCGGCGCGGGAGAAACCGCCGTTGCGGTCGATGGACCATTGCATCGGCGTGCGCACGCCATCGCGGTCGCCGAGGTAGATATTGTCGCCCATGCCGATCTCGTCGCCGTAATACAGGGTCGGCGTGCCGGGCATCGACAGCAACAGGCTGTTAAGCAGTTCGACCCGGCGTCGATCACGCTCCACCAGCGGCGCCAGGCGCCGGCGAATCCCCAGGTTGATCCGCGCCCGGCGGTCGGCGGCGTAGTAATTCCACAGGTAATCGCGTTCCTTGTCGGTGACCATCTCCAGGGTCAGTTCATCGTGGTTGCGCAGGAAGATCGCCCATTGGCAGTTTGCGGGGATATCCGGAGTCTGGCGCAGAATGTCGGTGATCGGGAAGCGATCTTCCTGGGCCAGCGCCATGTACATGCGCGGCATCAACGGGAAGTGAAAGGCCATGTGGCATTCGTCGCCGTTCAGGCCTTTTTTGTCGGTGTCGCCGAAGTACAGCTGGGTGTCCTCCGGCCACTGATTGGCCTCCGCCAGCAGCATGCGGTCGGGGTAATTGGCATCGATTTCGGCGCGGATCTGTTTCAGGACGTCGTGGGTTTCCGGCAGGTTTTCGTTGTTGGTGCCGTCGCGCTCGATCAGGTAGGGAATCGCATCCAGGCGCAAGCCGTCGATGCCCATGTCGAGCCAGTAACGCATCACCGATAGCACCGCTTTCATGACTTGCGGGTTATCAAAATTCAGGTCCGGCTGGTGGGAATAGAAACGGTGCCAGAAGTATTGGCCGGCGACCGGGTCCCAGGTCCAGTTGGACTTCTCTGTATCGAGAAAGATGATGCGGGTGCCGTCGTATTTCTGATCGTCGTCGGACCACACGTAGAAGTCCCGCGCCGCCGATCCGGGTTTGGCCTTGCGTGCGCGCTGGAACCACGGGTGCTGGTCGGAGGTGTGGTTGATGACCAGTTCGGTGATCACCCGCAGGCCGCGTTTGTGTGCCTCGGCAATGAAACGCCTGGCATCGGCCATGGTCCCGTAGTCACTGTGCACGCCGCGGTACTCGGCGATGTCATAACCGTCGTCGCGCCGTGGCGAGGGGTAGAAGGGCAAGAGCCAGATGGTGTTGACGCCCAGGTCGGCGATGTAGTCGAGCTTGGCGATGAGGCCGGGAAAGTCGCCGATCCCGTCGTTGTTGGAGTCGAAATACGATTTGACGTGTACTTGATAGATCACCGCATCCTTGTACCAGAGCGGGTCCTTGATGAACGTGGCTGCCTTGGGTTTCTTCGCCATGTGAAACTCCTGGTGAATTCATCTTGGCCACAGGCTGAGAATCCCCTGTGGTGTTCTCAAGAGGCGGTAATTCTCCAAATCCCGAACGGCTGGTACGCCGGGTCGATCCGCATGAACTGATGCTTGCCATGCCAGGTCCAGCGATGACCATTCATCAGGTCTTCGCCCTGGGTGCTGGCGTCGTCGGGCAGCCCCATTTCCCACAGCGGCAACTCGAAATTCGCCTCCTGCACGTTGTGCGGATCGAGGCTGACCGCCACCAGGATGAAATTGCCTCCATCGGCGCTGCGTTTGCCGAAGTACAGGATGTTGTCGTTCCAGGCGTTGTAGACCTTCAGGCCCAGATGCGAGTGCAGCGCCGGGTTCTGCCGACGGATGCGGTTGAGCTGGGCAATCTCGGCAATGATGTTGCCCGGCGCGTTGAAGTCCCTGGGGCGGATTTCGTACTTCTCGGAGTCCAGGTACTCCTCCTTGCCCGGTACCGGTGCCGACTCGCACAACTCGAAACCCGAGTACATGCCCCACAGGCCCGAACCCATGGTCGCCAGTACGGCGCGGATGAGAAACCCGGGACGTCCGGAGTCATGCAGAAACGCCGGGTTGATGTCCGGTGTATTGACGAAAAAATTCGGCCGGTAACACTCGCGCCACGGCGATTCATTGAGTTCGGTGAAGTAGGTCGCCAGTTCGGCCTTGGTGTTGCGCCAGGTGAAATAGGTATAGCTCTGGGAATAACCGACCTTGCCCAGGCGCGCCATCATCGCCGGAGTAGTAAAGGCCTCGGCCAGGAAGATCACTTCGGGGTACAGCGCCCGTACATCGGCGATCAGCCATTGCCAGAACGGCAACGGCTTGGTGTGCGGGTTATCGACGCGAAAGATCTTCACGCCCTCCTCGACCCAACCCACCACGATGTCACGCAGCTCCACCCACAGGCTCGGAATCGCCTCGGGGGCATAGAAGTCGACGTTGACAATGTCCTGGTATTTCTTCGGCGGGTTCTCCGCGTATTTGATCGTGCCGTCGGGCCGCCAGTTGAACCAGCCGGGGTGTTGCTTGAGCCATGGGTGGTCCTGGGAGCACTGGATGGCGAAGTCGAGGGCGATTTCCAGGCCGTGGGCCGCAGCGGCCGACACCAGTCGCCGGAAGTCTTCGCGAGTCCCCAACTGTTTGTGAATCGCCTCGTGCCCGCCCTCCTCGCTACCGATCGCATAGGGACTGCCCGGATCATCGGGGCCTGCCGTCAGCGAGTTGTTCGGGCCCTTGCGGTAACTGCGCCCGATCGGGTGGATCGGCGGAAAATACAGCACATCGAAGCCCATGTCGTGGATCATCGCCAGCCGCGAATGCACATCGTTGAAAGTACCGTGGCGCTCCGGACTGTCGGTGATCGAACGCGGGAACAATTCATACCAACTGGCGAATTGCGCCAGCTCGCGCTCCACATCCACCGGGTACTCCGGGCTCAGGCTGAGGTAAGCACGATGATCGACGCGGGCCATGAGGTCGGCGCTACGTTGGTGCAAAAACAGTGCGACCTGCTCGGTTTCGAGCAGTCCTGCCAGTTCATGGTGCAATGCCGCCAATTGCTCACTGAGCTGCCCCTCACTGCGCTCGGCGGCTTGCTGCACCTGGATCCGCCCTTCCTGCAATTCGAGGCTGACGGGCACCGCTGCCATATGCTTCTTTTCAAGTTCGTAGCGAAAACTGGCGAACTGGTCGATCCAGGCTTCGATACAGAACAGATAACGGCCCTGACTGTTCACCCGGAACTGCCCCTGCCAACCGTTGTTGCCCAGATCGTGCATGACAGCGCTTTGCCAGACGTCCTCGTCCTCGGCCCGCCAGCGCACGCGAACCGCCAGCTTGTCATGCCCGTCGGCAAAGACCTTGGCGGTGACCACCACATCCTGCCCCACCACCGCCTTGACCGCGAACTGCCCGCCTTCAAGGGTCGGCATGATGTTCTCTATGACAATGCGTGGCAGCAACAGCGCCTGCGACAGCGGCATGTGCGGGTTGTAGCTCAACTCAGTCGGTTTTTCAGCCGTCATCGAGCCTCTCTCCTTACGCCCCATGGACGCGCTTGTGTCGGGTCGCCATCCCGTTGGGCCATCCGCCCCGGAACGTACTCACTTAGGTTCCGAGCGATGGCTGGCGGGAAAAGTTCATCGGCAATTTGCGGAATCAAATCGATCGCACAGCAGTCCACCTACTTAAGCACGACTCACGCCATGTGCCACTGGAGGCTTGAACCATGACCAATCCATTCCCGGCAGAAACCCCCGATCCAAACATCGACAACCCGGTGATACCGCCGAGCGAACCACAACCGGTGCCCGAACAGGACCCACCCGGCACGACCCCGCCGCCAAGGGAAGAACCGCCAGCGACGATGCCGCCGGTGATTGTGAATCCTGAATGAAGACAGTTGATCGTTCCTGCCTCGACAGCAGGAACGATCATCAAAAATGAATGACGCTTCCCAAGTACCTGTAGTACCGATCCTAAAGCGCCCATTCTGCCCGTCCGACACTTTACGAAACTTGCACCCCGCGCCTTATATAGCCATCACTTCTTCAGCCTTGAGTGTGGTTAGCCATGAAAACGTTTTTTTCCAGCGTCAGCGAATTCACAAACAAAGCTAGCGCACAGCACCACGCGCTACACCGTGAACGACCTACCGACGGCTGGCCATCCCTTGAAAATATTCAACTACGAATTTCTTTGCTTCGAAGCCGAGCGCAATCCCTCTGAACAATCAACCAAAAGCTCAATCATCAGGGAACTGGAGAAACATTTGCTGCACGGTGATATGGACTACAGCCAGCACGAACTCTCGGAAACGAAGAGCAACGAGCCGGACTCAGGCTGTGAAGCAACTGCGCAGACAGGGTTAATCCCTGACAGCGCCTAGGGTTGATGATCCTTGTCAATCAGCTTCACGATCCTCGGCATCACACTGAACACCCCCAGCGCCAACAGCGTGCTGAGCACTGCCGTCGCCTCCCGGCCCAGCCCGGTGGCGACGCCGATGGCGGCGGTCATCCACAGGCCGGCGGCGGTGGTCAGGCCCTTGACGTCGCTTTCGTCGCCTTCGCGGTTTTTCAGGATGGTGCCGGCCCCGAGAAAGCCGATCCCGGCAATCACGCCCTGCACGACCCGACTCATGGCATCGGCCTGTGAACCGGACATCTGCGGCACCAGCACGAACAGCGCCGCCCCCATCGCCACCAGCATGTGGGTGCGCACGCCAGCGGCCTTGCCCTGGTGCTCGCGCTCGAACCCGAGAATCCCCCCCAACAAGGCGGCCATCAACAGACGTACGGTCATCCGCGTCAATTGCGAGGCATCGGTAATGTCGGCGAACTCGGCTTGCAGGGTCACCCAGACTTCGTGCCACCAGGCGTTCATGGTGTTGTCCTTGTGAGGAGCCATGGAGAGTGGACCGCAGCGACCATTAATCGGTTGCACAGAACGATGACCGGCGATTGCGGCCTGAAACTTTAGATACCCCTGAAAATGGATTCCGCCATGACCGTGCGCATTGAGAACCAGACCTGCTTTTTCACCACCGAAAATGGCGAACAAATTCGTCTGTGTCCTGACGTGACCATCGTCACCGATGGAAGCAAAGCCATGTCGGCGGTGGACATCGAAGGCCAGCGGATCTACATCACCGAAGCGGAAGCCGACGCCTTGACCGTCGCAGGCGCGGTGGATGGACGTCGGCACCTGAAAGCCAGCGACAGTGATTCGGTGATTTGACTGACGTTGGTCAACACCCGCCGCAGCTGTTTTGCCCAAGCGTTTGCACCTTTGTGCGACAGGTGCTTCAAGTTGTCGCAGGCCGGGCGGTCATGGCCATCTGATCCGCTTTTTAATGCAATACCTGAGTCTGTTATGCAAACAGATCGCCGCTCATAGTGCTCATGCCTGATGGAGGCTGATGAGCGAAAGACCATGAGCGAAAGAATCCCCGTCCGAACCGTAGAAACATTCGAGCCTGCGCGTCCAAAGTCGAAGGCCAAAACCAGTGACAACCTGATCCACACCCGCAGCTTCACCGGGCTGTTCCGCAACCTGCGCATCAGCGGCGCGGGTTTTCTGTTTTTGCTGTTTTTCGGCACCGTGTGGTTGAACTGGGGCGGCCGCCAGGCGGTGCTCTGGGATCTTTCCGAAAGTAAATTCCATATCTTCGGCGCCACTTTCTGGCCGCAGGACTTCATCCTGCTGTCGGCGCTGTTGATCATCGCCGCGTTCGGCCTGTTCGCGATCACCGTGTTTGCCGGCCGGGTCTGGTGCGGCTACACCTGCCCACAAAGTTCGTGGACCTGGATCTTCATGTGGTGCGAGAAAGTCACCGAGGGCGAGCGCAACCAACGGATCAAGCTGCAAGCCGCGCCGTGGGGCGTCAACAAACTGATGCGCCGCTCAGCCAAACACACCTTGTGGCTGGCCATCAGCCTGCTGACCGGCCTGACCTTCGTCGGCTACTTCACTCCGATCCGACCACTGGCCGAAGAGCTGCTGACCTTGCAAATGAGCGGCGTCAGCCTGTTCTGGGTGCTATTTTTCACCGGTGCCACCTACATCAATGCCGGCTGGCTGCGTGAAGCGGTGTGCATGCACATGTGCCCTTACGCGCGTTTCCAGAGCGTGATGTTTGATAAAGACACCCTGACCATTTCCTACGACGTGGCCCGTGGCGAAAACCGTGGCCCGCGCAAACGCGAGGTCAAACCCGCCGAGGCCGGTCTGGGCGATTGCATCGATTGCCAGCTCTGCGTACAGGTCTGCCCGACCGGCATCGACATCCGCGATGGCTTGCAGATGGAATGCATCGGTTGCGCCGCGTGCATCGACGCCTGCGATTCGATCATGGACAAAATGGGCTACGCCCGGGGACTGATCAGCTATACCTCCGAACATCAGTTGCAAGGTGGCAAGACGCACCTGCTGCGTCCGCGCCTGATCGGCTACACCGCCGTATTGCTGGTGATGATCGCCGCCCTGGTGGTGGCATTGATGGAACGGCCGATGGTCTCGCTCGACGTCAGCAAGGACCGGGGCCTGTTTCGTGAAAACAGCCGGGGGCAGATCGAAAACATCTACAGCCTGAAGGTGATCAACAAGACCCAGCAGCGTCAGGACTATCAATTGAGTCTGGTCGATGCCGATGATTTCGAGTTGCAGGGCAAGACCGTACTGAGCCTGGCGCCGGGCGAGATTGTCGACGTGCCGGTGTCGGTGGTGATGCTCACGGAACGCCCGGCCAGCAGTTCGCAGAGCATCGGCTTCGAAGTGATCGACAGCGATGAGCCTGGCGTCTACAGCGTGGCGAAGAGCCGGTTTGTTGCGCCAATGAATCGCTGAGCCTTTAAGATGTTGACTTGGTGAAGTGCAGTCTTGTTTTGGCAACGCAATCCACTGTGGCGAGGGAGCTTGCCCCCTCGCCACAGGCAGCCCCCTCGCCACAATTAATCGAAACGACTCCATTGCGGGACACCGATGAAACGCTACGAAAAATTCGCTGACGACATCGCAGAACTGATCCGCTCCGGCGTCCTGGGTCCCGGCCAGCGTGTGCCGTCAGTGCGCTACGCCAGCCAGACCTACGGCGTCAGCCCGTCGACGGTGTTCCAGGCCTACTACCTGCTGGAACGTCGTGGACTGATCCGCGCCCGTCCGCGCTCCGGCTATTTCGTCAATGCCCATGCGCCGCGACCGTTTTCCGAGCCGGTGATCAGCAATGAGGTCAACGAATCCACGGAAGTCGACGTCAGCGAGCTGGTGTTTTCGGTACTCGACTCGATCAAGGACCCGAACACCGTGCCCTTCGGCTCGGCATTCCCCAGCCCGACGCTGTTCCCCCTGCAACGCTTGTCCCGCTCCCTGGCCAGCGCCACCCGCGAGATGGACCCGCGCATGGTGGTCACCGACCTGTCGCCGGGCAACCCGCAGCTGCGCCGGCAAATCGCCCTGCGCTACATGGTCGGCGGGCTGATGCTGCCCATGGAAGAACTGCTGATCACCAACGGCGCCCTGGAAGCCCTCAACCTGTGCCTGCAAGCGGTGACGCAACCTGGCGACCTGGTGGCCATCGAAGCCCCGGCGTTCTACGCCTGCCTGCAAGTGCTCGAACGGCTGAAACTCAAAGCCGTGGAAATCCCCGTGCACCCGCGCGACGGCATCGACCTCGGCGTGCTCGAGCAAACCCTGGAGCGTCATCCGATCAAGGCCTGCTGGTGCATGACCAGCTTCCAGAACCCCATGGGCGCCACCGTGCCCGAGGCCAAGAAACAACAGCTCGTGGAACTGCTGCGCCGCCACCAGGTGCCGCTGATCGAAGACGATGTCTACGCCGAACTGTATTACGGTCAACAAGCCCCGAAACCGGCCAAGGCATTCGATACCGAAGGTCTGGTGATGCATTGCGGCTCGTTCGCCAAGAGCCTGGCCCCCGGTTACCGCATCGGCTGGGTCGCCGCCGGGCGTTATGCGCAGAAAATCGAACGCCTGAAACTCATGACCTCGCTGTGCGCTTCGATGCCTGCGCAGGCGGCGATCGCCGACTACCTGCAACACGGCGGCTACGACCGGCACCTGCGTAAATTGCGTCATGCGCTGGAGGACCAGCAAGCCGCCATGCTCGCCGCCATCGCCCGCTATTTCCCGGCGCAGACCCGGGTCAGCCAACCCGCAGGCGGGTACTTTTTGTGGCTGGAATTGCCGGAGCAGATGGATTCGTTGAAGTTGTTTCAGATGGCGCTGGCGCAGGGGATCAGCATTGCGCCGGGGCCGATTTTTTCACCGACGCAAAGGTTCAGGAATTGTATTCGGTTGAACTATGGGAGCCCGTGGGATGAGGCTGCGGAAAAGGCGATGGAGACGTTGGGGCGGATTGTGCGGTCGTTCTGATAAACAGGCGTCGCCCGGTCAAATGCCTTCGCGGGCAAGCCCGCTCCCACAAGGAATCTCGGGTGTTCACAGACTTTGCGTACACCAGGTAACCCTGTGGGAGCGGGCTTGCCCGCGAAGAGGCCAGCACTGACAACGCGAACCTCAGATCAACGCCCACCGCCAAGATCGACGAAAGTCCCCGTCGCATAAGACGCCTTGTCCGACAACAACCAGACAATCGCCTCCGCCACTTCATCCGGACGCCCGCCCCGTGCCATCGGGATCGCCGATTCCAGCTTGCTGACCCGGTCCGGATCGCCGCTCAAGGCATGAAAATCGGTGTAGATGTAGCCCGGGCGCACCGCGTTGACACGGATCCCCTCTCCCGCCACTTCCTTGGACAGGCCGATGGTGAAGGTGTCCAGCGCCCCCTTTGACGCTGCGTAGTCGACATATTCGTTGGGCGCGCCCAAGCGTGCGGCCACCGAGGACACGTTGACGATACTGCCGCCCTGCCCGCCGTGTTTGGGCGACATGCGCAGGATCGCGTGCTTGGCGCAGAGGATCGGCGCCAGGACGTTGGTTTTCATGATCTTGAGAATGCGGAACTCGGACATTTCGTCGACCCGGGACTTTTGCCCCACGGTGCCGGCGTTGTTCACCAGCGCCGTGACCCGGCCCAGTTCATTGTCGACCCGATGGAACAGCGCGATGACTTCGTCTTCGATGCTGACGTCGGCCCGTACCGCAATAGCTTGCGCACCGAGGGCGCGAACTTGCTCCAGCACGCCGAGTGCAGCCTTTTCGTCCACCTGGTAGTTGATGCAGATCCGATAGCCCTGCGCGGCGGCCAACAGTGCGGTGGCGGCACCAATGCCGCGGCTGCCGCCGGTGATGACGATGACTTTGTCCATGCGAGCCTTCCCCCCAATCAAAGCTTAAGCGGTCGGGGGCAAGAATAACCGCCATTGATGGTTTTTGCATGGCTTCGGTGGCGTTTGCACAGACGCCATCGCGGGCAAGCCACGCTCCCACAGGTTTTGCATATTCTGTGGGAGCGTGGCTTGCCCGCGATGAACGATGACACGGACTATCAAGCCAGCGCCAATCGCTCCGAGCGATGGATTTCCATCATGAAACCTGCGGCTGGCAGCGGATGCCCCAGCAGGTAACCCTGCAACGAGTCGCAGCCCAGTTGCGTCAGGAAGTCCTGCTGCGAGTCCGTCTCCACTCCCTCGGCAACGATGCGCAACCCCAGCGCCTGGCCGAGCGCCACGATGGCCGAAACGATCGCGGCGTCATCGCTGTCGTGCTCCAGGTCACGGACAAAACCGCGGTCGATCTTCAGTTCGTTGGCCGGCAGGCGCTTGAGATACATCAAACTCGAATAACCGGTGCCAAAATCGTCGATGGACAGGTCGACACCCATTTCCGAGAGTTCCTGGAGCACCGTCATGCTCGCGTCGGCATCGCTCATGGCGGTGGTTTCAGTGATTTCCAGGGTCAGGCTATTGGCCGGCAGATGGTGAGTCGCCAATGCCTTGGCGACGCTCTGGACCAGCCCGGCATGGCAAAACTGGATGGCCGACAGGTTCACTGCGATGCGCCAATCGGTGTAGCCCAGCACGTACCACTCGCGCATCTGGCGGCACGCTTCGTTGAGCACCCACTCGCCGATCGGAATGATCAGCCCGGTCTTTTCCGCCAGTTCGATGAATTTGTCCGGCAACAGCAAGCCTTGCGTCGGATGCTCCCAGCGCAACAGGGCCTCGGCGCCCACCGGCCGGCCATTGGCGGCATCGAACTTGGGCTGGTAATGCAGGCTGAATTCCTGATGCTCCACGGCATTGCGCAAATCCTGCAGCAATTGCAGTTGCTTGCGCGCGTTGGTGTTCATCGAGGCGTCGAAAAAGCTGTAGCCGTTTTTACCCGCGCCCTTGGCGTGGTACATCGCCGCGTCGGCGTTCATCAGCAATTCGTGGGCGGACTGCCCGTTACCCGGATAGAGCGCGATGCCGACACTGGCGGAAATGTGCAAATCATGTTCGGCAACCCGGAACGCCTGCGCGATCAACCCGACCTGGCGGGCCGCGAGGTTCAAGGCATCGTTCTGTTCGCTCAATTGCACCAGCAACACGAACTCATCGCCGCCGATCCGCGCCAGGGTGTCCTGGCTGCGCAAGTCTTCGCGCAGGCGCAGGGCCACTTCGCGCAACAGCAAGTCGCCCATGTGGTGGCCGAAGGCATCGTTGACGGGTTTGAAGCCGTCCAGGTCGATGAACATCAGGGCAAAGCAACCACCCTGTTCACGAACCCGCGACATGGCCTGATCGATTCGGTCGGCGAGCAACGTCCGGTTCGGCAACCCGGTGAGGGTGTCGTGCAGGGCCAGTTGGGTCAGTTCACGGTTGGCTTCGGTCAGCGACTGGGCCAAGCTTGCAGTGCGAGCCTCCAGGCGCGCATCGAGGATCGAGGTCAGCAAGGCAATGCACAGCACCGCCAACGTGGTGATCAGCACCAGGTTGTCCAGACCCTTACCATTCAGGCCGTCGACCGCAGCCCCGCAAAAGCTGCCATCGGCAAAGCGTGCAGCGGCCATCCCGGTGTAGTGCATGCCGACGATGGCGATGCCCATGATCACGGCGGCACCGCCGCGGATCAGGCGGACATAAGGCGTGTGTTGGCGTAAATGGAACGCGATCCACAATGCCGCGCCCGAGGCAGCGACAGCGATCATCAGCGAAGCGCCGAACAGCGTCGGGTCATAGTCGATGCCCGGTTGCATGCGCATGGCCGCCATACCGGTGTAGTGCATCGCGCTGATGCCAGCGCCCATGACCAGCGCGCCAAAGGCCAGTTGCCAGGCCGGCAGTTTTGGCTGGCTGACCAGCCACAGCGCGAAACCACTGGAGAGCACGCCGATCAACAGCGACAACAGGGTGATTGCGCCGTCATAGCCCAGATCGATCGGCAGCTTGAATGCGAGCATGCCGATAAAGTGCATCGACCAGATGCCGATGCCCATGGCAATGGCCCCGCCGGCGGTCCACAAATGCACGGCGCGGCCTTTGGCAGTGGCAATGCGTCCGGTCAGGTCGAGTGCGGTATAGGAAGCGAGAATCGCGACACAGAGCGAAATGATAACCAGGGTGGGGGAATAGCTACCGATGAGCATGGGGACTTCTCGCGAATGCCCCCGTTAATGGTATTGATTCTCGCCGGGGGAAAATGCGGCGATTGTACTGATTCCGAATGAGAACGCACTCACAAAATTAGCAAAGGGCCATCAGTCCGATGAAACGCTTGTTTTAAGGTTTTACATTAACTCGCATCAAGCTGCTGGCGCCTGCCACAAGGAAGGAGTCGAGAGCAAAAAACCTGTGGGAGCGAGCTTGCTCGCGATGACTGCGTCACATTCAGCATGAATGTTGCCTGAACCACCGCTATCGCGAGCAAGCTCGCTCCCACAGGGATTGCGCTATCGGCTCTCGCTCACCTCAAGCTGTCCGTCCCAGCCACCGCCCAGCGCGGCAATCAACTGCACGCTGGCGATCAGGCGGCTTTGCAACAGGTCCAGGTTGCTGCGCTCATTGCTCAGCGCCGCCGCCTGGGTCACCACCACATCGATGTAGGCGATCAAGCCGGCCTTGTACTGGTTCTGGGTCAGACGCAACGATTCACGGGCGGCGTCCAGCGCCTGTTGGCGTACAACGGCTTCGTCCTGCAGCACCTTGAGTTGCACCAGGAAGTTTTCAACTTCGCGGAATCCGTCCAGCACGGTCTGGCGGTACTTGGCCACTGTTTCGTCATAGGCCGCTTCACTGCGGTCGACTTCCGCCGAGCGCTGGCCGCCGTCGAACAGGGTCATGGCCAATTGCGGCCCGACCGACCAGAAGCGGTTCGGCAGGCTGAACAAGTCTTTCGAGGTACTGCTGCTGTAACCACCGTTCAAGCTCAGGGTCAGGTCCGGGTAATAGGCCGCCTTGGCCACACCAATGTTGGCGTTGGCAGCCATCACCGAACGTTCGGCGGATGCGATGTCCGGGCGACGCTCCAGCAACTGCGAAGGCAGGGCCACCGGCACTTGCGGCAACTGCGGAATGTCCTGGCTTTCCGCCAGGCTGAACTGCGCCGGCGGCAGGCCGATCAGCACGGCAATGGCGTTCTCGAACTGCGCGCGTTGCCAGATCAGGTCGATCATGTCCGCTTCGGTGCTCTTGAGCTGGGTCTGGGCCTGGGCCACGGCGTCCTTGCCCGATACGCCGGCGCGGTACTGGTTCTCGGTCATCTTCAGGGAGCGCTGATAAGCCTCGACCGTGTCCTGGAGCAGGCGCTTCTGGCCATCGATCACGCGCAATTGCAGGTAATTCTGCACCAGCTCCGACTGCTGGCTCAGGCGCATGGCCGCCAGATCGGCAAAGCTTGCCTGGGCATTCGCGGTGTCGGCTTCCAGGCCACGGCGCAGCTTGCCCCACACATCCGCTTCCCAACTGACGCCCGCCTGGGCCGAATACGTGTCGCGAATACCGCTGGAGGAACTGCTCAGGCTGGAGTTGCTGCTGCCGGTGCCCTGGCTCGAACGGTTCTTGCTGACGTTCAGGTCGACCGTCGGGAAAAACGCCCCGCGTGCGCTGCGCACCAAGGCCTGGGCCTGACGGTACTGGGCTTCGGACTGGGCGACGGTCTGGTTGGCGCTGTTGAGCTGCTCGATCAGGCCATTGAGCTGTTGATCGCCATAAAGCTCCCACCATGCCCCGCGCGCCAGGGCATCGCTCGGGTTGGCCTGGCGCCAGCCTTCTGCTGCCTTGTATTGCGCAGGTTCCGCGGTTTGCGGGCGCTGGTAATCCGGGCCGACGGCGCAGGCACTGAGCATCGCCACGCACAGTGACAGGCTCAGCAGACGCGAGCCTCGAGCCGTGATCAGCGGTGCAGCCAGGTTGAAAAGCGAACGTTCAGTCATAGCGGAGTTTCCAGAGCAGCATCGGTACGCACTCCACGCCATTTGTTGAAGCGATGGCGCAGTTTGTCGAGATAGAGGTAAACCACTGGTGTGGTGTAAAGCGTCAACACCTGGCTGAAGATCAGCCCGCCGATGATGGTCAGGCCCAGCGGCTGGCGCATTTCCGCCCCTTCGGCGCGGCTCAGCAGCAATGGCAAGGCACCGAGGATCGCCGCCAGGGTGGTCATCAGGATCGGTCGCAGACGTTGCAGGCAGGCACTGCGAATCGATTCCAGCGGCGCCATGCCCTGATGCCGCTCCAGCTGCAACGCCAGGTCGATCATCAGAATGGCGTTTTTCTTGACCACGCCGATCAGCAGAAACAGCCCCAGCAACGAAATCAGGCTGAACTCGCCGCCCAGCGCATAGATCGACAGCAACGCGCCGACCCCGGCGGACGGCAGGGTGGAGAGGATGGTCAGCGGATGAATGTAGCTTTCGTACAGCACACCCAAGACCAGATACACCGCCACCAACGCCCCCAGAATCATCCACGGCTGACTCTTTTGGGTCGCCGCGAAAGCGTCGGCTGTGCCGGCCATTTTCGCGATCACCTCTTCCGGCAGCCCGACCTTGGCAATCGCCCGCTCGATGGCGGCACCACCCTGCTCCACGGTCACGCCTTCGGCCATGTCGAAGGCAATGCTTTCCGAGGCGAACTGGCCTTCGTGGCTGACCCGGTCATTTTCCAGGCTGTTTTCGTAATGGGCGATGGTCGACAGCGGGATCCGCGCGCCATCGGCGGTGATCACCTGGACCTGCTTGAGGGTGACCGGGTCCTGGGCGTATTTCGGGTTGACCTCCATCACCACCTGATACTGGTTGAGGCTGTCGTAGATGGTCGAAATCTGCCGCTGGCTGTAGGCGTTGTTCAGCACCGCCGTGACCATGTCCATGTCGACACCCAGGCGCTTGGCCTGGTCGCGGTCGACGATCAGGGTCACCTGCCGGGCGCCCCGGCCTTCCCGCGCATCGATGGCCGTCAGTTCCGGCAGGGCCCTGAGCGCAGTGACGACTTTCGGATACCACTCGCGCAATGCCCCGAGATCCCCGCTTTGCAGGATGTAGGAGTATTGCGAGGTGGTCTGCTCACGGCCACCACCGAACTGCAGGTCCTGGTCCGCCATGAGCATCAGCTGTGCGCCGGGCACCTTGGGCATTTCCTTGCGCAGGCGTTCGATGACTTTCTGCGCTGAAATGTTGCGTTCCTTGATCGGCTTCAGCCGCACCAGCATGAAGGCGTTGTTGGTGCCGTTGTTGCCGCCGATGAAGCCGGCGACGCTTTCTACCGCCTCATCCTTCAAGACCGCCCGACGGAAAATCTCCATCTTCGGCTGCATCACACTGAACGACAGGCCGTCGTCACCGCGCACGAAACCGATCAGCTGACCGGTATCCTGCTGAGGTAAAAATGTTTTAGGAACAACAATATACAGCGCAATATTAACGCCGATTGTCACGAACAGACTGAGCAACGTCAGGCGTTTGTGGCGCAGCACCCAGTCGAGGCTGGTGGCGTATTTGCCAACCATCCAGTCGTTGGCCCGCCGGCTCCAGCGTTGCAAGCGGTTCTCCTGCCCCGGCGTGTGCGGCTTGAGCCAGCGGGCGCAGAGCATCGGGGTCAGGGTCAATGACACCAGCAGCGACACCACGATGGCGGCCGCCAGGGTGATGGAGAATTCGCGGAACAGGCTTTCAATGATCCCGCCCATGAACAGGATCGACAGGAACACCGCCACCAGCGACACGTTCATCGACAGCAAGGTAAAGCCGACTTCCTGGGCACCGAGGTAGGCCGCCTTCATCGGCCGCACGCCTTCGTCGATGTGCCGGGAAATGTTCTCCAGCACCACGATGGCATCGTCCACCACCAGCCCGGTGGCCAGGATCAGCGCCATCAGCGACAGGTTGTTCAGCGAAAACCCGTAGAGGTACATCACGGCAAAGGTACCGACCAGCGACACCGGCACCGCCAGGGTCGGGATCAGCGAGGCACGGAAGTTCCCGAGGAACAGGAACACCACCAGGATCACCAGCGCCACGGCGATCAGCAAGGTCATTTCCGCTTCGTGCAACGTGGCTTTGATCACCGGTGAACGATCCATGGCCAGGTTCAGCTTGACGCTGGCCGGCAACACCGCCTGCAACGCCGGCAACTGCGCCTTGATCTCGTTGACCGTCTCGATGATGTTGGCCCCGGCTTGCCGGTTGATCACCAGCAGCACTGCCGCGTCGTCGTTGAAGAAACCGCTGTTGTAGCGGTCTTCGACGCCGTCGCTGACCTTGGCCACGTCCTTGAGGCGCAGGGCCGCGCCGCCGTTGTAGTGGATGATCAGCGACTCGTAGTCCTTGGCTTTTTCCAGTTGGTCGTTGGCCTGGACCTGCCACAGACGTTGATCGTCCTCCACCGAACCCTTGGGCCGGCGTACGTTGGCATTGGCGATGGTGTTGCGCACATCGTCCAGGGCCACGCCGTACTGGTTCAGCGCCTGCGGTTCGAGTTCGATACGCACCGCCGGCAGCGAACTGCCCCCGATCTGCACCTCGCCGACGCCCTGCACCTGGGACAGGCTCTGGGACAGGATCGTCGAGGCCAGGTCATAGAGCTGGCCTTTTTCCAGCACATCGGAGGTCAGCGACAGCACCATGATCGGCGCCTGGGACGGGTTGACCTTCTTGTAGGTCGGCATGCTGCGCATCCCGCTGGGCAGCAGGTTGCGCGAGGCGTTGATGGCTGCCTGCACTTCCCGCGCCGCGCCGTTGATGTCGCGGTCCAGGTCGAATTGCAGGATCACCCGGGTCGAGCCCTGGCTGGAGCGGCTGCTCATGGTATTGACCCCGGCGATGGCGCCGAAGGAGCGTTCCAGCGGCGTGGCCACCGTCGACGCCATCACCTCGGGACTGGCCCCGGGCAGGCTGGCCTGGACCACGATCACCGGAAAGTCCATTTGCGGCAGCGGCGACACGGGCAGTAAACCGAAGCTCACGCCGCCCAGCAGCATGATGGCCAATGAAAGCAGCATGGTTGCCACGGGGCGTTTGATGAATGGACCCGAGAGATTCATAGGTGGCAACCACTAGCTGCAAGCTGCAAGCTGCAAGAAAAAAGCAGGGATCGCGCAGGCTTTAACTTGCGGCTTGAAGCTTGCAGCTTGTAGCTCGCCGTCATACCACCACCTCTTTCGAGTCAGACTTACCAAAGCGGCGTCCCAACCGATCGAAATACAGGTAGATCACAGGCGTAGTGAACAGGGTCAACACCTGGCTCAGCAACAGGCCGCCGACCATCACCAGGCCCAGCGGCTGGCGCAGTTCCGCGCCGGAACCGGTGGCCAGCATCAGCGGCACGGCACCGAAGAGCGCCGCCAGGGTGGTCATCAGGATCGGCCGGAAACGCAGCAAGGCGGCCTGATAGATCGCCGTTTGCGGGTCCATGCCCTGGTTGCGCTCGGCGTCGAGGGCGAAGTCGATCATCATGATCGCGTTCTTCTTGACGATGCCGATCAGCAGGATGATGCCAATGATCGCGATCATGCCCAGGTCGTTGCCACTGAGGATCAACGCCAGCAAGGCGCCCACCGCCGCCGACGGCAAGGTCGAGAGAATGGTGATCGGGTGGATGTAGCTCTCGTAGAGCACGCCCAGCACGATGTACATGGTCACCACCGCCGCCAGGATCAGCAGCAAGGTGCTCGACAACGAGGCCTGGAAAGCCTGCGCCGCGCCCTGGAACTGGGTCTGCACGCCAATCGGCATGCCGATGTCCTTCTGCACCTGCTCGATGATCTCGACCGCATGCCCCAGCGCCACGCCAGGCGCGAGGTTGAAGGACATCATCACCGCCGGGAACTGGCCGATGTGGGTGATCGCCAGTTGCGCCTGACGCTCCTCGATATGCGCCAGGCTGGACAGGCGCACCTGCCCGCCATCAGTGGTCTTGACGTGAATCTGGTTCAACGCATCCGGGCCGATCTTCTCGCCGGACTGCGATTGCAGGACCACGCGGTATTGACTCGCCTGGGTGTAGATCGTGGAAATCTGCCGCTGGCCGAAGGCGTCGTACAGCGCATCGGTGATGTTCGACACCGACACCCCGACCCGCGACGCCGCATCGCGGTCGATCACCAGATAAACCTGCAGGCCCTTGTCCTGCAGATCGCTGGCCACGTCGGTCAATTCCGGGCGGTCGGCCAAGGCCTCGACCAGGCGCCCGCTCCACAGGCTCAGCAGCTCCGAGTCCGGCGACGACATGCTGAACTGGTACTGCGTGCGGCTGACCCGGTCCTCGATGGTCAGGTCCTGCACCGGCTGCATGAACAGGCGGATGCCGACCAACTTGTCCAGCTCCGGTTGCAGGCGGGCAATCACTTGCGTTGCACTCAGGTCACGGTCGCGGTGCGACTTGAGGTTGATCAGCAAACGACCGCTGTTGAGGGTCGAGTTGTCGCCGTCCACGCCAATATAGGAGGACAGGCTCTCAACCGCCGGGTCGGCCAGAATCACCTTGGCCAGCTCCTGCTGACGCTCGCTCATGGCGGCGAAGGAAATCGATTGCGGCGCTTCGGAAATACCCTGGATAACCCCGGTGTCCTGCACCGGGAAGAAGCCTTTGGGCACCACCATGTACAGGAATACCGTCAGCGCCAGAGTGCCGATGGCCACCATCAAGGTCAGGGGCTGGTGCTTGAGCACCCACTGCAACTGGCGTCCGTAAGCGGCGATCATCCAGTCGATGAACGCACCGCTGGCGCGATAGAAACGCCCCTGCTCGGTTTCCTTGGGTTCGCGCTTGAGCAGCCGCGCGCACATCATCGGCGTCAGCGTCAGGGAAACCACCAGGGAGATCAGGATCGCCACCGCGAGTGTTATGGCGAACTCGCGGAACAGCCGCCCGACCACGTCCGCCATGAACAGCAGCGGGATCAGCACGGCGATCAGCGACAACGTCAGGGAAATCAGGGTAAAACCGATCTGCTTGGCGCCCTTGAGCGCCGCGTTCAGCGGGCTGTCGCCCTCCTCGATGAAGCGCGCAATGTTTTCCAGCATGACGATCGCATCGTCCACCACGAAACCGGTGGCGATGGTCAGGGCCATCAGGGTCAGGTTGTTGACCGAGAACCCGGCCAGGTACATCACGCCGAAGGTCCCGATCAGCGACAGTGGCACGGCCACCGACGGAATGATCGTGGCGCTGGCGCGACGCAGGAACAGAAAGGTGACCATGACCACCAGGGCGATGGCGATCAGCAATTCGTGCTGCACGTCCTTGACCGAGGCGCGGATGGTCTGGGTGCGGTCGGTCAGCACCACCACGTCGAGGCCGGCCGGCAGGTTGTCGGTGATGCTCGGCAGCAGCGCCTTGATCCGGTCCACCACCTCGATCACGTTGGCACCGGGCTGACGCTGGATGTTGAGCAGTACGGCCTGGTTCTCGTTGGCCCATGCCGCGAGGCGTTCGTTCTCGGCGCCGTCGACGATTTCAGCGACGTCCTTGAGCCGCAACGGCGCGCCGTTGGCATAGGCCAGGATCAGGTTGGCGTAGTCCTTGGGCGACGTCAGTTGATCGTTGGCATCGAGCATCGAAACCCGGGTCGGGCCGTCGAAGTTACCCTTGGGCTGGTTGACGTTGGAGGCGCCGATCAGGGTGCGTACGTCCGACAGGTTCAAGCCGTTGGCCGCCAGGGCCTCCGGGTTGACCTTGATCCGCACGGCCTGGCGTTGACCACCGGCAATGCTGACCATGCCGACGCCGCTGATTTGGGCGATTTTCTGCGCCATGCGCGTATCGACCAGATCGTTGAGCTTGGGCAGCAGCATGGTCTTGGAGGTGATGGCCAGGGTCAGCACCGGCGTATCGGCCGGGTTGACCTTGTTGTACACCGGCGGTGCCGGCAGGTCCTTGGGCAGCAGGTTGGTGGCCGCGTTGATCGCCGCCTGCACCTGTTGCTCGGCCACGTCCATGTTGATGTCGAGGCTGAACCGCAGGGTCAGCACCGACGCACCGCCGGAACTGGTGGAGGCCATTTGCGTCAGGCCGGGCATTTGCCCGAACTGCCGCTCAAGCGGCGCAGTCACCGCGCTGGTCATGACATCCGGGCTGGCGCCAGGGTACAGGGTCATGACGCGAATGGTCGGGTAATCGACCTGGGGCAGCGCCGACACCGGCAGCAACCGATAGGCAATGACGCCGGCCAGGATAATCGCCAGCATGCTCAGCGTGGTGGCTACCGGGCGAAGGATGAACAGCCGCGAGAGATTCATGCGCCGCCCTTTTTCGCCTTGTCGGTGGTCGCGGGCTCAGCCGCGTTGACCGCCGACTTGCCCTGCAGGTGTTCGGTTGGCGTGGTCGGCACGTCCTGGCTGTCGTTGACCACCTCCACGTCGCTGCCGTCTTTGAGGCGGTCAGTGCCTTCCAGTACGACCCGGTCGCCCGCGGACAGGCCTTCGGTGACCACGGTGTTCAGACCGTCACTGGCACCGACTTTCAACTGACGGATCTTGACCTTCTTGTCACCGTCCAGAACATAGGCGAACGTGCCGTTGGTGCCGAACTGGATCGCGGCGGACGGTGCGAGCACCACGTTTTTGAGGGTGTCGGCCAGCAGGCGCACATTGACGAACTGGTTGGGGAACAGCGACTGATCGCGGTTCTCGTAACGGGCCTTGAATTTCAGGGTGCCGGTGGTGACGTCGATCTGGTTGTCCAGGCTCTGCAGCACGCCAGTGGCCTGCAATTTGGTATCGCCGCGATCCCAGGCTTCAGCTGGCAATCTGGCACCGCTGCGATAACGGGCAAGCACGGTGTCGAGGCTGTTTTCCGGGAGGGTGAAGGCCACGCTGATCGGTTGGGTCTGGGTGATGATCGCCAAGGCGGTGGTGTCGTTGGCCGCCACCAGGTTGCCGACGTCCAGTTGACGCAGGCCCACGCGACCGGTGATGGGTGCGCGGATCCGGGTGAATTCAAGGTTGAGTCTGGCATCGTTGACCGCTGCCTGATTGGTCTTGACCGTGCCCTGGAACTGGCCGACCAGCGCTTCGGCGGTGTCCAGGGTCTGCTTGGCAATACTGTCTTCACGGTACAGGCCGCGATAGCGCTCGACATCGACCTGGGCGTTTTTCAATTGCGCCTGATTCTGCAGCAAGGTGCCTTCGGCCTGCAGCAAGGCGTTCTGGTATGGGCGCGGGTCGATTTCGGCCAGCAGGTCGCCGGCCTTGACCATCTGCCCTTCTTCGAAAGAGATCTTGACCAGCTCACCGCCGACGCGGCTACGGACGTTGATGGTGTTCAGCGCCGTGACTGTGCCCAGCGCCTTGAAATACAGCGGGAAGTCACCGGTGACGGCCGCAGCCACGCGTACCGGTACTGGCCCTGACGCACCGCCGAACCCCGGGCGCATGCCCCCCGATCGCCCGGTATGCCCGGCAACGGCTTTCTGCCCCGCCGCCTCTTTGGGTGCAGCGCTGCCCGGCCAGAATTTCCAGCACAGGGCGGCGATGACCAACAGGACAAGCAGGCCGAACAGCCAGCGACGAGGACTACGGGAAGCGGAGGATTGCATTGAGTGATCAACCATTGGGCGCGTGGGCTTTTTTACATGAGGCTGAACGATAAGCACTGGCGGGGTTTAAGCAAAGCGCCTTTACCGGCAATTTACTTTCGGCTTACGTAACAGGAGTTTTATCCAAGACACTGAAACACAAATGAAAACGGCCTGGACAGAGGGTAATGCCGATCAGTGTAGGAGCGAGCTTGCTCGCGATGGTCGTTAACGATAACGCATGTCTACTGACGAAACGCAGCGTTCTTGAGTCCATCGCGAGCAAGCTCGCTCCTACAACAGCATTATTGACAGCGGGGGTGTTAACAATTGTAACGACGTACTTATTTCAGAACAGCAAGTGCCGCATCGTAGTTCGGCTCATCAGCGATTTCACCAACCAGTTCGCTGTGCAGCACATTGTCGTTTTCGTCCAGCACGACCACGGCACGGGCGGTCAGGCCCTTGAGCGGGCCGTCGGCGATGGCAACGCCGTAGTTCTGGATGAACTCTGCGCCGCGCAGTGTCGACAGGTTCTGTACATTTTCCAGGCCTTCGGCACCGCAGAAGCGGGCCTGGGCGAACGGCAGGTCAGCGGAGATGCACAGCACGACAGTGTTGTCGACGCTACCGGCCTTGGCGTTGAACTGGCGCACGGAAGTGGCGCAGGTCGGGGTGTCAACGCTTGGGAAGATGTTCAGCACCTTGCGCTTGCCGGCAAAGTCTTTAAGGGTGACGTCGGACAGATTGCCGGCAACCAGGGAAAAGGCTGGCGCCTTGGAACCGGCTTGTGGCAGTTGGCCATTGACTTGAACCGGGTTGCCTTTAAGAGTGACTTGAGCCATGAACGGAGTCCTTCTGAACGTTGTGGTGGAGAATTTTGACGAGGCCGAAGTTAACCACGAAATTGCCCTGCGACCTACGGCCAAACATAAATTGTCATGTATCAGCGTACAAAACTGGATACAACCCATAACCCTGTGGGAGCAGGCTCGCTCCCACAGGGTTCACTTGTTAGCCGAACAAGTCGGCAAAAGTACAGAGTACGCCCTCACCCGCCGCTTCCCGATGTTCATGACGAAAGGTACGCGATACGTCTTCGACTAAAACCTTTGATAGCACTCTGTCGAATTGCTCCATCGTCGTTCGACTATAAATCGAATCACTCAACTGCAACGGAGACGACACCATGCGATTCATGATCATCATCAAGGCCAGCCAGGATTCCGAAGCCGGCGTCATGCCCAGCCAGGAACTGCTGACCGCCATGGGCAACTACAACGAAGAGCTGGTCAAGGCCGGCATCATGCTCGCGGGCGAAGGCCTGCACCCGAGCAGCAAAGGCGCTCGCATAAAGTTTTCAGGTGAAAAACGCACGGTGATCGACGGCCCCTTCATCGAAACCAAGGAACTGATTGCCGGTTTCTGGTTGTGGAAAGTGAAGTCCAGAGAAGAAGCCATCGAATGGGTCAAGCGCTGCCCCAACCCGATGCCGGGCACCGAGGCCGAGATCGAGATTCGCCAGGTGTTTGAGGCCGAAGACTTTGGCGCCGAGTTCACTGCGCAACTGCGCGAGCAGGAAGAGCGGGTTTGGGAGCAAGCGAAGAAGAACTGACTGATTCGACCTTCTCCTCAGCTTGCAGTGGGAGCGGGCTTGCTCCCACATTAACTAGATAGCCACTTAACTTGCTTGGGCAAGCCTTTGACCCGCATTAACTTTTTAGTACACGAAAATAACGAGAATCCACACACAAAACGAAAGAATTAATCCATATGGCTGGCTAACCCGTGGTTAACTGCTAACTTCATCCGATAAGTCCTACAGGCTTGATCGGAAAGGGATTACGAAGTTGCGGCTGAACTTAAGGGGCCGCACGCCCGATCAGTCAGCCACCAGGGAAGCGGGGGGAATGATGTCAAAGCAATTGGGGAAGTACGCCTTCGTCTGGGTGACTTCACTGGCGCCTGTTTTTCGTGTTCACGCCGAGACGGCCAACCGGTTACTGCACCGGCATAGGACCACCCTCAAGTCAAGTCCGCCACCTTCCAGCCGTTCATCATCCACAACCTGGAAAAAGGCTGGTACCTGCGCTCGACCGGCACCTGGACGTTCGACCTGATCCCTGACCATGTATGACGGCAAAAACAAATTGCTGGTGGCCAACCCGCTCAATCGCTACTTGATCAATTCGCGGATGTTGCCCGACCTCAAGCTCGATGCCGATGGCGGCCTGACACTTTACGTGCAGCACAAGGCACCGGCCAAAGCATTGCAAAGCAACTGGCTGCCGGCACCGAATGGTCCGTTCTACGGCGTGCTGCGCCTGTACCTGCCCAAACCGGAAGTCAACAACGGCCAATGGAAACTGCCGCTGCTGACGCCAGCAACCAAACAACAATAAGCGGAGTCGTTCATGATCAGGCCTTACGTAGTGCGCCCCTTGTTGGCGCTGTGCATGGTCAGTATCAGCCCATGGGGCCTGGCGGCCGAAGGGGGTGTCGGTCGCCCGATCACCGGGCAACAAGTGTTTTCCGATGCCGGAATCGTGCCTCCGGAGCCAGGTTGGGTCATGTCCCTGACCAGCATCTGGTACGACGGCGATCTCAAGGGCAATGCCCAGGTGCCGATCGTTGGCGCCCTGAGTACCGGGCTGGACATGAAAGTGTCTTACACCATGGCCAACTTCACCCGCGTCTGGGACACGGGCAAGGGTCGCTGGAACTACGCCTCGGCCATTGGTGTACCGGTGCAGTACACCGACATTACCGCCAGTATCAGCGGCCCTCGCGGCAGAACCCTGGGCACGGAGGACAGCGGCACCCAATTCGCCGACATGCTGGTGACGCCGATTGCCGCCGGCTATCACTTCGACGAGCTCAACCACATCGCCTTCTCGCTGCCGATCTACGTGCCGACCGGTGCCTACAACGACGATCGCCTGGCCAACCCGGGGCAGAACACTTACACCTTCATGCCGACGGTGGCGTTCACTCACCTTGACGGCAAGGGCGGCGAGTTCACGTTGTCGAGCGGCCTGGAGTTCTACACCGAGAACGAGGCCACGGATTATCGCAACGGCAACATTTTCACCCTCGACGCCCTGTGGACCCACGGTTTCGGCAACGGCTGGAACGCCGGTTTGGTGGCCGGCTATATCCAGCAGGTCACCGATGACTCCGGATCCGGCGCAACCAGCGGTTTTCGCGGACGCTCGGTGGGTGCTGGCCCGACGGTAGGCTGGAGCGGCAAGTTCGCCGACGCCCAGGCCAACATCAGTGCCCGTTGGGTCCCGGAGTTCGACACCAAGAACCGGCCCGAAGGCAATGGCATCAGCGTCAACCTGACCCTAGCATTTTTCTAAGAGGTAGCCAGGAATGGCCATCAGCACCCGTTCGACCTTTTGCAGGAACCTTTCATGACCGCACTCAACGACCTCAACGCCCTGCAAGCCAGCATCGCCGAAGCGGTGCTCGGTCAGGACCAGGTGATCCGGCAAATCCTCGTCGGCCTGCTGGCCAACGGGCATCTGCTGCTGGAAAGCCTGCCCGGCCTGGCCAAGACCCGCACGGTCAAAGCACTGGCCAAACACCTGGACGCGAAGATGAGCCGCATCCAGTTCACCCCGGATTTGCTGCCGTCGGACATCACCGGCGCCGAGGTGCTGCATCAGGTCGAAGGCAAGAACGAAATCCGCTTCCAGCCCGGCCCGCTGTTCGGCAACCTGATCCTGGCCGACGAAATCAACCGTGCGCCGGCCAAGGTCCAGGCCGCGTTGCTCGAAGCCATGGAAGAGCGCCAGATCACCGTGGCCGGCAACAGCCATGCCCTGCCGGAGCTGTTCATCGTAGTGGCGACCCAGAACCCGATCGAACAGGAAGGCACCTACCCGCTGCCGGAAGCGCAGATGGACCGCTTCCTGATGAAGGTGCTGCTCGATTACCCGAGCGCGGAAAACGAAAGCCAGGTGCTGCGCCTGCTGCGCGAAGAAGAGCAGGCACTCGGCGCCAAAACGGCTGCGGTGCAGGGGTTCGCCCTGGCCCAGGACGTGATCTTTGCCGCGCGCCGGGAAGTCAGTGCCGTGCACGTGTCCCCGGCCATCGACCGCTACCTGATCGACCTGATCAATGCCACGCGCCATCCGGCCGATTACGACGTCGATCTCGGGCGCTGGATCAGCATCGGCGCCAGCCCTCGCGGCGGTATCGGCCTGGACCGTTGTGCCCGGGCCGACGCCTGGTTGCAGGGCCAGGATTTCGTGTCTCCGGACAACGTGCGCGCCGTGGTGCACCCGGTGCTGCGCCATCGCCTGCAACTGAGCTACGACGCGGTGGCCGATGGCGTGAGCGCCGACCAGGTGCTCGACCGTCTGCTCGATAAAGTCGCGATCCCGGCCTGATGCCCATGAACAGCGTCGACGGCCTGGTGTATGTCTCTCTGGCGCAGTTGATGGCCCTGGAATTCAAGGCCCGTGACCTGAGTTTTGTCGCTCGCCAACCTCAAGGCAGCATCCTCGCGGGTAATCACGCTTCACGCTTGCGTGGCCGTGGCCTGAACTTCGATGAGCTGCGCCGTTATCAGCCGGGGGACGATTTGCGTCATCTCGACTGGCGCGCCTCCCTGCGCACCGGCAAACCGGTGGTACGGACATTCACCGAAGAGCGCGACCGCCCGGCGCTGATCCTCGTCGACCAGCGCATGTCGATGTTCTTCGGTTCGCAACGCAGCTTCAAATCCGCCATCGCCGCCGAACTCGGCGCCCTGGCGGCGTGGATGGTGTTCAACGCCGGCGACCGCGTCGGTGGGCTGGTATTCAACGATCAACGCATCGACAGCATCGCCCCGCTGCGCAGCCGTAAACGCGTCGAGGCGCTGTGCAGCCGCATTGCCAAGCAGAACCAGGCACTCAATGCCGCCAACCCGGATGCCGAGGGCGAAGACCAACTCGACAAGGTCTTGCAGCATTGCCTGGCCGTGGCCGGTCACGATCACCTGATCTGCATCGTCAGTGATTTTGCCGGGGCTGGCGAACGCACCTTGCAGCTCATGCGGCAACTGGCGGCCCATAACGATGTGATCGCCATGCAGGTCTATGACCCGCTGGCGCTGAACCTGCCGAAAAACGGCCGCGTACTGATCACCCAGGGGCAATTGCAGGTGGAATTGGCGGTGGATCGGCAACAGGTGCATCAGCCATTGGGGGATTTTCTCAGCGGTCGGCTCAAGGACGTCGCCACTTTGCTACGCCGCAGCCAGGTGCCGTTGATGATGTTCAGCACCGCCACCGAAGCCCACGAACAACTGCGCGCCGAACTGGGCAAGCTCGTCCGGGGGCGCCGATGAACCCCGCTGTTCCGAGCATCGACCAACTCAAGGAAATGGCCCTGCCGGCACCGGTCAGCTATGCGCCGCAGACGTGGGGGTGGTGGGCGTTGCTGACATTGTTGGTGCTCAGCCTGTTGCTGGTCAGCGCCCGACGTTACAGGCAATGGCGGCGCGACCGCTATCGGCGCGAGGCACTGGCACGGCTGGCGGAGTTGCAGCAGCGCAGCAATGACCTGAATGCGTTGCGCGAACTTCCGGAGCTGCTCAAACGCGTGGCCCTCTCCATGCCGTCCTCTAACTGGAATGCATTCCCTGTGGGAGCGGGCTTGCCCGCGAAGGCGTCCTGTCAGTCGACATCAATTTTGAATGTCATGGCCTCATCGCGGGCAAGCCCGCTCCCACAGGGTCCTGCGGCGTTAGGAAACAAGGATTGGCAGGCATTCCTGCAGCGGCACATTTCACAACCCTTGCCCGCCGACTTCAGCCAACAACTGTCGCTGCTGGCCTACGCGCCTGACGCAACCTTGCGGGCCATGCCCAACGAGCAACGCCAACTGTTGTTCAGCACCTGCACAACCTGGGTGGAGCGTCATCATGTGGCAGCTTGATTACCCCTGGTTGCTGATCCTGCTGCCATTGCCATGGCTGGGTTATCGCTACCTGCCCGATTACCGCGAGGCGCGCAGTGCCGTGCGCGTACCGTTTTTCGGCGCCATGAGCCGTGCTGTCGGCCAGGCACCCAGCCAGGCCGGTACCCGCAGCAACCGCTGGCAGTTGCTGCTGAACCTGCTGGTCTGGACACTGTTGCTGGTGGCGGCGAGCCGGCCGGTGTGGGTGGAACAGCCCATCGAGCGCCAGCAGCCCGTGCGTGACCTGATGCTGGCCATCGACATTTCCCAGTCGATGGAAACCACCGACTTCAGCGACGCCAACGGCCAGAAAATCAATCGCCTGGCCGCGGTCAAGGAGGTGGTGCACGGGTTCATCGACAAGCGCAAGGATGATCGAATCGGACTGATCGTGTTCGGCACCGGCGCCTATCCGCAGGCACCCTTGACCCTCGATCACACCAGCCTGTCACTGCTGCTGGACGACACCGGCATCGGCATGGCCGGCCCCAACACGGCCATCGGCGACGCCATCGGCCTGAGCCTGAAACTGCTGGAGCAGGCCCACGAGCAGGAAAAAGTGCTGATCCTGCTCACCGACGGCAACGACACCAGCAGCGCCATCACCCCGGATCACGCAGCCGCCATGGCTGCCGCCAAAGGGGTGGTGATTCACACCATCGGCATCGGCGACCCGAACGCCGAAGGCGAAGCCAAGGTCAACCTGCAAGGTTTGCAGGACATTGCCCAGGCCACCGGCGGACGCTTCTTCCGCGCCGAAGACCGCAACGCCCTGGATCAGGTCTACACCACCCTCGACAAGCTCACCCCGCATCAGGTGAAAACCCTCAGCCACCAACCCAAACTCGATCTGTTCTGGTGGCCGCTGGGCGCAGCCCTTGCGCTGCTGGCGATGTATCACCTGGGCGCCCTGCTGCTTCCACGGCTGATGCTCGCCCGTCAACGGCAGGAGGCCTGAGATGGACATCAACCTCGGCGACTTCCATTTCCTGCGCCCCGTGTGGCTGTTGCTCGCCGTGTTCGGCGCACTGCTGCCAGTCCTGTGGCGACATAGCCAGGATTTGCAGCGTCGCTGGCGCAGCAATATCGCGGCACACCTGCTGCCGCATCTGCTCATCACCCCGCAAGACCGGCACCGCCTGCGCCCGGTGCATCTGCTGTGTGCGCTGTTGGTACTGGGCGCCCTCGCCGCCGCCGGACCGACCTGGGAACAGGATCGCCCGGATTTTCTGGAAAACCGCGCGCCGCTGATCATCGCCGTCGACCTGTCGCCGTCCATGGACGCCAGCGATGTCCCACCCAGTCGCCTGGAAGCGGTCAAGCACAAACTCCACGACCTGGTCCAGCGCCGCGCCGGTTCGCGCAACGCCTTGATTGCCTATGCCGGCAGCGCGCATCTGGTGTTGCCCGCCACCGACGATCCGGCGCTGCTCGATACCTTCATTCAGGCCCTGAGCACCGATCTGATCGACAAACCGGGGAAAGATGTCGGTGCCGTTATCGATCAGGCCAAGCGCCTGCTGGCCGCCGAAAAAACACCCGGTACCCTGCTGCTGATCACCGATGGCGCCGACACCACGGCACTGACCGGGCTGGACAAGCGACTGGCTGGCAGTGCGTTGCAAGTGCTGATTCTGGCGGCCGGCAGCACCGACGGCGGGATCATCCGCGATGCCAGCGGCCAGCCACGCATCGACAGCAATGGTCGCCCGCAACTCGGCCGTTTCGACCAGGACGCCCTCAAGCAGCTTGCTTCAACGCTGGATGCCCCGCTGGGCAGCCTGACCCTCAACGATGACGATCTGGACTGGATCGAACTGCATGCCGAGCAGCACTACCAGTCAGCCAGCGACGAACAGCGTGAGTTGCACTGGAAAGACGCCGGTTACTGGTTGTGCTGGCCGCTATTGCTGTTCGCTTTCTTCAGCATACGCAAGGGCTGGAGCGTGAACTGGATGGCTGGACTGCTGCTGGCGATGGGCCTGGGCCTGCAACCGACGCCGGCACAGGCCAACGCGCTGACCGATGCCTTTTTCACCCGCGACCAGCAAGGCCGCTGGGCCTTCGAACACCAGCACTACCCTCAGGCGGCGGCGCTGTTCGTCGATCCGTACTGGAAAGGCGTGGCCGCCTACAACGCGGCCGATTTCGACCTGGCACTGGCCAGTTTCGCGCGGCTCGATACACCGCAGGCGTATTTCTACCTGGGCAATATCTACGTGCGCCGGTTCAAGTTCGATCAGGCCATCGCCGCCTATAACCAGGCGCTGACGTTGCAACCGCAGTTCCCCGAAGCCACAGCCAACCTGGCCCTGGCCATCGCCTTGCAGAAAGACACCGAAAGCGCCGAGAAAAACACGCCAGAGGTCAAACCCGACGAAATCAAGATGGACAAGGCGCCTGGCAAGGGCCAGAGCAAACCGGTGCAGACCCAACAGGCCGCCTCGGATGAGCAGTGGCTGCAGAACCTGACCACGTCGCCGGCGAAGTTTCTCAAGCAGAAGTTCAGCCTGCAGGATCAGGCGGGGGCTAAACCGTGATCAGCCTGAAAGTCCGTGTCGCGGCCTTCGCGAGCAAGCCCGCTCCCACATTTGATCCGCGCCCACCACAAATCCCCTGTGGGAGCGGGCTTGCCCGCGAAAGGGCCAGATCGCTCACCACAAAACTCGGCACCTTGCTCCTTTGCCTGATCAGCACTGGCACCCTCGCCGTCGAACCCCAGCTGCGGGTCAGCGCCACCCTGCAACCCGCCGACCCCGTCATGGTCGGCAGCCTGGTCGAACTGCAACTCGATGTCTTCACCGACACCTGGTTCACCAGCGCTCCCACCCTGCCCGACCTGAAGTTACCCGGCGCACTGGTGATGCCACCGGACGGCCATGCCGAGCACATCAACCAGACGATCGACGGCCAATCCTTCAGCGGCATGCGCTACAGCTACCTGATCACGCCGAACCTGGCCCAGGGCTTCGACATTCCGGCGCTGAGGGTACAAGCCACACCGGGCCAGGCCAGCCACGAACTCAGCGCCCAAAGTCAGCCATTGCACTTCAACGCCGCACAGCCGCCGGGATTCCAGCCCGGGAAGGCGGTGCTGGTGGCTCAAGGACTGCGCTTCACCCAGAAGACCATCAATTCAGCGACACCCTTGAAGGTCGGCGACAGCATCACCCGGGAACTGACGCTACAGGCCGACGGTGCCCTGGCCATGTCACTGCCGACACCGACGCTGGAGGCCATCAAGGGCCTGAGCCGTTACCCGAACGCAGCGCAAATCCGCAACCTGGATGACGGTCGCGGCCACTTCAATGGCGGCCAGCGCATCGACAGCGTGACATATCGAATCGACACCGAAGGCCACTACAGCCTGCCAGCCATCGAACTGAAATGGTGGGATGCCAGCAGCCGGCAAACCCGCACGGCCACGGTGCCTGACGTGACCTTCGACGCCGCGGCCAACACCGCCTACAAACCGGTGTTTTCAATCACCGAAGACCTGAAAAAACTCGGCCAGCACAATCGCCTGCACCTTCCCGGACACTGGTTCGGACTATTGGCACTGGCGTTGGCGGTGGGGGCCCTGGGCTGGTTCAGTCGCCCGCTCGTACGCCGCGCGCACCTCAAGTGGCAGGCCCGCCGCCGCGCCCGGCACGCCGTCTGGCTCGAGTCCGCCGACTACGCGTGGCAGCAGATTCCGGCACAACTGGGGAGCAAACCGACGCAATTGAGCGCCCTGTACCTGTGGACCCGACGCAGCCGCCAGGGCCTGAAACTGACCGGTCTCGGCCCGCGCCTGCAAAGCTTCCTGCGGGCCTGTTACGGCCGCGAAACGGACAAAGAGCAGGCCCTGCGCCAAATCAGGGAATCCTTGTCTACGCTGCATAGTCAGGCCGATTGCAACAGAGAATCAGTCTCCTCTGCTCTTCATCCGCTCAACCCCGTTCATAAGAAGGGTTTCCCATGACGAATTCGATATCGTTACGCCATCCTCGCGTATTCAGCTTCCTGCTGACCCTGGCCTTGAGCCTGCCACTGCTGGTCCAGGCAGCCGAACCGCTGCCCTCGTGGAACGATGGGCCGTCGAAAAAGCAGATCATCGAGTTCGTGCAGGCGGTGACCAATCAAGGCAGCAAGGACTTCGTCAAACCCGAAGACCGCATTGCCGTGTTCGATAACGACGGCACCTTGTGGAGCGAGCAGCCGATGTACTTCGAAATGCTGTTCGCCCTCGAAGAAGTCAAACGCACCGCGGCGCAGCACCCGGAATGGAAAACTACCCAGCCGTTCCAGGCCGTGCTGGAAAATGACCACAAGGCCCTGGCCGCCAGCGGCCTGGAAGGCATGATGAAGATCTTCGGTGCGACCCACACCGGCATGACCAGCGAAGCCTTCGATGACTACGCCAAGACCTGGTTGAGTCAGGCCAGACACCCGAAAACCGGCAAGCCGTACACCGAAATGATCTTCCAGCCGATGCTGGAGATGCTCGACTACCTGCGCAGTAACGCTTTCAAGACCTACATCGTCTCAGGTGGCGATACGGGGTTCATGCGTGCCTTTGCCGAGAAGGTCTACGGCATTCCACCGGAACAAGTCATCGGCACCACCTTCGTCACCGCGTTCCAGTACAA
Source organism: Pseudomonas sp. ACN5 (assembly GCF_002303975.1). NCBI lineage: Bacteria > Pseudomonadati > Pseudomonadota > Gammaproteobacteria > Pseudomonadales > Pseudomonadaceae > Pseudomonas > Pseudomonas sp. ACN5. The sequence continues at coordinate 125,082 of NZ_MRCP01000014.1, read as the reverse complement.
GGACGGCCAGGCGTCGATCCTGCGCACACCGAAACTGGCCCACAACGACGATGGCCCAGGCAAGCCGGAAAGCATCGACGCGGTAATCGGTCGTCGTCCGATCCTTGCGTTCGGCAATTCCGACGGTGACCTGCAAATGCTCCAGTGGACCGCCGCCGGTCCCGGCAAACGATTCATGGGGCTGGTGCACCACACCGACGCCAAGCGTGAATGGGCTTACGACCGACAGTCGCAGATCGGTCGCCTGGACAAGGCCCTGGACGAAGCGAACAAGCGTGGCTGGACAGTCGTCGACATGGCGTCCGAATGGCGCCGGATCTATCCGTACGACGCCGCCACACCCGAGCAAGTGCAATAAAAAGACGTAACGCAGGACCGCAATAAACGTTTGTCGCATTCAGCGACGCAGTGAAAAGGAGCCAGTCAGATGACTCGCATAGGTAAGTGGCTACCGAAACTCGCCCTGGTGGCAGCCTCGGTGATGGCGATTTCGGCAACGGCCGGAGCCGCTGAAAAACCCAACATTCTGGTGATCTTCGGCGACGATATCGGCCAGACCAACATCAGCGCCTATTCCATGGGCGTGGTCGGCTACAAGACGCCCAACATCGACCGAATTGCCAAAGAAGGCATGATGTTCACCGACTACTACGCGGAGAACAGCTGCACCGCCGGGCGTTCGTCGTTCATCACCGGGCAGACGCCGCTGCGTACCGGCCTGTCGAAAGTCGGCATCCCGGGCGCACCGGTTGGCCTGCAAAAGCGTGACATCACCATCGCCCAGGCCCTCAAGTCCCAGGGCTACGCCACCGGCCAGTTCGGCAAGAACCACCTGGGCGACAAGGATGAATACCTGCCGACCAACCACGGTTTCGACGAGTTCTTCGGCAACCTGTACCACCTCAACGCCGAAGAAGAGCCTGAGCGTCCATACTGGCCAAAAGACGATGCCGAGTTCGTCAAGGCCAACACCCCGCGCGGTGTGATCCACAGCTTCGCCGACGGCAAGATCGAAGACACCGGTGCGCTGACCACCAAGCGCATGGAAACCATCGACGATGAAACTACGGCGGCGGCGCAGGCGTTCATCGAGAAGCAGGCCAAGGCGGACAAACCGTTCTTCGTCTGGATGAACACCACACGCATGCATTTGTTCACCCACGTGCGCGATTCGATGAAGGGCCAGAGCGGCATGCCCGGCAACGATTACGCCGATGGCATGCTTGAACACGACGGCGACGTCGGCAAACTGCTGAAGACCCTCGACGACCTGAAAATCACCGACAACACCATTGTCGTCTACACCACCGACAACGGCCCGAACCAGTTCTCCTGGCCGGACGCAGCGACCACGCCGTTCCGTAACGAGAAGAACTCCAACTGGGAAGGCGCCTACCGCGTGCCGGCGATCGTTCGTTGGCCGGGCAAGATCAAGGCCGGTGAAGTCTCCAACGAGCTGTTCTCGGGTATGGACTGGTTCCCGACCTTGCTGGCAGCCGCGGGCGAAACCGACGTGAAGGAAAAGCTGCTCAAGGGGTGGGCACCGACCTCGGGTGGCAACAACTTCAAAGTGCACCTGGACGGTTTCAACCAGCTGCCCTACCTGACCGGCCAACAACCTAAAGGCGAGCGCAAGGAGTTCTACTACTTCAACGACGACGGCGTGCTGGTGTCGATGCGCTTCGGTAACTGGAAAGTGGTGTTCTGCGAACAACGCGAGCCCGGTGGTTTTAAAGTCTGGAGCGAACCGTTCGTGTGCCTGCGCGTACCGAAAATCTTCAATCTGAGGATGGACCCGTATGAACGGGCCGACGTGGTTTCCGACCAGTATTACGATTGGCAGACCAAAAACGTCTACCTCGCCGCGCAAGCCGTACAAAAAGCGGCCGGGTTCCTGCAAACGTTCATCGAATACCCGCCAAGCCAGAAACCGGCGAGCTTCAGCATTGACCAGATCCGCGCTGCGGTAGATGCCAAGATCGCTGAAAAAATGAAAGCTGCACAGTAAGACCGCCAGACCGCCGCTCGCCCTTACCGGCGAGCGGACTTTTTTGTGGCAAACACTATTCTGTGGCGAGGGGGCTTGCCCCCGTTCGGCTGCGAAGCAGTCGCAAACCAGGCGATTTGATTTGCCTGAAACAACGCATGGGGCTGCTTCGCAACCCAACGGGGGCAAGCCCCCTCGCCACATTGGTTTTTGTAAGGTTTGAAATTATCTGACTGACTCAGATCCAGCAGTCACTGTTTTAACGTACCAGTACAAGGCAATCTGCAATGACCTCACGTGTCGCCAGCAAGTCGTCGGCCATACCTGCCCCTCAAGTCGCCTCCCCGGCGCTGTTGATCCCCGCCCTGCTGCTGTTTGTCTCCGGCGCCGCGGCGCTGGTGTATCAGGTGCTGTGGATCAAGCAGCTGTCGTTGGTCGTAGGCGTCGAGGTCTATGCCATCACCACCGGGATCAGCGCGTTCTTTGCCGGACTGGCCTTGGGCGGCTTGCTGTTCGGCCGCTGGGCGGACCGGATGCAGCAACCGGTTGTGCTCTACGCCGGTCTGGAAGTGCTGGTGGCGGTGCTGGGCGTCGCTACGACCTTCGCCATGAGCCTGGCGGCCAGCCCGTTTGCCTGGCTGGAAGCGCACGTGGGCTTGCTGGCCTGGGTACTGCCGTTCGCGCTGGTGGGCATTCCCGCGCTGTTGATGGGCGGCACCCTGCCGGTGCTGGTTTGCTCCCTGGCCACTGACCCGCAACACCTGGGCAAGGCCGGCGGGCAACTGTATGCGGCAAACACCGCCGGGGCCATCGCCGGCACCCTGCTCGCCGCGTTCGTGCTGATTGCCACCCTCGGCGTGCGCGGCAGTGCACTGGCCGCCGCCATGCTGAACCTGCTGGCCGCCGCCGGAGCCCTGTGGTTCCAGCGCCGGCGCGTGGCCCCCGTCGATGCGGCGGCGAAACATCACGTTCAAAAGGCCCCCGACCGCCTGGCCCTGTGGCTGTACGCCATTGCCGGTGGCGTAGCGCTGGGCTACGAAGTGGTGTGGTCGCAATCGATCGTGCAGTTCATGAGCACCCGTACCTACGCCTTTGCCGTGGTGCTGGCAACCTACCTCACCGGGTTGTTCCTGGGCAGCATGCTGCTGGCCCGTCGGGTCGATCGACTGCGCGATCCCTGGGGGGTGTTCGGTTTGCTGATTGCCGCAGCCGGGGCGATTGCCTTGCTGGAAGTGACGTTGCTCGGACGCTGGCTGGTACTCGCCCAGACCCTGGCTGAATCCTGGGTATTGTCATGGGGCGGCAGTGAACTGGCGGGCATGAGCACGCGGTTTGCGGTGGCGGCCTTGAGCATTGTATTTGTACCGACCCTGTTGCTGGGTGCGGCGTTCCCCTTGGCCCTGCGCTTGAGCGTCGGCGGCGCACAGGTGGGGCGCAACGTCGGCGAAGTCGTCGCGTTCAATACCCTTGGCGGGATCATCGGCGTGATGCTCTGCGGCTTTGTCCTGATCCCGATGCTGGGCCTGGTACGGACCCTGGGCCTGCTGGCGATGATCGCCGCCGGTATCGCGTACCTCGCCGTGCGCAGGGGCCATGGCGTGAAGAAAGGCCGGCGTCAGGCGGTGGTTGCCATTGGCCTGGTGTCCTTGGCACTGGCCGTGTTCACGCCGGTCAACAAGCTCGCCAGCCTGCTGCCGGGCGCACGCAATGGCACGCTGACGTTTTACGAAGAAGGCCGTGGCGGGACCGTCGCCGTGGTCACCCAGGGCAAGGGCGAACGGGCGTTCCAGCGCTTGTACATCCAGGGCGTGTCCAATACCGGCGACGCCATGCCGTCCCTGCGTTACATGCGGATTCAGGCGCTGCTGCCCTTGCTGATCCACAACGGTGAACCGCGTTCGGCGCTGGTGATCGGCTTTGGCACCGGCATTACCGCCGGCGCCCTGACCCGCTACCCTGGCCTGGAACATCGCGTGGTCGCCGAACTGCTGCCCTCGGTGGTCAAGGCGGCCCCCTTGTTCAAGGGCAATTTCAATGCCGCAGCCGATCCGGGTGTCGATGTGCGCTTGCGTGACGGTCGCCAGGAACTGCTGCGCAATCCACAGCGCTACGACCTGATCACCCTTGAACCGCCACCGCCCTCCGCTGCTGGCGTGGTCAACCTGTACTCCCGGGACTTCTACCAACTGGCCGCCAGCCGTTTGCAAAAACAGGGCCTGGTCGCCCAATGGCTGCCGCTGCCGACGCAGAACATCGACGACTCGCGCTCATTGGTGCGCAGCTTCCTCGACGTGTTCCCCTACGCGACCCTGTGGACCAGCGAGTTCCACGAGATGCTGCTGGTGGGTTCGATGGAACCGATTGAGTTGGATGCGGCGAAGATCAACGCACGCTTCCAGCAGGACAGCGTCCGCAGCACCTTGCAGGATGTCGGCATCGGTTCGGCCGCGGCATTGCTCGCCACCTGGGTGACTGACCGGGCAGGGCTGGAACGCTTCGCTGGGCAAGCGCAACCGGTGACGGACGATCAGCCGCGCATCGAATACGCGCCATGGGTGCGGGCCAAGGAGATCACACGGGTACTGCCGGCCCTGCTCGACTTGCACCAGCCACCAGCACTGCTGAACGCCGATGCCGGGTTCATCAAGCGCATGAACAATCAGCAACAACGCCTGATGCAGTTCTACCGGGCGAGCCTGCATGCCTATGCGGGTGACCGTGAGGGCTGGGCCAGGGACATGCGCGAGGTGATGCGCGGGGATTCCGGGAATCCGTATTACCGGTGGTTTGTCGGAGATTGATGCAGCGCCTTGGCGATCGCCTTCGCGGGCAAGCCCGCTCCCACAGGGGGCTTGTGGCGCTCACAGATCCAGTGTGGGAGCGGGCTTGCTCGCGAAGGGGCCATCAGCTTCACAACATCAGTTATTTGACAGACGCCGACCCTCCGGCAAAGCTGCATCAAGCTTCAACGCGCGCCTGACGGCAATCGCACCTGGACCATGGAAGTCGTAATGCCGAAAAATAAAAACAACGCTGCACAGCCAAACCCTGATTCGCAACCGACGCTGATCAACCGTTACCTGTTCCCCGTCACCATCGGCATCCTGTTGCTGACTGTGGCGGGTATTGGCTGGTTTTTGCTGAGCAGCACACCCACGCCGCCCAAGTCGGTCACCGTCAGCCCCCCTGCTGTTCAACCGGCCAAACCGCAACCCGTCGCCATCGTGCCAGCGAAAATGGTCGACGAGCAGCAATGCCAGGCTTGCCACGGCGAGCAGGTCAAGGACTGGCAAGGCTCCCATCACCAGTTGGCGATGCAGCAAGCCAACGCGGACACGATGCTCGGGGACTTCAACAACGTCACCTTCAAGGCCGAAAAGGAGACCACGGTGTTCTCGCGCAAAGGCGACGAATACTGGGTCAACACGCCGGGCATCGATGGCAGGAATGCCGATTTCAAGGTGGCCTATGCCTTTGGCATCGCCCCCTTGCAGCAGTACCTGATCGAAGTCGGCGAAGGCCGGTTGCAGGCCCTTGGGATTGCCTGGGATACCGAAAAGCACCGCTGGTTTCACCTGTACCCGGGCCAGGGCGTGAACTTCAAGAACCCGCTGCACTGGAGCAAGCCGAGCCAGAACGCCAACTTCATGTGCGTCGAATGCCACACCACCGGCTTCAAGCGCAATTTCGATGCGACAAAAAACACCTTCGACAGCCACTGGAACAGCCTGGGTGTCGGCTGTCAGGCCTGTCATGGCCCCGCATCCAGTCACCTGGAATGGACGGCGAAGAAGACCGACCTGATCCATGCCGGCTTTGCCGTCGACCTCAAGGACAAGAACGCCACCGTCGAAATCGAAACCTGCGCCCGCTGCCACTCGCGCCGCGCGCCTCTGGATGATGGCTACACGGTCGGCAAGCGGTTGATGGACGACTACCTGCCGAGCGTCCTGACCCGCGAGCTGTACGCGCTGGACGGCAAGATCAAGGACGAAGTGTTCGAACACGGCTCCTTTGCCCAAAGCAAAATGTTCGACAAGGGCGTGCGTTGCAGCAACTGCCACAACCCGCACAGCACGCAATTGAAAGCGCCAGGCAACGGTGTCTGCCTGCAATGCCACAACACCGCCGGCAAAACCACCGTGGAAGGCGTCGACGGCAAAGGCCTGCAAGCGAAAAACTACGACTCCGTCGAACACACCCGCCACACCATGGGCCAACCGGGTTCGCAGTGCGTGGATTGCCACATGCCCGGCAAGTTCTACATGGGCAATGACTTCCGGCATGACCACAGCTTCAGCATCCCCAACCCTGAGCGGGCAAAGAAACTCGGTACGCCTGATGCCTGCCTGACCTGCCACCAGGGCAAGGCCGGCGACAAGGTCACCGAGCAGTTCAAGCTGTGGAACACCGCCAACGCCAGCGCGGTACAAGCCCCTCGCTACGACGAAAGCCTGTGGCTGATTCGCAACGGTCAGGCCGGTGCCGCACAGGCCTTGATCGAACAACTGCAACGCAGCAACCTGCCGGCGATCCAGCGCGCGACGCTGCTTGGCGAATTGTCGCAGTATCCGAGCGAACAAGCGTTGAAACTGGCCACCAGGGACCTCAACAACCCGGCACCGCAAGTCCGTGAGAGCGCCATCCGCGCACTCAGCGCCTTCCTGCCGCCAGCGGAACGTGCGCCACTGCTGACACCCTTGTTGAGTGACCCTGTGAGAGCCGTGCGCATCGCCGCCGCCCGTGATCTGCTCAGTGTCGCGCACAACGGCCTGGGCACGGCCCAGAACAGCTGGAATGCCGCCATCGCCGAATACGAGGCGGTGCAGAAAAACCTGCTCGAACGCGCCGAAGCGAACCTCAACCTGGCGATGCTGTATCAGGCCAGCGGTCGCAACGCAGAAGTCGAAGGATTCCTGCGCACGGCCCTGCAGCGCGATCCGGACTTCTACCCGGCGCTGGTCACCCTGGTGCAATGGCTGGAGGCCAACGGTCGCAGCCAGGAAGGTCATGCCCTGCTGGCGCAAAGCCTCAAGGACCACCCTGACTCGGGCCTGCTGCAATACACCCAGGGCCTGGCGCTGATTCGTGCCGGCCAGGCCGCTCAAGCCATGCCGTACCTGCGCCAGGCCGCGAAACTGGAACCCCAGAGTGGGCAATTCGGCTACGTACTGGCAGTGGCCCTGCATGACAGCGGCAAGATTGACGAAGCCTGCGCCGAACTGGAACGGCTGTTGAAAGAGCAACCGGCCAACCGTAATGCCCGCTTGTCGCTGATCCAGTATTACCTGGCCAACGGCCAGGAGCCCAAGGCCCAGGTGCTGTTGCAGGGCTGGAAGAAAATGAACATGGGGGATCCGGCGTTGAAATGATCGGGGGGCTGGCTCAAAGGCCTCTCGCGGGCAAGCCTCGCTCCCGGGAAATCAATGTGATCTCCGTAGGAGCGAGTCATTTTGCGGTGTAGCAGCCAATCCATTCACTGGTCCGCGGATCCCGCAACGGCGAGAATGTTGCAGGGCACTTGATACAGGACATGCTCCGTCGTACTGCCCACCCATTTGCCCAGTCCCTTGCGATGCGCATTTCCCATGACGATCACATCGGCCCGGTGATGCGCTGCAAAGTCGGCCAGTGCTTTGCCAGGTGGCCCTTCAACGAAGTGTTGTCGCTCAGTGGGCACGCCGTAGTGGTCGGCCAGTGCGATAAATGACTTTTGCAGTGACTTGCGCACATCGCTGCTGAAGCCCGGCATCGTCACTGCACCAGCACCTGCGTCGGATATATGTGTCAGCGATAGATCGTAGGCATACAGCAGATGCAGCTCCGCGTTGCATTGCATCGACAATCCGTTCGCCGCCTGGATGATGCGGTCGTTGATGCCAGTGATCTGAGTCTCGGGTTGTGACGGATCGACTGCCGCCACTACCACTCGCGGAAGTGGGCACCTGACTTCGCTGACCAGATGCACAGCCACCGGACATTCGCGCAACAGGTGCCAATCCAGAGGTGTAATGAAAACGCGTTTGAGCGCCGACTCGTGTTGCACGTCCTTGATAACCAGATCCGGCTGCATTTCTGCCACATGCACAAGTATTTCTTGCAGCGCGGTTCGCGTAACAAGCACTTCGGTACTCACCTTGACCCCGTGCCCGCGAATTAGCTCGGCCTCATCCTTGAGCCACTTTTCGTTCTCTTGCTGACAGGCCTCACGAAAACGCGCACCTGCGCTCATCAAACTCAAGAGGTTGGAGTCTTCGATAAACACCGTGATGTGCAGCGCTGCACCAGTGGCTTGGGCAATGGCGATAGCTCGTTCCAACGCCGGGGTGTGACGCATGGCTGGACCTGCTATCAGAAAGAGTCGTTGATACTGGCTCATGTAACACCTCCAAACGTTCCGGGTATCCAATTCCCCCAGCGCTCTGGCCTGTCACACCACCGACGATTTACTATCGCCTCAACTGTCTGGATCGACACTATCAATATACGCCTGGATTCAATCAATCCCCCACTTCACCGAGTCGACTTTTTCAACAGCGGCGACGCCTTAAACACATTTACTTACAAATACTTCATTTGCATAAAATCGATCTTGCATCTATAGGTGATAAGTTATGGTCCTCGATCGGGCCAAAAGATGCCTAGCCTCAAATGCGCATCAAACTACCCAGTATTCCTGCCCTCGGTGTTTATCTCGCACTGTCTTGCCTGTTTGTGACCGCATGGTTACTCAATCCTGCCCACACGCATTCGTCCTTTGCGATGAATCCAGTGAAGGCGGTGACCGATCAAGTGGCCAGGCCCATTTATACCAGCCGTTTCGCCTCGTCCGGGCTGGTGGACTTCGTGCACTCCTCGGCCGTAACAGCCTTGCCTGACGGTAGTTTGATGACAGCCTGGTTTGCCGGCTCCCGCGAAGGCGCAGCCGATGTGCAGGTGCGTTCCGCCCGCTTCGACGCGAAAACCGGCGAATGGGGTGCTGAACGGGTATTGGCGACACGGAATTCGACCCAACAGGGCACCCAAAGATACATTCGCAAGCTGGGCAACCCGGTGATTGCACTGGCGCCGGATAAACGCCTGTGGTTGTTCTACGTATCCGTGTCCATGGGCGGCTGGGCCGGCAGTGCAGTCAACGTGATGGTTTCCGACGACTTCGGTGAAAACTGGTCCGCTCCGCGCCAACTGATCACGTCCCCCTTTCTGAACATCAGCACCCTGGTCCGGTCCGCCCCCGTGTTTCATGCCGACGGTTCCATCGGTTTACCGGTCTACCACGAGTTTCTGGGCAAGTTTGCCGAGTACCTCTACTTGAGCGCAGACGGTGATGTGATCGACAAATACCGCATCAGCCACGGCAAGAACTCATTGCAACCCACGGTGGTTCCGCTGGATGGGCAGCGCGGCATCGCCTTGTTGCGTTATGCCGGCAACACCCACCACCGTGTTCTGGCAACCCGCACTGAGGATGCCGGACAAAACTGGAGTGAACCTTATCCGCTCGAGCCTTGGAATCCGAACTCCTCGCTGGCGGCCGTCGCAACCCCCGAGCATGGGTTGCTGGTAGCGCTCAATGACCTGCAAGAGGGTCGCTTCAAGCTGAGCCTTTATGGCACCGACGAAAAAATGGACGATTGGCGCTCGTTGCGTGACCTGGACAAATCACCTGATCCGGAAGGAGATCCGTTTTCACCCCAGGCCTACAAAAAAATCATAGGCAATGAGTTCCGCGGTTCCAGTGGCGCGCAGCGCCAACCTCTGGAGGCGCAATTCCTGAACAATCTCGACACACGTGTCTGTAACCCCCGAGGCTGCGAGTTTGAATATGAATATCCATATTTCATCCGCAGCCCGGACGGCATGTATCACCTGGTTTATTCCTGGAACAACACTTTCATCAAGCACGTTACTTTCAACGATGCGTGGCTGTCCGAGCGACTCAAATGATTAACCTATGGCAAGCCCATGTCTGCTTCGCGATGATCATCTTCCTTTTGCTGCCGTCTTTCGGTTTGAACAGGAACTGGCGTATCACGCTGCTGGCCGCCTTGCTGGCCGCCAGCTTCATACCGCTGGACGGGTTATCGTTGGCCACGTATTTGCGCAGCCACATCGATGACCTTGCAATCACGTCACTGGTGTTCATGGCATGGGGCTGTTTACGTCGGCTGGGTTTCCTGCCACCTGTGCGGCAGGGTAAAACCTGCATTCTGATCATGTTCGCCCTGTTGGCCCTGGTGCTGTACCCGGCAACCCTTGGTCTGAGCGATCTGGATCCTTATCGACTTGGATACAGCCCGCGCCCGATGTTGATTTTCTTCGCACTGCTCACTCTGGGCCTGTTTTACCTGCGCAACAGCCTGGCCGTCGTGATGCTGGCCAGCGCGACCCTGGCCTTCACCGCCGGGATAAAACCTTCGCAAAACTATTGGGATTACCTTATTGATCCACTACTGGGTCTGTTTTGCTGCGTGGCACTTCTGATGCATTTCACACGCTGGACGTATGGTTGCCTCAACAAACAACCCAGCCCAGTGTTTAAAGCATCCAGATCCGTTTGAGCTTGAACGACATATTTAACAGGGGAACTTGGATGGGTTGGCTGCAATCGAGACGTTTGCACTATTGGCTAGGCGCAACAGCGATTCTGTTTGCGTTGTTTGCCCTGCTACGGGTGGTGTTCTTTTTCGGCTATTCCGGTTTCGACGCTAATGCCCTGATCAACGACGAAGTCGTACGGGAAACCCTGGGCATCGGCTTTCGTTTCGATCTGCGCCTGGCCATTCTGGTAATGCTGCCGTTGGCTTTGCTTGCCTGGATTCCTCGCTGGAACCTCATCACAAGCCGCTTGCTGCGCTGGATCGCACGCCTTTACATTGTCGCGGTTCTAGGCGCCCTGCTGCTGATCTACATCATCGATTTCGGGCATTACGCTTACCTGGGCATGAGGATCAACGCCACGGTATTGCGCTTCATCGAGGATGCACAAATATCCCGTGACATGGTCTGGCAGACCTACCCGGTCATCTGGATTTCTCTGGGCTGGCTGGCAACGGTAGCGTTGACGTCACTGGCCCTGGTGCATCTGGAGCGTGTGACACTGGACCGCTCTCGCAAAACGATTCACCCGTTCTCTGCCACATGGGGCGGCGCGTTGATGGTCATGGTGGTATTGCTGGGCATTTTAGGCCGTGTCGAGAACATGAACCTGGAAAACCCTGTGCCATTGCGCTGGAGCGATGCCTTCTTCTCGGGCAATAACCAGACTGCCGCACTGGGGCTCAACCCGGTGATCTTCCTGTATGACACCCTCAAAGTCGGCCAGTCGCGCTATGACGAAGCACAGGTGCGCGAGCACTATTCAGTCATGGCCAACTACCTGGGCGTTGACCAGCCCGATCCGCAAACGCTTAATTTTGTTCGCCACCAGGCACCACAACCCTACAAAGTATCGGGATCACGACCGCCGAACGTGATGTTTGTCATGCTTGAATCCCTGGGCACCAGTGCCGTCGGGGCTTACGGCAACCCGATCAATCCGACCCCCAATCTCGATCGCCTGGCCACGCAGAGCTGGTTCTTCGAGCACTTCTATGTGCCGGTGACCGGCACCGCAAAAACCGTATGGGCCAGCATTTCCGGGGTCCCTGACGTCACGCGTCAAGAGACTGCGACGCGTAACCCGTTGATCACCCGGCAGCACTCCCTGGTCAATGCCTTCACCGGCTACGAGAAGATCTACACCATCGGCGGCAATTCCGGCTGGGCCAATATGAATGCCTTGATTCGGCAAAGCATCGACGGCGTTCGCCTGTACGAAGAGCGGGACTGGAAATCCCCGGTGGTGGATGTCTGGGGCATTTCCGATCTGGACCTGTTCAAGGAAACCGACCAGCTCCTGCAGGCGCTGCCCAAGGACAAACCGTTCTTTGCGTATGTACAGACTGCCGGCAACCATCGTCCCTTCACGATTCCCAAGACCAATGATGGATTCGAGGTCAAGCACCCTACCCTCGAGGAAGTCCAGGCCGCAGGATCGCGCAGTGTCGAGCAATACAACGCCGTGCGCCTGCTGGACTTCAACATCGGCCGCTTGATGGAAATCGCCAAGGCCGGCGGCTACTACGACAACACCATCTTTGTGCTGTTTGGCGACCACAACACCCGTATCGCGCAGATCCCTTTCCTGGCCCCGGCCTATGAGCAACTGGGCCTGGAAAGCAATGCGGTGCCGATGATCATCCACGCCCCGGGCTTGCTCGGGACACGCAAGGTCCAGGAGGCGGTTGGCCTGGTGGATTTACTGCCAACAGTGGCGGGCATGGCCGGTCTTGAGTTCCGCAACAGCGGCATGGGTCGTGATATTCAGCAGCCGGCGCCCGAGGGTGAGCGCGTAGTACCGCTGGTATTGCGCGAGGGAACGTTCCCGCTGATTGCAGGCGTGACTCAACATTACATGGTGCAAATGGAGCACGACGGCAGCTCGCCAACGCTCCACGACCTTGCTTCGAAAACGCCCCTGGACAACGTGGCCGAGCAAAACCCTGAAGAATTCAAACGCCTGGTGCAGTTGACCCGCGCCATGCATGAAACCTCAAGGTTAATGCTGTATCAGAACGTGCGACAGTAACTGCTGGCGCCAGCGAGCCCGCGTCTATGGTGCAGATAGACGCGGGTCGCCCTGACCTATGACATCAGCTGCGCTCGCGGGGAATCAGGCTCTGCAGCTGTTGCGCCAGAAAGTTTGCATCGAACTCAAAGGTATCCGGGTCCTTCAAGCCATTGGTCTTGCGCCACTGCCAGCCAGTGGATGGCGGCAGGCACACCAGTGACACGCTGCCATAACGTGCTGCCGTAAAGCCCATCACCGCCACGCAAATCTGCCCGCCGACACCCATCGCCTCCGGCACGAACTCCACCGGCTTGCCCGCGATCAGGATGCTCAGCTTTTCAGTCTTGAAGGGAGAGGTCTCCACCGGAACACTCGGCCCCGACGCGACATACACTTCACGATTCACTTCGAGCAGGTCAGGCGCCTTGACCGGTTCGAGCCACTGCTGGATCTCATCGAACAGCGCACCAATGCGCTTCGCCCACTCGGCCGATTGCGATTCGAACACTTGTTTTTTGTGCGCTTCGCTTTCGGCGTAGTGGCGAAGCATTTCGCCCAGTTGCTGTACATCGTCCATAGCGGTGTTCCCTGAATAGACCGGTGTTGCGGACCTGGAGCATGGCAGATGCGCGCACGCTGTGTACGACTATAACCTGACGACAGTTTGCACCGTCGCGTAAACGCAGGCACTGCAGGTGCGCACTTCACCGGACAAACGGAGCTGCAAGCGCCAGCTGCGGTGGCGTTCGCCCTGGGCGAATGACTCAGCCGGCCCTGGGCGGGCGACGCAGGCGCGCCATGCTCAAGGTGTCCACCAGTACGCCGTCGCGAACGGCGTAATCACGAAACAGGCCCTCGGTTTCGAAGCCGAACTTGCGGTACAGGGCAATGGCTGCTTCGTTATCGGCATACACCGAAAGCTCGACGCGCTGCAGGTTCATCCAGTTGTCGGCGATATCCAGCGCCGTCGCGAGCAACTTGGAACCCACGCCCTTGCCTTGCCACTCGACCGCAACACCCATGCCGAAACTGCCGGCATGGCTGCGACGAATGCGCGAGAACTGCTCCAGGCCAATGTTGCCGACGACCGTGCCTTGATGCAGGGCCACTACCTTCACCAGGCGTTCGTTATCCGGCGCCAGGCGACTGCGCCAGAGCTCGGTGGACTGAAACGGCATTTGCAGGGTTTGCCGGGCGATGGCGGGATCGTTGTACAGCGCCGTAATGCCTTCGATATGGGATTCGTTGAAGCGCTCGAACGTGATAACGGGTTCGGTGGTCGGCATGGGTGAATCATCCTTGAAGCAGACATGGCCGTTCACTCTATAACGCTTTCTTCAGTGTGGCGAGAATCGATGTGGGAGCGGCGGTGCGGCGATCCGACTTGCTCGCGAAGGCGGTTGACCAGTCACCTTCAATGTTGAATGTGATGACGCCTTCGCGAGCAAGCCCGCTCCCACATTTTGATCGCACTCAGCTTTCGAACCACTCCCGACGCTCGCTGAAGGTGTTTTCGATCAACTCGACGATCATCCGTACCTGCGCGTCCTCCTCGGAACGGGCATTGACCGCCATCCACACCTGACGCTGCATCGGCCGGTCAAACAGTCCCGGCAAGGCAACGAGGCCGCGGTCGAAGTGGCTCATGTAGTGCGGCAGCAGGCCGACGCAGGCGCTGCAACGGATCATCTCCAGCATCAGTTCGTAGGACTGCAACTGCACAGCTCCCGCCAGGCGCTGGTCCACCAGTGCATTCCATGGCCGGAAGCTTTCAACCTGGCAGTCCTGCTGCCATTGCACCAGGAGGAAATCGGCCAGTTCCTCCAGGCATTCCGGCCTGGAAGCCACCCGTGAGTAACGCTTGGCAATGTGCGGCAGGTACTCCAGTTGCGCCAGAGACCGGGCTTCGGTGGTGGTAAAGCTCGGCCCCGGCAACGGCGATCCGGTTTCGCCCAGCCACACCACCACGTCGGCGCTGACCGCTTGCAGGGACAGTTCGCTGTCGAGGGTCTTGATGTCCAGGCGCACGCTGGCATTGCGTCGCAGCAGCGCCACCAGGTCACGCCCGAGAATGTCATGCAGGATCGAATCGGCCACGGCCAGCCGAATCAACGGCTGTTCGATCACCGGCAAATTGCGCTCATGGGCCAGTGCGATCAATTGTGCGTGCAGGCGCAAGCCATCGCGACTGAGGCTCAAACCATTGTCTGACGGGTTGAACAGCGAGCAGCGCAGCTGTGCCTCCAGCAGTGCCAGTTGCCTGCGCAGGCGGGTGGCCTTGATGTTCAGGCTGCGCGCGGCCTGCATGAAACAACCGCAACGGGCACTGACGGTGAAGCACAGCGCCAGTTCGGGGTCGATACCCGCGGCCAACTGGCGCCAGGACGCATTTTTATCGATGGTTACACGATACTCGGTAGCGCCCCGGTGGGCGCCGGTTTCCATGACTGACATCGAGGACTCCCTGTCGACATGACACTGACAGTTCCATCCTGCGGATCATTGATGAACCTGCCGTGACAATAACTCAGGCGCTGGGTGTCTGGCGAAAGCTCACGGCCAGGCGATTCCAGCTGTTGATGGTGGTGACGGCGATGGTCAGGTCGACTATTTCGCTTTCACTGAACTGCTCCCTGGCCTGCACGTAAACATCGTCCGGGACGTGGCTTTGCGAGAGCAAGGTGACGGCTTCGGTCCAGGCCAGCGCGGCTCTTTCCCGCGGATTGAAAAAGTTGCTGTCGCGCCAGACCACGATGGAATACAGCCGGCGCTCGCTTTCGCCGAGGCGCCTTGCATCCACCGAGTGCATGTCGGTGCAGAAGGCACAGCCGTTAAGTTGCGAGGCGCGAATCTTGACCAGGTGCAGCAGGCCCTGCTCGATGCTCAGGCTGCTGGTCAGGGCCTCCATGGCGATCATGGCCTTCATCGCTTGGGGGGACGCGCTGTAGTAATCCAGGCGGGGCTTCATGGCGTTCTCGTGCGGCCTTGAGTTGATTTTCACGGTAATAGCTGGCGCGCGAGCATGACAGATCCAATTTCGCGATTTCCCCGTGGACCACGGCCTGCAGACCAATTGACGGTTTTTCCACCGCGCAACTTCTGCCGAGCGAGCGGATAAGGGTAATCTTGCGCGACGCACACGCGCCTCAACAGCCCCGGAGTCTCGCCGGCATGGAACTACATGTTGTCATCAACGGCCGCAAGGACCTGGCCGGCCAGTTGTATAACCAACTGCGCAGCGCCATCGAGTCCGGACGCCTGGCCGCCGGGACGCAACTGCCGCCCAGCCGTTTGCTGGCCGAACAATTGGGCATTTCACGCAAGACCATTTCCGATACCTACGCCCAGTTGACCTACGAAAACTTCCTCACCGGGGTGGTCGGCAAAGGCACTTACGTCAATGCGCGCTCGTCGAAAGTGCAGCGTAAACAGAACTACACGGAGCTTGGCGGCTTTGAGGTGATCGAATCCTGGCGCAACCTGCCGGTATTCCTGCGTCATCCGACCCTGGAAGGCTCGCTGCGCTACGATTTCATTGGTGGCGCCACCAGCAAGGGCCAGTTTCCCCAGGATGACTGGCGACGCTGCACCTCCCACGCGCTGCGCCAGATTGCCGGCTCCAAGGGCTTGTACAGCCAGCCTGAGGGCTTGCCCGCCCTGCGCAACGCCATTGCGCGGCACATCGCATTCTCTCGCGGGGTCAATTGCCAGGATGAGGATGTGGTGGTGTGCAACGGCGCGCAGCAGGCACTGGACCTGATTGCGCGGGTGCTGATCAGTCCGGGCAGCCTGGTCGCCATGGAGGACCCTGGCTACCCGCCGGCGCGACTGCTGTTCGGCACCCATGGTGCCACGGTGATTGGCGTGCCGGTGGACGCCGAAGGCATTGTGGTGGACCAGATTCCTCGCGGCACGCGCCTGATCTACGTCACCCCGTCGCACCAGTTCCCGCTGGGCATGCCGATGAGCCAGGCGCGCCGGCAAGCACTGCTGGCCAAGGCCCATGAACTGGGCGCGATCATCATCGAGGACGACTACGACAGCGAATTCCGCTACGAAGGACGCCCCACCGATTCCCTGCAAAGCATGGATGAACGGGGGATCGTCGCTTACGTCGGGACCTTTTCCAAAACCCTGCTGCCGGAACTGCGGCTTGGCTATGCGATCCTGCCGCCAGCGATCCTGGAGGCCGTGGTGCGCGCCAAACAGCTCACCGACCTGCACACCTCAACCCTGCCGCAATGGGCGCTGGCCAAGTTCATCGCCGAAGGCTGCCTGCTCAAGCACATCCGCCGCTGCCATACGGTCTATGCCGGGCGCCGTGAACGGATCCTGACGCGCATGGCCGGCGACCTCTCCCCCTGGCTGGAGGCGGTGCCGTCCACCGCCGGCTTCCACATGGTGGTGATGTGCAAAGTGCCCATGGATATTCCATTGGTGATCGAACTGGCGAAAAAAGTCGAAGTCGGGCTCTATGCCATCGACGGCTTTTTCTATCAGCAAGCGCCCAAGGCCGGGTTTTTCCTCGGTTTTGGCGCCATCGAGACCCTGGACATCGACACCGCCCTGGACCGTGTGCGCGACATTTTGCAGCAGCTGGCCTGACGGATTGGCCTGGGATTTTATCCGGCGATTGGCTATTGGCGGTCCGCAGGGTCAGGCCTATCCTGCATAGGCGTTAACCCTCAATGAGCAGGATTCGTCCGGCCTGATTCAGGAGTGTGAGCAATGTCCCATGAAGTGATCAATACCGTACAGGTACAGGCCGCCGCCGGCCGCTCGGATGAACTGGGTAAGCAACTGCAAAAGATTGTCGAAACCCTGCGTGAACTACCGGGCTGCGAATCCTATATGGTCGACCGCTGCCCAGAGGACAGCAATCGCTGGACCGTCAGCGCCCGCTGGCAATCGGAAGCGGCCATGAAATCCCATTTCAACTGCCCCGAAGTCCAGGGTTTCATTAGCCTGATCGACAGCCAACTGGCCAATGCCGTGGACTTCAACAGTTTTCCGATCGTCTGAAAACAAGATCAAAGGATCGCAGCCTGCGGCAGCGCTTGCACGGGCTGCGATCTTTGCTTTGGTCCCCTCGCCTTCCGCAATATTGGCTGTTTAACCGCTACCGCTTGCGCACTACTGTGGTTTGCAACAACTAACCACCGCAGGTAAAGAACCATGAACATGTTGCGTTGCTGTGCTACCTCCCTCGCCGCTCTGGCCATGATTGTGTCCGCTTCGGCCTTTGCCCATGACCCTTCGGAAAAGGTCACTGTTTTGCAGGACCAGATGCTGAAAAATGCTCCCGGCAAAAAGGCTTTGATGATCGAAGTTGACTACCAGCCAGGCCAATCGTCCATCGCCCACAAGCACGACGGCACGGCCATGGCCTATGTGCTTTCGGGATCGATCACTTCTCAGGTGAAAGGCGAAAAAGCGGTTACCTACAAGGCCGGTGAGTATTGGTACGAACCCGCAGGTTCGGAACACCTGGTCTCGAAAAACGCCAGTACAACCAAACCGGCGAAGCTGTTGGTGTTCATGGTATTAGCCCCGGACGAGAAAGTGTTGATCCCATTGGAAAACTGATGACTGAACGTACAGCCATAAATAAAAAGGCTCGAATGGCGAATTCGGGCCTTTTTATTTCCCGAGGCAATTAACCGCAAGCTGTTAAGCCAAACAAAACTATTGGCCACCGGATAAGTTCGAACATTGGCTGTTTCAATAAAACATCCAGGGTTTAGTCTTGAGTCACTGTCGGCACAACACCGGCAACATCAACTGTCGACCAAACTGTTTCACTGGAGAAACACCATGAAACTTGCACTTGTCAGTACGTTGACCATAACGGTAGTTTTAACTGGTTGCTCGATCCCGACTGCGCCAACGGCGATCTCTTCGCTCAATGGCATGTTCACCGAACCGGTAGGCCGCAGTGGTGCCACCCTGATTACCAACGGCAGCCATGTCTCGCTGGGCATTATCTACAGTCAGAATACCCAGACGAACCGCGCCTATCTGCGGGACTACCAGGCCAACGCCGGCACCGGTTTCGGCCAAAGCCTGCTGGTACAGCCGATTCATGACGCCTATGTAGCCACCTCCAGGCCGGACATGGCCGTGGATTGGGTCAAGGCCTCCCTGCAGCGGCAATTCGGTTCGGTGACCGTGTATCCGGACATGCAGAGCCTCAGGGCAGCGAAGCCGGACGTGATGGCAGTGATCGACACCCGCAGCCAACTGATGACATCGCGCAGTTCAGACATCCAGTCAGATGTCAGTGCGGACTTTTACGACAAGAACTTTAACTATATCGGTACTGCACAAGGGCATGACGCCAAAGCACTCAGTCCCGTGTGGGCTGACTACAAACGTAGTGAAGACATAGTTGCAGACATCAATGAACAACAGAATGTGCAAGTCAGGGCGCTGCAGAAGTTCGACCAGTCGCTCAATAGTTTGCTTAGCAAACCGACTAGCCTCTCGATGATTGACAACACGCCAGAGCAAAACCACTACTGACGTTATCGCCCTCCAGACTTTCTGACGCCTAAAGGCACGCTCAAGCTCGCTCCCACAGTAGATCAGGAAATGGGAGCGGGCCGTGTAGCACTGCGAAACAAATAACCAAGGTAAAACAAACCAATTAAAGTTATTTTAAGTTCGGCACGGAACAGCCACCTTTTAAACTTTAAATAATGGATTGATATATGAGCAAAGATGAGGAAAGATCCTTCATAGCGTGCTTGACCTGCGAAGGGAGCCCCATGACTTTTTTCGAAAGGGTATTAAGCGACAGGCATTTTCAGCAAGACGATGAAGATGGCCCACACAAACACTTGATTACGACTGCAGAAGTCTACTCCGCTGATTTACAGAAAATGGTACCCTTGGGCGTCACCTCTAAAAATAAAAACAGCATAGGGATAGTGGTGCATTTCAGGTGCTATGACGACTACTACAATCTGCAGATTTTAAGCGAGCCCTACTACAACAACTACTTCAGCAAGAGCACCCAAGGTTTCCTCGGAGCGCTTCCGGCGGCGGGAGGTGATACGACTTCTTTTAACTTGCTGAATGAAAGTTTCAAGACTGTCACGCTAGATGATTTCGACAGCGACAATCAGACCGTTTACTTGCAGGCACGCAATGCAGGCGTTATCAAAAAAATGCTATGGGGCGCTCAGGTGAACCGTTATTGCTTCCACGACCTGGCGGGTCACCAGGTTTTATTCAAACTGCACATTCTTGAAAGAAACGTGGCCACCCCTCAAAGCACTACACCCTACACTTGAAATAGCAGTGTGTGGTGATTTGACCCATTAAAAAAAAGCCCCGCATCCTTCGATGCGGGGCTTTTTCATTCAACGCCTGATCAGGCCGCCGGTTCCAGCTCGGCGGCGACGGCGGCAGGCACTACCGCTTGACCGCTCAACGCCAGGTCCAGCAGTTCGCGGTTGGCCACCGCGTACATGGCGTAGTCGGTGCCGCTGGCGGCACGGATTTCCACCAGCATGGCGCGCCAGCGTTCGATCATGCCTTCGTGCTGCGCCATCCACAGGGAGAGCCGTGTTTCCACGTCCTGGGTGCCGTCGCCCTGTTGCAGGACCGAGATGGTGATCGCGCGTTGCTGCCAGTCGACGTCATCGCGGAACGCTTCACGGGCCAGGGCCTGCCAGTTGTTTTCAACCGGCAGAGCGCTGATCTGTTGCATGTACCAGGTGATGTCCAGCGCGCTGCCCACGGCGAAGTAAGCCTTGGCCACCTCAGCCGGATCCTGGCCGGTCACGTCGGAAGCCTCGATGATCGGCAGCAGGGTGTACAGGTGCGAGGTACCCGCCACCATACGCGCCAGCAGCTCCGGCACACCGGCTTCGACGTAGGCCTGATAACGGCGCTGCCAGGTTTCACGGATCTCGCCACTGAGCAGCTCGTCGAGCTTCAGGCCCAACTCTTTCAAGTGCGGACCAAAGTGCGCGACGTCACGGGCAGCATTCTGCTCGTTGCGACGGGCACGCAGGAACCAGCGCGTAGCGCGACGGCCCAGGCGCATCAGCTCGTCCATCAGCTCCAGTTGCACGTCGGCGGCAACCTGGTAGTCCAGGTTTTCGATCTGACGGAACCAGTGCGGGAGATGGAAAATGTCACGCACGATCACGTAGGCACCGGCCACGTTCGCCGGGCTCATGCCGGTCGACTCTTTGAGTCGTTGAACGAAGGTGATGCCCATGTGGTTGACCAGGTCGTTGGCGATCTGGGTGCTGACGATTTCGCGCTTCAGGCGGTGACGGCGCATGGCCACGGAGAACTTGCTCACCAGCGTTGGCGGGAAAGCGGTTTCCATGTCGCGGGTCAGGTAGTCGTCGTCCGGCACCAGGGAGCCCAGCAACTGCTCCTTGAGGTCGATCTTGCTGTAGGAGATCAATACCGACAGCTCGGCACGGGTCAGGCCATGGCCTTGCGCGACACGCTCGTTGATCGCGTCTTCCGACGGCAGGAACTCGATGGCACGATCCAGCTTGCCGCGGCCTTCCAGGTCGTTCATCAGGCGCTTGTATTCGGCAATCCGCGGCAAGGCGCGACGGGCTGCCAGGGACAGGGCCTGGGTCTGCTTGTAGTTGTTGCCCAGCACCAGACCACCGACTTCGTCGGTCATGCTCGCCAGCAACTGGTTACGCTGCTTGTCGGTCATGTCGCCGGCCTGAACCACTTCGTTCAGCAGGATCTTGATGTTCACTTCGTGGTCGGAGCAGTCCACACCACCGGCGTTGTCGATGAAGTCGGTGTTGGAACCGCCGCCATTGAGGCCGAACTCCACACGACCCAGTTGGGTCATGCCCAGGTTACCGCCCTCGCCCACGACTTTGCAGCGCAGTTCGTTGCCGTTCACGCGCAGTGCATCGTTGGCCTTGTCGCCGACATCGGCGTGGCTTTCGCTGCTGGCCTTGACGTACGTACCGATACCGCCGTTCCACAACAGATCCACCGGTGCCTTGAGCAAGGCGTTCAGCAGTTCGGTCGGGGTCAGTTTGTCGGCCTCGATGTCGAAGCGCTCTTTCATCTGCGGGGAAATCGCGATGCTCTTCGCGCTGCGCGAGAAGATACCGCCGCCTTCGGACATGATGCTGGTGTCGTAGTCCGACCAGGCCGAACGCGGCAGGTCGAACAGGCGCTGACGCTCGGCGAAGCTCGACACCGGCTCAGGGTTCGGATCGATGAAGATGTGCAGGTGGTTGAACGCCGCGACCAGCTTCAGCTTGTCGGACATCAGCAAGCCGTTGCCGAACACGTCACCGGCCATGTCGCCGACACCGACCACGGTGATGCTGTCTTCCTGGACATTGATGCCGCGCTCGCGGAAGTGGCGCTGTACGCCGACCCACGCGCCCTTGGCGGTGATGCCCATTTTCTTGTGGTCGTAACCGGCCGAGCCGCCGGAGGCAAACGCGTCACCCAGCCAGAAGCCGTAGTCGATGGCGATGCCGTTGGCGATGTCGGAGAAGGTCGCGGTGCCTTTGTCCGCCGCCACGACCAGGTACGGGTCATCGTCGTCATGACGCACGACGTTGGCAGGTGGTACCAGTGCGCCGTCCTTCAGGTTGTCGGTGATGTCCAGCAGACCCGAAATGAAGATGCGGTAGCAGGCGATGCCCTCGGCCGCGATCTCGTCACGGCTGCCGCCCAGTGGCAGGCGACGCGGCAGGAAGCCGCCCTTCGCACCCACCGGCACGATCACCGAGTTCTTCACTTGCTGGGCTTTTACCAGGCCCAGCACTTCGGTACGGAAGTCTTCTTCACGGTCGGACCAGCGCAGGCCGCCACGGGCAACGTTGCCGAAGCGCAGGTGCACGCCTTCGACGCGTGGCGAGTACACGAAAATTTCGAACTTCGGTACCGGCTTGGGCAGCTCGGGAATCAAGTGCGGGTTGAACTTGAAGCTGAAGTACGACTTGTTATGGCCGTTGGCATCGGTCTGGTAGAAGTTGGTGCGCAGGGTGGCCTTGATCAGGTCCAGGTAGCGACGCAGGATGCGGTCTTCGTTCAGTACCTGGACGTCGTCCAGGGCGCTGAGAATCGCGTGTTCCAGACGCTGTTGCTTATCGTCCAGGTCATCGCTGGTCAGCTTGCGCGCCAGGTAGAAACGGGTCTTGAACAACCGGGTCAGTTCGCGAGCGATGTCGGTGTGGTTGTTCAGGGTGCTGGCGATGTAACCCAGGTCGAAGCCCAGGCGGATCTGCTTCAGGTAACGAGCGTAGGCACGCAGCAGCGCCACGTCACGCCATGGCAGGCCGGCGGTCAGTACCAGACGGTTGAACGCGTCGTTCTCGGCATCGCCACGCACGATGTGGACGAACGCGTCCTGCAGCGTGTCGTTGAGCTGCTGGATGTCGAGTTCCAGGCCTTCGGCGGCGGTGAACGCGAAGTCGTGAATCCAGAATTCGCGGCCATTGCTGTGACGCAGGTGATACGGGAACTCGCCCAGCACGCGCAGACCGAGGTTCTCCAGGATCGGCAGGACGTCGGACAGTGCCAGCGGCGTGTCGGCGTGGTACAGCTTGCAATGCAGCTGGCGCTGACCGGCGACCTGGCCCAGCGGCTGATAGAAACTCATCACCAGCGGGTTTTTGTCGCTCAGGCTCAACAGATGCTGCATGTCGACCACAGCGGAATGCGCGGCGAAACGCTCGCGGTAACCGGCCGGGAAGCCTTTCGGGAAATCGGCCAGCACGTTGGTGCCCTGGGCTTCACCGAAGCTCTCGACGGTCAGTGCGGCGTAGTCGTCCTGCCAGCTGCGACAGGCCTGCACCACTTCTTTTTCCAGCAGCAGCGGGTCGATGTCGAGGCGGTTTTTCGGGTCGACGCGCAGGATCAACTGCACGCGGGCCAGCACGGACTCGGAGAAGAAGGTCCAGAACTCGCAGTCGGTGGCTTTCAGGCGATCCATCAGCACTTGCTGGATCTTCTGGCGCACTTCAGTGGAATAGATGTCGCGCGGCACGTAGGCCAGGCAGTAGCAGAAACGGCCGTACGGGTCTTTGCGCAGGAACACGCGAATCTTGTTGCGTTCCTGGATCTGCACGATCGACATCACGGTGCTGAACAGCTCGTCCACCGGAGTCTGGAACAGATCGTCGCGCGGCAGCACTTCGAGCACCTGCGCCAGCTCCTTGCCCAGGTGAGCCTTGGCCTGGAAGCCGGAACGGTGTTCGATTTCCTCGACCTTGCGGCGGATGTACGGGATCACCCGCACGCTCTCGCCATACACCGACGAGGTGTACAGACCCATGAAACGGCATTCCTTGACGACCTTGCCGTTGGCGTCGATTTCGCGGATCGACACGTAGTCCGGGTAAGCCGGGCGGTGTACACGGCTTGGGTGCGCGGCCTTGGCGAACGACAGCAGGGTCGGTTCGCGCAGGTAGTTCACGGCGTAGTCTTCGATGCGCAGGTCATCGTAGGTCAGGCCGGCACGCAGCAGCTTGGTCAGGCCGAGGAAGGAGTCCTTGTCGTAGACGATATGGCCGCCATCGGCTTCGTCGCTGACCACGAACTCTTCGTAGCCGAGGAAAGTGAAGTGGTTGCCCACCAGCCATTCCAGGAAGCTCTTGATTTCGCTCTTCTCGTCGCCATCGACGGCGAACTGGCTGTTGTCCAGCTTGCTCAGGATCTCCTGGACCTTGGCCTTCATCGGCTCGAAATCGTCGACCGCCACGCGAACTTCACCGAGCACCTGCTCCAGCTCTTTGCTCAGCACATTGAGTTCGGCGGTGTTGGCGCAGCGGTCGATTTCCAGGTACATCAGCGATTCTTGCTGAATGTCCTCGCCCTGGGTGCCCTTGGGCAGGATTTCCAGCAACTCGCCCTTGCTGCCACGACGCACGCTCAGCACGGTGGTTTGCAGGGTATGGATGCTGTAGCCGCGGCGGTTCAATTCGGTACGCACCGAGTCCACCAGGAATGGCAGGTCGTGGTGCAGCACTTCGACCGCCGTGTGGGTCGACTGCCAGCCGTGGCGTTCGTAATCGGGGTTGAAGACGCGCACTTGCGGTTGCGCGTGATCGAAGCGCTCAAGCAGGCGCCATGCAGAAAGGGTGCAGCCAGCAAGGTCGGACAACCGACGCTGGGTCAGCTCGTCAAGGGAAATGATGCCGAAGAATTGTTCAGCGAACAGCGCCACTTGTGGCAGTGCCTGTTCACTGATGTGCTGCGCCAGTGCCGCTTGCAGTTGGTGCTGGAAGTCGGCTTTGCTGGCTGCGGTGAAGAACGCCATCTGTGGTACTCCGCTTGGGCTTGTTATTGATGGAAGCGTCGCGCGAAACCCCTTTCGGGGCTACGTTTCAAAGCTAGCCGTCACCCGGTTCCTGATTCTCGGGCAGAGGAAACAGGGTGACAGGTGGGTGAAGCTGGACGAGACACTCAGGTCACATTCACCTTCCGTGAATGGGCATCTGCAAAAACGACTGGCCACAGGTTGCTCCAATGTCTTTACAGGTATCCATTGGTTGCGCAGCTTAACCAGTGCGGCAAGGCCCGTGCTTGCGGTGCTGCGACATATTCGGTCATCGGCACGCTGCTCAAGGCATGCGTATCGAACAACACTAGCAGTCGTACAGGAAAATGACGGCTTTGCACCCGCATTTACGGGACCTTCGCACCAGAAATGACCGGTAACACACTGATTGTTCACTACATGAGCATGGCCGCTCGGACGAGCAGAGTTTTTTTTGGGGGGGGGGGAATGAGGCTTGTTGGTGTCAGGTGCAGTGATCAACGAAGATGAGCGAGTCAAAGGTGGCAGTGAGCACGGGGACTTCAGTGCTCACTGGCGGTTCAAGATTTCGGCAGAGACAACAAACTGCCTTGTTATGGGCAATCAACCCCTGGCTGCCAAGGCTCTCCCCACGGAGCTGAATAGAGATCCGGTGGCTTATTCTCGCTCTGGAAGTTTTGTTTGTATTTTTTCCTTTTGTACGCCACCTCTTCGTCATAAGTTACATATTTTTTACTGGCATCCCAGGTCGGGATATCGCCGCACTCACCGCCCCCGGCAGGTGCTTTGATATTGAGATGCTCGGTTAGCGTAATGGTATGCGCGCCATCAGAAACAGCTACAGAAAGGGTGCCTCTAGTATCCGCAGTGACTGTCGGCGCTTTGAAGGACATCGATTGCGTATCACCTCTCGAAGGCTCGAATCCGGTGGCGGTCCAAAGATAATTCAGGGGCTTGTTTGCTGGAGACCCCGCATAGACATGTGCGCTGAATATCTCGCCCGATGCTACTTCCTCTGGCACGGCAAGCCGTCCTGCAGGCGGTTTGTCCTCCAACATTTTCTGGATTGCGACCTCCAGATCGGGTTGAACGCCTATTTCTGCACTATCGCCGTTGATCTGCGGGTAGCCTGTTTCGACAAGGAGTTTACGGAGTTCTTTCGGTGGAATATTGCCTAGTCCCTTGGCGCGGGCTACTCCTTGTAACGAGGCAACAACACCGGCAATGATTGGGTTCGCTGAAGAGGTGCCGCTAAACGTATGCGTATAGCCCGTGATTGGATTGTTCACACTCCATGCTGTCGTTGTGACATTGTAACCCCAACTAAATAAATCGACGCGACTTCCGTAGTCGGAATAGCTCGCTCTAAGGCCAGTTTTTGGGTCAACAGCCCCCGCATAAATTGCACCGCTATCGAAAAAATTACGATCATAGTAGCCATTGAAAAATGAATGATCCAAATCTATGTTGCCATTCCCCGCAGCCTCCACCACATGCACGCCTTTTTCTTCAACAAGATAAGAAATAATATCGCGCACCGTTCT
This sequence comes from Pseudomonas sp. ACN5, assembly GCF_002303975.1. Classification (NCBI taxonomy): domain Bacteria; kingdom Pseudomonadati; phylum Pseudomonadota; class Gammaproteobacteria; order Pseudomonadales; family Pseudomonadaceae; genus Pseudomonas; species Pseudomonas sp. ACN5. The sequence continues at coordinate 98,668 of NZ_MRCP01000014.1, read as the reverse complement.
ATTTTCTTCGATCGGCACAAAACAGTTAACCGTGCAGCCAACCTGACTAAAAGGCTCCTTTTTTCTGATTTGAACACCTATCTGCACTACATCACCCTCACCTAGCTTATCCGCCAACTGGAGCAATCTGTCCGTACCCCAGTGCAAATAACCGAGCTTGGTCCAGGGAACAATCCCGGTAGTGCCAAAGCCATTTTCCTGTGATGCAATAATGCCTGCACTGGCCGTATCATGAGAGCCTGTTACGGCCCCAACATCAATTTCCAGATTAGCTTTTGGCAAATCAACATGTTCCCTCGCCCATCGATCTACTTCTGCGGAGACCACCTGCATATCGCGGCCTTTGCCACCCAAAACTTTCCAGGCTTCAACCGCGTTCACGCCACCAATCTTATAGGGGGTTACAGTAGCTTTGCCTTGCAGATAGTTTTGTTGACCCGTGAAGTCAGGAATACTTTTGCGCGCGAGCTTTTTAATAGGCTTACCATTATCTTCATGCATCCCTTCTACACGCGGTTCAAACTCGGCGCTTTCGACCAAAGGATTCTGTCTTAATTTATCAAGCAATGACTCAGCCTGATTTTCAGTCAGTTGGTGGGTATCAACCATGAAGTAACGATCCAATCGATGTCTCTGCAGTGCCTGTAACTGGGCATTGGTTCTCTCTCGGGAAGCTGGAACCAGCGGCCGCATATCAGGCACAATAAGCCTGAGTGTCTTTAACGATTCATCATGACTTTCCGAAGATAAAACACCGCGCTTAACCAATATCATCACACGCGAATAATCAGGAGCGGCCGCATTCACCAGCAAAGGCAACGAAGCAACACAGAACAACATAGCACCCAGCCATTTATTCATCGACTTCATGTCTATACCTCGCAACTGTTGCAAAAATCAATAAAGCACTTTCCAGCAACACCAACACTGACCCATGCAACACAATGCAAACTCGACTGCTATTCATTGATTGCTCGGCCTACAGTGAATGCTGCAATCCGAAGAGTGGCTACTGTCAAAAATAACAGTGCCGACGACTGGTCACATAGACTGAAGACAATTGCACAGAGACGTCTCGTTGTTATTGCTATCGCTACGCAAAAGGCCCTGTAGCCGAGCAGGATTTTTTAAAGGCTGGCAGAATTGTGCCCTTGTCTGTCTTCGCAGCGCTCGTCGAGCCAGGAAATCCCCATGAAAATGAAAACCGCCCTCTTGATCGTCAACCCATGCGATGACGAAGAAGACAACATGGCCATGCTCTGCTGCCACAGCGAACAGGGCGAAATGTTCCTGATGAGCCGTTACCCGGACGAAGACGAACTGGAAATCACCCTCGACGGCGAGCCTTCGACCCTGGAGGGCGTGAAAGTCACCCTGAGCCCTTCCCTGCTGAAGATTGAAATTGCGGCGGCAGATGCCGATGCGCTCAATGGGGATGATGTGCTGGAGATCACCTTTGATGCCGACATGACGGATCTGGCTGAAGTGGAAGAAACCCTGCAGAACATTCTCAAGGGTACTGGCACCTATATCAGTCAGATTTGATGGTGTCTGGGCGGGTGCTTTCGCGAGCGAGCCCGCTCCCACAGGGTCCTGATGTGTTACGCAGATCGCAAGCCCGCCACCGATACTGTGGGAGCGGGCTTGCTCGCGAAGAGGCCCGAAAGAACACCACCAGCCTGAAACCTGTAGAAAGTTCCTACAACGATTACCAACCATTTCCTGCACTTTGCACAAAATGCCGTTAGTCGCCGCCCCCCGCGATGGATTAAAGTAACGCCCCCAGCCCTGGCGCATTTTCGAACGTCCTCGGCCACCCTTTTGCAGGAACAGTCATCGATGGAACATCGTGAAGCGCTGCTCGCGCTGCGAACCTTTCTTTCAACGCAGATTCTCGGCCAGGAAAAACTCATCGAGCGCTTGCTCATCGCCCTGCTCGCCGACGGCCACATGCTGGTCGAAGGCGCCCCTGGCCTGGCCAAGACAAAGGCCATCAAAGAACTCGCCGAAGGCATCGAGGCCCAGTTCCACCGCATCCAGTTCACCCCCGACCTGTTGCCGGCCGACATTACCGGTACGGAAATCTACCGCCCGGAAACCGGCAGCTTCGTGTTCCAGCAAGGGCCGATCTTCCACAACCTGGTACTGGCGGACGAAATCAACCGCGCCCCGGCCAAGGTTCAGTCGGCCTTGCTCGAGGCCATGGGCGAGCGGCAAGTCAGTGTCGGGCGCAGCACCTATGAGCTGTCGCCGCTGTTCCTGGTGATGGCCACGCAAAACCCCATCGAGCAGGAAGGTACCTATCCGCTGCCGGAAGCCCAACTTGACCGGTTCCTGATGCACGTGAAAATCGGCTTTCCCGATGCCGCTGTCGAGCGCCGGATTCTGCAGCAAGCCCGTGGAGAAGCCCTGAACGGCGAAGCGAAGCCTGAGCGTCGGGTTACTCAACAGACGATTTTTGTCGCGCGCAAGGAAATCCTCGGTTTGTACATGGCCGACGCCGTGGAGGAATACCTGGTGCAGCTGGTCATGGCCACCCGCATCCCGGCCAAGTTCGACCCGGAGATGGCCGAGTGGATCGCCTATGGCGCCAGCCCGCGCGGTTCGATTGCCCTGGACCGCTGCGCCCGTGCCCACGCCTGGCTGGCCGGCCGCGACTTCGTCAGCCCCGAAGACATCCAGGCCGTGCTGTTCGACGTGTTGCGCCATCGCATCATTCTTTCCTTTGAAGCCGAAGCCGCTGGCATCGATCAGGACCGGGTGGTCCAGCGGATTCTCGACGTCGTAGCCGTCGCTTGACCCCGATGAACGCCAGCCTGCCGCCCGAGCCGGGCATCCGTGTCAGCCTCGCCGACCTGATCGAGATGCGCCATCGCGTGCGTGAAGTGCAATTGTTTTCCACGCCGAGCCAGCGCAGCCCGCTGATCGGCCTGCACCATTCAAAACTGCGCGGACGTGGCGTCGACTTCGATCAGGTGCGGGTCTATCAGGCCGGCGACGATGTGCGCACCATTGACTGGCGCGTGACTGCCCGCACCCAGGAACCCCACACCAAGCTGTTCCACGAAGAACGTGAGCGACCGATCTTCATCATGGTCGAACAAAGCCGCCGGCTGTTTTTCGGCTCGGGCCTGATGTTCAAATCGGTGCTCGCCGCCCAGGCCGCGAGCCTGATCGGTTGGGCCGCACTGGGGCACAACGACCGGGTCGGCGGGCTGGTGTATGGCGACAACGAACACTACGAAATCAAGCCTCGGCGCAGCAAGCAAAGCCTGCTGCAGTTGCTCAACCGGCTGGTGCGGGTCAATCACTCGCTCAACAGCGAAAGCGAGCCGGACCGCGACGCCTTTGGCATTGCCCTGCGCCGTGCCCGGGAAGTGTCGCGCCCTGGCAGTCTGGTGATCGTGATCTGCGACGAACGCGCCCTTTCGGACAGCGCCGAGCAACAGCTGAGCCTGTTATCGCGCCACTGCGACCTGTTGCTGCTGCCGTTGTCCGATCCGCTGGATCATGCCCTGCCCGCCGCAGGTCTGTTGCGTTTCGCCGAACGCGGCGCACAACTGGAACTCGACACGCTGAATTTCGATCTGCGCCAGACTTACCGGGCCCAGGCCGAAGCACGTATCGCCCGCTGGGAACTGCTCGCGCAGAAACTACGGGTGCTGATGATGCCGTTGAGCACTCAGAGCGAGATGGTCGAGCAATTGCGCGAATACCTGAACCCACAGAAACCGGGGAAAGGCCGATGAGCAGCCTTGATCAACTGCAACCGCTGATATCCCCGCCACCGGTGCAATTCTGGCCTCCGGCACCGGGTTGGTGGTTACTGCTGCTCGTGATCCCGCTGATCGGTCTGGGCCTGTGGAAGCTGCGTCGCTTCATTCCACACAAACGTCCCGTGGTACGTGCCGAACAGCCGCTTGACCCGGTACGCCTTGCGGCCCTGGCCGAGCTGGCACTGATGCCCAAGCCTTACGACGGTGCGCCGGCCGGTGCCTGGCTGCAGCAACTCAACGGCTTGCTCAAGCGCCTGTGCCGCAACCATTATCCTTACAGCCAGAGCCACACCCTCAACGGCCGCAAATGGCTGGCGTTCCTCGACAATCGCTGCCCGGCGGCCGGCCTGACCCGCTGGATGGTGCTTGTCGAAGGCGCCTACAAACCCGAATGCAAACTCGACGACAAGGCCATCGCCGGCCTGACCCAAGCCGTCGAAACGTGGATTCGCAAACATGTTTGAATTCGCCTGGCCGTGGATTTTTGCCCTTGCGCCGCTGCCGTGGCTGATGCGCATCGTATTGCCGGTGGCCGACAGTGGTGAACCGGCACTCAAGGTCAGCTTCCTCAGCGATCTGGAAGGTCTCGCCGGGCGACGCGCCCGGGCCAACCTGCCAGCCTGGCGCCAGCAGGCACCGTTCATCCTCCTGTGGCTGTTGCTGCTGGTCGCGGCGGCTCGCCCGCAGTGGCTCGGCGAACCCATGCCAATTGCCGCCAGCGGACGTGACCTGCTGGTGGCAGTGGATGTTTCCGGGTCCATGGATTTCCCTGACATGCAATGGCAGGACGAAGACATCAGTCGCCTGTCACTGGTCCAGCATCTGCTCGGAGACTTTCTCGAAAGCCGCGAAGGTGACCGGGTCGGGCTGATCCTGTTCGGCAGCCAGGCCTACCTGCAGGCACCGCTGACCTTCGACCGCCACACCGTGCGCGTCTGGCTCGACGAGGCGCGCATCGGCATCGCCGGCAAAAACACCGCCATCGGCGATGCCATCGGTTTGGCCCTCAAGCGCCTGCGTTTGCGTCCGGCCACCAGCCGCGTGCTGATCCTGGTGACCGATGGCGCCAACAATGGCGGTGAAATCGACCCCCTCACCGCAGCGCGACTCGCCGCCAAGGAAGGCGTGAAAATCTACCCGATCGGCATCGGCGCCGATCCAGAGCAAAGTGGCACGGTCGGCTTTCTCGGCGTCAATCCGAGCCTGGACCTGGACGAACCGTCCCTCAAGGCCATCGCCGAGGCCACGGGTGGCCAGTATTTCCGTGCTCGCGACGGCAAAGAGCTGCAGGCGATCAAGGACACCCTGGACCAACTGGAGCCCGTGGCCCAGCAACCCACCCAGGCCCGCCCGACTCAAGCGCTGTACCACTGGCCACTCGCCCTGGCGCTGTGGTTGAGCATGCTCCTGGTGGCCCCCGTGCTCTGGCCGGACAACCCCTTGCAACGCCTGTTTACCAAGGACCTGTTCTTGCAAACCCAACTGCTGCCTGACTGGCGTCAGCGTCTCAAACGCCTGCGCCTGCGGAGGCGTCGATGAGTGCGCTGTGGCCGTACTGGTTCCGCCCCTGGTGGCTGCTGTTGCTACCGGTGCTTGGCTGGTTGCTCTGGCAACTCTGGCACCGCAAGAAGCGCGCCGGGCGCTGGCAAATGATTTTACCACCGGCCTTTCACGCCGCACTGCTCAGTGGCGGCAGTGGCCGTGACAGTAAACTGCCCTGGATCGCCCTCGGTCTGGCATGGCTGTTGACCGTGCTCGCCCTGCTCGGTCCGGGCTGGCAGCGTGTCGAGCAGACCAGTCAAAAGCCCGCCGACCCGCTGGTGGTGGTGCTCGAACTGACCCCGGAAATGCTCGCCACCGACGTCATGCCCAACCGGCTTGAACAGGCTCGACGCAAGTTGTTCGATCTGCTGCAGATTCGCAGCGACGCGCAAACCGCCATCGTCGTCTACGCCGGCAGTGCCCACACGCTGGTACCGCTGTCGGATGATCTGTCCACCAGCCGCAATCTGCTGGACGCACTGAAGCCGTCGTTGATGCCAGAGGCCGGGCATCGCGCCGATCTGGCGGTGCTCAAGGCGCTGGCGCTGCTCGAACAAGCGGCGCTGGGCGACGGCCGGATCCTGCTGATCGGTTCGTCCTTGACCGAACAGGAACGGCTGGGCATTCGTCACGCGCTCAACGGCAAATCGACTCAATTTCTGATGCTTGGCATCGGCACCGCCGAAGGCTCGCCCATCACCCAGGAGGACGGCAGTTTCCTCAAGGATGAACAAGGGGCCATTCTCGTGCCGCGCCTGGACGAGCCAGGCTTGAAAAGTTTTGCCAACGACCTGGATGGAAGCTTTCGCCAGGCACGCCTGGACGACAGTGACCTGCATGCCCTTGGCCTGTTCGACGGCCCACGCCACCTGCGCAACGATGGTCAGACCCTGCGCCTGGACACTTGGGCCGATCAGGGTTACTGGCTGTTGCTACCGCTCCTGTTGCTGGCGGCCTGCGCGGGACGTCGTGGCTGGCTGCTGTTCCTGCCGCTGCTATTGGCGCTGCCTCAACCGAGCTACGCCTTCGACCTCGTCGACCTGTGGTTGCGTCCCGACCAACAAGGCGTACACCTGCTCAAGCAAAAGCGCCCGGCCGAAGCCGCGCGGCGCTTCGAAGACCATCAGTGGCAAGGCGTGGCGCTCTATGAAGCCGCAGACTATGCCCGCGCCGCCGAGCGGTTCGCAGAAGGCAACGATGCCCACGCCCACTACAATCGAGGCAATGCCCTGGCCAAAAGCGGTGAGCTGGAGGCGGCCCTGGACGCGTACGAACAGGCTCTGGAACGTCAACCGGATTTGCGCCCGGCGCTGACCAACAAGGCGCTGGTAGAGGAGCTGCTCAAGCAGAAAAACAGCTCGCCCGCCCCGGAACCGGACCCTTCTGGCAGCGACGAACCCCAGGCCATGCAACAACAGACTCCACCTGGTGTTTCATCGCTGTCTTCGGAAAACGGTGAGCCGCAGGCGCAGGAACCGCCGGCCGACTCCAACACCGCGCAACCGCCGGTGTCGCCGCCCAGACCGGGTGCCAATGAAGTGCCCGGCAGCGAGTTAGGCGACGAACAACACACCACGCCGCCCTTGCGCCCTGCCACCGACAGTATCGAAGGTGAACAGCGTCAGGCACTGGAGCAGTGGTTGCGGCAGATTCCGGATGACCCCGGTGAGCTGCTGCGGCGAAAATTCTGGTACGAACAGCAACAACATCAGGATCAGGAAAAAACTCGATGACCCGCTTCACCGTTTTATTGCTCGCGCTGATGCACGGCCTGTTGCTCTGCTCTATCCAGGCGCAGGCTGCAGAGCTGGCCGCCAGTGTGGACCGCACTCGCCTGAGCTCAGGCGAGACGGTCGAGCTGACCCTGGAGTCCACCGACGTGACACAGTTCGGCAAACCCGACCTGACACCCCTGGAGCCGTTGTTCGAAGTGCGCGGCACCCGCCAGGTCAACCAGTTGAATACCCTCAGCGGTGAAAACCAGGCCGCCACGCGCTGGATCATCACCCTCCTGCCGCGGCAAAACGGCAGCGTCGTGATTGCGCCACTGCAACTGGGCGAACTGCAGAGCCAGCCGATCACCCTGCAAGTGGTCGAGAGCGAAACACCGGACACCCCGAACAAACGCGCCCCGGTGTTCATCGATGCCAGCCTCGATCAAACCAGCGTGTACGTTCAGGCCCAGGCCGTCCTGACCCTGCGCATCTACCACTCGGTGTCGCTGTACGACGACAGCAGCCTGCCACCCTTGCAGATACCTGACGCACGCATCGAACAATTGGGCGACTCACGCACCTACGAAAAAGACATCGATGGCCTACGCCACGGCGTGATCGAAATGCGCTACGCGATCTACCCGCAACACAGTGGCGAACTGATCATTCCGGCACAGATCTTCAACGCGGCGCTGGTCGACGCACAACCGGTACAGGACAGCGCCGCCCAGGGAGCGAAATCCGGCAAGCTGATGCGCGTCACCTCGACCGAACTGCTGTTGACGGTCAAGGCCAAACCCATCACCTGGCCGGCCGATCTCCCCTGGCTGCCTGCGCGCAGCCTGACCCTGAGCGAAAGCTGGAACCCGGAGCCGGACCACACCCAGGTCGGCGATTCACTGACCCGCAGCCTGACGGTGACGGCCGAAGGCTTGTCCAGCAGCCAACTGCCACCGCTGCCCGGCACCGATGTCGGCGGGCTGCGCCGCTACCCGGATCAACCGGTGTTCGGCAACCAGAACAGCGAACGCGGCCTGGTCGGCAGCCGTGAAGACCGCGAGGCCCTGGTGCCGACACGGACCGGTGCCATCGAGCTGCCCACCGTCGACGTAGTCTGGTGGAACACTTTCGAAGACCATCTGGAACACAGCAGCCTGCCTGCCCGCACGCTGCACGTGGCGGCCAACCCGAGCCTGGTGGTCGACACCCCGGCCGGCGCGTCTGCGGTCCAGGCCAGCGCCGACAGCGAAGCCCTGTGGCGCTGGAAGCTCAGCACCTTGTTTCTGGCCTGCACCACCCTGCTCGGCTTCGGCCTCTGGTGGCGTGGCCGCTGGCAACCGGCGGTGGCGCGCACCGCCCAAACCGGCCCGAGCCCGCGCACCGTACTCGACGACCTCAAGCGTGCCTGCCTGGCCAATGATTCCCACGCCACCCGCCAGGCCCTCGACGCCTGGGCCCGGCAACAACCGGAAACCCTGGCCGACATGGCCGCCCGCTTCGTGCCCCTGTCCAATGCCCTCGACGGCTTGAACGGCGCGCTCTACAGCGAAACCGGCCAGTACTGGCAAGGTGACGAGCTGTGGCGGGCGATCAAGGCGATCCCGATGGCCGAACGGGTGCAGGATGTGGTTGGCGAGAGTGGGTTGCCGCCGCTTTATCCCAAGTAAATTCCGATCCTTGTGGCCAGGGGGCTTGCCTGTGGCGAGGGAGCTTGCTCCCGCTCGGTCGCGAAGCGGCCGTAAATCCTTACAGCTCGGTATGCCTGAAGGAATCAGGGGGGCCGCTTCGCGGCCCAACGGGAGCAAGCTCCCTCGCCACAGGCAAGCTCCCTCGCCACAGAACTCCATACCACAAGAAATTCGGTGTGCAACCACACCCGACCGGTTTACCAGTAAACTCTCCCCCCTTTCGCCGCCTTCATTTTTCACGCGGCCACCACCTGTTTTTTGTACCGGAGTCCGCCTTGCGCTTGTTTCACACCTCCGACTGGCACCTGGGGCAAAACCTGCACGGCCAGGATCGCGATTTCGAACACGGCTGTTTTCTTGACTGGCTGTTGCGCCAGCTGAAGCTGGATCAGCCGGATGTGCTGTTGATCGCCGGCGATATCTTCGACACGGTCAACCCGCCGGTCAAATCTCAGGAGCGGCTCTACGACTTCATCGTCAGCGCCCACGAGCAGCAGCCGTCGCTGACCATCGTGATGATCGCCGGCAACCACGATTCCGGCTCGCGGATCGAGCTGCCGGCCCCCTTGATGCGGCGCTTGCGCACCCATGCGCTCGGTCGTGTGCTGTGGCTGGATGACGGACAGCTGGATGCCGAGCGCCTGTTGTTGCCGTTGCCTGACGCCAGTGGTGAAGTCACCGCCTGGTGCCTGGCGCTGCCGTTCCTGCGCCCGGCGGAAGTCACCGGCGCGCACTTGGGCGACAACTACCTGCGCGGGATCGGTCAGGTGCACGAATGGCTGATCGAAGCGGCCAACGCTAGGCGCACGCCAGGCCAGGCACTGATCGCCATCAGCCACGCGCACATGGCGGGCGGTTCGGTGTCGGAAGACTCCGAGCGCAGCCTGATCATCGGCAATGCCGAAGCCCTGCCCGCCAGCCTGTTCGGACCGAGCATCAGCTACGTTGCCCTGGGCCACCTGCACAAACCGCAGAAGGTCAACGGCGAGGAGCGCATCCGCTACAGCGGCTCGCCGATTCCGCTGTCGTTCTCCGAGATCAGCTATCAGCACCAGATTCTCGACATCACGCTCGACGGCGAAACCCTGGTCAGCGTCGAGCCGAAACTGATTCCCCGCGCGGTCAACCTGCAACGCATCGGTCCGGCGCCCTTGAGCGAGATCCTGCTGCAGCTGGCGGACCTGCCGGACATCGACCTGTTGGCCGACATCCAGCGCCAACCCTGGCTGGAGGTGCGGGTGCGCCTCGATGAGCCGCAGCCCGACCTGCGCAATCAAGTGGAAACCGCCCTGCAAGGCAAGGCCGTGCGCCTGGTGCGCATCGCCGCCGAGTACGCTGGCAACGGCAGCCGTGACGGTGCCGATGAGGGCAGCACGCTGATCGAACTGGACCAGCTCACGCCCCAGGAGCTGTTCAGCCGTGCCTGGCAGGACAACTACGGCAGCGAGGTCGACGAGCAGACCCTCAAGGACTTTGCCGAGCTGTTGCAAGACGTGCAGATGGAGAGCGAACAGCCATGAAAATTCTCGCGATCCGCCTGAAAAACCTCGCCTCCCTGGCCGGGCCCTTTGAAATCGACTTCACCGCCGAACCCTTGGCCAGTGCCGGACTGTTCGCCATCACCGGCCCCACCGGCGCCGGTAAAAGCACGTTGCTCGATGCTTTGTGCCTGGCGCTGTTTGGCGCCGTACCACGCCTGAACAACACCGGCCGCGACGCGAAAGTGCCGGACGCCGACGGCGAAATCGGCACCGGTGACCCGCGAACCCTGCTGCGGCGCGGCACCGGTGAAGGCTATGCGGAAGTGGATTTCGTCGGAGTCGACGGCCGCCGTTACCGCGCCCGCTGGGAAGCCAACCGCGCCCGGGACAAGGCCGCCGGCAAGCTGCAGGCCAGCCGCCAGAGCTTGCGGGACATCGATCAGGACCAGTTGCTGGCCAGCCAGAAAGGCGAATACAAGGCTCAGCTCGAAGCCGCGCTGGGGCTGAACTTCGAACAGTTCACCCGTGCCGTGCTGCTGGCGCAAAGCGAGTTCAGCGCATTCCTCAAGGCCGACGACAACGACCGCAGCGAACTGCTGGAGAAACTCACCGACACGGCGCTCTACACCCGTCTCGGTCGTCGCGCCTTCGACAAGACCAAGGAGGCTCGCGAGGTTCACAAGCTGCTGCAGGATCAGGCCAGCGGTGTGACGCCGCTGGCGCCGCAGGTCCGTGCAGAACTGGATGCGCGCTTCAACGAAGCGCAACAACAGCAGAAATTGCAGCAGGCACAACTCAAACAGCTTGAGCAGCAGCACACCTGGCTCAAGGATTTGCGTCAGTTGCAGGACGCTCAACTCGCAGCGACCGAGCAACTTCAAAGCGCCCAACAGCACTGGGAAGGTCTGGCCAGCGAACGCTTGAAGCTGACACGGCTGGAACAACTCGGCCCGCAACGGCACCAGTTCGCCCGCAAAACCGAACTCGATGCACTGCTGACGCCACTGGCCGCACAGGTTGCTGCCCATACCCGGCAGCAGCACGAACTGACTGAACGCCAGACGGTGCTGGAGCAAAACCTCTCGGCCACACAAATCGCCCTGAGCGAAGCCCAACAACGACAAACCGACAGTGCTCCGCTACTGCGTCAGGCCTTCGAAGAGCAAAGCACCCTCGCCCGCCTGGCCAGGGACGCCGCCCTCAGCGCCGAGGCGAAGCACAACGCAGAACAAGCCTGCGCCCAAGGCCAAAGCGCCATTCAAGCCTTGCTGGAAAAGCAGCACCAGGTTGCCGAACGTTTGCAGCGTATCGCCACCGAGCTTGAACAAAGCGCCCATCTGGCGCCGCTCAGCGACGCGTGGAATGCCTATCGGGATCGCCTGCAACAGTTGATGCTGATCGGCAATCGCTTGAACAAAGGCCAGGCCGAGCTGGCGACCCTCGAACAAAACGCCACCCGCTTCGGCGAAGAACTCGCCTTGCAAAAGCAGCAACTTGAAGTGCTGTTCAAGGAGGCTGGTGCGGAGCCGGACGCCGTGGCCGAGCAGATCGGCATCCTCGGCAACCTGTTGCAGGACAACCGTAAACAGCTGCGCGCCATCGAAGACCTGACGCGGCTGTGGGCCAGCCAGCAGGAACTGGACAAGCGCGGCGCCGAACTGCAACAGCGTCAGCTCGCCGCGCAACAGGAACGTGAGCGCCTGACTCAGGACGGGGTGAAAACCAAAGCCGAACTGACGGTCGCCGAACAAACCTTCAACGTCACCCGGGAACTGCTGGAGCGCCAACGTCTGGCCCGCAGTGCGAGTGTCGAAGAGTTGCGCACGCAGTTGCAGGACGACCAGCCGTGCCCGGTCTGCGGCAGTCACGAGCATCCTTACCATCAGCCCGAAGCGCTGCTGCAGAGTCTCGGTCGCCACGATGAAAACGAACAGGCCCGGGCGCAGCAAGCGGTCGACCAGCTCAAGGAAAAGCTCACCGAATTGCGCGCCGAGGTGGTGGGCGTCATCGCCCGGCAAAAGGAGCTGCTGCAACAACAGGAGCAACTGGACGCCCAACAACAAGCCTTGGCACCGAGCCTCGACGCTCACCCACTGGCCGCACAACTTCTGGACCAGGACGCCGAAAAGCGCGACGCCTGGCTGAGCCGGCAAAACGATCAGTTGAACCAGAGCATCACTCAGGACGAACAGCGTCAGCGCGCCCTGCTCACCCTGCAGCAGGACGCCGCGCGCCTGACCCAGCAATTGCGCCACGCCGAAACCGCGCATCAGCAAGCGGCCCAGCACCTGAGCAACCAGCAGCGCGAACTGAGCAGCGACCGTCAGCGGCTCGACGAGGAGCTCACCGCGTTCGGCAGTCTGCTGCCGGCCGAAACCCTCGAAGCGCTGCGGATGGAGCCTGCTGCGACGTTCATGCAACTGGATCGGCAGATCGCCGAACGCCTCACACAGCTCGATCAGCAGAAGGAAGAACTTGCCGAGCAGCAACAGCGTCAACAGACGCTTGAGAAAGAACAGGATCGCCAGCAAACCCGCGTGCAACAGCAGCAAATCGCCGAGCAACAATTCACTGCACTGGCCGAACAGCAAACGGCTTGCCAGCTCCGACTTGCACAACTGCTGGGCGAGCACGGCAGCGCCGAGCAGTGGCAGCAAGGGCTGGAAAACGCCGTAGAGCAAGCACGCAGTGCCCAGGCAACAACGGCGCAGGAGCTGCAGCACGTAAGTACGCAACGGGTGCAAATCGCCGCCGAACTCAAGGCGCAGCAGGAGCGTTTGCAAGCGCTGGAAAACGAAGATCGCGATCTCACCGACAAAATCGCCGACTGGCGCGGCCGACATCCCGAGCTGGATGACGGTGGCCTCGAAGATCTGCTGCGGGTCGACGACACGCAAGTCAGCGAACTGCGCCAACGCTTGCAACACAACGAAAAAGCCATCGAACAGGCCAAGGTGCTGCTGCAGGAGCGTGATCAGCGATTGCTCGATCATCAAGCCCGGCACAACGGCCACCTCGATGCCGAGCAACTCGCCACCGCCCTCACCGACCTGCAACATCAGTTCGCCGCCAGCGAACAGCACTGCGCCGAACTGCGCGCCGAGCAGGTCGAAGACCAGCGCCGGCAGAACGCCAATCAGGCCCTGGCCCAACAGATTGCCGACGCCTACAACGAGTATCAACGCTGGGCACGCCTGAATGCGTTGATCGGCTCCGCCACCGGCGACACCTTCCGCAAGATCGCCCAGGCCTACAACCTCGACCTGCTGGTGCATCACGCCAACGTGCAATTGCGCCAACTGGTGCGCCGTTATCGCCTCAAGCGCGGCGGCAGCATGCTCGGGTTGCTGGTGATGGACACCGAAATGGGCGACGAACTGCGTTCGGTGCATTCGCTGTCCGGTGGCGAGACCTTCCTGGTATCGCTGGCACTGGCCCTCGGCCTGGCCTCAATGGCATCGAGCACGCTGAAAATCGAGTCGCTGTTCATCGACGAAGGCTTCGGCAGCCTCGATCCGGAGTCCCTACAACTGGCCATGGACGCCCTCGACGGCTTGCAGGCCCAGGGCCGCAAGGTCGCGGTGATTTCCCACGTACAGGAAATGCATGAACGGATTCCGGTGCAGATCCAGGTCCGCCGCCAGGGCAACGGCCTGAGCACCCTGGAGGTGAAATGAACACGCTGTATTCCTTCCGCCGCTGCCCGTACGCCATGCGCGCACGCATGGCCCTGCGTTATTCGGCAGTGGCCGTGGACATCGTCGAAGTCAGCCTGAAGGCCAAGCCCGCCGAGATGCTCGCGCTGTCGGGCAAAGGCACGGTGCCGGTGCTGAGCGCCGATGGCCGGGTGATCGACGAAAGCCTCGACATCATGCGCTGGGCCCTGGCACAGAACGATCCGCAAGACTGGCTGCTCAAGGATGATCCTGATGCAGCGGCACAGATCGCCCCGCTGATCGAACAGAACGATCAAGTGTTCAAGGTGCACTTGAACCGCTACAAGTACGCCGAGCGTTATCCCGGGCAACCGATGGAGGCGTATCGCGCCGAGGGCGAGGTGTTTTTGCAAAGGCTGGATGAGTTGCTGGAGGGACGCGACTATTTGCTGGCCGACCATGCAAGCCTGGCCGACGTAGCGCTGATGCCCTTCGTGAGGCAGTTCGCCCACGTCGACCGTGAATGGTTTGCGCAGACGCCGTATCGGCGGTTACAGGACTGGTTGCAGCGGTTTCTGGAGTCTGAACTGTTTACCAGTGTGATGCGCAAGTAAGCACACCGACACTGTGGCGAGGGAGCTTGCTCCCGCTGGGCTGCGAAGCAGCCCCAAATCCATTGCACTCAATTCTTCAGGTAAACCATATCAACCGGTTTACGACTGCTGCGCAGCCGAGCGGGAGCAAGCTCCCTCGCCACAAAGGATTCAGTGACCAGCAGAGTTCAAGCCAACACCTCACACATCCCGATCGCCGAGCAATCCACATGGAACGGGCCGAAAACCACGCCTTCATTCCTGATCGGCGGATTGCCGGCCAGCATGCCCTGCGCATTGGCATTTTCGATGTTGCGGGCAATGTTGTGATTGGCTTCGATGGCGCGTGCCACCGAGCCCGCCGAGCCCTGTCCGATCCCCAACAGGGAGGATCCGTTGGTCATGAACGCCAGGAAGGCGATGACCCAAAGTCTGTGCCCTTTCATGCGCCGGCGACTCCTGCGAGTTCAGCCTGATCAACGCTGGCGTTTTGCGCACGGTGGTCAAACTGGATGCCGGGATGAGCGACCTGAATCGGCGCTTCGAAGCTGGATTGTGACTGGGCTGACAGGCTGACCAACAGCACCATGGCAAGGTACAGGCCGATCGCTACATAGGCACCGAGTTTGGCAGAAGTGAGAATTGCGCTGGCCATGATGTTCTCCGCAGGCATGTTTCAATGCCCACAGAATCGATCAAAAAAGCCTGGGTAACCACTCAGGGTTATCCATAGTGATCATCAGCTTCGTTGATCATTAAGCCAGACTATTTCAGTCTTCAATAAAACTCATCAAACGCTCGCGCGCAGCATCCGGTTCACCGGAAACAGCGTCGGATGCCGACAAAATAGGGGTGGAATAGAGAAACAGAAGAACCAATGCCAGACGCGTCACCATGCTGCCGATCCTTGCCGTGAGGAGGAGTCAAAAAATCAGCGTCAATTTAAACGTATGGCTATGTGATATCAAGCGCAACATTGATGGCAAACTGATGCTGTCGCAAATGCGTTATGCAGGAGCGACATCACTCTGATCGTTTTCGACACCTGCTTCTCAGCATCAGGCGCTTCGATCATCAGTGACTTCGCTCCTGCATAAAGGCAGGGGGGGAAGTTCAGGCTTGGGTCTTGTGATCCAGCGCGGCGTAGAAGTTGGCGCTCTGTTGCAGGTATTTCTGGGTGTAGCTCTGGGTGTGGGCTTTTTTGTCGCTGATTTCAACGTTGGCACTGGCTGGCAGCGCAACGGTGGCAGAAATGGCGGAAGCGGCGATGACAGAGAAGATGTTGAAGTTCATGGCGGTATTCCTCGGATTCAGTTGGCTTGCTTGCCCGGTGGGGCCGTGAAGCAAACTTAACCCTCGAGGGTTCGCGCCTTGAAATGCTTTGTAGCAGTACCAGATATCAGCGTCATTGATAAAAGCAGGCAGGCCCCATCAACCGGGGCCTGCGGCTTATTGACGCAGCAGAAACTTCAGGTCGCTCGGGGCGTCCATCGGCAGTTTTTGCACGGTTTTACCCAACAGACCGCTCTTGGCGTCGCGTTCGACGACGACAATCTGGTTGCTCTTCTGGTTGGCGATCAACAGGAATTTGCCGCTCGGGTCGAGACTGAACTCCCGCGGATGGTCACCTTCTACCGCCCGGCGTTGCAGCTCGGTAAGGCGTCCGGTTAGCGGATCAATGGCAAACACCAGCAGTTGATTGGCCGTGCCACGGTTGCTGACGTAGAGGAACTTGCCATCGGCCGAGGCATGCAACGCGGCGGCTGCCTTGTCCGAGACGGGTTGCCCGGCAGCCAGGTCGACCATCTGCGTCTGCTCTAGCGTGCCGTCGTGGTAATCGAACACCGCCACCTGAGCGCTCATTTCCATGGTCAGCCAGGCGTGTTTGCCATCGGCGCTGAACAGCAGATGACGCGGTCCGCTACCGGGCGGCAGTTGCACGAATGCCAGGTTGCCCGGGGTCAGTGGCCGCTGCGGATTGGCCTTGGGGTCGAAACGGTAGGCAAACACCTTGTCGGCGCCAAGGTCGATGGAGAACACGTATTTACCGTCCGGCGACGGGATGGACGAATGTACGTGGGCCGAGGCCTGGCGCTCGGGGTTGACCCGGCTCGCCGGGCGGCTGCTCATCTGCACCACCGGTTTTAGCTTGCCATCGGCCGCCACCGGCAGCACCGCGAGAGTACCGCCGGGGTCTTCGGCCACCGAGTAATTGCTGACAAACAAATGGCTGCCATCGACGCTGAGACTCGAATGGGTCGGCTCGTTGCCCAGGCTTTGTACCTGGCTGATCAGGCTCAGCCCGTGGGTCTTGGGATCAATCGCATAACTGCTGACGCGCCCGACCGGATCAACCTGGCCCGGGCCGTTTTCGTTGACCACGAACAGGTGTCGCTGGTCTTTCGACAGGGTCAACCACGATGGATTTTCGCTTTTCACCACTTGCAAGGGCCTGGCGTTGATCTGCCCGGTGGTGCTGTCGAACGCCAGGCGGTAGATGCCTTGGCTTTGCCCGGCGGTGTAGGAGCCCACCAGCAGTTGATAGTCCTCGGCGGATGCGGCCTGGACGCCCATCGCGCCGATGCTGCCGGCCATCAACAGTGGCCAGAGGTTACGCATCGTCTTGCGCGTCTTCGCCGTCATCGTTGTCACCGCGGTATGCGGTCATGCACACCAACCGGTGCTCACCGGATTCACCGGTAATCAGCCAGCTTTGCAGGGTTGGATCGAAGCTCGCCGCCTGGATTTGCGCCGGCGTGAACTCCCAGTGCTTGGCCGCGCGGCCATCCATGCATTCGATGTGCAGGTTGTCGAATTCATCGAGGGAGAATTCGAAAGCGTGCAAACCGTCGATTTCCACCATATCGCAGTGTTCGAGGACGTTGAGCAGGGTGTCGGTTGCGGAAGTCATGGCAGTCAATCTTTGAATGGGAAAGCACCAATGATAGCGCAAGCACCCGACCAAAGTTTCACACAAAACTGTGGGAGCGGGCTTGCTCGCGAAGGCGGTTTATCATTCAACATCTCTGTTGGCTGACACTCCGCTTTCGCGAGCAAGCCCGCTCCCACAGGGATTGTGGTAAACCGTTACAACGCCTCGCGGGACGATTGGCCATCCACCAGTCGCTGGATGCGCAGCGGATTGCCGTTCTTCAGCGCGTCCGGCAGCAAACTGTCCGGGTAGTTCTGGAAACACACCGGGCGCAGGAAACGATCGATGGCCAGTGTACCCACCGATGTACCGCGCGCATCGGACGTTGCCGGGTAAGGCCCGCCGTGGACCATCGAATCGCAGACTTCCACACCAGTCGGATAGCCATTGAGCAGGATGCGTCCGACCTTCTGCTCCAGCAATGCCGTCAGCCCGGCGAACTGCTCGAAGTCTTGCGGCTCGCCAATGACGGTGGCGGTCAATTGGCCGTGCAGGCCGTTCAGGGCGGCCGTCAGTTGCGCCTGATCCGCGACCTCGACCACCACGGTGGTTGGCCCGAACACTTCCTCTTGCAGGACTTCATCGCCATCGAGCAGCAGACGGACATCGGCCTTGAACAGCTGCGGTTGGGCCTGATTGCCCTGCTGCGGATTGCCGGCCAGGTGTTCAATTCCCGGATGCGCCAGCAGTTTTTGCACGCCTTGACCGTAGCTGCCCAGGGTGCCGGCATTGAGCATGGTTTGCGCCGGTTGGTCGCCCATCAGCCCGGCCACTTGCTGCACAAAGGCACTGAACGACGCCGAGCGAATGCCGATCACCAGACCCGGATTGGTGCAGAACTGCCCGCAGCCCTGCACCACCGAAGCCGTGAGGTCCCGGGCAACCGTGTCGGCCCGCACCTGCAATGCCTGGGGCAAGACAATCACCGGGTTGATGCTCGACATCTCGGCGAACACCGGAATCGGTTGCGCACGTGCCGCGGCCATGTCGCACAGGGCTCGACCACCCTTGAGCGAACCGGTGAACCCCACGGCCTGGATGGCCGGATGCTTGACCAGTGCCTCGCCGACACCCCCGCCGTAGATCATGTTGAACACACCGGCCGGCATACCCGTTTTTTCCGCAGCGCGAATGATCGCATCGGCCACCTGCTCGGCGGTGGCCATGTGGCCGCTATGGGCCTTGAACACCACCGGGCACCCGGCGGCCAGCGCCGAGGCGGTATCGCCACCGGCGGTGGAGAACGCCAGCGGAAAGTTGCTGGCACCAAACACCGCCACTGGCCCCAGGCCGATGCGGTACTGACGCAGGTCCGGACGTGGCAACGGCTGACGCTCAGGCAATGCCCGGTCGATTCGCGCGCCGTAGAAATCACCGCGACGCAGTACTTTGGCGAACAGGCGCATCTGCCCGCTGGTACGCCCACGTTCGCCTTGAATCCGGCCTGCGGGCAACGCCGTTTCGCGGCAGACGACAGCGACAAAGTCGTCACCGAGGGCATCCAGTTCATCGGCGATGGCATCGAGAAACTGCGCCCGTCGCTCCGCGCTCAGGCTGCGATAGGCCGGATAGGCGATCGCTGCTGCGTGGGCCGCCGCATCGACCTCCTCCGGTGTCGCCTGAGAAAAATCGTGGGGCAAGGCCTCCCCCGTCGACGCATCGACACTCTGCAACTTGACGCTGCCGGCGGCGCTACGTTGGCCGCCGATGTAGTTGTGACCAAGAATCCGGGTCATGGACAAGTCCTCAAAGTGTGCCGACGGTGCCGGGCTCGAAAGCCGCCGGGACCGGTGCGATGCCATTGATCAATGGTGCGCCGAACTCGGCCTGGGTGATCTCGAACACGTCACCCGGTCGGGTGCGAATGCCGTCGGCAAAGGACAGGGTCGCGGTGCCGAAGAAGTGAATGTGCACGTCCCCCGGGCGCAGGAACTGGCTGTACTTGAAATGATGGAATTCCAGGTTGGCGAGGCTGTGGCACATGTTCGCCTCGCCACTGAGGAACTCGTTCTGCCACAGCACTTCGCCGTTGCGCAGGATGCGGCTGGTGCCCGCCAGATGCTGCGGCAGCTCGCCCACCCGCAGTTCCGGGCCGTAGCTGCAGCTACGCAGTTTCGAATGGGCCAGGTACAGGTAGTTCTTGCGCTCCATGACGTGGTCGGAGAACTCGTTGCCCACGGCAAAACCCAGGCGATACGGCTTGGCGTCGTGACCGATCACGTACAGGCCGGCGATCTCCGGTTCTTCACCGGCATCTTCGGCAAACGGTGGCATTGGAAACGGCTGGCCTGGCCTTACGACGATGCTGCCATCGCCTTTGTAGAACCATTCCGGTTGCACGCCGGCTTGATCCGCCGCCGGCTTGCCGCCCTCCACGCCCCATTTGAATATGCGCATGGTGTCGGTCATCGCGGTTTCGTCGCCACTTTGCTGGTGCATCTTGTCCCGGGCCGACGCGCTGCCCAGATGGGTCAGGCCCGTACCGCTGACCAGCATGTGCGCCGGGTCCGCATGATCCAGCGGCGGCAGGATGCGCCGTTGCGTCAGCAGATCGGCATAGTCATGGCTGATGCCCAGCCCCAGGCTCTGCACCTGTTGTTCAAGGCTCGCGCCCGCTTCAATCGCCGCCAGTGCCAGGTCGCGAACAGTGCGCGCGTCTTGCACTTCACGGACCAGGCCGTTGTCGACCACACCGACACGGCGTTCGCCGTTACTCAATTCGAATTGAACCAAACGCATGAATTTTCTCCTGTAAAACAAAACTTCAAATCACCGCAGAACCAATGTGGGAGCGGGCTTGCTCGCGAAGAGGCCGTCATACCCGACATCACCAGTGACTGACACTCCGCTTTCGCGAGCAAGCCCGCTCCCACATTTGGTCGGTGTGAACTCTCAAAATCAGGTACGGGAAGCCCCACGCGCACTCGCTGCAAACTCATCGGCCGGCAACACGTGCTTGCGTTCCAGCAAGCGATACACCACACCGGTCAACACCAGCCCGAACACCATCACGCACGACAGGAAATACAGGCCCGAAGCCAGGTTGCCGGTGTATTCCTTGAGTGCGCCGATCACGAATGGGCCGAGGTAGCCGCCGAGGTTGCCCACCGAGTTGATCAAGGCGATCCCCGCCGCCGCACTGGCGCCGGCAAAGAAGCGGCCCGGCAAGGTCCAGAACACCGCCGTGCAGGAGAACAACGCGAATGCCACCAGGCACAGTGCCGCCAGTTGCAGCACCGGCACCGACAGCCAGGCGCTCAGAAACAGGCCGATCGCACCCAGCACGTAAAGCACGGCGAGGTGGCCGTAGCGGTCATTCAAGCGGTCGGAACTGCGAGGAATGATCAGCAGGCCGACGATGCCGAAGATGTACGGCACCGCGGAAACGAAACCGGTCACCAGGTCGCTGCCGCCGAACTGCTTGATCAGGGTCGGTAACCATAAGCCGAGGCCATAGATGCTCAGGGTCACCGGCAGGTAGAACAGCGCCAACAACAGGACGCGCTTGTCCTTGAGGGCGTACAGCGGATTGCCGTGACGGGTCTGGCCATACGCGTCCAGGTCCTTTTTCAGCTCGCCGCTCAGCCAGTCTTTTTCCGCCTGGTCCATCCACTTCACTTGCTGCGGGCCGTCCGGCAACCAGCGCAGCACAGGCCAGGTCAGCAGGATCGCCGGGATGCCAATGACAATGAACAGCCACTGCCAGCCGTGCAGCCCGAGCACGCCGTCCATACCCAGCAGGCCGCCGGACACGGGGCCGGTGATCATCATCGCAATGGGTTGCGAGAGGATGAACAGCCCGAGGATCTTGCCGCGATGGCGCACCGGGAACCATTGGGTGATGTAGTACAGAACACCGGGAAAGAAACCGGCCTCGGCGGCGCCGAGCAAAAAGCGCATCACATAGAAGCTGTTCGGCCCCTGGACGAAAGCCATGCCGATGGTGATGGCGCCCCAGGTGAGCATGATCCGCGCGAACCAGCGCCGTGCGCCAAAGCGGTCGAGCATCAGGTTGCTGGGGATTTCCAGCAGGAAGTAGCCGATGAAGAACAGCCCGGCACCCAGTCCGTACGCCGCATCGCCCAGACCGATGTCGGCGCCCATGTGCAGTTTGGCGAAGCCCACTGCGGAGCGGTCCACGTAGGCGATCAGGTACAGCAGGATCAGGAAGGGAATCAGTTTCAGCGTGATGCGACGGATAAGCCGCAGTTCCTGGCTCATGAGATCGGTCTCCGATTGTTGTTGTTATGGAACCTCGGGGGACGCCTCTCGCGAAAAATCCGCCAGGACCATCCCTCCGTTTGAGCGGACTATATAGTAATACTATTTGCGCAACAACACTTCCAAACATCGCAATTTGCGCTTATGTTACGCCTCAGCTCGAACAATATAGTCATACAATAAGAGAACCGATCATGTCTGATAAGAAACCCACCCTGCGCTCCGCCCAATGGTTTGGCACGGCCGACAAGAACGGCTTCATGTACCGCAGCTGGATGAAGAATCAGGGCATTGCCGACCACCAGTTCGATGGCAAGCCGATCATCGGCATCTGCAACACCTGGTCGGAACTGACTCCGTGCAACGCGCATTTCCGCCAGATTGCCGAGCACGTCAAACGTGGTGTGATCGAGGCCGGCGGCTTCCCGGTGGAGTTCCCGGTGTTCTCCAACGGCGAATCCAACCTGCGTCCTACCGCCATGCTCACCCGTAACCTGGCAAGCATGGACGTGGAAGAAGCCATTCGCGGCAACCCGATCGATGGCGTGGTGCTGCTGACCGGTTGCGACAAAACCACCCCGGCACTGCTGATGGGCGCCGCCAGTTGCGACGTGCCGGCCATCGTCGTCACCGGCGGGCCGATGCTCAACGGCAAGCACAAGGGCAAGGACATCGGCTCCGGCACCGTGGTCTGGCAGCTCAGCGAACAGGTCAAGGCCGGCACCATCAGCATCGACGACTTCCTCGCGGCCGAGGGCGGCATGTCCCGCTCGGCCGGCACCTGCAACACCATGGGCACGGCCTCGACCATGGCCTGCATGGCCGAAGCACTGGGTACCTCCCTGCCCCACAACGCCGCGATCCCGGCCGTGGATGCGCGCCGTTATGTGTTGGCGCACATGTCCGGCATGCGTGCCGTGGAGATGGTGCGTGAAGACCTGAAACTGTCGAAGATCCTCACCAGGGAAGCCTTCGAAAACGCCATTCGCGTCAACGCCGCCATCGGCGGTTCGACCAACGCGGTGATTCACCTCAAAGCCATCGCCGGGCGCATTGGCGTGGAGCTGGACCTCGACGACTGGACCCGTATCGGTCGCGGCATGCCGACCATCGTCGACCTGCAACCGTCGGGACGCTTCCTGATGGAAGAGTTCTATTACGCCGGTGGCTTGCCGGCCGTGCTGCGTCGCCTCGGCGAAGCCAACCTGATCCCGAACCCGAATGCCCTGACCGTCAACGGTAAATCCATCGGCGAGAACACCAAAGACGCGCCGATTTATGGCGAGGACGAAGTGATCCGCACCCTCGACAACCCGATCCGCGCCGATGGCGGCATCTGTGTCTTGCGCGGCAACCTGGCACCGCTGGGCGCCGTGCTCAAGCCGTCCGCCGCCACGCCGGCACTGATGCAGCATCGCGGACGTGCGGTGGTGTTCGAGAACTTCGACATGTACAAGGCGCGGATCAACGACCCGGAACTGGACGTGGATGCCAACTCGATCCTGGTGATGAAGAACTGCGGGCCGAAGGGTTATCCGGGCATGGCCGAAGTGGGCAACATGGGTTTGCCAGCCAAGCTGCTGGCCCAGGGTGTGACCGACATGGTGCGCATTTCCGATGCGCGCATGAGCGGCACCGCGTACGGCACTGTTGTCCTCCACGTCGCCCCCGAAGCCGCTGCCGGTGGACCGCTGGCCGCAGTGAAAGAAGGCGACTGGATCGAACTCGATTGCGCCAGCGGCCGTTTGCACCTGGATATTCCCGATGCAGAACTGGCCGCGCGCATGGCCGACCTGCAACCGCCGCAGAATCTGATCGTCGGGGGATATCGTCAGCTGTACATCGACCATGTGCTGCAAGCGGACCAGGGTTGCGACTTCGACTTCCTGGTCGGTTGCCGTGGGGCTGAAGTACCGCGTCACTCCCACTGATCACCTCCGTCCCCTGTGGGAGCGGGCTTGCTCGCGAAAGCGGAGTGTCAGCCTACGCATATGTTGTCTGACCCACCGCTTTCGCGAGCAAGCCCGCTCCCACATTTGATCTACGCCCGCCTCAAGATTGTGCCGCGCCTGCTATCATGCGCGACACCTATTCGCACAGGACCGCGTCGCTCCCCATGGATTACCGCAAACCCTCCGACCGCAAAAGCATGCACTCGCGCATCGTCCAGGAACTGGGCATGCAGATCGTCTCGGGACGTTTCCTGCCGGACGACAAACTGCCCGCCGAAGCGCTGTTGTGCGAAGAGTATGCGGTCAGCCGGCCGGTGCTGCGCGAAGCCACCCGAGTATTGGTTGCCAAGGGTCTGGTGTATTCCCGCCCGCGCGTCGGGACTGTGGTCAAGCCGCGCAAGGACTGGCACATGCTCGATCCGGACGTGCTGCACTGGCTGATGCAGAGCAGTCCGCAGAACCAGTTTTTCGACCTGCTGACCAGTGTGCGCAGCATCATCGAACCGGCCGCTGCCGCCCTCGCCGCGCAATTCGCCACCGAGGCGGACATCGCGTCCATCGGTGAGGCCTACCAGCGCATGGAAGCCGCGCCGACACCGGAGGCGCTGTTGCAGCCGGACCTGGACTTCCACAGTCGCATCGCCGACGCCACCCACAACGACTTGCTGGCCAATCTGTGCAACATGCTCTCGGTGGCGATTGCCGAAGCCTTGAAGCATTCGAACCAGCGACCGAACCTGCATGAACTGGCGCTGCCGCGGCACAAGGCGATTCTCACCGCCATCGAGAACCGTGATGCTCTGGGCGCACGGCATGCGACGCTGGTGCAGCTCGATGATGCGCGTAGCGCGTTGAATGTGGTGTTGGGTAGCGATCCTGCCTGATCACCGTCCCCTTGTAGGAGCGAGCTTGCTCGCGATAAACCGCAGAGCACCGCGGGGCATCTGCCAACCAGCGTTTTCGTTGACGACCATCGCGAGCAAGCTCGCTCCTACAGGGGCTGGTGCGAATTTGAGATAAAAAAAAGCCGCAACCAAGGTTGCGGCTTTTTCACTTCTGCATGGATCAGTGAGCAAACAACGAGTTGCCCTTCTGCCCCGCCAGTTTCTCCGGCTTGATCAGGAACCGCGCCAGTGCCGGCAACAGCCACAGCGCGCCGAACATGTTCCACAGCAGCATGAAGGTCAGCATCAGCCCCATGTCGGCCTGGAACTTGATGGCCGAGAAGATCCAGGTGCACACGCCGATCGCCAGGCACAGACCGGTGAACAGCACGGCCTTGCCGGTGGACTTCAGCGTCTGGTAGTACGCCTCTTGCAGCGGCAGGCCGGCACGCAGGAAGCTTTCCAGGCGGCTGTAGATGTAGATGCCGTAGTCCACGCCAATCCCCACCCCGAGCGCCACGACCGGCAGGGTCGCCACTTTCACGCCGATGCCCATGAAGGCCATCAGGGCGTTACCGAGTACCGAGGTCAGCACCAGCGGCAGCACAATGCACAAGGTCGCCGCCCATGAACGGAAGGTGATCATGCACATGACCGCCACGCAGATGTACACCAGGATCAGGATGGTCAGCTCGGACTTCTTGATCACCTCGTTGGTGGCCGCCTCGATCCCGGCGTTACCGGCAGCGAGGATGAACTCCAGGCCTTCCTTGTTGTTTTCCTTGGCGAACTCCTGCACCGCATGCACCGCGCGATCCAGGGTTTCGGCCTTGTGATCGTTGAGGAACACCAGCACCGGCGCCAGGGAGCAACTGTTGTTGTACAGGCCGTCGGCGCGGGCAATGGAGTTGTTCAGCACATCAGGGTTACGCGACAGGGTTTCCCATTTCAGGTTGCCCTCGTTCATGCCCTTGATCATTTGCTTGGACACGGTTACCAGGGAAATCGCCGACTGCACGCCCTCGGTGTTCTGCATCTTCCACATCAGCTCGTCGATCGGCGCCATGGCTTCATAGCGCGAGCAGCCTTCGGACTTGGTCTTGACCATCACCACCAGCACGTCGGAACTGGTCGAGTAGTTGTTGATGATGAAGTTGTTGTCCTTGTTGTAGCGCGAGTCCGGACGCAGCTCCGGGGCACCCTGGTCGAGGTCGCCGATTTTCAGGTTCTGGCTGTACCACAGGCCGCCGCCAAAGGCGATCAGCGCCAGCAGAATGGAAACCGGTGCGACTTTGGCGCTGGCAAAATTCGCCAGCAGGCGCCAGAACGGGTGTTCACGGGTGGCGTCTTTCTTGCTGCGGGCCACGGCACGCTTGCTGATGCCGACATAGGAAATCGCCACCGGCAGCAGGATCAGGTTGGTGAACACGATCACCGCCACGCCGATGGACGCGCCAATCGCCAGTTCGCGGATCACGCCGATATCGATGATCAGCAGCGTGATGAAACCCACGGCATCGGCAAGGATCGCGATCATCCCCGGCAGGAACAATTGACGGAAGGTGCGGCGCGCCGCCGTCAGGGCGTTGTCCGCCTCGCTCGATTGCAGGGCGATCCCGTTGATCTTCTGCACGCCGTGGGAAATACCGATGGCGAAGATCAGGAACGGCACCAGCATCGAATAGGGGTCGAGCCCGAAGCCGAAGAAGTGCATCAGGCCCAGCTGCCAGATCACGGCCACCAGCGTCGTGCTCAACACGGCGACGGTACTGCGCAGGCAGTTGGTGAACCACAGCAGGAGGATCAGGGTGATGACGAAGGCGATGCCGAAGAACATCACGACCATCACCAGGCCATCGATCAGGTCACCGACCTTCTTGGCGAAACCGACGATGTGGATCTTCACATTCGGGTTCTGCGCTTCGAACTTGGTGCGGATCTTGTCTTCAAGCTCGTGGGAGAACTTGCGATAGTCCAGCGCCAGCAGCTTGCCCTGGTCCTGCGGGTCCGGGTAAGACTCCAGCAACGGAATGTCGACGATGCTCGACTTGAAATCGTTGGACACCAGGCGCCCGACCTGACCGGACTTGAGCACGTTGTTGCGCAGCAAATCGAGACTGGCCTGGGAGCCGTTGTAGCTCTGCGGAATCACTTCACCGCCGGCGAAGCCCTCTTCCGTCACTTCGGTCCAGCGAATGCTGGGGCTCCACAGCGATTTCAGACCGGAACGGTCGACACCGGAGATGTAGAACACCTCGTCGTTGATCTGACGCAGGGTCTCCATGTACTCCTTGGAGAAGATGTCGCCATCGGTGGCTTCCACCGAGATCCGCACGGTGTTGCCCAGGTTCGCCAGATCGTTGCGGTGCTCCATCATCTTCTGGATGAAGGGATGCTCCAGCGGGATCATTTTTTCGAAGCTGGTGGACGGACGGATCAGCGTCGCCTGCCAGAACAGGAAAATACTGACCAGCAGGCAGATCGTGATCACTGCCGGACGGTTATTGAAGATCAGGCGCTCGAGGAACGTCGCCTTGTCCTGGTGATGTGTACTCAAGGAAGTCATAGCTCCGCCTTCTTATTATTAACCCGGCTCATTTGCCCGACTCGGTACCGTTTGGCGAGGTGACGCGAACGCCGCCCTGCCCGGCCAGAACCAGATTGCCATTGCCTGCCGCCGTCACTGCCGAGACCGAAATACGGTCCGCACGGTTGACCACCTTGAAGGTTTCGCCATTGTCACTGCTGCGAATCACCGAACCGCCGTTGCCGACGATCACGATCGAACCATCGTCGAGCAGCGTGCCGCCGGACAGCCCGAACTCCAGGTCGCCGCGCTCGGCCTTGAGCTCGACTTGCTCCCAGGTGCTGCCGAAATCCGTGGAGCGGTAAAGGTTGCCGCGCAGTCCGTAGGCCAGCAGCGTATTGGCTTGCGCCGTGCCGATCACGCCGAACAGCGAACCTTCGTACGGACCTTCGAGCTTTTCCCAGGTCTGGCCCCAATCAGCGGAGCGGAACATGCTGCCCTGCTCGCCGACGATGAACAGCCCGGCGTCCTTGACCGCGGCGATCGCGTTCAGGTGGTACTGGTCCTCGTTGTCAAGGCGGTCGCTGGCATCTTCCCAATGCTTGCCACCGTCGGTGGTTTCCATCAGCGAGCCATAAGCGCCCACGGCAAAGCCGCTGTCGACGTCCTTGAACCAGACATCGAGCAGCGGCGATTCACGATTCAGATCTTCGAATTGCTTGGTCCAGGTCGCCCCGCCGTCCTCGCTGGCGAGGATCTGCGCGTCATGGCCGACGGCCCAGCCGTGCTTGTCATCGACAAAAAACACCGACGTCAGCAGGGCCCGGGTCGGCACCTTGGCCTGGGTCCAGGTCGCGCCCTGGTCATCGGAATACAGGATGTGCCCACGATCCCCGACCGCCACCAGGCGCTTGCCGGCGTGGACGACATCGAGCATCAGGGTTTTGGCAGCCTTGGCCGATTCAATGGAATAAACAACATCGGATGCTGGCGCCGCCGCGGCCAGCACAGGTGCCGACAGCATGGCAGAGCCCAACAGCGAGAGCGCTGTAGCCAGCAACGCTAATTTGCGCAGTGCCGGCGGGCGGCAGATACCCACACCCATGACAGGCTCACTCATAGACCTTCTCCCATTATTATTGTTAGGTCGTTCAACCTTTCTGGGCGCCGCAAGGGTGCGTGTCTGGACCGGTTGTTTCAGAGCATAGTCCTGAAACCCGCCATCCAGAGCCCCTTCGGAAGCTGGCTTATCCTATCGGTGTTTTTTCATGTCTGACAATCGACGCCACGTTATGTTTTGTTAACCGAGGGGGGATGCGGCCCGGGTGAATGGTCGGGTATTCCACAAACTGATCGAGCCACCTCCAGGCAACCGGTTGCCATTCGTCAACGGAGTCAATCGAACTGTAGTCATAATCGTTTTTTTACAGATATCAACTTGCCCCCGCCCTATGGTGATTCAAATTTACTAACCATGAAGGCGTGAAATGATTTCCTCAGTAAACGGCTCCTCATCCAATCAGCCTCTCGAACCCAGACCCCAGCCAGCGGATACCACACCTGTTTCAAAGGAGTTGAAAAATGTACGCCAAGGAAACGCTGAATTAGTGCTGACAAAGGACAACCGCCTTAATCAGTTCACTGTTCCCAATGGGTATGTTTTGACCTCCGGGTGCCTATTCACCGTGGCGCGCCCTTATTCGAATGACAGCGCGGCGAAACCGCCATTCGAACAGACTCTGGCCAATGCGAAAAGCATCCTGAACACCGCGCTCACCATGCGCAACCTGATCAAGGAAGGGCATGAACTCGCCGAACAAAAACCTGCAGGCAACTCGCCACACATAGAACTGGCCACACGTATTCAGTCCAGCTTGGGCGAAGCTGCAAACGGTCGTCTATCAGTACTCGCCTCACCGATTGCCTTGACCCTCGACAACAGCAAGGTCACTTCACTCAGCCCTTCCAAAAGCGACATGGCCGATTGGATAAAAAGCCATGACAAGCCTGGCAGCTACATTGTGTTGAACGGCAACAACGACGAAACCTACGTCTCATACATCGCCGAGAAACTCGCGAACAGCAAGCTCATCAACTTTATTACCAGCGGCTTCGGTGGCCACGGCACGACGGATCGCCATGCCATCGCGACCAACAAAACCGAAGGTGACCGCTTTAAAGAGTTGCTGATGAAAAAAGGCATCGCCCCACAACGGATTACGGTTGATCCGTTCTCGACCAACAGCGGTCAAAACGCAATTAACGTCGCGGACATCATCAACCGTGACATTCAGGATGGAAAACCACTGGACACCGTAATTGTCAGCGGTACGCCCGCCGCGGTCTTTCGACAAACCTATACCTATGCCCAGCAACTCAAGGTAAATACCGAACAGCCTTTTCAGATTGAATCTTTCCCATTCTGTGACGAGGCTAAATACACCACGCTCTCTGACAATCTGGCCGTTATTCGAGAGTTTTCCACAACACTGAATTACTTGTTTAACACCCAGTATCTTCCAAGTGATGCAGGCGTCTACCCTGATGCCTTTTTTTCCTCGGCTCAGGATTGTCTGACGACGTTCGCTGATAAGTTGACTGCGGACCATCCGATAGATGCGGGTGAACATAAAAAGGTTATCAGTGCTATTCGTACGATTGATCAACAGATGATTGAGCGATTCAAGTCGGCGCAGTTGACCCCGGAAGACAAGACAGCCGTCCGCACAGTCGACGATTTCTTCAGGTCTCTCTTCAATCCGCTGGAACTCACATTCAGTCGCGACACCGTGTAAGCCACAAAAAATGCCCGTATCGCAAGATACGGGCATTTCAGTATTTCAACAGACGGTGCGAACAAACCCGCTCACACAGACATCAAGCCAAACTCTTGCTGACCACTTCAAACACATCACTGGACAACTGCCCCGAAGCCCGAATCCGCTCCAGCTCTCCCTTCATCAAAGCCTGCCGAGCGCTGTCGTACTTGCGCCAGCGAGTCAAAGGCGCCAACTGACGCGACGCGATCTGCGGGTTAAATCCGTTCAGCTCAATCACCAGATCCGCCAGGAAGCGATACCCGGAACCATCCGCCGCATGGAAGTTGATCAGGTTCTGCCCGGCAAACGCGCCGATCAACGCCCGCACCTTGTTCGGGTTCTTGATGTTGAACGCCGGGTGCTGCATCAACGCCTTGACCCGCGCAAGTCCGCCCGGCAACACGCTACCGGCCTGGACACTGAACCACTGGTCCATGACCAGCGGGTTGTCCTTGAAGTGCTCGGCGAAGCTGGCCAGGGCCTTGGCCTTCTCGGCTTCGAACGGAGAATTGACCAACACCGCCAGCGCAGTCAGGCGTTCGGTCATGTTGTCGCACGTGTCGAACTGCTCCAGCGTCGCTGCCAGAACCTCCGCCTTGCCGCTGAGCATCAGGTACGACAGCGCAATGTTCTGCAAGGCGCGACGGGCAAAATGTTCCGCCTCCGCCACGTACGGTGTTTGCTTCGAAAGTTCGCGGTTGGCCTGGTAACGCAGCCACAAGCCCTCGAACAACGCGTCAGCCAGTTGCTTGCGGGCAAACTCGCGGGCGCTGTGAATGGCTTCGACGTCCGCCACTTCGCTGATTTCGGTCAGGTACGCTTCGCTTGGCAGCGAGAGCATTTCGGCGACCATGGCCTGATCCAGCGACTCGTCCGAGAGCACCGTGCGCAGCGCCGACACCAGGCGCTGATCGAGCACCAGCGTTTCGCCCTTCTGCTGCTGGGCGATCAGCTCTTGCAGCACCTGCACCGACAGTTGCTGGCCGGCATCCCAGCGGTTGAAGCCGTCGCTGTCGTGCTGCATCAGGAACATCAACTGGTCGCGGTTGTACGGGAAGCTCAGTTTCACCGGTGCCGAGAAGCCACGCAGCAACGACGGCAGCGGTTGTTCGGCGATGTCGACGAAGGTGAAGGTCTGCTCGGCTTCGGTCACGGAAATGACCCGCGAAGTGCCTTGCGCGGTGGTTTCACCAGCCAGACGCAGGGCAATCTCGCCACCCTTGCTATCGAGCAGCCCCAGCTCAACCGGGATCACGAACGGCAGTTTTTCAACCTTGTCCGGGGTTTGCGGGCAGCTCTGGCGGAAGGTCAGGCTGTAGGTTTTCGCCGCGGCATCAAAGGACTCGCTCACCGTCAGACGCGGTGTACCGGCCTGGCTGTACCAGCGCTTGAACTGGGTCAGGTCGACGCCATTGGCATCTTCCATGGCCTTGATGAAGTCATCGCAGGTCACGGCCTGGCCGTCGTGGCGCTCGAAGTAAAGGTCGCTGCCTTTGCGGAAGCCTTCGGCGCCGAGCAAGGTGTGGATCATGCCGACCACTTCCGAGCCCTTTTCGTACACGGTCAGGGTGTAGAAGTTGGAAATCTCGATGAAGCTGTCCGGGCGCACGGCGTGAGCCATGGGGCCGGCGTCTTCGGCGAACTGGTGGGTGCGCAGGTACGCCACGTCCTGGATGCGCTTGACCGTGGCCGAGTTCATGTCCGAGGAGAAACCGGCATCGCGGAACACGGTGAAGCCTTCCTTGAGCGACAGCTGGAACCAGTCGCGGCAGGTCACGCGGTTGCCCGACCAGTTGTGGAAGTATTCGTGGGCGACGATCGCCTCGACCCGCTGGTGCGCGGCGTCGGTGGCAGTTTCGGCCTTGGCCAGCACGGCACTGGAGTTGAAGATGTTGAGGCCCTTGTTCTCCATGGCGCCCATGTTGAAGTCATTCACGGCAACGATCATGAAGATGTCCAGGTCGTACTCGCGACCATAGACCTCTTCGTCCCAGCGCATGGATTTCTTAAGGCTGTTCATGGCGTGCTGGCACTTGTCGATGTTTTCCGGCTCGACGTAAATGCGCAGCGCCACGTTGCGCTCGCTCAGGGTGGTGAAGCTGTCTTCGACGCACCACAGGTCACCGGCCACCAGCGCGAACAGGTACGCCGGTTTCTTGAACGGGTCTTCCCAGGTCGCCCAGTGCCGGCCGTCTTCGCCGGGGCCGGAAGCGATCGGGTTGCCGTTGGACAGCAGCACCGGGTAGCTGTGCTGCTCGGCGACCACCGTGGTGGTGAAGGTGCTCATCACGTCCGGGCGGTCGAGGTAGTAGGTGATCTTGCGAAAGCCCTCGGCCTCGCACTGGGTGCAGAACATCGTGCCGGACTTGTACAGGCCTTCCAGCGCGGTGTTGGTTTCGGGGTGGATCCTGACGCTGGTATCGACCGTGAAGGTAGCGCTGGTCGGGTGCAGGGTCAGGTGATTCTCGGTCAGCTGATACTGCGCAGCGGAAAGCGCCTGGTCGGCCAGGGTGACCGACAGCAGTTCCAGCTGCTGGCCATCCAGCACCAGCGGCGGCAGCCCCGGGCCACGCTCGGGGTTGCGGCGCATCACCAGTTGCGCATGGACCAGGCTGTGGTCCTCGTACAACTCGAAGGTCAGGTGTGTTTCGTCGATCAGGTACTCGGGCGCCTGATAGTCCTTGAGGTAGATCATCTTCGGTTGTTCGGTGCGCATGCTGGAGTCCTTACTGATGCACGGCGAGCTGGTAAGCCGTGTATTTACGAATGTTGATCACGCCGGTGTCGAAGATCAGGTATTGACCCTTGACCCCCATCAGCGTGCCTTCGGCAATCGGGTTCTTGTCCAGGTTGAAGCTGACAATCTTCGCCGGGTATTGCTCCACCGGGTAGCGGATTTCCAGCGGTTCGACGCCGGTAACCGTCTGGATCGCCTGCAAGCCGAAACGTTCCTGCAACCCTTGCAAGCCTTCGGCACAGCTGTCGAACAGTTGATCGCGAACCTCGGCCAGGTTCACCGCCGCCGCATCGCCCTTGAGTAAAGCACGCCAGTTGGTCTTGTCCGCCACCTGGCTGCGAAACAGATCCTCGACGAAACCCGACTGTTGCCGGGTCGAGACGCGCACGATCGGCAAGGCCTGGCTCGCGCCCTGGTCGAGCCAGCGGGTCGGCAGCTGGGTGGCACGGGTAATCCCGACTTTCACCCCCGACGAGTTGGCCAGGTACACCACGTGATCGGTCATGCAGAACTTCTCGCCCCACTCCGGTTCACGGCAGGTGCCGGCGTCGAAGTGGCAGCGCTCCGGGCTCATGATGCACAGGTCACACTGGGCCAGTTTGGTCATGCACGGGTAGCAGTAACCCTGGCTGAAACTGGTCTTGGTCTTGCGTCCGCAATGGGTGCAGTGGATCGCCCCCAGGTATTCCAGGCGCACCGTGGTGCCGATCAACGGATTGACCGGGACCTCGGTTTCGCCCAGACGGAAAGCGTATTGCACGTTCGGCCCGTCAAGGCGTGCCGACATTTTGCTGATTGCACCGCGGCCAATCTCGATCAATGGATGGCATCCGACTTGAACAGGATGTTCGGCACTTCGATCGACTTCGAGGCGCATTCCTGCGGGCCCATGTAGCCGGTACGCTGGTCCTCGGGCAGGTTCTGGATTTCCCAGGCGATCATCGCCTGCAGCGACAGCTCGCGTTGTTCGGCGGTGAGTTTGCCACCGTCGGACCATTTGCCGATTTCCACGGCCAGTTTCAGGCTCTCGTAGATATCGGGGGTGATGTTCTGGATCATTTCGTTAAAAGAGGACATTGGGTCTCCGTCTCTTTATTGCATGTTCTTGAATTAGGCGGCCAGTTTACGGCGGTTATACAAACCGCCCAACAAACCGGTGAAGCATCCGATGAGTAACCCGCTGACGTGGGCCGCGTTGGCGATTTCGCCGAAGCCGATCATCGAGACCAGCCCGGACAGGCACAGCAGCAACCACACCAGCATCATCACCAGCACGCCGCGCGGCAGGCGATAGGCCGGGTTCGGCGCCAGCAGCTGGAAGATCCAGCAATGCCCGAGCAGGCCGTACAGTACGCCGGACAAACCGCCGAACAAGGTCGGGCCGCTGAAGGCGTACTGGGCGTAGTTGGACACCAGGCTGAACAGCAGGGTCAGGCCGATCAGGTTGATGCTGCCCTGGCGCGACTCGATGCGCCGCCCCAGCTCCCAGTACCACATGCCGTTCATCGCCAGGTGCAGGATGCCGAAGTGGATCAACATCGGCGTGAACAGGCGCCACCACTGCCCCGCCGCCAGGCTGTCGGCCAGCGGTGTGAAGTGGATGTATTCGCCGACTACGCGAAATTCGAGGAAGGTCAGCCAGCGCATCGTTTCCAGGTTGTCACCGAGCAAGGTGATCGCACCGACGATGAGGCTCAGCAGCAATACCAGCGCAGTGGCCCTGGCGTATTTCAACTGTTCGACAAAGCCCGGACGCTTGATGGTCTGCGCCACCGGAATGTCCAGTTGCTGGTCGGGATCGCCCGCCGGAAACCGTTCGTACAGTGCGCGCACGTCTTCACTGATGTTGTCCGGCACCCACAGCACTTGCTCGCCCGCTTCTTCGCTGACCCGATGGGGCACCTGCATGCGTTTGAGCAGGGTGACGAACCCGCTCAAGTCCACCGCCAGGGGCAGACGCAATACCGCTACAGCACTCATTGCAGCACCTCCGGCCGCTCGACATCGACCCAGACGAATTTATCCGGATCGAGGCGGGTTTCCTGATCCAGTCGATAGGCAACCAGTTTGCCGTAGAGCACTGCACTGTAATCCAGGCAGGCCAGGTTCGGGCGGATCGGTGCCGGCTTGCCGCTGCGCCAGTAATGGCCGACGAACAACAACGGTTCATCGACGCCATAGCGCAGCAAGCTGTTCTTTTCAGTGGACGTGAGCGGCGTCCGGGCAACGGGCTCAGGCAGCGCGTCCGGCTGGAACACGATGTCGCCGTAGGTTTTCGGATCGTCTTCCCAGAACTTGGTACGAAAGAACGAACGCACCAGGCCGTCGCCGCTGGTCATGGTCAGGCCATGGGGCAAGCGCATGTCGGTGCCGCGCAACAGGCGATCGAACACGGTGCAGGCAAACGAACCCGACTCCGCCGACGCCTGGAGAAAATGCTCGTCGACACAACCGTTGGGGAACAACGCCCGCAGCGGCTCGATCAGCCCGGCATCCCAACAGGCGTGGACCACGCGGAAACGCCCGGCATCGACGAACAGCGGCAGCTCATAGAACCATTGCTGGAAGTCGTGCCAGTCAGCCGGATGGCCTTCGAACTGGGTCAGGGTTTCTTGCAGCAGGCGGGCATGGCGCGGCGTGTGCTCGCGCACGAACTGCTTGCCGCTGCCGGGCAGCGCCGGGGTGCTCCAGCCCAGCGCATTGAACTCATGGTTGCCCATGATGCACAGCGCCTGACCGGCCTCGACCATGTCGTGGACGATGTGCAGCGCCTCGCGAATCCGCGGGCCGCGGTCGATGATATCGCCGACGAACACCGCCATGCGCGAAGCATGCCGCCAGACGCCACCCTGTTTGTGATAACCGAGTCGGTCGAGCAAGTGCTCCAGGGTCAGGGCGCAACCGTGCACGTCACCGATCAGGTCGTAGCTACGCGCGGGATCGAGCATCAGTCGCCTCCACCCCCCAGCTTGCTGCCCCAGCCGAGCTTGGTCCGGCAGACTTCGTAGTAGTTGTGGTCGAGCGGGTGAATCAGCCGCAGTTTCTGGGCTTTTTTGCTGACGGTAATGGTGTCGCCGGGCGCGCAGGTGAAGTGGTTCTGCCCGTCGCACGAGACTTGCGGGTAAATCTGCATATCCTTGGACACGACGATTTTCAGCTCACTGTTGCCATCGACCACGATCGGTCTACCCGACAAGGTATGGGGGTACATCGGCACAATAACAATAGCGTCGAGCTTGGGGTGCATGATCGGCCCGCCGGCAGACAACGCGTAGGCGGTGGAACCGGTCGGCGTGGCGACGATCAGGCCGTCGGCCTTTTGGCTGCAGACGAACTGGCCGTCGATGTACAGCTCGAATTCGATCATTCGCGTGGATTTGCCAGGGTGCAGCACGACGTCGTTCAGGGCATCGCCCTGGCCGATCGCCTCACCGTGGCGGCGGACCTCGGCCTGCAGCAGGAAGCGGTTTTCCACCAGATAGTGGCCGTCCAGCACTTCGGCGACCTTGGCTTCCAGCTCGTCGGGGCGGATGTCGGTCAGGAACCCCAGGCTGCCCCGGTTGATGCCGAGCACCGGAATATTGTGCTTGGCCAACGCCCGGGCAGCGCCGAGCAGACTGCCGTCACCACCGACCACGATGACCATGTCGCAGACTTCGCCGAGCATCTTGCGCGACGAGGTTTGCAGGCCGTGCCCTGGCAGCACTTCGGCGATGGTGTCTTCGAGGATCACGTGCAGGTGACGATCGAGCAGAAACCGTTTCAGTCGGCGGACGGTATCCAGCACCTGGGAACTGCCCAGGCGACCGATGATGCCGATATTGCGAAATTGCTCCATGGGGCTCCTGCGGGGATCTGTGTGGCGGCGAAAACCACGATTATGGGCGAAAGCCGCCCGTAGACAAAATCCTTTCAGCTTCAAGGGGGTGCCCGGGTTTCGGGCTATGCTCGCAAGATGATGCTATTTCCGGATCTGCTCCACCTGCCCCATCAGTTACGCCATCCCGAAGTGCGTGACCTGGCGTGGGTCATCCTCGCCCCGCCCATGCTGGACGATACCCCGTGGCCGCAACGTCACCCGTTGGCCGGCAGCGACTGGGTGCAGGCACCGGACCGGCTGGAGCTGTGGCTGCGGCAGCTGGACCGGGACAGTTATGGCTTGCTGCACTGGCTGGCCCAGGCCCGCACCCGCCGCCTGGGCCTGTACTACGAACGCCTCTGGCAATTTGCCGTGCAGCACGCGCCGGGCATTGAGCTGATTGCCGCCAACATGCCGATTCGCCGCGAAGGGCACACCCTGGGTGAACTGGACATGCTGCTGCGCGACCGCGACGGCGTGCATCACCTGGAACTGGCGATCAAGCTCTACCTCGGCCCGCAGTCGGGCGACGGGCACGACACCGCCCAGTGGCTGGGCCCGGGCTGCCACGATCGGCTCGACCGCAAACTGGCGCACCTGAGCCAGCATCAGTTACCGATTTCCGCACGCCCCGAGAGCCGCGAAGTACTGGCGGCGCTGGATATCCAGGCCTTCAGCGCCCATTTGTGGCTGGGGGGTTATTTGCTCTACCCCTGGCCCGGACAGGCCGCCCCGCCGTCGGGTGCCCATCCGCAACATTTGCGCGGTCGCTGGCTGCATCAAAAGGATTGGCCCGCGCTGGTTGCCCAGAGCGCGCCCGGTCGCTGGCAACCCCTGCCCCGCCATGCCTGGCTGGCGCCCGCGCACTATTGGGCGGAGCACACCTGGACCCCTGAACAGATGCGGGCATGGCTCAATGACCTGGACCCGCTGGCGCCGGCACAATTGCTGGTGCGACTGACGGAAAATGCCAATGGCGACTGGGAAGAGGCCGAGCGATTGTTTCTGGTGGCGGATCTTTGGCCGAATGTGCCGGGACAGGGTTGAGTCCAGTATTGCCTGAGACGGCCTCTTCGTCGGATCGCCGCCCGGACCAAGCCCGCTCCCACATTGGGCCTCAGCCGAACACAAGTCTTGTATCCACTGAGGATCCCTGTGGGAGCGGGCTTGCTCGCGAAGGGGCCAACACGGTCTAAAGAGATAACCACCCAGCGCTTTGCAGGCCAAAGCGCTGGCAAACGACCATCAGACTTTCTTGTGCTGCTCGACCCATTGCCCATAGGCATTGATGAAACTTTGCAGGAACGGCTTGACCGACTCGGACAATTTGCCCGCCTCGTCGAACGCCGAACCCGCGTTCCCCAGATAGGCCTCCGGTTGCTGCATCAGCGGCACATTGAGAAACACCATGGATTGACGCAGGTTGTGGTTGGCACCAAACCCGCCGACGGCCCCCGGCGAAACGCTGATAACCGCGCCCGGCTTGCCGTTCCAGGCACTTTTCCCATAGGGGCGCGAACCCACGTCAATCGCGTTTTTCAACGGTGCCGGCACCGAGCGGTTGTATTCCGGGGTCACGAACAACACCGCGTCGGATGAACTCACTTGTTGTCGGAAAGTGCTGTAGGCTGCCGGCGGTGAAGCGCCATCGATGTCTTCGTTGTACAGCGGCAGGTCGCCAATTTCGACGATATTCAGCTTCAGATTGGCCGGTGCCAGTTCAGCCAGGGCCCGTGCGACCTTGCGGTTGATCGATTCCTTTCTCAAGCTGCCGACCACGACGGCGACCGAATAGACGTTGCTCATGGGAATGTCTCGACTGTCCGATAGGAAGAGCTTGTAGTTATAGATGACGATTCAAGCAGCGGGCGACTGAAAACGCCGTCCCTGATTATTTTTTCCCTGTAGGAAAACTTACCTCACCCAGACACGGTCTACAGAACCGCAAATTGAGTGATTTATCTCCAGAGGTTCTAAGCAGATGGCAGCAGTACTTGTCGGTCAGTTCCATGCAAGAGACGCGCAAGGCCGTATTTATTCGGTGCACGAGTTCCAGGAATCCACCCCGGCGGTAGACGGTTCCGGGCCTGTTACCACTTATAAGCTGGCCATTGGCGACCGCGTCAACAAGGTCGACGACAATCAATTCATGCTGGTGCAAACCGGCGTGACCATTACCCGCGAACCGCAAACCGTCAGCGCTTCATAACCCGTCGTTATGAGCAGAAGTCATATGCGCGGACTTGGGGTAGGATTCAGCCACTGACTCCTCCACCTGCTGAACATGGACTTCACGCATGCGCTTACGCCATATCGAAGTGATCCAGGCGCTCCTGCAGACCGGTCACCTGGGCACCGCCGCCGAATGGCTGCAGTTGCCAGTGACCGAAGTCGAGCGCTTGCTGCGCGACGCCGAGGATCAGTTGGGGTTCATGCTGTTCGCCAGCGTCCGCGGACGATTGCAGGCCACCCGCGAAGCGCAGCAACTGCAGGTGGAAATCGCCCGGGTCTACGACGCGCTCGAACCGGTGCAGCGTCTGGCCAACAGCCTCAGGCAATACCTCGCGCCGCCGTTGCGCATCATCTGCACCCCGCCCCTGGCCAACCAATTGTTGCCACACAGCATCGCGGCCCTGCGCCGACGCCTGCCCGACGCGCCTTGCACACTGCT
The DNA here is from genome assembly GCF_002303975.1 of Pseudomonas sp. ACN5. Taxonomy (NCBI): domain Bacteria; kingdom Pseudomonadati; phylum Pseudomonadota; class Gammaproteobacteria; order Pseudomonadales; family Pseudomonadaceae; genus Pseudomonas; species Pseudomonas sp. ACN5. The sequence continues at coordinate 59,615 of NZ_MRCP01000014.1, read as the reverse complement.
GAGCCAGCCGACCCGCGACATCGTCAGAAGCCTGCTGCTGCGTGAAAGCGATCTGGGCCTGAGCCTGCACGACCCCGATCACGCCGACCTCGATTGCCAGGTGATTGCCCAGGGCAAACTTCAGTTGCTCGCCCCCCACGGCTGGCTGCAACCGAAGCAGAAATACATTTCACTGCAGGACCTGGCCGGTCAATCGATGATCGGCCTGGAGGGGCACGACCCGCTGAGCCCGGCACTGGAAAACAAACTGCACGGCTTGCGCCCTGCCCCGGTGATTCAGACCCGGGTCCAGACGCACCAGATGATGCGCAGCATGGTCGAGGCCGGCGAAGGCCTGGCCATCGTCGACCCCTTTACTGCCGTCGGTGCCAAAGCCTCGGGACTGGACAGCTGCCCGCTGGCACCCGCTATCCCGATCAATCTCTACGCCCTGTCCCTGAAAAACGCCGAACCCTCTCCGGCGGTTCAGGCCCTGTTGGCCATCGTCACGGAACAAGCCGCGGCGATGCTGACGAACTGAGCGGGTTTTCCAGCGGATTTTCGAATATTCGATACCAGAACAGCGCCACTTCGGCGGTGTTCGGATCGATGCCGCGATAGCGCAGGTGGTCGATCCCGCCGATCATGTAACCGCAGCGTTCATAGAGCCGGCAGGCCCCCAGGTTGTTGTTCTGGGTTTCGAGCATGATGCCCGGGAGTTTCTTCTTGCGGCTCCAGAACTGCGCCACATCCAGCAGGGCCTTGGCCACGCCGTGCCGTCGGGCCGGCGCATGCACCGCCAGTTCGTCGATATGGGCAAAGCCGTTCCAGTTGGTACTGACCACCAGGTGCCCCACGGGCTGGTCATCCAGGTAGGCCATGAAAATCGCGCTGTCGGCGGCATCGCGAAAGCTGCTGAACTCCTCCGGGTCGATGCCGTAGCACTTGCGGTAAGGCGTGATCGGCGTCACCGGCCACTGCGCGACCGGTTTGCCGATTTCAGCCGCACCATAGGCCGCGACTTCAAAACTGAAATCACTGCCCCAGATGTAGGCGGCAAAACCTTCATCGGCAACCCGTACCGACAACCCTGGGTAATTCGGATTTATAACCGGCTGCATACTGGGAAAGGTCCTCACTCCTTGATGCAATCGACGGTGTAGCACCGCCCACTGCCCTGATCTTCGTGTTGCAATCCGTGCACATCAGCAACGAACCCCGGGAAACTGCTATCGAACGTGCGGGCAAACGCCAGGTAATCGATGATTGAGCGGGTCGACTCGGTAAAGCGTTCACCCGGCATGATCAACGGAATGCCGGGTGGATACGGCACCAGCATCACCGCGGCAATCCGTCCGTCCAGCGCATCGATCGACACCGCCTCGACTTCACCGCGCACCAATTGATCATAGGCGTCCGCCGGCTTCATCGCGACTTCCGGCAGTACCGTGTACATGCGCTTGAGGTGCCTGGCGGTGGCATTGCTGCGATAACAGGCATGCAACTGATCGCACAGATCACGCAGGCCCATGCCCTGATACCGCGCGACGTTTTCCTGCGCCACGCAAGGCAGGCAACTGGCCAGACTGACGTTGGCGTCATAACTGCGCTTGAACTCCAGCAATTCGGTGAGCAGCGTGCTCCACTTGCCCTTGGTGATACCCATGGAGAACAACACCAGGAACGAATACAGCCCGGTTTTCTCAACCACCAGGCCACGCTCCCAGAGGAACTTGCTGACCACCGCCGCCGGAATCCCGCGCTCGCTGAGGGCGCCACCGGCCGTCAGCCCCGGCATCACCAGCGTGACCTTGATCGGATCGAGCAGCACATAATCCTCGGTCACGCCGCCAAAACCGTGCCAGTCGGCTTCCGGCTGCAGCAACCAGTCCTCGGTGACGACCCGCTCGATGCCTTCCGCCGACGGCGGTTGCCAGATCGAAAACCACCAGTCATCAGCGGCAATGTGCTGGCGCAAGTTAGCCAGCGCCCGTCGAAAACTCAGGGCTTCGTCGAACATTTCCTGCAACAGCGAACGCCCGGCCGGCCCTTCCATCATCGCCGAAGCCACATCCAGCGAGGCGATGATGCCGTACTGCGGCGAGGTCGAGATGTGCATCATGAACGCTTCGTTGAAGCGATCCCGATCCAGCTGCCGCGCGCCGCCGTCGCGCACGTGAATCATCGACGCCTGACTGAAGGCCGCCAGCAACTTGTGGGTGGAATGGGTGGTGAACACCAACGGACTGCCTTCATCACGGGACGTGCCCATGCCGTAGCGTCCGGCAAAAAACTCATGGAACGCCGCATAGGCGTACCAGGCCTCGTCGAAGTGCAATACCTCGACACTGCTACCCAGTTGCTGCCTGATCAGTTCGGCGTTGTAGCAAAGGCCGTCATAGGTCGAATTGGTCACTACGGCGAGCTTGACCTTCGGTGCACGCCCCTTGGTCAGCGGGCTGGCGTCGATCTTGGCCTGGATCGATTCGCGGCTGAACTCGCTCAGGGGAATCGGGCCGATGATCCCCAGCTCATTACGCTCCGGACACAAGTACAGCGGAATCGCGCCGGTCATGATGATCGAGTGCAGCACCGACTTGTGGCAATTGCGATCCACCAGCACCAGATCATCGCGAGCGACCACCGAATGCCAGACAATCTTGTTGGCCGTGGACGTGCCATTGATCACAAAAAAGGTGTGATCGGCGCCGAAATTACGCGCTGCACGGGCCTCGGCTTCAGCCAGGGGGCCGGTATGATCGAGCAAGGATCCGAGCTCCGGCACCGACACCGAAAGATCCGAGCGCAGGGTGTTTTCCCCGAAAAACTGGTGAAACGCCTGCCCGACCGGACTCTTGTGATACGCCACCCCTCCGCCGTGACCGGGGGTGTGCCACGAGTAATTGGAATCCGCGGTGTGCTGCACCAGGGCCTTGAAGAACGGCGGCAACAGGCCATCCAGGTATTTGCGCGCAGCACGGGCCACCTGCCGGGCAAGAAAGGGCACGGTGTCTTCAAACAGGTAAAGAATGCCGCGCAACTGGTTGAGCTCGGCCATGGCATCGGCGGGCGCGTTTTCCAGGGTCACTTTTTCGCCCAGGGCGAAGATCGGCAGATCCGGCGCACGCACTCGCGCCAGACCGATCAGTTCGGCCATGTTTTGCAACAAGTGGGAATGGGTGCTGGCGTCCTCAGACGCTATCAACATGCAGGACAGGCCATGGTAGGTCGACGCCACCAGTCGTCCTTCGGTGTAGTTCACCGCCGAAACGACGCTGAACCCTTCCTGCTCCAGCTCCCGGGCAATCCCCCGCACGCGGTCGCCGGCGACGCTGTCGGCCTTGATGTCGCGATGGACAATCAGGACCGGGAATTTCAAATCTTTATACATGAGGCTCAGTGTCCTGAGGCGGCAGACCAGAGCCTGCCAATCACCTCAGGGTAGAGTGTTACAGCGCAAGTGGCGAGCGGGATGCACCACTTTGTGGCGACGAGAGCGCTTCCCTGTGGCGAGGGGGCTTGCCCCCGTTGGGTCGCGAAGCGACCCCCAACAATCTTTCGGATAAACCGCAGAGAATGGAATTACGTCTGCTTCGCAGCCGAACGGGGGCAAGCTCCCTCGCCACAAAAGCAGTGGTTGCAAAATGGGGGGTTACGCCTGCGCTTCAGCCTCAGCCAACTGCACCCACAACGCCGGGGCACCAGCGGATTTGCCGATGATTTCCAGGCGCGCCGCGTGGCGGGCCAGGTCGTCTTCGCTGGCGCGGATGATGCGCGTCGGCTGGCGATCCGCCGGCAAACGACGGATCTCGGTGGCCGAATTGTCCGCCCCTTCACCGGAGCCATTGCCATCGGAGGCGTTACCGGCCAGGGACAGGCTGGTCTGCCCGCCGGTCATGGTCAGGTAGACGTCGGCGAGAATCTCGGAGTCGAGCAAGGCGCCGTGCAGCTCACGGCCGGAGTTGTCGACGCCATAACGTTTGCACAAGGCGTCGAGGCTGTTGCGCTGCCCCGGGTGACGTTCCCGGGCCATCATCAGGGTGTCGAGGATCGTGCAGTGCTGCGTGATGTCCGCGCGGTCCTGCTGCCCCATCAGGGCGAATTCGTTGTTGATGAAGCCAACGTCGAACGCCGCGTTATGGATGATCAGCTGCGCGCCCTTGATGAACTCGAAGAATTCTTCGGCCACCTCGGCAAAACGCGGCTTGCCCACGAGGAATTCGTTGGTGATGCCGTGGACGCCGATGGCGCCCTCGTCACTTTCGCGATCGGGCTGCAGGTACACGTGAAAGTGCCGGCCCGTCAGGCGTCGGCCGATCAACTCGACACAACCGATTTCAATAATCCGGTGGCCGTCGGTCACCGGCATGCCGGTGGTTTCGGTGTCGAGTACAACGGATCTGGTGGCCATCAGTGCTCAGCTCTCAATCGGTCAATCGTGCAAAAGCGGCGATGTTATCACGCTTGCAGGGGCTTTCAGATATACCGAGTCGCCACCTTCGCGAGCAAGCCCGCTCCCACAAGGGATCTGTGGCGCATGGAGATCAATGTGGGAGCGGGCTTGCTCGCGAAGGCCGCGGCGCGGTGCATCGGTAGTACCCGAATCAGCCCTGCTTGTACCCGCGCACTTCATCGACGCCACGGTTGGCCAACTGGTCAGCCCTTTCGTTGCCGTGATGGCCAATATGCCCGCGCACCCATTTCCAGGTGACCTTGTGGCGGTTGACCTGCTCGTCGAGCAATTTCCACAGATCAGCGTTTTTCACCGGTTCCTTCGCCGCGGTTTTCCAGCCGCGCTTCTTCCAGTTGTCCATCCACTCGTTGATGCCCTTCATCACGTACTGGGAGTCGGTCACCAGCAGCACCTCACAGGGACGCTTGAGCTCTTCCAGGCCACGGATCGCGCCCATCAGCTCCATGCGGTTATTGGTGGTATTGGCTTCGCCGCCCCAGAGTTCCTTTTCAACGCCCTTGCACACCAGCAGTGCGCCCCAGCCGCCAGGGCCGGGGTTGCCCTTGCAGGCGCCGTCGGTGAACAGTTCTACGCTATCGCTCATGCCAATCTATCCAGAAAATGCGCTGGCCCGCCGATCGCAGATCGACGACGCCCGAAGCCGGGACAAGCCCGGCCGCAAATGAAAAGTGTGTATTACGGTTCGATGTTGCGACGGTTGACCTTGGCCATCGGCAAAGGAATCAACTTGCCCATCGGCTCGCGCCGCTCCTGACGGACCGGTCGCAGGCCCACCACGATCTTGCGCGCCACCAATAAATAGAAGCCGCCGCCCGACAGTTGCCAGTCACCGGCCTTGCGCTCCCATCCGGCCAGGCGGGTCTGCCACGCCGCAGACGCAAGCGGCGGACGATAGCACCCGAAGCGGCGTTTCTCCAGCGCGAAGCCCAGCAGGTTCAGCCAGTCCGCAACCCGTGACGGCGAAATGCAGCGCGCCTTGCGCAGCCCATCCTGGGCAAACACATGCCGCAGGCCCCAACTGCTCCAGGGATTGATGCCGATGATCAGCAAATGCCCGCCGGGTCGCACGCTGCTTGCCGCCTCGCGCAGCAAACCGTGGGGCGACAGACAGAAATCCAGGCCATGCTGCAACACCACCACGTCGGCAGCGTGCTCGCTCAGCGGCCAGGCCTGTTCTTCACAGACGATCTCGACCCCCGGCAACGGCGCGCCAAGGCGTACGTTGCGCTGCACCTGCGGCGCTGATGGCGGGGTCTGGGCCGAGGGACCGTAATGCACCAGATAGCCACCAAAGAACCGCCCGAGCTCGTCTTCGAGCATGCGACGCTCTTCGTCCAGCAGGAATTGCCCGATCGGACCTTCCAGCCACTCGCGGGCGGCGCTGATCAACGCCAGCCAGTCAGGATCAGCCTGTGCGAACGCTTTATCAGTCATTGCATTCTCCAACGCGCCAGGAAGTTCTAAGATGCGCCATTGTTTTCCGCTTGGCGAATCCGACGATGATACAGATCACAGCCCTGCCCGCCTTCACCGACAACTACATCTGGTTGTTACAAGACCACCGCAGCAAACGCTGCGCGGTGGTCGACCCGGGTGATGCCGCCCCGGTACATGCCTGGCTTGCGGCCAATCCGGGCTGGGTACTGAGTGATATTTTGATCACTCACCACCATCATGACCACGTCGGCGGGGTCGAACAGCTGAAAAAAGCGACGGACGCGAAAGTCTATGGTCCGGCCAGCGAAAAGATCCCGGCGCGGGACGTAGCGCTCAAGGACAACGAGCGCATCAGCGTGCTCGGGCTGGACTTCGATATCTTCGCGGTCCCCGGCCACACCCTGGGCCATATCGCCTATTACCATCACGGCTTGCTGTTCTGCGGCGACACCCTGTTTGCCGCCGGTTGCGGGCGGTTGTTCGAAGGCACGCCACAGCAAATGTACAGCTCGCTGACACGTCTCGCGGAGTTGCCGGAAGACACGCTGGTCTACTGCACCCACGAATACACCCTGAGCAATCTGAAGTTTGCCGCAGCCGTCGAACCGAACAATCCGGATACGGCCGAACGCCTGGCCAAAGTCACCCGCCAACGGGAATCCGGGATCATGACGCTGCCGTCGACACTGGCACTGGAAAAGCTGACAAACCCGTTTTTGCGCGCCGGTGAAACATCCGTTAAAGAAAAAGCGGACGAACGGACCGGCACCGATAACTCGGCGCCCGATATGGTTTTTGCTGCGCTTCGCGCTTGGAAAGACACGTTCTAAAGGGGTCCCCAAAGGCTGTAACAATTCTGAAAGGTTGACCGCGCAGGGTGCGCTTTCTAGAATCGCCCGACATTTTTGCCCGGAACTTACTTCCAGCCAATGTCGTCACCTATTCGCAAAGCCATCAGTTCCGACGCATTGACCCGCCTGGCTCAAGCCATTGCGGTGGCTGTGTCCGCCACCCTGGCGGGCTGTTCCAGCCATGCGCCGCAGACCGATGCGGCGCACACGCAGAACATCGCCGCGCGCGCCAAGCAGAAGCCGGTCTGGCTCAGCGAAAAGCCCAGCCCGCAAATTCCACAGGACGTCTGGGAGCGAATGCGCCAGGGCTTCCAGTTGCAGGACGGGCTGGGTGTCAACCCGCGTATCGAGCAGCAGCGCCTGTGGTTCGCCAGCAATCCGTCTTTCCTCGAAAACGCCGGTGAACGTGGCAGCCTCTACATTCACTACATCGTCGAGCGCCTTGAAGAACGCAACATGCCGCTGGAACTGGCCCTGCTGCCAGTGATTGAGAGTGCCTACAACCCGATGGCCTATTCCCGGGCCAACGCGGTGGGTCTTTGGCAGTTCATCCCGTCCACCGGGCGTTACTTCAACCTGCGCCAGACCCGTTTCTATGATGGCCGCCGCGACATCACCGCGTCGACCACCGCCGCGCTGGATTACCTGACCCGCCTGCACGACATGTTCAACGGCGACTGGATGCTGGCCCTGGCGGCCTACAACGCCGGTGAAGGCACCGTCAGCCGGGCCATCGAGCGCAACGAGCGTCTCGGTCTGCCAACCGATTACTGGAACCTGCCACTGCCCTCCGAAACCCAGGCCTACGTGCCGAAGTTGCTGGCGCTGTCGCAAGTGGTGATGGCGCCGGAAGCCTACGGCGTGAACCTCAACCCGATCGCCAACGAACCCTATTTCCAGGTCGTCGAAATCAACCAGCGCATGGACCTCTCCAAGGTTGCTGAAGTCGCCAACATCGACGAAGACGAACTGTTCCAGCTCAACCCGGCCTTCAAGCAGCGCACCACCATCGACGGCCCGCAGCACCTGCTGGTGCCGACCTCCAAGGCGCAACTGCTGACCAGCAGCCTGCAGACCATGCGTCCTGAAGAGTTGATCAGCAAGAAATCGCTCAAGCCGGTCTTCGAAGGTGCCGATGACACCCAGGTCGCCAGCGCCAGGCGGTCCTACCGGGTCAAGCGGGGGGACAACCTCGGCTCCATCGCCAAGGCCAACAACGTTGACGTGAAGGACCTGCAACGCTGGAACAAACTGACCGGCAAGAATCTCAAGCCCGGCCAGACCCTGGTGATGCAGGACAACAGCAAACGCAGCTCCGGGCGCGTCAACACCGTGATTGCCGCCAACTCCAAAAAGCAGCAGACCAAGTACAAGGTCCAGCAAGGTGACTCGCTGTACATCGTGGCCAAGCGCTTCAACGTCGAGATGCAGCACCTCAAGCGCTGGAATCCTCGTGTCGGCCAGGCGCTGAAGCCCGGCCAGATGTTGACGGTGGCCAATCCGCACTAAAACTGTAGGAGCAGCCGGTCGACGTTCGATTGCTCGCGAAAAACCCAAGGGCACCGAGTTGATTCAGGCGCCCCGCGTCATCGTTGACCACCATCGCGAGCAAGCTCGCTCCTACAGGATTGCGACCGCCCAAATCCCCCGTCTTTTTCCTGTCCATACAAGCTGTTACTGTACGGTCCACAAAGCCCAAGCCGCCTGGATCGGATCTCCTATTTGAAGCGTCCCCTGCCCCTGCTCCTGATCAGCCTGGCCTTGAGCTCCACCGCAAGCGCGACGATCAGCGAAAGCCATGGTTATGCGCAGTTCGGCACGCTCAAGTACCCGGCCCGATTTACCCACTTCGACTGGGTCAACCCGCAAGCGCCCAAAGGCGGTACGTTGCGGGTGATGGCGTTTGGCACCTTCGATACGCTCAACCCGTACACCTTCAAGGGCACCAGCCCGGTCACCACGCCGAACTTCCTGCAATACGGCATCAACGAACTCAACGAACCGCTGATGGTCGGCACCGGGCAGTACGCGCCGTCGGGTGACGAGCCCGCGTCCAGCTATGGCCTGATCGCCCAGTCGGTGGAGTTCAGCGAGGACCGCAGTTGGGTGGTGTTCAACCTGCGTCCTGAAGCACGCTTCCATGACGGCACGCCGATTACCGCCTTCGACGTTGCGTTCTCCTACCGCACGCTGCTCAAGGAAGGGCATCCGTTGTACCGCACCAACCTTCAGGAGGTGCTGCGGGTCGACATCCTCAACCCCCAGCGCATCCGTTTCGTGTTCAAGCGCGCCGGCAATCCGCTGCTGATCCTGCGCCTGGGCGAAATGCCGGTGTTGCCACAGCACTACTGGAGGGGCCGTGACTTCAAGGCCACCACGTTCGAACCGCCACTGGGCAGCGGGCCGTACCGCATCACGTCGGTCACGCCAGGACGCCAGATCGTCTTCGAACGGGTCAAGGATTACTGGGGCAAGGACCTGTCGGTCAATCGCGGCAAGTACAACGTCGACCGCATGGAAGTCGAGTTCTACCGCGACAGCGACGTCGCGTTCGAGGCGTTCAAGGCCGGTGAATTCGACATCTATATCGAGCATCAGGCGAAGAACTGGGACACCGGCTACAACTTCCCCGCCCTACGCCGTGGTGATGTGATCAAGGCACAGATTCCCCACCAGATCCCGACCCAGACCCAGGGCCTGTTCATGAACGGCCGCCGACCGACTTTCTCGGATGCCAGGGTCCGTGAAGCACTGGGGCTGATGTTCAACTTTGAATGGACCAACCGCGCGCTGTTCAGCGGTGCCTACAAACGCGCCATGAGCTATTACCCCAACAGCGAGTTCTCGGCCAGCGGCTTGCCGGTCGGACATGAATGGCTGTTGCTCAAGCCCTACCGTGAACAGCTGCCGGCCAGACTCTTTACCGAGCCGTTCAGCCTGCCGCAGACCGATGGCCGCGGCATCCCCCGGGAGACCTTGCGCAAAGCCCTCGGCCTGCTCGCCGAAGCCGGCTGGAAGCTCAATGGCCAGCACCTGCAAAACGCCGCAGGCCGACCCTTGCGCCTGGAGCTGTTGCTGGTCAACCCGAACCTGGAACGCATCCTCCAGCCCTACGTCGAGAACCTCGCCAGCATCGGCATCGATGCGCGACTGCGCACGGTCGATCGCGCGCAATACAAGCAGCGCCTCGACCAGTTCGATTTCGATATGATCCTGATGACCCTCAACCAGACCCTAAGCCCGGGCCTGGAACAATGGCAGTACTTTCACTCCAGCCAGGCCGGGGTCAAGGGCAGCAAGAACTACGCCGGCATTGCCAACCCGGTGGTCGACCATCTGCTCGAACAGTTGCTGGCCGCCCAGACCCGTGACCAGCAAGTCGCCGCCGGCAAGGCCCTGGACCGCGTGCTGCTGTGGCAGCACTACATCGTTCCCAACTGGTACCTCAATTATCACCGTCTGGCGTACCGTAACCGGCTCGCCTTTGTCACCACGCCGCCTTATACCCTGGGCCTGAATGCGTGGTGGCTGAAATCTTCGGAGAAAGATCAATGAACCCCATCCGCACCCTGCTGCTGCAGGCCGGCGGCCTGTTGTTCGCCGGGCTGGCCTGCGCCGCCCCGCAACATGCAGTGACCCTGTACAACGAGCCGCCGAAATACCCGGCCGAGTTCAAGCACTTCGACTACGTCAATCCCGACGCGCCCAAGGGCGGGATCTTCCGCCAGGCCGGGTTCGGTGGCTTCGACAGCCTCAACCCGTTCATCAGCAAAGGCGTGCCGGCGGATGATATCGGCATCATCTACGACACCCTGGCCAAGCAAGGCCTGGACGAGCCGTTCACCGAGTACGGCCTGATCGCCCGGCTGATCGAGAAAGCCCCGGACAACGGCTGGGTGCGCTTCTACCTGCGCCCCGAAGCGCGCTTCCATGACGGTCATCCGGTACGCGCCGAAGACGTGGTGTTCAGCTTCCAGATGCTGACCAAGGACGGCGCACCAATGTACCGCGGTTACTACAACGACGTGGCCGAAGTGATCGCCGAAGACCCGTTGACCGTGCTGTTCAAGTTCAAGCACACCAACAACCGCGAGCTGCCGCTGATCCTCGGCCAGTTGCCGGTGCTGCCCAAGCATTGGTGGGCCGACCGCGACTTCAACAAGGGCAACCTTGAAATCCCGTTGGGCAGCGGCCCCTACAAGGTCAGCGAAGTGAAGGCCGGGCGCTCGGTGCGCTACGAGCGAGTCAAGGACTACTGGGGCAAGGACCTGCCGGTCAATCGCGGTTTCTATAACTTCGACGTGATGACCACCGATTACTACCGCGACAACACCGTGGCCCTGGAAGCGCTCAAGGCCGGGCAGTTCGACTACTGGCTGGAGATGACCGCGAAGAACTGGGCCAACGCCTACAACATCCCGGCGGTCACCGAGGGCCGACTGGTCAAGGAGCAGATTCCCAACGGCAACCCGACCGGCATGCAAGGCTTCGTGTTCAATATGCGTCGCCCGGTGTTCCAGGATGTGCGTGTGCGCCAGGCCCTGTCGCTGTTGCTGGATTTCGAATGGACCAACAAGCAACTGTTCAACGGGGCCTATGTGCGTACCCGCAGTTACTTCGAGAACTCGGAAATGGCTGCCACCGGCCTGCCTGACGCCGAGCAGGTGGCGATCCTCGAGCCGTTCCGCGCCAAGCTGCCACCGCAGGTGTTCAGCGAAGCCTTCCAGAACCCGAGCACCGACGGCAGCGGCATGATCCGCGCCCAGCAACGGCAAGCCTATCAACTGCTGCAGGAGGCCGGCTGGCGCATCGTCGATGACAAAATGGTCGACGCCACCGGCAAGCCGGTGGTCATCGAGTTCCTGTTGGCCCAGACCGAATTCGAACGGGTGCTGCTGCCGTTCAAGCGCAACCTGAGCGATCTGGGTATCGACCTGGTGATCCGCCGGGTCGACGTCTCGCAGTACATCAACCGCGTGCGCTCCCGGGACTTCGACATGATCGTCGGCAGCTTCCCGCAGTCCAGCTCACCGGGTAACGAACAACGGGAATTCTGGATGTCGGCCGCCGCCGACAAACCCGGCAGCCGCAATTCCATGGGCCTCAAGGATCCGGTGGTCGATCAACTGGTCGAGCAACTGATCAACGCCGATTCGCGCAAAAGCCTGGTGGCCCATGCCCGCGCGCTGGACCGCGTTCTGCAATGGGGCTATTACGTAATACCCAACTGGCACATCAAGACCTGGCGCGTGGCGTACTGGAACCACCTCGGCCACCCGAAGGTCTCGCCCAAGTACGACATCGGCACGGCCACCTGGTGGGTCAAGCCCGACATCAAGCCGGCGATAGAAGTCGAAACCATACTGCAGGCCGATCCTGCGGGCACGGAGTAATCAGATGCTGGCGTACATTTTTCGTCGACTGTTGCTGATCATTCCGACGCTGTTCGGCATCTTGCTGATCAATTTCGTGATCATCCAGGCCGCCCCGGGCGGGCCGGTGGAACAGATGATCGCCAAGCTCGAAGGCTTCGAAGGCGCCACCAGCCGCATCGCCGGCGGCGGTGCCGAAGTCTCGGTGGCAGGCTCGGCCTATCGCGGCGCCCAGGGCCTGGACCCGGCGCTGATCAAGGAAATCGAGCACATGTACGGCTTCGACAAATCGGCGCCGGAACGCTTGTGGATCATGGTCAAGAACTATGCGTCGCTGGATTTTGGCGACAGCTTCTTTCGCGACGCCAAGGTCATCGACCTGATCAAGGAAAAGATGCCGGTGTCGATCTCCCTCGGTCTGTGGAGCACCCTGATCATGTACCTGGTGTCGATCCCGCTGGGGATCGCCAAGGCCACGCGACACGGCAGCCATTTCGACGTCTGGACCAGTTCGGCGATCATCGTCGGCTACGCGATCCCGGCGTTCCTGTTCGCCATCCTGTTGATCGTGGTATTCGCCGGCGGCAGCTATCTGGACTGGTTCCCGTTGCGCGGGCTGACCTCGAACAACTTCGATGAACTGAGCATGGGCGGCAAGATCCTCGACTACTTCTGGCACCTGGCGCTGCCGGTGACCGCGCTGGTGATCGGCAACTTCGCGACCATGACCCTGCTGACCAAAAACAGCTTCCTCGACGAGATCAACAAGCAGTACGTGATCACCGCCAGGGCCAAGGGCCTGACCAACCACCGCGTGCTGTACGGCCATGTGTTCCGCAACGCCATGCTGCTGGTGATCGCCGGCTTCCCTTCAGCCTTCATCGGTATCTTCTTCACCGGCTCGCTGCTGGTGGAGGTGATCTTCTCCCTCGACGGCCTGGGCCTGATGAGTTTCGAAGCGGCGATCAACCGCGATTACCCGGTGGTGTTCGGCACGCTGTTCATCTTCACGTTGCTGGGGCTGGTGGTGAAACTGATCGGCGACCTCACCTACACCTTTGTCGATCCGCGCATCGACTTCGAAAGCCGGGAGCATTGAGATGAACCTGTCCCCTCTCAATCGCCGACGCTTTGAACTGTTCAAGGCCAACAAGCGTGGCTGGTGGTCGCTGTGGCTGTTCCTGATCCTGTTTGGCGCAAGCCTCGGCGCCGAGCTGATCGCCAACGACAAGCCGCTGGCGGTGCATTACGACAACAACTGGTACTTCCCGGCGCTCAAGCGCTACCCGGAAACCACCTTCGGCGGCGAATTTCCGCTGGAAGCCAACTACAAGAGCCCGTACATCCGCGAACTGCTCAAGGCCAAGGACGCCTGGGTGCTCTGGGCGCCCATTCCCTACAGCTACCAGAGCATCAACTACGACCTGAAAGTCCCGGCCCCGGCCCCGCCCTCGACGGACAACCTGCTGGGCACCGACGACCAGGGCCGCGACGTGCTGGCCCGGGTGATCTACGGTTTCCGCATTTCGGTGCTGTTCGCCCTGACCCTGACCGTGTTCAGTTCGATCATCGGTGTGATCGCCGGGGCCTTGCAGGGTTTCTACGGCGGCTGGGTGGACCTGGCCGGGCAGCGCTTCCTGGAGATCTGGTCCGGGCTGCCGGTGCTGTACCTGCTGATCATCCTCGCCAGCTTCGTGCAGCCCAACTTCTGGTGGCTGCTGGGGATCATGCTGCTGTTCTCGTGGATGAGCCTGGTGGACGTGGTGCGCGCCGAATTCCTGCGCGGGCGCAACCTGGAATACGTACGCGCTGCCCGCGCCCTGGGCATGCAGAACGGTGCGATCATGTTCCGCCATATCCTGCCCAACGCGATGGTCTCGACCATGACCTTCATGCCATTCATCCTCACCGGCGCCATCGGCACATTGACCGCCCTGGACTTCCTCGGTTTCGGTCTGCCGGCGGGCAGCCCGTCGCTGGGTGAACTGGTGGCCCAGGGCAAATCCAACCTGCAGGCGCCCTGGCTGGGCATCAGCGCCTTTGCGGTGCTGGCCCTGATGTTGAGCCTGCTGGTGTTCATCGGCGAATCCGCTCGCGATGCCTTCGACCCGAGGAAGTGAAATGAATCAGGACAATCTGATCGAAGTGCGCAACCTGTCCGTCGAGTTTGTCGTCGGCAATCGTTGTCAGCGGGCCGTCGAAGGCGTCAGCTTCGACATCAGGCGCGGCGAAACCCTGGCCCTGGTCGGCGAGAGCGGTTCCGGTAAATCGGTGACCGCGCATTCGATCCTGCGCCTGCTGCCCTACCCGCTCGCCCGCCATCCCTCCGGCACCATCGAGTATTCCGGGCAGAACCTGCTGGACCTGAAGGAAAAAACCATCCGCCACATCCGTGGCAACCGGATTGCAATGATCTTCCAGGAGCCGATGACCTCGCTCAACCCGCTGCACTCGATCGAAAAGCAGATCAACGAGGTGCTGGGCATCCACAAGGGCCTGAGCGGCAAGGTGGCGACCAAACGCACCCTGGAACTGCTGGAGATGGTCGGCATCCCCGAGCCACACAAGCGCCTCAAGGCCCTGCCCCACGAATTGTCCGGCGGCCAGCGTCAGCGGGTGATGATCGCCATGGCCCTGGCCAACGAACCGGAACTGCTGATCGCCGACGAGCCGACCACCGCGCTGGACGTGACCGTTCAGCTGAAAATCCTCGAATTGCTCAAGCAATTGCAGGCCCGCCTGGGCATGGCGCTGCTGCTGATCAGCCACGATTTGAACCTTGTGCAAAGAATTGCGCATCGCGTATGTGTCATGCAGCAAGGTTGCATCGTCGAACAGGCATCGTGCGAAGAATTGTTCCGCGCGCCGCAGCATCCGTACACTCGGGAACTGCTGGCAGCGGAGCCCGGCGGCAAGCCTGCCAGCAACGTGATCGGCCCGCCCTTGCTGGCGGTCGAGGACCTGAAAGTCTGGTTTCCGATCAAGAAAGGCTTGCTCAAGCGCACGGTGGATTACGTCAAGGCGGTCGACGGCATCAACTTCAGCCTGCCCCAGGGCCAGACCCTGGGGATAGTGGGTGAAAGCGGTTCCGGCAAATCGACCCTGGGCCTGGCCATTTTGCGGTTGATCGCCAGCAAAGGCGCCATTCGCTTTGAGGGCCAGCCGCTGGACAGCCTGACACAGCAACAGGTCCGGCCGTTGCGGCGGGAGATGCAAGTGGTGTTTCAGGACCCGTTCGGCAGCCTGAGCCCACGGATGTGCGTGAACGACATCGTTGGCGAAGGCCTGCGGATCCACAAGATGGGCACCGAGGCGCAACAGGAACAAGCGATCATTGCAGCACTCAAGGAGGTAGGCCTGGATCCGGACACCCGGCACCGCTACCCCCACGAATTTTCCGGCGGGCAACGGCAGAGAATCGCCATTGCCCGGGCATTGGTGTTAAAACCGGCGTTGATTTTGCTGGACGAGCCGACTTCGGCCCTCGACCGCACGGTTCAACGCCAGGTAGTGGAGCTTTTGCGTTCGCTGCAAACCAAGTACAACCTGACGTATCTGTTTATCAGCCATGACCTGGCTGTGGTGAAAGCGCTGAGCCACCAGTTGATGGTGGTCAAGCATGGCCAAGTGGTCGAACAGGGAGACGCGCAAAGCATTTTTGCCGCCCCCCAACATCCGTATACACAGCAGTTGCTGGAAGCCGCTTTTTTGGCTCCGGCCACTGCGCAATAACCTGAAAGAGGAGCAACACATGGGTTTTCTCGCCGGTAAGCGCGTACTGATCGTCGGTGTCGCCAGCAAGCTGTCCATCGCATCCGGCATTGCTGCCGCCATGCATCGCGAGGGCGCTGAGCTTGCCTTCACTTATCAGAACGACAAACTCAAGGGTCGTGTCGAAGAGTTCGCACAGAGCTGGGGCTCCAACCCTGACCTGTGCTTCCCGTGCGACGTGGCCAGCGATGAAGAAATCGCCAAGGTCTTCGTTGAACTGGGCAAGAAGTGGGACGGCCTGGACTGCATCGTGCACTCCGTGGGCTTCGCCCCGGGCGACCAACTGGACGGCGACTTCACCGAAGCCACCACCCGTGAAGGTTTCCGCATCGCTCACGACATCAGCGCCTACAGCTTCGTGGCCCTGGCCAAGGCCGGCCGCGAAATGATGAAAGGCCGCAATGGCAGCCTGCTGACCCTGTCGTACCTGGGCGCCGAGCGCACCATGCCGAACTACAACGTGATGGGCATGGCCAAGGCTTCCCTGGAAGCCGGCGTACGTTACCTGGCCGGCTCCCTGGGCCCGGACGGTACCCGCGTCAACTGCGTATCGGCCGGTCCGATCCGTACCCTCGCCGCTTCCGGCATCAAGAACTTCCGCAAGATGCTGGCCGCCAACGAAGCGCAAACCCCGCTGCGCCGCAACGTCACCATCGAAGAAGTCGGCAACGCCGGCGCCTTCCTGTGCTCGGACCTGGCGTCCGGCATCAGCGGTGAAATCATGTACGTGGACGGTGGCTTCAACACCACGGCCATGGGCAGCCTCGAAGAGTAATCTTCGGTCAGCCTGAAAAACCCGCCTCTTTTTGGCGGGTTTTTTATGCCTGTGATTTCCCCGGCCGATGCAGCCGCCCCCTGTAGGAGCGAGCTTGCTCGCGAAAAACCCGGGCACGCCGCGTTCATCCAGACTGCGCGTTATCGTTAACGACCTTCGCGAGCAAGCTCGCTCCTACAGGGTTAGAGTTGTGTCAGACATTGCGCAAACAACTGCTGAATCGGCTGAGTCCGCTGACTATAGCGCTGCAACAACACAATCTCCCGATAGAACGTCAACTCGCCCAAGGGAATGACTCGCACCCCGGCCCCATGCTCAAGCCACAACCCCGCCTGCGGCAACAACGAAATCCCCAACCCACACTCGACCATTTTGACAATGGCCTCCAGCTCATCCAGCTCCAGCGCCCCGTGCACCTCGATCTGCTGTTCGCGCAAGAACCGCGTCACCAGTCGCCCGCCAAACGAATTGCGGTCGTAACGCACATGCGGGTGCTCGGCGAGCAGTTGCAACGGATCATCGCCGTCCAGGTCCGCCGGTACGATCAGCACGAACGGTTCCCGGCGTATCACCTGCGCGGACAACTCCTTGGGCAACTCGAATGGCGGCTTGATCAGGATCGCCAGATCCACTTCTCCGGTGTCCACCTGACTCAGCAGGTTCAGTGACACACCCGGCACCAGTTTGGGCTCCAGCAAGGGCGCCTGCTGGCGCAATCGCAGCAGCGCCTGAGGCAGCAGCCCGGTCTGGGCGGTCGCCACCGCGCCGATTTTCAACTCGCCACGGTACTCGCTGACATCGTCACTGACCGCCATGCGGCTGAAGGTTTCGAGCATTTCCCTGGCCATCGGCAGTGCACGCTGCCCCGCCGCATTGAGCAGCGCCTGGCGGCCGGTGCGGTCGAACAGACGGATGCCCAGGGCCTGTTCCAGATTGCGAATCTGCGCGCTGACCGCCGACTGCGTCAGGCCGATGTGCATGCCGGCCGCGGCGAACGTGCCGTGACGCGCCACGGCGACAAAGGTTTTCAGTTCTCGCAGCATGGCGGCCTCGATTGATCGAAATTATTTGAGCTCGACGCAAAAATTATCGTCTTTCAATCAAAAAGCACAGGACTAAACTCAACCCACGCCCACCCACCAACGAGGTTCGCCCGATGCAGCTCTCCCCTTTTCACCTGGCCATTCCGGTCTACGACTTGCCCGCCGCCCGGCACTTCTATGGCGCGGTGTTTGGCCTGGAAGAAGGTCGGTCGAGCGACCATTGGGTCGATTTCAATTTTTTTGGCCATCAACTGGTGATTCACCTGGCGCCGAAAAACCCTTCGCAAGAAGCAGCCCACACCAACGCCGTCGATGGCCACGATGTGCCGGTGCCGCATTTTGGCGTGGTGCTCGGGATGGCGGAGTGGGAAGCGCTGGCCGAGCGGCTGAAATCGCTGGGAACTCGCTTCGTGATTGAGCCGGGGATCCGTTTTCAGGGGCTGGTGGGCGAGCAGGCGACGATGTTTCTGTTCGATCCTTGCGGGAATGCGCTGGAGTTCAAGGCGTTCAAGGATATTGGGCAGTTGTTTGCCAAATAGGTGGCGTCTGTCAGGACGCCTTCGCGAGCAGGCTCGCTCCCACAGGGGTTAGTGGGTGGCCAACGCCGGTCAATGTGGGAGCGAGCCTGCTCGCGATTGGGCCCGCCCAGCCAGCCTGATACTAACGACTCATCACACTCTCGGCCTCCTCCAGCAGCTCCTCAATCGAGCCATGAACAACCGGGTCATATTCGACCTGCACGACGCTGAAGTGAATGTCATAACTGCGATGCGCCGCAGCGTTGCGCTCATCGAGTATCTCATTGAGTCGCGCCTTGATCGCCGCAATCTCAACGCTGCCAGACCCGGTCAGCAGCGCCACGAAGCGGTCGCCTTCGAGCCGGCCGACCACATCGTTTTCTCGAAACCCGATACGCAGGACATCGGCGAAGGTCTTGAGCGCATCGTCACCTTTGGCCCGGCCATACAGATAGCTGATGCGCTTGAACTCATCGAGGGAAAAGTACAGCAGCGTCGCCGGCGTCTCCAGCGCCCGGCAAGCCTCCAGCCCGAGGCGGGCCAGTGCGGTGAAGCCATGGCGATTGGACAGCAGCGTCAGCTCATCCATGCTTGCCATTTGCACACCCGCCAGCTCTCGCTCGGCCTGGCGCGCCATTTCACGCAGCCGCTCCCGTTCTTGCTGTGGCGTGAGCAACGGGCTCGCGGAACGTCCCGATTTACCCGTTTTGCCTGAGATCAACATCGTTCACTCCCATTGCAGGTATGCACTTTAGAGTCGCCCATACCCGCATTGACTCCCTGCAAGCGTGCCGTTGGTCAGCTACCCGCCACCGGGCACGGCCCTCCTGCGTCGGCCCAGCGTTTGAATTGGCTGACGAAGATGTCGTGCGGCACCGACACCGGCGCGCGATTGCCACCCGGGTTCCAGCCCCACAGCACCAGTTTGTCGTCGCTGACGTGCTTGATCAGCGCGGCGAAGTCCCGGTCGCCGTTGCCGGTGCGATCCTTGATCATCGCGCACAGACGGTCGGCCGGCAGACCGATCCAGGCCATCCGCTGCGCTGCCGGCGGCAGGCTCCAGTGTGGCGCCCCGGGCGGCGCATGAGGACCATAGCTGGCCGGTGGATTGCTTTGCCCATGGCAGGTTGCACAGGGCAACCCGGCCGCGCCCTTGCCGTCCATGCCACGCACGACATTCATGGCGTGGGGCACGCCGGCATCGAATTGCAGCGGCGAATCCCCGGGAATGTGGCAGTTCTGGCAACGCGGGCTCTGGAAGACCTTCTGCACGGTGTCGAACGCCTGCAAGGCCTCGCGGTCATCGGCGAATACATGCGACGCGTAGGCCACAAGACAGATCAGAATCACCGTCCCGAGCAACCAGTGATGACGTTTCATCTCACACCCCCGACAGCTGCAAGGGCAGCTCGCGCAGGCGCTGCCCGGTCAGGGCAAACACCGCGTTGGCCACCGCCGGCGCCGTGGGTGGCACACCGGCTTCGCCGATACCGCCGGGTTTGTTGCTGCTGGGCACGATATGCACTTCGACCACCGGCATTTCATTGAGGCGCAGCACCTGATAGTCGTGATAGTTGGACTGCACCACCTGCCCGTCCTTGAGCGTTAGCTTGCTGTGCAAGGCGAAGCTCAGGCCAAAGGTGATGCACGACTCCATTTGCGCGGCGATGCTCTGCGGGTTGACCGCAATGCCGCAATCCACCGCACACACCACCCGGTGCACGCGGATGGCGAGATTGTCCTGGGACACCTCGGCCACCTGGGCCACGTAACTGCCGAAGGATTCATGCACCGCCACACCCAGGGCATGGCCATCGGGCAGCGGCGCCTTCCAGTTGGCCTTCTCCACTGCCAGGTTCAATACACCGAGGTGGCGCGGATGGTCCTTGAGCAAAGTGCGCCGGTACTCCACCGGATCCTTGCCGGCCGCCGTCGCCAACTCATCGATCAGCGACTCCATGACAAACGCGGTGTGGGTGTGGCCCACCGAACGCAACCACAACACGCTGATCCCGGTTTGTGGCGAATGCAGTTCGATCTGGTGATTGGCCAGCCCTCCGATGTAGGGGCTGTCGGCCACGCCCTCGACCGAGGTCTTGTCGATCCCGTCCTTGACCATGCTCGCTTCAAGCGAGGTCCCGGCCATGATCGACTGCCCGACCATCACGTGCTTCCAGGCCAGCGGCAGGCCGTCAGCGCCCAGCCCGATACGCGCATGGTGCAGGAACGCCGAACGGTAATAGCCGCCGCGGATGTCGTCCTCCCGCGCCCATACGGTTTTCACCGGCACACCGGCGGCCTTGGCGACATGCACCGCTTCGCTGACGAAGTCCGAGGTCGGATTGGCCCGGCGCCCGAAGCCGCCGCCGAGAAACTCGGTATGGATCTCGACCTGCTCGGGTTTGAGCCCGGTGATTTGCCCGGCGACCATCTGGTCCAGGGTCTGGAACTGGGTGCCGGTCCAGATTTCGCACTTGTCCTTGCTGATGCTCACGGTGCAGTTAAGCGGCTCCATCGGCGCGTGGGCCAGATAAGGCACACTGTATTCGGCGTCGATGGTCTTGGCCGCTTTCGCCAGCGCAGCCTGGGTATCGCCCGCCTGACCGGCGTTCAGGCCGGGGGTGGTGGCGAGTTTGCGGAAGCTTTCCAGCAGCGCCTGGCTATTGAGCCCCGCGTTCGGCCCCGGGTTCCACTCGACTTTCAGCGCATCGCGCCCCAGCTTCGCCGCCCAGTAATGATCGGCAATCACCGCAATGCCCGTCGGCACTTGCACCACTTTGTGCACGCCGGGAATCGCCAGCGCCTCGGCGCCTTCAAAGGATTTGACGCTGCCGCCGAAGGTGGGTGAACGGGCGACCATCGCCGTCATCAGCCCCTCGAACTGCACGTCCATGCCGAACTTCGCCCGGCCGGTGATTTTCTCCGGTGTGTCCAGACGCTGGGTGGGTTTACCGATCAGCCGCCAGTCTTTCGCGTCCTTGAGTTTGATCGAGGCCGGGTCCGGCGGTGACAGCTGTCCGGCGTCATCGGCCAACTCGCCGTAGGTGGCGCGATGCTCACCGGCAACCACCACGCCCGACTCTGTATGAATCGCCGAGGGAGCGACGTTGAAACGCTTGGCCGCGGCATCGATCAACATCAAGCGCGCCGCCGCGCCGGCCAGACGATAGCGATCGAATTCCATCCAGGTCGAGGTCGAGCCGCCGGTGATCTGCATCCCGCCAAACCCGGGCATGCCGTAATCGGCGGCCGATGCCGGGGAATGCTCGACGCGGATCTTCGACCAGTCGGCGTCCAGTTCCTCGGCAATCAGCATGGTCAGGCCGGTCCAGATACCCTGGCCCATTTCCGAATGGCCGAGCAACACGGTGACGCTGTTGTCATTGCCAATGCGCAGGAAAGCGTTGGGCGCAAACACCTTGCCCTGATTCTCCGCGCCCATGGCGAACCGGTGGGCGCCGGGCATGACAAACGCCACCACCAGCCCACCGCCCAGCACAGCACTGCCCTTGAGAAAACCCCGGCGCGATAACGCGTTGATGCTGTTCATGGCCACCTCAACCCAGCTCGGCGGCGCGCTTGACCGCCGCGCGAATCCGCGGGTAAGTGCCGCAGCGGCAGATGTTGCCGGACAGCGCCTGATCGATGTCGCTGTCGGTCGGTTTGGGAATTTTCGCCAGCAGCGCCGCCGCCGACATGATCTGCCCGGACTGACAGTAACCGCACTGGACCACGTCGAGTTCCGCCCAGGCCTGTTGCACCGGGTGCGAGCCGTCCGCCGACAGGCCTTCGATGGTGAGAATCTTTTGTCCATGGGCGACGGCAGTGGCTGGCGTGATGCAGGCGCGTAGCGGCGCGCCGTCGACGTGCACCGTGCAGGCGCCACATTGGGCCATGCCACAACCGAACTTGGTGCCGGTGAGGTGGGCGACATCGCGCAAGACCCAGAGCAACGGCATGTCGGCGGGGACATCCAGCTCCTGATCCTGGCCATTGATGTTCAGGGTGAGCATGGCGCGGTTCCTCAGACTCACGGTGATCTGAAGGGGCGTCGCTGCAGCCTTGTACAACCTGCGCGCGCCTCGGGTTATCCCTTCAGCTAAGCGCAGATTTGCCGCCAGACCTTGGCGCATCGACCACCGGTCATGCAAAGGCCGCCTCGATGGGCGGCCCTGGAACCCTTCGCTAGAGCCTTGGCCCCAATAGAATCCCGGTGTAGCGCCAGACAAACACCGCAAAAGCGCTACACCACAGCAACGCCGACAGCGCCAATCCGAGACTGGAAAAAGGCACCAACCCTACCCGGCACGCACCCGCCAGCAACACCAGGACAAACCCCGCAACGACCGCCCCGGACGGCTGCAGCAATCGCCCGGTATGCCCCAGACTGACCCGCGCGATCATTGCCAGAATCAAGCCGCCGATAGCGCCGACGGCCAGCGAATGGGTGGCCAGGCTTTGTTGCGCCAGCCAGCCCAGGTGCCACAGCGCCATGGCCAGTGTCGCCGCGGCGAGCCAGGCGTAAGCCAGGTACAGCGACCACAGCAGCGGCAAGCGCCACAGGCCGCGGTCATGCCAGCGCCACAGGCGCAGCAGATGCAAAGCGCTGATCAACGCAAACAGCGGCGCCAGCCACACACGGGGGACGTCATTCAAACCGGCGGCAAAGGACAGCGCCGCCAGCATGGCGCTGACCAGCAGCACCTTGCCCGGCAGCGGATGGGCCGCAGGCGTTGCCGGGCGGTTCAAGCCGCGCTGGATAAAGAACGGAATCACCCGCCCGCCAATCACACTCATCAGCGCACCGACCAGCCACAGGGCGGCCAGCACGCCATGCCGTTGCAGGTTGCCGTCATCAACGGCTAAACCCAGCAACGTCAATGCCTGACACCCGGCCAGCAGCGACACCATCAACAGAATCGGATAATTCTCGCGCTTGCCCGCCGCCACCAGGTCGCGCCCCAACGCCCATGCCAGCAGCGGCAGAAAAGGCACCTGCAAGGCCAGCAGCAAGGATGCAGGCATCGGCAGCCACCAGGCCAGTCGCGCCAGCAGCCACACCAGCACCAGGCCGATCAGCGGCCAGCCCTTGAGCCCCGGTCGACCTGTCCAGTTCGGCACCGCGGTCAGGAGGAACCCGGCGATGATGGCCGCGGCAAAGCCGAAGGGCATTTCATGTCGATGCCAGGCCAGCATGCCGCCCACGGGTTGCGCCTGGGGTAAACGGCCGTACAGCCACATTGCCCAGACCGCCACGGCGAAGCTGGCGAACCCGGCCCCGGCCAGAAAGAACGGCCGAAAACCAACACTGAAAAGCGCTGCAGCGCCAAGCTTACGCATCAAGCCACCACCTGGAGCAGGCTTGGGCTCTGGCGATATCTCTGAAGTTTGCTGGAGAAGTCGGACATTTTTTGCGTTTTCCTGAAGGCGTTCAGTTGTACCTCTTCTGCATCATGTTTCGTGCCAATGAGATATCTCCCGGTAAATCAATGACCTCAGAAAGTCGCAGTCAATATGACTCATGCAAAAAATAGTCCTTATGACACACACAAGAGTCATAACGACTGCAAGCTCATTCGAGCCCGGGCCGAACCTGATAAAAGCAAACCAATATCATTTGCACAGTCATAGGCCTTTTGTTTTAATCGCGATCAATTCTTATTTGCATAAGCGTGCGGATCGCCCATGGACATGTGCTCACGATGACGGTTGCCGACTCCTCCTGCGTCCAGAACCTCTACGCCAGCCACCACCACTGGCTGCACGAGTTGCTGCGCCGACGCTTGAACAATGCGTTCGATGCCGCAGACCTGGCCCATGACACTTTCATCCGGGTGCTCAAGCGTCCGCAGGTGTTTGACGGGGAAACCCACGAACGCTCTTACCTGGCGACCATCGCCCGAGGCCTGTGCATTGACCACTGGCGTCGTCGCCAACTGGAACAGGCCTGGCTCGAGACCCTGGCCGCGCAGCCCCGGGCCGTCCAGCCTTCGCCGGAGCAGCGGGCGATCATCGTCGAAACCCTGTACGAAGTGGATGCCATGCTGCAGCGCTTGCCCCAGCGGGTGCGTGATGCGTTCGTTCTGGCGCAGGTGCATGGGCTGCCCTACCGAAACATTGCCGAAGAAATCGGCGTGAGCGAGCGCATGGTGAAAAAGTACCTGGCCCAGGCGCTGATGCATTGCGCAATGCTCGAAGCCGAACTCGACGGCCTGCTGATTCAATGACCCGCGCCGCCACCCACGCCATCAGCCACGCCAGCCTCGAACAGGCAGCCAGCTGGTACGTGCAACTCAACGATCACCACGCCAGCGAGCAGGAACGCGAGCATTGGCAAGCCTGGCTGGCGCAAAGCGGCGAGCATCAGGCCGCGTGGCACTACGTCGAGCGTGTGAGCCAGCGCTTTGCCGCGCTACAGGACAATCATCAGCAGGCGGCCGGCCACGTATTACGCAACAGCGGACGCGCTTCCATCAGCCGCCGCCAGACGCTCAAGAGCCTGCTGGTGCTGGTCTCGGGCAGTTGGCTCGGCTGGAGCGCATGGCGGCAAAGCGCCCTGCCGCTGACCCTGACCCGATGGACCGCCGACCTCTCCACCGGCACCGGCGAAACCCGGGAAGCCCGGCTCAGCGATGGCAGCCGAATCTGGCTCAACGCCCTCAGTGCGCTGGATGTACGTTTCGACACCGTACAACGGTTATTGCTGTTGCAGGCCGGAGAGGTGTTGATCGACACCGCCAGCGACACCAGCCGCCCGCTGCTGGTGCAAACCGTCGAGGGCCGCCTGCGCGCACTGGGCACGCGTTTCAGCGTGCGCCAGGAAGACCGGCAAACGCTGTTGAATGTCTACGAAGGCGCCGTTGAAGTCCGCACCACCCAGGGTCAGGTGCAGGTGGTCAAGGCCGGACAGCAGCTGTGTTTTACACAAGACCACACACCGACACCGACCGCTTCGTCGGCCGGCCGCGAAGCCTGGCGCCGCGGCCTGTTGCTGGCGGACAACCTGCCGCTGGGGCAGTTGCTCGAAGAACTGAGTCGCTATCGCCCCGGGCATCTGGGATGTGACCCGGCGGTGGCCGGGCTGCCGGTCATGGGTGCGTTCCCGCTCAAGGACACCGATCAGGCTTTGCGCCTGCTGGAAGCAGCATTGCCGGTACGGGTGCAGAAGCCGCTGGAGTGGTGGGTCAACGTAGGCCCGAAAACCTGATGAGGGTTTTTTCTGGCGCGTCGGTTCCCTTTTACCTTTTTCGCTCGGTTAATCCTTCAAGCACTTCGAATGCAGATTGATCCGACTTCCAGGAACTCCATGCCACGCGCCACCCGTACTCACCAACGCTTCGCCTTGCATCCGCTGGTGCTGGCGCTGGCGGTGGTCTTGCCGGGCCTGGACATGTCGCGCAGTCAAGCCGCCCCTCTGGTCGAGAGCGAACAACCCGGCAGCCAGACACGCCATTACGCAATCGCCGGCGGATCGCTGGTGAGCGTTCTCAACCGCTTTGCCGAACAGGCCGGGATCTTTCTCGCCGGACACAATGAACTCGCTGCGGGCAAACGCAGCCCAGGCCTCAACGGTGTCTACAGTCAGCAGCAAGCCTTGCAACGACTGCTGCAAGACAGCGGTCTGCAAGCGCAACGCCAGGGGAACGGCGGGTATGTGCTGCACGCCGCCCCCGTGGCACAAGATGCGCTGGAACTGGGGGCGACCAACATTTCCGGGCAGGCACCCGGGACCATCAGCGAAGACTCCCACGCCTACACCGTCGGCTCGACGTCTTCAGCCACCGGCCTGCCGCTGTCCCTGCGCGAGACGCCGCAATCGGTCACGGTCATCACCCGCCAACTCATGGACGACCAGGGCGCCACCAGCATCGTCGACGCCCTGCGCCGCGCGCCCGGCATCAGCGTGCAAAATTACGACAGCGAGCGCTGGGAGTTTTCCAGCCGTGGCCTGCCGATCACCAACTTCCAGTACGACGGCGTCAATACCGACTACGACGGTGTCTACGACTACGGCACCACCAGCACCGACATGGCCCCCTATGACCGCGTCGAAATCATCAAGGGCGCGACCGGCCTGATGACCGGGGCGGGTGATCCCTCGGCGACCGTCAACCTGATTCGCAAGCGCCCGACCCCGGCATTCAAAGCCTCGGTCAGCGGCACCGTCGGCTCCTGGGACACCTATCGCAGCGAAGGCGATATTTCCGCTCCGCTGAGCGCCAGCGGAAATGTGCGCGGGCGTCTGGTCGGGGTCTATCAGGAGCGCAGCGCCTACATCGATCACTACCGCAACACCAGGGACATCGCCTACGGCATTGTCGAAGCCGACTTGACCCCGGACACCCTCGTCACCCTCGGTATCGACCAGCAAGACACCCGTTCCCGGGGCGCCAGCTGGACCGGTTTCCCGATGCACGACAGCGACGGCTCGCGCAGCGATTTCTCCCGCTCCTTCAACCCGGCCACCGACTGGAGCCGTCGCGATTTCACCAACCAGACGCTGTTCGCCAAGGTGCAGCAACAACTGGCCAACGACTGGACACTCAAGGTCAGTTACGACCGCAAGCACCGCCGGCACGATACCTTCCTCGCCTCCGCCAGTGGCGGCAACCCGGACCCGGTCAGCGGTGACGGCATGTTCATGTACATGGGCAAGTTCAAGGGCGACCAGGTGCAGGACAACGTCGACGTCAACCTGAGCGGACCGTTCACCCTGGCAGGTCGCGAGCACGAACTGATCGCCGGCTTCATGTCGATGAACACGCGCCAGGACATCCCGGTGTACGGCTCGGTGTACCCGCCGGTGGACGGCAGCCTCTTCGATTGGCGCGGCGAGTTTGCCAAACCCGAAATCCCGCGGGTGGGCACCGACGTCATTGTCCAGCGCCAGACCGGTGCCTACCTGGCCGCCCGGCTGAAACCCGTCGACGACCTGGCGCTGATCCTCGGCGCGCGCGTCAGTAACTTCAGCGGACACGACGACCTGGACTACAGCGACCCGAACAGCGTCGACCTGCGCGACCGCTATCGCCAGAGCGGTGTCGTCACGCCTTACGCCGGGTTTGTCTATGATCTCGACGACACCTGGTCGGTGTACACCAGCTACACCAGCATCTATCAGCCGCAAATGAGCAAGGACGCCAACCGCCAACTGCTCGATCCAGTGCAAGGCAAAAGTCTTGAAGCGGGCATCAAGGCCGAATACTTTGGAGGGCGCCTGAACGCCAGCTTCGCCCTGTACCGCATCGAACAGGACAACATCGCCGAACATGTCAGCGGCGTTGATACCGAGTCGGTGTACCGCGCCGTCCAGGGCGCCACCACCCAAGGCTTCGAGTTCGAACTGGCCGGCGAGTTGCGCGACGGCTGGAACCTGTCGGCCGGCTACACCTACAACCACACCCGCGATGCCCAGGGTGATTACGTCTACGGTTCGGTGCTGCAAACCACGGCACCGGAACAGCTGGTGCGGGTTTTCAGCACCTACCGCCTGCCAGGCGCGTGGGACAGGCTCACCGTCGGCGCCGGGGTGAACTGGCAAAGCGAATTCTTCGGCAAGGTGTTCCGTCCCGACCCCGCCGATACGGTGAACTTCGGTCAGTACACGACGATCACCCAACCGGGCTACGCCCTGGTGGACGCGATGGCGCGCTATCGCTTCAACGAGCACCTGAGCACTACGCTGAACGTGAAGAACCTGTTCGATACAACCTACTACACCGGGCTGGGCAACTTCGGCACCGGGTTTTATGGCGAACCACGCACCGTGCAACTGACCACCCGGTGGGCGTTCTGATCGCACCCTGAAACGGCTGTTTGGCGATCTACGGTACTGCCGACCCCACTCAGGCTGGCTACGCTGTATTCCTGCATGCATAACCTGCCGAGGAGTGCCCGCCATGCAACGCGTACAAAAACTCACGCCCTGCCTGTGGTTCGACGATCAGGCCGAAGCAGCGGCGACGTTCTATTGCTCGATCTTCGACCATTCGAAAATCACCGCCATCACCCATTACGGCCACGCCGGTTTCGAATTCCACGGCCGGCCCGAAGGCTCGGTCATGACCGTCAGCTTCGAGCTCGACGGCCAGAGTTTCACTGGCCTCAACGGCGGCCCTTTGTTCTCGTTCACTGAGGCGGTTTCGTTTCAGGTCAATTGCCTGAGCCAGGAAGAAGTCGACCATTACTGGGGCAACCTGTCGGCCGGTGGCGCACCCGAGGCCCAGCAATGTGGCTGGCTCAAGGACAAGTTCGGGCTGTCGTGGCAGATCGTCCCCGTCGCGATGATGGACATGATCAAAGACCCCGACACGAAAAAATCCCAGCGGGCCATGCAGGCGATGATGCAAATGAAAAAACTCGATATCGCCACACTGCAACGAGCCTTTGACGGCGAGAGCTAATACACTCCGGCACTGACCTGCCGAGGAGTGAGCATGAAGCACGCCGTTGCCAAGAACGCCGACAAGGCCCCGCGCTTCTGGCGCGATGACGCCCTGCCCTTCATCGAAGCCCGCGCCATCGCCGACGGGCGCGAGGTCTGCTACACCCGGCACGCCCACGAACACTTTTCCATCGGGGCGATCACCGCCGGGCGCAGCACCTATCTCCATGAGCAGTCAGCCTTCGAGGTCAGCGCCGGCACGGTGGTGCTGATGAACCCCGGCGACGTCCACGCCTGCAACCCGATCGAAGACCAACCCTGGTCGTACCTGATGCTGTACGTCGATACGCCGTGGCTGACCGATTTACAGCACCAGCTCGGGTTCAGCGATGACGCGGCGTTTCGCCGTTTTTCAGCGACCCATACGCGCGATGCCAACCTGTTTGTCGGCCTCGCGGGCTTGTATGAAGTGTTGGTCGACCCGCAGCAGGATGTCCTGCGCAAACACAGCGTGGCCGTGGAGTTTTTCACTGACGTGCAGCTACGACTCAACCCGGTCGATCAGCCGCTGCGCGAACCCAATTTCAAGCTCGAGCGTGCCGCCGATTACATCCGCGAACACTGCACGCAAACCCTCAGGCTCGAAGACATTTGCGAGGCCGCGCAATTGTCGCCTTCCTACCTGATCCGCGCCTTCAAACAGCATTACGGCATGACGCCCCACGCATTCCTGGTGAACCGGCGCATCCAGTTCGCCCAGGATCAATTGCGCAGCGGCAAGCTGATCGCGGACGTGGCACTGGAAGCGGGGTTCGCCGATCAGGCGCATTTCCAGCGGGCGTTCAAACAGCATTTGGCGGCGACACCGGGGCAGTATCGGGGGTAATACCCGAGGTTTTACCTAGATCTGTGGTTCGGTTAAATCTGTGGCGAGGGAGCTTGCTCCCGCTCGGCGGCGAAGCCGTCGCAAAACCTGCCTACATGATTGATCTGAAGAAAAGCGGGGGCCGCTACGCAGCCCAGCGGGAGCAAGCTCCCTCGCCACAAAAGCTGTAGCGACTGCAGTTACGGCAGCAACAGGTATACCGCGCTCACCACCAGTAGCAACGCCATGACCCGATTGAACAACCGCATCCCCACCGGGTTGTTCAGGAAACCGCGCAAAAACGTCCCGGCATACGCCCAGCAACCGACCGACACATAGCAGATCACCAGATAAATCGCGGCAAACTGCCAGACCAGGCGTGCCTCGCCATCGGCGACAAACGCGCCCATGCCGGCCACGCAGGCCAGCCAGGCCTTGGGGTTGAGCCATTGCATGATGGCGCCATACAGCATTGACGGGGCCTGCGCCGATTCACTGGCGTGCACCTGCCCATTGTCGGCCGCCAGCTTGAAGGCCATGTACAACAGAAAGGCTACGCCGGCCCATTGCACCCCCTGGGTCAACGCCGGCCACTGTTGTAGCAACTCATGCAGGCCCAGCCCCATCAGCACCAACAACAGGACAAACCCCAGCGTGGCCCCGGCCACGTGACGCTGGCTGGCCCGGAAGCCAAACCGCGCGCCGGCGCTCAACGCCACAATATTGACCGGCCCCGGCGTGATGGACGCGACCAGCGCAAACGCCGCCATGGACATCATCAGACTCATTGCACACCTTCTTCCATCGAGTTGAACAAGGCCCCCAAGGTAATGAGGCGAGCGGCTCGCGTATTGAACAAAACTGCCCTGCTTCGCTATGAGTAATAACCGACGACGCTTTTCACTTTGCCCAGGGCAATGCGCAGCGAATCCATGTCCACCGAGCCCAACGCCAGGCGTATCGCGTGGGGCACATGGGCTGAAATCGCAAAGGGCTCGGCCGGCGACACCGACACTTGCTCGCGCATCAGCGCCATGGCGATCTGGTCGGCCCGGGCGTCCTCCGCCAACGGCAACCAGATGAAGTAGGCATTCGGGTGACTGATGGTCCTGAGTCCCGCCAACACCTCCCGGGCCAGGGCTTGCCTCGCCCGGGCGTCCGCACGTTTTTGCGCTTCCAGCTGGAGGACGGTGCCATCGTCGAGCCAGGCCGTGGCGATGGCGGTCATCACGCCGGGGGTGTTCCAGGTGGTTGCCATGATGGTGCGTTCGAAGGCGGCGATCCATTGCGCCGGTGCGGCGATAAAGCCGACGCGCAAGCCGGTGGCGATATTCTTCGACAGACCGGACACGTACACCGTTCTCTCCGGCGCCAGCTCGGCCAGCGGTGGCGGTACGTTTTCGGCCAGGAACGCGTAGGCGGCGTCCTCGATGATCGTCAGGTCATGCTGGCGCGCTATCGCCACCAGTTGCTCGCGTTGATCGGCGTCCATCACCCAGCCCAGCGGGTTATGCAAGGTCGGCATCGAATAAACGGCGCGCACCAATCGGCTGCGGCAGAGTTTTGCCAGGGCCGGCAGATCAGGCCCGGTATCGGTGACCGGAATGGGCAAGACTTCCAGATGCAGGGTTTCGGCCAGCGTCTTGAAACCGGGGTAGGTCAGCGCATCGGCGGCGATGACATCGCCGGGCTTGAGCAGCGTCATCAGCGTCACCGCCAGGCCATGCTGGGCACCGCTGACGATCAACACCTGCTCGGCCGGCACGTTCAGCCCGCGCTCGACCAGATGACGGGCGACCGAGGCCCGCTCGTGCAGGCGCCCCGCGTGGGGCTGGTAACGCAGGAGCGCCTCCAGGTCACCAGACAGCGCCAGCTGACGCAAGGCATGGCGCAGCAGGTCGGCCTGGCCGGGCAATGACGGGTAGTTGAAATTCAGGTCAATCATCCCCGCCGCCACCACGTGCTGCGAAATGCCCTGCCCCGGCGGCAGCGAAGTCTCCCTGACAAAGGTCCCGCGACCGGTTTCGCCACTGACCAGGCCCATGCCCTCCAGCTCGGCATAGACCCGGCTGGCGGTGACCAGCGCCAGACCGTGCTCGGTTGCCAGTTGCCGGTGCGTCGGCAGGCGCGTGCCCGGCGGCAAACACCCGGAACGGATGTCGGCGGCAAAGGCATCCACCAGCGTTTTATAACGGGATCGAGGCATGTCGAGATGTATCCATGACAATTTTTTGATTGTATCGATACTCGCTCATACGATGGGTTTCGTGCAATCAGACAATGAGCGTGAGCCAAATGGAACGGACTTCGAACCTGCAACACCGGACGCTGGAAAACAGCACCAGCGGCTGGATCAACGGACTGATCGGTGTGGTGATCTTCAGCGGCTCGCTGCCGGCGACCAGGGTGGCGGTGCTGGAATTCGACCCGGTGTTCCTGACGGTTGCGCGGGCGACCATCGCGGCGGCCCTGGCGCTGTGCCTGCTGGGGTTATTCAAGGAAAAACGCCCGGCGAGCCAGCAACTGGTCCCGCTGATCATAGTCGCCCTCGGCGTGGTCATCGGTTTCCCCCTGCTGACGGCCCTGGCGCTGCAATACGTGACGTCCGCGCACTCCATCGTCTTCGTCGGCCTGTTGCCCCTGGCGACGGCAGTGTTTGGCGTGCTGCGCGGCGGCGAACGGCCACGGGCGGCGTTCTGGATTTTCTCGGTGCTGGGCAGCCTGTTGGTGGTCGGCTTTGCCCTGTCCCAGGGGCTGAGCGCCTCCCCGCAGGGCGACATCCTGATGCTGCTGGCGATCCTTGCCTGTGGCCTGGGTTATGCCGAAGGCGCAAAGCTGTCGCGCACCCTCGGTGGCTGGCAGGTGATTTCCTGGGCGTTGGTGCTGTCGCTGCCGGTCGTGGCGCTGCTCAGCTGGATGCGCATGCCGGCTTCGTTCAGCGGCATCAGCACCCCAGCCTGGTTCAGCCTGGCGTACGTCTCGCTGTTCAGCATGCTGATCGGTTTCGTGTTCTGGTATCGCGGCCTGGCCCAAGGAGGCATCGCCGCCGTTGGGCAGTTGCAGCTGCTGCAGCCGTTTTTCGGGTTGACCCTCGCGGCGACCCTGCTGCATGAACAGGTCAGCCTCGGCATGCTGGGTGTGACCGTCGCGGTGATCCTGTGCGTCGCCGGGGCGAAAAAATTCGCCAAATAGCCCTGATACGGTGGTTTACGCCCATCACTGTATGGGTCTGACCACCGCCGGGCTGTGATAAAAATAGCGCTCTTGCTTCAGGAGCCGACCATGGACCTCGCCACCCTCACCCTGTTTCTGCCGGCCTGCTTCGCCCTCAACATGGCACCCGGCCCCAACAACCTGCTGTCGGTCAGCAATTCGACCCGCTATGGCTACCGCACCGCGTGCGTGGCCGGCATCGGCCGGTTGCTGGCGTTCGCCGGGATGATTGCCCTGGCCTCGGCGGGGCTGGCAGTGGTGCTGCAAACTTCAGAACTGTTGTTCTACGCCATCAAGATCCTGGGTGCGGCGTATCTGTTCTACCTCGCCTGGCAATTGTGGCGCGCCGATCCCGGTGTCGAGAACGTCGTCACCAGCGCGCCAGCGGGCACCTTGGCACTGGCGCGGCAGGAGTTCCTGGTGGCGGCCGGCAACCCCAAGGCGATCCTGATCTTCACCGCGTTCCTGCCGCAATTCGTCGACTCGACCCAAGCCATTGCGCCGCAGTTCGTGGTGTTGGGCGCGCTGTTCCTGGTGCTGGAATGGATCGCCATCGGCGCCTATGCCTACATGGGCCTGCACATGCGCCGCTGGTTCGCCCGGCCGTCCGGCAAGCGCCTGTTCAACCGCTGCTGCGCCGGGTTGCTGTCGGCGGCGGCTTCAGTTTTGCTGATGGCGCGACGCGCCTGAATATTCCGCCTGCTCATGGAGTGCAAATGCCAATGGATAACCCAACACCAGAGCCTCAAGCGGTATGCAGCCCCATCACCGGCAGCGCGATGTTCATCGTCGCCACATTGACGCCCGGCGGGGATGCGGCCGCTAAAGTGCGGGCCTGGTGTGCAGACATCGCGGCCCTCACGCGCTCGGTCGGCAAACGTGTTCCCTCCGGCAATTTGTCGTGCATCTGTGGCTTTGGCTCCAGTGCCTGGAACACCTTGTTCAGCGGCCCGCGCCCGGCTTCGCTGCACGGGTTTCGCGAGTTCGGCGCCGAAGGACGTCGAGCGGTGGCAACGCCGGGCGACATCTTGCTGCACATTCGCGCCGAGCAGATGGACCTGTGCTTCGAACTGGCCACGCAATTGCTCTCGTCCCTTGGAGACGCGGTCACGGTCGTCGATGAAGTTCAGGGCTTTCGCTATTTCGATATGCGCAGCATCATCGGCTTTGTCGATGGCACCGAAAACCCGGTCGGTCGCAAGGCTGCCCACTTCACGATGGTCGGCGATGAAGACCCGCTGTTTGCCGCGGGCAGCTATGTGCTGGTGCAGAAATACCTGCACAACATGACGGCCTGGAACGCGCTCTCGGTCGAGGCCCAGGAACGGGTGATCGGACGCACGAAATTGTCCGATATCGAACTGGATGACTCGATTAAACCCAGCTGCTCCCACAGCGCCTTGACGACAATCACCAAGGACGGGCAGGAAGTGAAAATCCTGCGCGACAACATGCCGTTTGGCCGACCCGGTGCCGGTGAGTTCGGTACGTATTTTATCGGCTATGCCCGTTCGCCTGAGCCTATGGAACAAATGCTCGAGAACATGTTTGTCGGCAAGCCGCCTGGCAATTACGACCGCCTGCTGGATTTCAGCACGGCAGTCACGGGTGGCTTGTTCTTTGTGCCTTCGGCCGATCTGCTGGAAGAACTGGCCGATCGCGAACCACCCCACACCTGATTGGAAACAACTGAAATTCGCTGTCGATTTTCCGGTGGAGGTCCCCCATGACGCCCTCTATGCTGCGCCCATGAACCTACAAAAAACGCTGCTCCCGCCCCGCGCCGAGATGGTTCGCGCCATGCTCGAACGAGACACCTCCTACGAGGGCGTGTTCTTCACGGCGGTCAAGACCACAGGCATCTTCTGCCGCCCCGGCTGCACCGCTCGCAGCCCGAAGCCTGAGAATGTCGAGTTCTTTGCCAACGCCGAGCAATGCCTGGCGGCGGGCTACCGCGCCTGCCTGCGCTGCAAACCGCTGGACACCGCTGCCAGCGCGCCGGGCTGGGTGCAGAGCCTGTTCAAATCAGTAGATGCCGACCCGGAGCAGCGCTGGACCGACGCCCAGCTACTGGCCGCAGGCATCGAGCCGCTGAAACTGCGCCGCTGGTTCAAGCAGCATTTCGGCATGACCTTCCACGCGTGGCTACGCGCCCGGCGTCTGGGCATGGCATTGGGCGGGATCAAACAGGGCGACTCCATCGACGCCGTCGCCTTCGATTCCGGCTACGAGTCCCTGAGCGGCTTTCGCGATGCCTTTCAAAAGTCGTTTCACATCACCCCGGGCCGCGCGGCCAACAGCGAGCCGCTGCTGTTCACCCGCCTGACCACGCCGCTGGGGCCGATGATCGCCATGGCCGAACGGCGCGGGCTGGTGCTGCTGGAGTTTCTCGATCAGGCCTCACTGACCCCGTCGATCGAAGCGCTGCAAAACCGTTTCGGTTATGCCGTGGCCCCGGGGCACAACACCCATTTGCAGCAGATCGAAGCGCAATTGTCGGCGTACTTCGCCGGGACGTTGACTGAGTTCAGCGTTGCCCTGCACATGCCCGGCAGCGAGTTCTCCCGCCGCGTCTGGGCTGAACTGGCGAAGATCCCCTACGGCCAGACCACCACCTACGGCACCATTGCGGCGACCTTGGGCAAGCCCGGTGCCAGTCGGGCGGTAGGCCTGGCCAACGGGCATAACCGCTTATCGATTGTCGTGCCGTGCCACCGCGTGATCGGCGCCGACGGCTCGCTGACCGGCTACGCTGGAGGCCAGCCGCGCAAGGCGTTTCTGCTCAGGCTGGAAAACGCTGCGGTGCAGCTCACGGAGCGGTTGACGCTCTGATCCCCCCTCAGGCTTTTCATAAGGAAGGACACTCGATGGACAGACTCGACAATCAACTGCACCAACTGCATCACGAGGGTCTGCTGATCCTCACCAACGTCGCCGATGCCGCCGGGGCGCGACTGGTGGAGCAACTGGGCAACAAGGCGGTGGCCACCAGCAGCGCCGCGGTGGCCTGGGTGCATGGCTATCCGGACGGCAACACCCTGCCCCTGGAGCGACTGGTCTCGACCGTCGAGTCGATTGCCCGGGTCATTTCGGTGCCGCTGACCGTGGACATCGAGGCCGGTTACTCCGATGACCTGGAGCGGGTGGCACAGGTGGTTGACGCGGTGATCGCCGCCGGCGCGGTCGGGATCAATATCGAGGACGGTTCCTCGCCACCGGAATTGCTGATCCGCAAGATTGAAACCGCGCGCCAGGTGGCCGATCGACGTAACGTGAACCTGTTCATCAATGCGCGCACCGATGTCTACCTGCGCGGCCTGGTGCCTGCCGAAGACCGCGTCGCCGAGACCCTCAGGCGCGCCGCGCTGTATCAGGCGGCCGGTGCCAATGGCCTGTTTGCGGCGGGCGTTACCGCCGAGTACGAGATCAAGGCGCTGTGCCACGGCACCTCGTTGCCATTGAATGTGCTGGGGTTCCCGGGCCTGCCGTCGCCCGAAGTGCTTGAGACGCTCGGCGTACGCCGTCTGAGCGCCGGTTCCGGCATCGCCGAATTCCTCTACGGTGCCATGGCCAGCATTGCCCAAAGCTTTCTGCAAACCGGCAAGTTCGATAGCCACAACCTGAAGGCTTTCACCTATGGCGAAATCAACGCCCTGTTGAAACCGTCCGGGAACGCCTGAGCCCATGGCCGACGGCTATCGGGCCGCCAGTGAGTTCCTGGCCGCCATCGATGACGACTGGCGCCGCCACATCGACGCCATCGGCCCGTGCCTGCACCAGCCGCATGCGGCGCGTGATCCCTATGAGTCGCTGGTGCGGGCGATTGCCTATCAGCAACTGCACGCCAAGGCCGGCGATGCGATTGTCGGGCGGCTGCTGGCGCTGTTCGGTTCGGGTGCCTTTCCCCGGCCTGAACAGATCGTCGCCACGGACTTCGACCGATTGCGCAGTTGCGGGTTTTCCGCGAGCAAGATCGCGACCATCCAGGGTATCGCCCAGGCAGCGCTGGACGGCGTGGTGCCGGATTACGCCACGGCGCTGGCCATGGACGATGAAGCGCTGATCGAGCGGTTGATCACGTTGCGCGGCGTCGGGCGCTGGACGGTGGAGATGCTGCTGATCTACAGCCTGGAACGCCCGGACATCCTGCCGGCCGACGACTTTGGCGTGCGCGAGGGTTATCGCCGGCTCAAGGGCCTGGAGGTGCAGCCGACGCGCAAGCAGATGATCGAGATCGGCTCGGCGTGGAGCCCGTATCGGACGGTGGCCTCCTGGTATTTGTGGCGGGTTCCAAACAAGTAAACCGCGTTATCGTTCTTCGCGAGCAAGCCCGCTCCCACAGTTGACCGAGTTCTCAAATGAGATCGCGGTCAACTGTGGGAGCGGGCTTGCTCGCGAAGACGTCAGTCCAGTCAACACACCATCAAGGGCCAATCACAACCCCGACTTCAACCGACTGAACGCCCGGATCAACGCCCGGTTGAATGCCTTGCCATTGTCATTCTTGCTGTACAGCAAAGCCTTGACCGCGGCCGGTGGATACGTCCCCGGATCATTGCGGATCGCCGGGTCGATCAAGCCATCGGCCGCCGTGATCGCATTGGCGTAATGGATGGTGTCGGTGATCGGCGCGATCACTTGCGGGGTCATCAGGTAGTCCATCAAGGCAAGAGCGGCCTTCGGATGCGGCGCATCCCTGGGAATGACCATGGCATCAAACCAGATCAACGTGCCCTCCTTCGGAATCCGGTACTTGAGCGAATAGGGTTTGCCCGCTGCCTCGGCCTGGCCCGCCGCGATGCCCACGTTGCCGTTCCACGACATCGCCACGCAGGTGTTGCCGTTGGCCAAGTCGCTGATGTTCAGGTCGTTGTCGAAGTAGCGAATGTACGGCCGAATCTTCGCCAGTTGCTGCTCGGCGAGTTTCAGGTCGTCGAGGTTCTGGCGATTGATGTCCAGCCCCATGTACTTCATGACCGCCGCAAACACTTCATTGGGATCGTTGAGCAGGCTCACCCCGCAATCGGCGAATTTCGAGACCACGGCCGGGTCGAACAGCATCGCCCAACTGTCGGTCGGCGCGTCGGCCAGGCGCTGTTTCACGGCCTGTTCCTGATAACCCACGCCCGTGGTGCCCCAGGCGTAGATCCCGGCATAGCGGTTGCCCGGATCGAACATCGCCATGTGCTGGCGGAACTCCTCGCCGACACCGGCGAAATGCGGCAGTTGCTGCTTGTCGACCGTCTGCACCGCACCACTCTCGATGGCGCGCGACAGGTGCTGCCCCGCCGTCAATACCAGGTCGTAGCCACTGTGGCCGGTGAGCAACTTGGTCTCGACGGTTTCCAGGGAGTCGAAGTGATCGACCACCACATGAATGCCGGTTTTTTCCTCGAAGTTTTTCAGGGTGTCCGGGGCCAGGTACTCGCCCCAGATATACAGGTTGACCACCGGCTTGGCGGTGTCGGCGGCCTGCACACACAGGGGTGCAAGCACCAGCAGTATTGCTTGAGTCAGTTTGTGCAGGCCCATGGTCAGACTCCCTTTTTGTTGCAAGCAGTGCCGGCGTACTGCGGCATGGTGATGCACGCGACGTTGCCGCCGCCGAGGAGGATTTCCCGGGAGTTTTCGATGCCGACGATGCTGTGTTTCGGAAACAGCTCGGCCAGGGTCGCCAGCGCCACCTTGTCGTTGCGATCACCAAACAGCGGCACCACGATGGCGCTGTTGCCGGCGTAGTAATTGATGTACGACGCGCAGATCTTCGTCCCGGCCTGGCGGGTATGGGTGCTGTCCTGCTGGTCCAGCCCTTCGGCTTCTTCGGCCGTCCATTGCAGCACATCCGGCTGCGGCAGCTTGTGCACGATCAGCTCGCGGCCGCGACTGTCGCGGGTGCTGCGCAGGATGTCATAGGCTTCCTGATAGATTTCCCACTGCGGGTCGTCGCGGTTGTCGGTCCATTGCAGCACCACTTCACCGGGGCGCACGAAGCAGGCGAGGTCGTCGACGTGGCCATCGGTTTCGTCGAACTTGCAGCCCCGCGGCAGCCAGATCACCTGCTCGGCGCCGAGGTAGTCGGTCAGGCGACGGGTGACTTCGTCCTTGCCCAGATGCTGGTTGCGGTTACGGTTGAGCAAGCATTGCTCGGTGGTGAGGATGCTGCCCTGGCCATCGCTCTGGATGCCGCCCAGTTCGGCAATCAAGGGGGCGCGATAGCGGTCAAAGCGTTCGATTTCGAGGATCTTGCTCGCGATCTGGTCGTCCTTGTCCCACGGGTAGTACAGGCCGCCGTCGAGTCCGCCGTAGGCATTGAATTCAAAGTCGACGCCGCGCACTTCGCCGCTCTGGTCATTGACCACAAAGCACGGGCCGCTGTCGCGGAACCAGGTGTCGTTGCAGGTCATTTCCACCACACGCACCTGCGGCGGCAACTGGCGGCGCGCGGTGGCGAACTGTGC
This sequence comes from Pseudomonas sp. ACN5, assembly GCF_002303975.1. Classification (NCBI taxonomy): domain Bacteria; kingdom Pseudomonadati; phylum Pseudomonadota; class Gammaproteobacteria; order Pseudomonadales; family Pseudomonadaceae; genus Pseudomonas; species Pseudomonas sp. ACN5. The sequence goes on along the minus strand of NZ_MRCP01000014.1, from coordinate 20,475 downwards.
CGCCGAGGCGCACACGGTGACCGGTTCGCTCATGGAAATGGCGGTGACGATCTGCACCCAGACTTTCTGCGCAGGCTTGGCGCCGTTGCGCCAGACGTCGGTGCGCTCCGGCCAGCCGAGCCAGCAACCGGACTTGGCTTCGAATTCGCCGGGCAGACGGAAACCGTCCTGTTTGGGAGTGGTGTCGAGCAAACGGGCCATGGTCAAACCTCTTCATCAGGGATTGGAATGACCACAGGCTAAGGGCGTTGGTGACAGGCTCGCCAACGATGATTATTTCGGAATACTTGAATTCAACTCATCAATCGAGCAACTGATCGTTGAACCATTCCAGCATCTGCGCGACTGCCGGACGTTCCAGCCGCACCCGTTCGCACACCAGTGCGTATTGGCCCAGGGCGGTCATGCTCGAGGTAAACGGCCGTACCAGCCGACCGCTGAGCAAGTCCTCCTGGGCCGTCAGGTTGTCCCCCATGGCCACGCCCTGCCCTTGCGCCGCCGCCTCCAGCGCAAGCCCGGCGTGGGCGAAATACAACTGGCGGTCGGGGCGCTGGTCGCCGGCGTGGCTGGTGAGCCACGCAGTCCAGGTCTTGCCGTCCTGGTCGTCGTGCAGCAGGCAATGGCGGGCCAGGTCCTTCGGGGTTTTCAGCGAGCCCAGGTTGAACAGGCCGGGGCTGCACACCGGGAAGAATTGCAACGCCGGCAGCGGCCGGACGAAATACGCGCTGCTGTCCACCGGGCCGGTGCCGTAGGTGATCGCCAGGTCGATGTCTTCCCCCGGCGCCGTGGCGTCGATCGGTTGTTCGTACAGGTGCAGGGTGATGTGCGGATAGCGCGCATAGAAATCCGTGAGACGGCTCATCAGCCACTTTTGCGCCAGCTCGGCGGTCACCGCCAGACGCAGCACCGCGAGCGATGAAGGATCGCGCAGCTCATCGCAGGCATCGCCAATCAGTTCGAACGCCTGTTGCAAACTCTGCATCAGGCGCCCGGCGGCCAGGGTCGGGCGAATCTGCCGGCCTTCGCGCACGAACAGCGGCACACCGAGCTGCTCCTCGAGCTGACGAATCTGGTGGCTGACCGCACTGTCGGTGACACACAACTCGGCCGCCGCCCGGCCGAAATGGGCATGGCGGGCGGCGCATTCGAAGGTTCGCAGGGCTGCCAGGGAAGGTAGTCGTCGCATCAGGTCGTGTCCCGGTTTCGAGGCGGACATGCTGACTTGGCCTGTGGCAGGCGTCCAGTGGGACCGCGTTATCGTTCTTCGCGAGCAGGCTCGCTCCCACAGGGGATCGCATTCAAAATGTGGGAGCGGGCTTGCTCGCGAATGGGCCGGCCCACTCACCACAAATCCACCTTCCCATCACCTTCCCTTATGGACCATGACATCCACCCGCACCCGGCACATGCTGGACGTGACCCGCGCACAAAGCGGCGAAGCCGAAATCACCCTGGCTTTTCGCGCCTGTCCACTCACGCTAAGGGTCTAGGCTGTCCCGGGTACGCTCAAGACAGCCGGAGGCTCCCATGCAACTCGAAGGTTCCTGCCATTGTGGCGCGGTGTCGTTCAGCCTGACCTGCGCCCACCCCTACCCGTACCAGCGTTGCTACTGCTCGATCTGCCGCAAGACCCAGGGCGGTGGCGGCTATGCGATCAACCTCGGTGGCGATGCCGCCAGCCTCAAGGTGCGCGGGCGCAAGCACATCGCGATTTACCATGCGCGGCTCAAGGAAGAAGGCGACAAACGCGCCCACAGCAGCAGCGCCGAGCGGCATTTCTGTGCGGTCTGCGGCTCGGGCCTGTGGCTGTTCAGCCCGCAGTGGCCGGAATTGATTCACCCGTTCGCTTGCGCCATCGACACACCACTGCCGGTGCCGCCGGAGCACACGCACCTGATGCTCGGCTCGAAAGCACCGTGGGTGGAGGTCCAGGCGCAGCCCGGGGATCAGCAGTTCGATCTGTACCCTGAAGAATCCATCGCCCAGTGGCATCAGCGTCTCGGCCTGGCTCGCTGAGAACAATTATCAATTTTTTCAGGCGGCAGTTCCCCTTTGCATTTTTCGTTCGGTTAACCCCTCAGAAGCACTTCAACTACCGATCGATTCGATGCAAAGGGATCCCCATGTCGCACCCGCTTGTCGCCCGTTTCCGTTTTGCCCTGTGCCCTCTGGCGCTGGCCCTGCCCGCCGCCCTGATGAGCCTCGCCGCCCACGCCGCTGAAACCGATGCCGAGAAGAAGCCGGCGAAGGACGACGGCGTACTGCAGCTGGGCGCAACGAACATTTCCGCCCAGGCGCTGGGCGCCACCACCGAAGGCACCCACTCCTACACCACCGGTTCAACGTCTTCGGCCACCGGCCTGCCCCTGTCGATCCGCGAAACGCCGCAATCGGTGACCGTCATCACCCGCCAGCAGATGGACGACCGCGGCGTGCAGACCATCGGCGACGCGCTGCGCAACACCCCCGGCATTTCGACGCAGAAGTACGACAGTGACCGCACCGAGTTTTCCGCCCGTGGCTTTGCCATCACCAACTTCCAGTACGACGGCATCAACATCCCGTATGACGGCGTCTACGGTGAAAACCCCAGCAATGGCGACGACGCCTCCAGCCTGGACCGCATCGAAATCGTCAAGGGTGCGACCGGCCTGATGACCGGTTCGGGCGACCCGTCCGCCACCGTCAACCTGATCCGCAAGAAGCCGACCAAGGAATTCAAGGCGTCGATCAGCGGCACCGTCGGTTCGTGGGATGCCTATCGCAGCGTCGGTGACATTTCCGGTTCGCTGAACGATTCCGGCAGCGTGCGTGGCCGTTTTGTCGGCGCCTATTCCGACAAGAACTCCTACCAGGATCACTACAGCCAGAAGAAGGACCTGTTCTACGGCGTCCTCGAAGCCGACCTGACACCCGACACCCTGCTGACCTTCGGCATCGACAAGTCCAGCGCCACCCCGCGAGGCTCGTCCTGGACCGGCAACCCGGTGTACTTCTCGGACGGCGGCCGTACCGACTTCCCGCGTCACTTCAACCCGGGCGCCGACTGGAGTCGTCGCGACTTCGACGACATCACCTACTTCGCCTCCCTGGAACAGGCCCTGGCCAACGACTGGACGTTCAAGGCCACGTTCGACCAGAAAACCACCGATCACGACACTCGCCTGGCCTCGGCCAGTGGCGGCAACCCGGACCGTGCCACCGGTGAAGGCATGTTTCTGTACTGGGGTCGCTGGGAAGGTCATCGCGTGCAAAACACCGCTGACGTGAACGTCACCGGCCCCTTCTCCCTGGGTGGTCGCGAGCATGAACTGGTGGCCGGCTTCATGGCCTCCCACTCGCGCCAGACCGGCGCGACCTTCGACACCAGTGCCTTCGCCATGGTCCCGGGGAGCATCTACGACTGGAACGGCGATCTGCCGGAACAGGACTTCCCGAAAAACGGCAAGTACGAACGCACCCAAAGCCAGAACGGCCTGTACCTGGCCACGCGCCTACACGCGACCGATGACCTGTCGATCATCCTCGGCAGCCGCTTGAGCACCTTCAAGTACAACGAAGACTATTCGTACTATCCGGGTGCGGGACTCGATGATACCCATGCCAGCTACAAGGAGCATGGCGTGGTCACGCCTTATGCCGGTGTGGTGTATGACCTGGACGACACCTACTCGGCCTACGCAAGCTACACCAGCATTTACCAGCCGCAAACCTACAAGGACATCAACGGTTCGACCCTGGCACCGGTCGAAGGCGACAGCTACGAAGCCGGCCTGAAAGCCGCCTACTTCGAAGGGCGACTGAATGCCAGCCTGGCCTTCTTTCGCATCGAGCAAGACAACCTCGCTGAATCGATCGGCACCAACCCGGTGACCAACGAAGGCATCTACAACGCCGTTGACGGCGCGACCACCAAAGGCGTGGAGCTGGAATTGGCCGGTGAATTGGCCGAAGGCTGGAACGTGTCGGCCGGCTACACCTACGCCCGCACCCGTGACGCCGATGAACAGCGCATCTTCGGCTTCCCGCTGTCCACCAGCAAACCGGAACACGTCGTGCGTACGTTCACCACCTACCGCCTGCCCGGCGCACTGGACAAGGTGACCATCGGCGGCGGCATCAGTTGGCAGAGCGCGTTCTACGGCAAGATCTACAGCCCGACCGTGGGCGACTACACCCGCATCAAGCAAGGCGGATACACCCTCGTCGACCTGATGAGCCGCTACCAGTTCAACGAGAACCTGAGCTTCACCGTCAACGCCAACAACGTCTTCGACAAACGCTACCTGACGGGCCTGGGCAACTTCGACACCACGTACTACGGCGAACCACGCAACGTGATGTTGACCACCACGTGGGATTTCTGAAGCTGAAGACCTGACAAAAAAGCCAGTCAGTCAAGCACAATACCTGTGGGAGCGGGCTTGCTCGCGAAAGCGGTGCGTCAGGCAGCATCAATATTTACTGTTGCGCAGTCTTCGCGAGCAAGCCCGCTCCCACACTGGATCCCGGCGTTTATGAGATCCCATGTGGGAGCGCGTCAGAACCGCACCAGTTGATCAGGCTGCGGCCGGTACGCCGCTATGGAAACGGAATTCCACATCCGGGGATTCGATCAGTTCCTGTTCGGCGGCGCGGACCTTGTCGATCACCTGGGCGATGTCCCTGGCGTCACCATACTGGTAGGCCAGTTTCAGGTATCCCTGGAAATGCCGGGCCTCGCTCTTGAGCAGGCCGAAATAGAACTTGCCCAGTTCTTCGTCCAGATGCGGCACCAGTGCTTCGAAACGCTCGCAACTGCGGGCCTCGATAAAGGCGCCCACCACCAAGGTGTCCACCAGTTTCACCGGCTCGTGACTGCGCACCACCTTGCGCAGACCCGACGCATAGCGCCCGGCGGACAGCTGGCGCAACGCAATCTTGCGGCGCTTCATCAGGCGCATGACCTGCTCGTGGTGCACCAGTTCTTCACGGGCCAGGCGCGACATCATGTTGATCAGGTCGACGTGGGAATGGTACTTGGCGATCAGGCTCAACGCGGTGCTGGCGGCCTTGAATTCGCAGTTCTTGTGGTCGATCAGCAAGGTTTCCTGATCGGCCAGCGCGGCTTGAACCCAGCCGTCGGGAGTGCGGCAGCCAAGGAACTCGTGAATTTCGGGAAGGATCATGGGGCTCACGGACAAATAGGTTCAAAACGAAGGGCGCCGATTATACCGGCCTGCCCGCAGACCACCAGTCGCCAACCGTTGATATGCATCAAGTCCCCGAATCGCAGGCAGCAACTATAGTTGTGCAACGCCGTGCTTTTTTATTTTCAGGAGATCGCGCTCATGCAAGCCGTACGCAGCATTCTGGTGGTCATCGACCCCGAACACTCCGAAAGCCTCGCGCTCAAGCGGGCGAAGCTGATCGCCGGCGTGACCCAGGCGCAGTTGCATCTGCTGGTGTGCGACCCCAAGCATGATCACAGTGGCATGTTGGGTGTGCTCAAGGCCGCTTTACAGGGAGACGGATACAACGTCACCACTGAGCAGGCCTGGAACCAGAGCCTGCATCAAACCATCGTCGATGTGCAGCAAGCCGAAGGCTGCGGTCTTGTGGTAAAGCAGCACTATCCCGACAGCGCCCTGAAAAAGGCCCTGCTGACACCCGAGGACTGGAAGTTGCTGCGCCAATGCCCCTCCCCGGTACTGCTGGTGAAAACCGCTGGCTCATGGAAAGACAAAGTGATCCTGGCAGCCATCGACGTCGGCAACACCGACCTCGAACACCGCCACCTGCACAACACCATCATTGATCATGGCTATGACATCGCAACCCTGGCCAAGGCCCGTTTGCACGTGATCAGCGCCCACCCGTCGCCGATGCTGTCGTCGGCCGACCCGACCTTTCAACTCAGCGAAACCATCCAGGCGCGCTACCGTGAGCAATGCAAGTCGTTCCAGGCCGAGTTCGACATCGACGATGATCACCTGCACATCGAGGAAGGTCCGGCGGACGTGTTGATTCCGTTCATGGTGCACAAGCTGCAGGCGGCCGTGATCGTCATCGGCACCGTGGCGCGTAGCGGGTTGTCAGGCGCGTTGATCGGCAATACGGCGGAAGTGGTGCTCGATGCGGTTGAAAGTGACGTATTGGTGCTCAAGCCGCAGGAGATCGAAGATCATCTTGAGGAGATTGCCGGCAAGCACTGAGATATGTGGTGATTGAAAGGCCGTCTTCGCGAGCAAGCCCGCTCCCACACTGGATCTTCAGCAGACACAACTTTTGTGTACGACCGAGGAAAATGTGGGAGCGGGCTTGCTCGCGAAGCTTTTTAACAATTTAGCCTTCAAACGCATCCTTCAGAAACCCCGGCGCAATGTAGCGCTGGTAATGCGCCTCGGAGAGCAGGAAAAATTCCCGATCAATGGCATCGCGCAGTTCCGGCAGGTTCCAGTCGCGAAACTCCGGCAGCAACACCATCCCGTAGGCTTCCAGGTTGTTGATCACCCGCGCCCCCCGGGCGATCAACTGGTAGGCCCAGCAATATTCCGACTGATGGGGTACGAAACGGATCTTGCGTTGCTCCAGCTGCATCCGCAGCTGCGCCGGATCGAAAATTTCCACCTTGGCGGCCATCACTTGCGACAGCAATTGCTCAAGACGCAGCCATACAGCGCGCTTTTCCTCCTCGTTGTAACCGTTCCAGTGGATCACTTCGTGGTGGAAACGCTTGCAGCCACGGCACACCAGGTCACCGTAAACAGTGGAGCAAAGGCCGACGCACGGCGTCTTGATGGTCTGATTGGGCATAGGTAGGCAAAACGCGAAAAAGCAGAACAGGCCGGCATGTTAGTCCTTTGTCCACCATTGATCACCCCTCAAAGTTCAGGGCCATGGGTAAATCGGCGTTTACCGGCCGCCACCAAAGTCCAATAAAACCTGACTTACCTTAAATTTTTTTTTGCCGTAGAATCAGCCTGCCTTTTTAGGCGCCAATGTCCGTTAGAAGCTGTTTTCAAAGCGTCACGAGCACAGTCGTTCCTTCAGAGCGGTGTTGGCGAGGGGTTTTTCCAGCGGGGAAAAGCCCAACGCCAACCCTCATCAGCTCCCGTTCTGCAGGCGTAAAACTTTGAAAGCAGCTTCTGTAAGGAATTGTCGGTAATTCTGGCTAAGTGGCTCACAACGCCATGCAGCGCATGAGTACGGCAATTTCGGGATGAGCGTCCCGGACACCCATTTGGGACCACTGATGAGGGTAATAACTGTGCTTGAAGCCTACCGCAAACATATCGAAGAGCGCGCAGCACTGGGTATCGTTCCCCAGCCGCTTAACGCCGAACAAACTGCAGGCCTGGTCGAGCTGCTGAAAAATCCCCCGGCTGGCGAAGAAGCATTCCTCGTTGACCTGATCACCGACCGCGTTCCGCCAGGCGTGGACGAAGCGGCCTATGTCAAGGCCGGCTTCCTGTCCGCCATCGCCAAAGGCGAAGCCAAATCCCCCCTGATCGACAAGAAGCGCGCTGTTGAACTGCTCGGCACCATGCAGGGCGGCTACAACATCGTGACCCTGGTTAACCTGCTGGACGACGCCGAACTGGCGCCAGTAGCTGCCGAAGAACTCAAGCACACCCTGCTGATGTTCGATGCCTTCCACGACGTCGCTGAAAAAGCCAAGAACGGTAACGTTCACGCCAAAGGCGTGCTGCAATCCTGGGCTGACGGCGAGTGGTTCGTGAAGCGCCCGACCCTGGCCGACAAGATCAGCCTGCGCGTGTTCAAGGTCACCGGCGAAACCAACACCGACGACCTGTCCCCTGCGCCTGATGCCTGGTCCCGTCCGGACATCCCGCTGCACGCCCTGGCCATGCTGAAAATGGCTCGCGACGGCATCGTGCCTGACGTACAAGGCGTCACCGGCCCGATGAAGCAGATCGAAGAAATGCGCAACGCCGGCTTCCCGATCGCCTACGTCGGCGACGTGGTCGGTACCGGTTCTTCGCGTAAATCGGCCACCAACTCGGTGCTGTGGTTCTTCGGCGACGACGTTCCTTACGTGCCGAACAAGCGTGCCGGCGGTTTCTGCTTCGGCAGCAAGATCGCTCCGATCTTCTACAACACCATGGAAGATGCCGGCGCACTGCCAATCGAATTCGACGTTTCCAACATGCACATGGGCGACGTGATCGACCTGTACCCGCATGCTGGCAAAGTCTGCAAGCACGGCACCGACGAAGTCCTGACCACCTTCGAAATGAAGACCCCGGTCCTGTTGGACGAAGTTCGCGCCGGCGGCCGTATTCCGTTGATCATCGGCCGCGGCCTGACCGAGAAGGCTCGCGCCGAGCTGGGTCTGCCACCTTCGACCCTGTTCAAGAAGCCTGAAGCACCGGCTGAAAGCACCAAGGGCTTCACCCTGGCACAGAAAATGGTCGGCAAGGCTTGCGGCGTGACCGGCGTCCGTCCGGGCACCTACTGCGAACCGAAGATGACCACCGTGGGCTCCCAGGACACCACAGGTCCCATGACCCGTGACGAACTGAAAGACCTGGCGTGCCTGGGCTTCTCGACCGATCTGGTGATGCAGTCCTTCTGCCACACCGCGGCTTATCCAAAGCCGATCGACGTGACCACCCACCACACCCTGCCTGACTTCATCATGACCCGCGGCGGCGTTTCCCTGCGTCCGGGCGACGGCATCATCCACTCGTGGCTGAACCGCATGCTGCTGCCAGACACCGTCGGTACCGGTGGTGACTCCCACACCCGTTTCCCGATCGGCATCTCGTTCCCGGCCGGTTCCGGTCTGGTTGCGTTCGCCGCAGCCACCGGCGTCATGCCGCTGGACATGCCTGAGTCGATCCTGGTTCGCTTCAAAGGCGAACTGCAGCCAGGCGTCACCCTGCGTGACCTGGTTCACGCCATTCCTTACTACGCGATCCAGGCTGGCCTGTTGACCGTAGAGAAGAAAGGCAAGAAGAACGCCTTCTCCGGTCGCATCCTGGAGATCGAAGGTCTGCCTAAACTGACCGTAGAACAAGCGTTCGAACTGTCTGACGCCTCGGCTGAACGTTCGGCTGCCGGTTGCACCATCCAGCTGTCCAAAGAGTCGATTGCCGAATACCTGCAGTCCAACATTACCCTGCTGCGCTGGATGATCGGCGAAGGCTACGGCGATGCACGTACTCTGGAACGTCGTGCTCAAGCGATGGAAGCCTGGCTGGCCAACCCTGAGCTGCTGGAAGCGGACAAGGACGCCGAATACGCCGAAGTCATCGAGATCGACCTGGCCGACATCAAGGAGCCTGTACTGTGCGCGCCGAACGACCCGGACGACGCTCGCCTGCTCTCCAGCGTTGCTGGCGAGAAGATCGACGAAGTGTTCATCGGTTCGTGCATGACCAACATCGGTCACTTCCGCGCTGCCGGCAAGTTGCTGGAACAGGTCAAGGGTCAGTTGCCAACCCGTCTGTGGCTGTCGCCGCCGACCAAGATGGACGCTCACCAGCTGACCGAAGAAGGCTACTACGGCATCTACGGCAAGGCCGGCGCGCGCATGGAAATGCCGGGCTGCTCGCTGTGCATGGGTAACCAGGCACGTGTAGAGCCGAACTCGACCGTTGTGTCGACTTCGACCCGTAACTTCCCGAACCGTCTGGGTGACGGCGCGAACGTCTACCTGGCTTCGGCTGAGCTGGCGTCCGTGGCTTCCATCCTGGGTCGCCTGCCGACCGTCGAGGAGTACATGGAATACGCTGGCAAGATCGACAGCATGGCGGCCGATGTCTACCGCTACCTGTCCTTCGACCAGATCGCCGAGTTCCGTGAAGCTGCTGCGAACGCCAACATCCCGGTCGTTCAAGCCTAACGCTGCAACGCAATGAAAAACGCCGCCCATCGTGAGATGAGCGGCGTTTTTTTATGCATCCAGTTCAAACACCAAAAACCCTGTGGGAGCGGGCTTGCTCGCGAAGGCGGTGGGTCAGTCAACATCAATGCTGAATGTCATGACGCCTTCGCGAGCAAGCCCGCTCCCACAGGGTTATGCGTTCGGCTTCAGGGCTTGTTGCACTGCGCCATCAACACTTAGCCCGCTCAGGACCACTCCGTTAGCCTTCACCTGCGACAACACCGCCAACGCCGCTTGTGCGTCGTCCTTCAGGCGCGCCAGGATCAGGCACGGGCCTTCCTCATGCACATGCACGAAAAACGCCTGCAACGCCTCAATGCTGGTGCCATCCAGATCCGGCGACTCCTCCAGACTGAGAATCACCGTATGAATCGGCGTTTGCGAATGCCGGATCAAGTGCAAGGCAGCGCCGAGAATCCGCTCGACATTGGCAAAAAACAACGCCTCACCCGGCCGCACAATCAACACACCAGGCACGACCTGGGCCGCTGGATGGCGTTGCAGGTCGACAAAGTCGTGACCGCCATCGATGCGCCCGAGAATCTGGATATCCGCCGCCGACAGTTGCTTGAGCATCAGCAACACACTGATCGCCACCGCCACCAGCAAGCCATCCAGCACACCCAGTAGCAATACCGCACCCACGGCGCAGATCACCAGCAAGCGGTCACGGCGCCAGATGAAATAGCGTCCCAGCGGTTGCAGGCTCAAGCCACGCCCCAACGCATGGATAACGATGGCGGCGAGAATCGGTTCCGGAGTCAGGGCGATATACGGCAGCACCGTCAGGACAATGAGCAGCACCACCAGCGCCGCCACGATCCCGGACAGGCGTGAAGTGGCGCCGGCAGCCTCATTGGCCGAGGTCGCCGAATACCCCGCGCCCGCCGGCATGCCGTGGAACAGACCGGACAGCAGGTTGGAAGCACCCAGCGCCAGCAGGTCGCGGTTCGAGGTGACGCGATCACCGTGCTTGAGCGCATAGGCACTGATCGAGCCATACGACTCGGCATACAAAATCATCACCATGGCGAACGCCAACTCACCCAGACGCAACCAGTCGGCAAACGGCAGTACCGGCAGCTTCGGCACCTCCAGGCTCAGGTCGATCAAGCCGATCAGCTTCACGCCATAGGCCGGCAGGTCCAGCCACTGCCCCGCCGCGATGCCGATCACCACCACCAGCAAACCACCCGGCAGGTGCCGGAACCGCGCGAACAGCCATAACAAGGTCAACGCCACGGCGCCGACCGTGGCTGCGACCCAGTTCCATTGCGGCAGTTGCTCCAGCAATTGCGGCAGAAAACCCACCAGGTTGGCTTCGGTCAGATGCACGCCAACCACGCTGGCGACCTGCTTGAGAATGATGGTCAGCGCCAGGCCAAAGGCAAAACCACGCAGCACCGGCTTGGCGATGAACGAGGTCACGCTGCCGAGCTTGAACAGCCCGGCCAGCAGGAAAAACGCCCCGGTCACCAGCACCAGGCCGATAGCCAGGGTCGAGCGAAGCTCAGGGTCGCCATTGGCCAGGGTGGCGGTCGCGGCGGCCAGCACGGCGGCGGAGGATGAAGTGGCCGAGACAATGGCGAAGCGGCTGCTGCCCAAGAGTCCATAACACAACAACCCGGCAAACAAGGCAATCACCCCGGCCTGGGGCGCCAGTGCGGCGATGCTTGAATAGGCGACGGCTTCGGGCAACAACAGGCCGGCTATCGACAACCCGGCCAACAGGTCCTGCCAACGGTTGGGTTGCTCGGTGGGGTTTGCGTTGGGGGCGCTCGACAATCGAATGTCTCCAGGCGAAAAAAAGCCGCTGCACGTTTCACGTGCAGCGGCCACTGTAGCTGAAAATCAAAGGATCGCAGCCTGCAGGAGCTGCCGAAGGCTACGATCTCCTGATCTTACGCGCTCAACGAATAAATCAACGCCGTGATCGCCACCAGGCCCACCGCCGTCACGAAGACGTTGGACGCCTGACCGCGATAGCGTGCCATCGCCGGCACCTTGCGAATGGCGTACATCGGCATCAGGAACAGGATCGCCGCGATCACCGGGCCACCGAGGGTTTCGATCATGCCCAGGATGCTCGGGTTCAGCGTGGCGACGATCCAGCACACCACCAGCATGAACGCGGCGGTCATGCGGTCCAGGGCCTTGGCGGACGGACGCTTGCCGCTCTTGACGATCAGCCCCTTGAGACCTTCGCTGGCGCCGATGTAGTGCCCCAGGAACGACTTGGAGATGGCCACGAAGGCAATCAACGGCGCCGCGAAGGCGATGGTCGGATTGCTGAAGTGGTTGGCCAGGTACGACAGGATCGACAGGTTCTGCGCCTTGGCTTCAGCCAGTTGCGCTGGCGACAGGGTCAGCACGCAACTGAAGACGAAGAACAGCACCATCGCCACCATCAACAGGTGCGCCCGGGACAGGATCTGCGAGCTGCGCTCCTCGGCGTGATCGCCGTAGCGACGCTTCTGGTCCACGGCGAAGGCCGAGATGATCGGCGAATGGTTGAACGAGAACACCATCACCGGGATCGCCAGCCACAGGGTGTGCAACAGCGCCGACGGTGCCGGCACGCTGCTGGCGGTGGTCAGGATGCCGCCGTTCCAGTGCGGAACCAGGTACACCGCCAGGAACAGCAGGGCGACGATGAACGGATAGACCATCAGGCTCATGGCCTTGACGATCAGTTGCTCACCGCAACGCACCACCGCCAGCAGGCCGAGGATCAGCACCAGCGACAGCACGGCGCGCGGCGGCGGCGTGATGTGCAGTTGATGCTCGAGGAAGCTGCCCACGGTGTTGGTCAGGGCCACGCTGTAGATCAGCAGGATCGGGAAAATGGCGAAGAAGTACAGCAAGGTGATCAGCGCACCGGCCTTGATGCCGAAATGTTCTTCCACCACTTCAGTGATGTCGGCGCCTTCGCGACCGGACAACACAAAACGGGTCAGCCCGCGGTGCGCGTAGAACGTCATCGGGAAGGCCAGCAACGCCAGGATCAGCAGCGGCCAGAAACCGCCGAGGCCCGCATTGATCGGCAAAAACAGGGTGCCCGCACCAATCGCCGTGCCAAACAGGCCCAGCATCCACGTGGTGTCCTGGCGATTCCAGCTCGAAAGCGTTGCGGGTGTTGCTGCTACATAGCGTTTGTTGACGCTATTGGCCTGATCATTCATCCGGTGGGATCTCCACATTCCGGTCACTTGCCACCCGGTCAGAACGCGTCGGAATACCCGACAGGCAGCGCCCTGACCGGAACAGGGGCGCGATTCTGGAGGATTAGTGAACAGAAGCAAAGACTTAGGTGAGGAACGGTGGTACCAGATTGACGAAAGTCCCCCCTTGTGGGAGCGGGCTTGCTCGCGAAGACAGCGGCACATTCAGCATTGATGTGTCTGACACACCGCATTCGCGAGCAAGCCCGCTCCCACAGGTTTCTGTTTGTTTTCGAGATCTCCATCGGCATTTCATCATCCGCACTTGATAAAGGTCTACCATCATGTATTTTTAAACAACCTGCATTCCTCCTGGAGTCTTCCCATGCCACTGGTTCGCGTCGACATCAAAAAACATCAGGACCCCACCCACGCCAAACGCATCGGCCAACTGATCTACGCCGCCATGCACAGCACCATCGGCGTGCCGGAGAACGATAATTTTCAGATACTCGCCGAACACGATGAGCAGCATTTCATCTTTGATCCCGGTTATCTGGGTATCGACCGCACGGACCAGTTGGTGGTGATCCAGATCACCATGAGCGAGGGGCGAACCGTCGAGCAGAAAAAACGCCTCTACAGAACCATCGCCGAAAGCCTTCACACAGAGCTGGGCGTGCGTCTGGAGGACGTTTTCATCAATCTGGTGGAAGTCAAAAAAGAGAACTGGTCGTTCGGCAACGGAATTGCCCAATACGCCCTCTGATATTCAACCTGAAATCGAGAAAGACCCATGCCCCGCGTTTCCCGCAAACAAGCCGACCTCAACCGCGAGACCATCGTCGATGCCGCCACGCGGCTGTTCCGCGAACGCGGTTTGCACGGGATCAGCGTGGTCGATGTGATGGCCGCCGCAGGCCTGACCCACGGCGGCTTCTACGGGCACTTCGAATCCCGCGAAGCCCTGGCGCAGGAGGCCAGTGGCCGGGCTTTCGAGCAAGCCGCGCAACGCTGGCAAGCACGGGTGGCCGATCAGGAGAGCAAGGACACCGCCCGCCGCGCCGTGGTCGAAACGTACCTGTCCAGCGAAAGCCGGGACAATCCGGGTGACAGCTGCCCGGTAGTGGCCTTTGCCGGGGACATGTGCCACGAGGCCGCCGAGAGCGGTTTGCGTCAAACCTATCTGCTGGGCCTGAACAACCTGCTCGATTCCCTGGGCTCACTGCTCGACACCGAAGACGAGGCCGACAAACGGCAACAGGCGCTGGTCCAGTATTCGCTGATGTTCGGCGCGCTGATGTTGTCCCGGGCGACCCGCGGCGATCCACTGTCGGATGAAATTCTCGAGGCGGCCCGGGCAGCACTCTCAGCATCGAAATAAAAGGTCCTTCACGCATTCCCGGAACCTGTAGGAGCCAGCCTGCTGGCGATGGACTCAAACGCGCCGCGTTTATCCAGTTCCCACGCGTTATCGTTAACGACCATCGCTGCGATGCGGCGACCCGACAAGCCAGCTCCCACAAAGGACCGTGCCCACGCTGAAACTGTAGGAGCCAGCCTGCTGGCGATGGACTCAAGTGCGCCGCGTTTATCCGGTTCACACGCGTTATCGTTAACGACCATCGCCGGCGGTTGCCAAGCTATCCTGAAATCAGCAATCTCAAGTGAAGTTCGAGCCGTTTTTCCGATGCCCACAGGGAGCCAAGCATGCCTGTAACCGTTCTGGTACTGGTTGAAACCATCAATGATTACCTGCCTATCCTCGAACATCAGGGCTTCCACCTGATACTGGCCCCGACGCCCGCCGAGCGTGCCGAAGCCATCGCCCGCCACGCCGGGCAGATCGACGCCGTCCTGACCCGTGGACCATTGGGGCTGCATGCCGATGAAATCGCGGCGCTACCCAAACTCAAGATCATCTGCGTGATCGGCGCCGGTTATGAACACGTCGACCTGCAGGCCGCCGCTGACCGGGGCATCACTGTCACCAATGGTGCCGGAGTCAACGCCTCGTCCGTCGCCGACCATGCCATGGCGCTGCTGCTATCGCTGGTCCGTGATGTGCCCCGCTGTGACGCCGCCGTTCGGCGCGGCGAGTGGCCGAAGATCATGCGCCCTTCCCTCGCGGGCAAACGCCTGGGCATCCTCGGCCTCGGCGCGGTCGGCATGGCCATCGCCAAGCGTGCTGGCGCCGGCTTCGACATGAGCATCTGCTACCACAATCGCCAACGTCGCCGCGATGTGCCCTACACGTTCTGCTCGACGCCGACCGAACTGGCGCGCGCCTCGGACTTCCTGATCGTCGCCACGCCAGGCGGGCTGGGCACCAAGCACCTGATCAATCGCCAGGTCCTCGACGCCTTGGGCCCCAAGGGTTTTATCGTCAACATTGCCCGGGCCAGCGTGATTGCCACCACCGACCTGATCACCGCCCTGGAGCAACGCCGGATCGCCGGCGCCGCGCTGGATGTGTTCGACGCCGAACCGAAGGTGCCGGATGCGCTCAAGACCCTGAGTAACGTGATCCTCACACCCCATGTCGCCGGACTGTCCCCGGAAGCCACCCAGGGCACCGTCGAACTGGTGGGCAAGAACCTCCTGGCGTTTTTCTCCAGCCAACCGGTGCTGACGCCGATCGACTTGCCGCCGGCCATGAGTCGGGTCGTTCATTGAGGGCAATTCAAACAGCTGTATCAAAAACAATGATTGGCCGGCAACACGCTCACCTATAAGAGCCGATCGCGGTTGTGGGTGCGGGGTGTGCGCATTAGATTAGCCAATAGTTTCAGGCCTCCAGAATAAGCAGAAGGGATAAGCATGGCGCTTACTGACCAGTCCACCCGTATCCGCACCGGCGAAGAGCTCGATGCCAGCCTGATCGATCCATACCTCAAGGCCCATATACCGGGGCTCAGCGGTTTGCCGAAGATCAGCCAGTTCCCGGGCGGCGCGTCGAACCTCACTTACTTGCTGGAATACCCCGAGCAGGAATTCGTCCTGCGTCGACCGCCCTTTGGCCACAAGGCCAAGTCGGCTCACGACATGGGCCGTGAATTCCGCATCCTCAATCAACTGCGCGACGGATTTCCGTACTGCCCGAAAGCCTACGTGCACTGCACCGACGAATCGGTGATCGGTGCCGAGTTCTACGTGATGGAACGGGTCAACGGCATCATCCTGCGCTCCGACCTGCCGCCGGAGCTGGGGCTGGACGCGGCGAAAACCCAAGCCCTGTGCAAGAGCTTCATCGACAAATTCGTCGAACTGCACCAGGTCGACTACAACGCCTACGGCCTGGGTGACCTCGGCAAGCCCGAAGGCTACGTGGCGCGCCAGATCAAAGGCTGGAGCGATCGCTACGAGAAGGCCCTGACCCCCGATGCGCCACAATGGCAAACGGTGAAAGCCTGGCTCAACGACAAGATGCCGGCCGACCACCCGACCTCCAGCATCGTGCATAACGACTACCGCTTCGACAACGTCATCCTCGACCCGAACAACCCGATGCAGATCATCGGCGTGCTCGACTGGGAACTGACCACCCTGGGCGATCCGCTGATGGACCTGGGCAACACCCTCGCCTACTGGATCGAAGCCGATGATCCGGCACCGGTGCAGATGATGCGCCGCCAGCCAAGCCACGCGCCGGGCATGTTGACCCGCCGCGAGTTCGTCGATTACTACGCCCAACGCTCGGGCATCCAGATCGACAATTTCGATTTCTACTACACCTACGGCCTGTTCCGCCTGGCCGGCATCGTGCAGCAGATCTACTACCGCTTCTACCACGGCCAGACCCAGGACAAACGCTTCGCGCAGTTCATTCACATGAACAAGCTGCTGGAGCAGATGAGCTTGCAGGTGATCCAGAAATCCAGCCTGTGACCCTGATTCTGTTCGATTACACACAACCCCTGTAGGAGCGAGCTCGCTCGCGAAGATCGTGAACGATAACACCCGTTCACTGACCAGACGCAGCAAGCCGCCCCTACCCAACAGCCTCAGCGACACCCCGGCATTTGACTCGATAACAAGACTTTCTAAAAGGGAATCCCATGTCCAAGACTCAGTTGTTCGACCTCGACGGCAAGATCGCTTTCGTCTCCGGCGCCAGCCGTGGCATCGGTGAAGCCATCGCCAAACTGCTGGCCCAGCAAGGCGCCCACGTGATCGTCTCCAGCCGCAAGCTCGAAGGCTGTCAACACGTCGCCGACGCCATCATCGCCGCCGGCGGCAAGGCCACCGCGATCGCCTGCCACATCGGCGAAATGGAACAGATCAGCCAGGTCTTCGCCGGCATCAAGGAACAGTTCGGCCGCCTCGACATCCTGGTCAACAACGCCGCGACCAACCCGCAGTTCTGCAACGTCCTGGACACTGACCTCAGCGCCTTCCAGAAAACCGTCGACGTGAACATCCGCGGCTACTTCTTCATGTCGGTCGAAGCCGGCAAGCTGATGCGCGAAAACGGCGGCGGCAGCATCATCAACGTTGCTTCGATCAACGGCGTTTCACCGGGGATCTTCCAGGGCATCTACTCGGTGACCAAGGCGGCGGTGATCAACATGACCAAGGTGTTTGCCAAGGAGTGCGCGCAGTTCGGGATCCGTTGCAATGCCCTGTTGCCGGGTCTGACCGATACTAAATTCGCCTCGGCACTGGTGAAAAACGAAGCCATTCTGAACACCGCCTTGCAGCAGATTCCGCTCAAGCGGGTGGCGGATCCGAGTGAAATGGCGGGGGCGGTGCTTTACCTCGCCAGCGATGCTTCGAGCTATACCACTGGGGTTTCGTTGAATGTCGATGGTGGGTTTCTGTCCTGATGCGAGTCAGCGAATGAAACAGGAAAGGCAACCCGTGCTGGCTTCTTGCTGATCCAGAATATGAAAAAAAGGCAGCCGATTGGCTGCCTTGCGAGCGGGAGCCCCTGTTATGCAGCGGGCTCATGACACTGCCGTTTTTTAACTATGCGCAATAATTGTTTAGCGAGCAAATTAAGACGGTCGACCAAAAAGCAAAACATCTTCCCGCGCCGTATATACAGATGAATAATCAAAAGTTAGCGTATCTAAAACATAACCGACAGCTGGAGATGAAAAGGTCCACTCCACCCTTCCATTAATTACAGGAAACGACCGATTCAAAGGAGGATTAAAGATGAACTCATTAGGGCTATTTTTGACATATATGCTCGACACTCCAGCTGAAACCTCCACACTTAAAGAATACGGCCTATCAGGTAAAATAAAATCGGTAAGATCAAGAAGCTCCTTTCCATTCACATAGTACTTTGGAACTATCTGCCTAATAACAGGCAACACCAGCATTTCACTGAATCCTGCCCCACGGAATCCGAGTTCATAACTCCCCGACTTCGTGAAAGAACCAGTAACCTGCCAACTATAGACAACAGACTCTGTGTTTATTTGCGGCCGAAATTCCAGATCCCCCGACTCAATTCCATCTCCTTTGATCCATTGTAGCCTCAACGGGTACCCGGCCAACGGGCTATACAACTTCGGGACCAATGTAAATGTATGCCATTCTCTCCTCAGGTTCGGGATGTCAACATTGGAAATCTCCTTACCGTCCATCAAAACATTTACTTCGTCAGCCAGATTATTCGACAACAACTTGCTGATTGGAAGAGTAATAGGCGTAGTCATGCCCTTACCCAACAACTTCAATTCAAAAGCACCGCTTTTGGTGTTCCCCACTACGTCCCACCGATAGCCAGTTTGCTCACTGCCAAATGCAGGCGAACTGGCTAAATTGGCGGGACTGAGCCCACCTTTGACTGCAAAGGTCAAACTGACCGGAAGGCCAGCGAGTAGACTGCCGGGTTTTGGAGTCAACGTGACAGTTTTCGGTTTATCCCGGAAAAACCAATTGCCCTCCGCGGGCACCGCTACACCATCAATCTTGACATTAGCTTCATCCGCCAGGTTGTTGGACAGCAACTTGCTGATTGGCAAGGTAATTGGTGTAATCATGCCCTGCCCTGAGAGTTTCAGTTCAAAAGTACCGCTGTTGGTATTCCCCGTCACCCTCCAACTATGCATAGTTTGCTCAGAGCCAAAGCCTGGTGCACTCACCACGTTGGCAGGATTAAGGTTGCTTTTTATTGTGCAGGTCAACGTGACCGGTAAGCCTGCCAATGGACTATCTGACTTGGGTCTCAGTGTGACGATCTGGGCTTGATTACGGATAAACCAATTACCTCCGTCCGGTACAGCGACGCCGCCAATGTTGACAACAGCTTCGTCAGCTAAATGGTTCGACAGCAACTTACTGATTGGCAGGGTAATAGGCGTAGTCATGCCCTTTCCCGACAGCTTCAGCTCGAAAGTACCGCTTTTGGTATACCCCGTCACTCTCCAACTATACGTGGGTTGCTCACTGCCGAAGGCCGGTGCACTCACCACGTTGGCGACATCCAGGCCACTTTTGATTGCGCAGGTCAGCTTGACCGGAAGGCCGGCCAGCGGGCTGCCTGATTTGGGAGTCAACGTCACCGTTTGCACCTTGCCCCGGTAAAACCAATTACCCCCGGCAGGCACGGCGACGCCGCCGATCTTCACGTCTGCCTCATCCGCCAGGTTGCTCGAAATCACCAGGCTTCGGTGCTCCCACGACTCCAGCACTTCCCTGCTGAAAAACACCAGGGTGACACGGCCGCTCTTGCCAGTGTCCGGCGTAATCTTCCAAGTGAACTTGCCATCGACGGGGGCCACCCAATTGCCAAAATCCGGCGATGCAGCGATGCTCAAACCGCCATCCTCAGACAGCCCCAGATTCAACGCCCTGGCGATTGCGGGTGGGGCCTCCACCGTCACTACGTTCTCCTGCCCACGGAGCAAAACAGGTGCCGTACCCCATTCCACTTTATTACCATTGATCAACAACGTGGCTTGGTCCCAAAGGCTTGATGCAACGGATGCAGCTTTTAATTCGTCGGTCATGACGACGTTTCCTTTTTAGCGTTGGACAAAAAACAGTCCATTCACTATCAGGAAAAATCGATATACCGAAAACTGCCAGAACTGACAGGGCTACTAGACCAAGCTGCGATAAAAACCGCTGATGGCCTACAAGTCGTTCACGTTTTTCAAGGTGACTGAATCGGCGCCGTACCTCGGCAGAAATGCATCGAGTCGGCCACGGCCTCGGCAGGCGTGGCGCCAATCAGCAGATCTCGGGTCCCGCTCTACCCAGGGCGACGATGAAAGCAATCACCATCACCCCGAGCAGGTCGAGGTTGCTGCACATCGCGCCCGGGTTTACTGCGTAACGCAACGAGTCGTGGTGGTGACTCGGGTCACCTCGCCATTTTCAGCGCGCACATCGCCCAGTACATCGGTTTTATCCATGGCCTGGCAGGTGCGTACAGGAGGGGGTGGCGTGACCGCTGGAGGGGGT